>CAZTAO010000053.1:18089-31815 GCA_964611645.1 uncultured bacterium | reverse complement strand
GACTATCCTCACCACACGCAACTAAATCGTACTCACCAAGACTGAACTGTTACTGTTGGCCTGCGCAATTGACAATCGCTCAACAAGCATGGTAGATTCTCACATCTTGCCCGGGGTGGTGGGCTAACGGAGGCATGCATGAAGAAGTTGATTGTTCTTGCACTTGCAGTTCTCTTGATGGTATCTCTGCTGATCCTCGCCGGCTGTGGCGGCGAGGGCAATGATGTGAAGCCGGTAACATCCTGCATCACAACATTCGCGGTCTAACCGCAATCACCGCGATGACTCGAAAGTGGAGCGCTGTCGCCAGGCTTGCCCCGGCGGCGGCGCTTCTCGTTGTATATCCGCTCCTCTGGAGTCACGCATTCCGAGATGCGTTCCACTATCCAAAGTACATAGCCCTTATCGCCGCAGCCGTTGCCTGCGTTGCTCTCGTATTCGGGTGCGCCCGTTCGTTCCCGCGCCTGGTTCGAACTGTCCCCGGGTGGCAGTTTGGAGCCTTGGCGTTGGCCCTGATCGCGGCCTCAACCATCTTCTCCCCCACCCCCGAATTGGCGCTATGGGGCGCGCCTTATCGCCACACCGGACTCGTAACTTGCCTCTGCCTTGCCCTGGTCTTCATCTACTGCATTCGTGCGATCAGCGCCCAGGACTCACGCCTCTTGCTTACCCTCTTCTTCCTCTCTGGCGCTGCACTGGCGATTATCTCCATCGGCCAGTTCACAGTGGGAACGCTCGCGCACACCCTCACCACGCTCACTGATGTACAGCGCAACCGATACGCAGCCACAGCAGGGAACATCGACTTTCTGGCTGCCTATCTGCTCATGACCGGCATTGCGGGGGTCGGGGTGGTCAGCAGGACTCCCAGAAGATGGCTTATAGTCTCAGGGCTGGTTATCACGCAAGCGGCTATCGTGCTGAGCCTGTGCCGAGGGGTGTGGATGGCAGAACTGGTCGTAATTGCGTGGCTCTTGCGCGGACTGAAGCCTCGGACTGGTCTTCTCGCGCTCGCTGCCGTTGCCGCGATGTTCGCGATCCTGTTTGTCTTCTCAGCCCCCTCCCGCGAGCGAGTCGGCGCGATTGGGCGGATCATCTCACACCCCAACATGGTCACAGGAGATCGGGTCTACTTCTGGGGAGAGTCGCTGGAGGAGCTTGGCCGGGGGACGGTGAAGGAGTTCATGGTCGGAACAGGGCCGGATACATTTCGCGCGCGCGTCCCTGATCTGTATGGGAAGGCTGCTGTCGTGGACAAGCCCCACAACGTATACCTCGACTACCTGCTTTGCCTTGGGATACCCGCATCGCTGTTGATCGGGGCTTTCATCCTTAGCGTATGCCTGGCGCCGCATCGCGAGGACCTGGCAAGATACTGTAAGTTGATCATCCTGGCATACTGGGTGCAGGCGTTCTTCGGCATCGATGCCGTTATGCTCCTGCCTTGCCAGGCGGTAATCCTCGCACTTCTGGCAGTGATGGCTCGAGACGATATCGATAAACAATAAGGACGGTTCGCCCACACTATGAGACACCGGTACTCTCTATTCTTCGCGCTATCGATGGTAATCGTGGCCAATACTGCCTGCGCAGCCGGCGACCCTTGGTGGAACCAGGGCAAGATACGCTTCTTCTGGAACCAGTGGCGGATGGTGTCACCTCGGTGCATCGGGCATGTCGAGACGGACAATCTGATGGCGGGGCTTGCCAAGGTGGGCGCGACGGTGTTCGTCGACCCCGGCCCCCGCCCTCCGGACTACCCGAGCGTGATGGATCTGGCGGCCTCGGCGAAGAAGCACGGCATCAGATTCTTTGGCAACATCACATTCTCCGAGCAGGTCAAGAACAACAAACTGGACGCGCCGATGTCCATCGACGGCTATGGGAATGTGTCACCCAACCGTGTCGACCCATTCTTCAGAAGAGGCTACGATGAGTGGCTCCTCAAACCCGCGCTGGAGATGGCCAAGAGCGGGCTGGTCGACGGGATTCACGTCGACTGGGAGTGCTACGAGTGGGGCGAAGGCAATGAGGTATACAACGACGAATACTTCATCGCATTCCTCAAGTCCAAAGGTCTGGCAGAGGATGTGTCAGCAGCACGGAGGTTCGAGTGGCTGGAAAAGCGCGGCATTCGGCAGGACTACCAGCGCTACCTGTACGATCTCACCAAAGTGATGTTCAGCGATATTGCGGCGAAGGTGCGCAAGATCAAGCCCGATTTCGTCTTCTCCGCCTACGATGAGCGCTTCGGCGGAACCGACCTGGACCGAGGCGGTTGGCGGAGTTCCGGAATGGCCGCCGGCCTGAACAGCCCGAGTGCACCCTACTTCATTGTGGATCCCAGATGGTACTGCGGCTACTCCGCCGACCCCTGGTGGGACTCATTCGACAGCTACTATCACTCGCTCGGGTACATTCACATTGGGGGCACATGGGACAGTCGTTATACCGGCGGACAGCCTGCGGCCGAGACCAATCCGGTGCAGTGGATGTACGATATGTCCATGCACGCCGACGGCGCGTGGGTCTGGCTGGAGCACGAACTCAACCCGAACGACTGGCAGACATACGCAGCCGCCGACCGACGTATAAAGGCCACCGAGAACAGAGTCGGCGGGCTCCTGACCAGGGGCAAACGGGACAGCCGGTTTGTCACGCTCGTGGAGTTCTCCGGAAACCCGGAACTGGACCGCAAGCTCAAGCAGCGCGCCTATCACCTGGACGGAAAGCACCTGGTGCGGGTGAACAATGTCGATTCGGCAAGGTCGGTGCAGATAAGGATTCGCTTCCCGATGCTGCCGAAAGAAAGCCGGTGGACAGCGCAGGACCCAATCTCCGGCCTCTACTTCAGCAGCAATGGCAAGTCCGCCGTCTGGACTGCAGGACAGCTCTTTGAGGGTCTCGTAATTCCGATGGAGAAGCGTTCGGAGCAGTTCGTGCTGCTCTCACCTGCTCGCGCCGGAACTAAGGTGGCGAGCGCAGCGCTTGTGCCCAACCAAGCCGGCATTCCTATCATCGAGAGCTTCAGCGAAAAGCCCAATCCCGAACCAGTGTCCGGTGACCCCGAATCGCCGGACCGTCTGCTGTTCCTTAGCACTCATTCCACTGGGGACCCGGACGCGGGCGCACTGGTGGTTTCGGGGATATGTTCGACCGACCCTTCCGGCCCGAGTTCTCAGAGCCTGCGCTGGGTGCGCGGCAACCTGTGGTCTCCCTCGTGGTCTCCGGACACAAAGAAAGTCCTCTACTCGCACTACGCGCAAGGCCAGGGGCAAATATATGTGATGAACTCGGATGGCACGGGGGTTGTGAAGCTGAGCAAGAACGGTTTCTGCGACAAGCAGCCCGTGTGGTCTCCAAATGGCAACAAGATAGCGTTTGTGTCAGACAGGGATGGCGACTGGGAAGTCTACACAATGAACGCCGATGGGTCGGGCCAGACCAGACTGACCAACAGCCTAGGAAATGACAACGCCCCGGCTTGGTCGCCAGATGGCGCGAAGATAGCGTTCGAGAGCGACCGTGGGACTGATACCGATGTTTATGTGATGAATGCGGACGGCTCAGACCAGAAGCCGTTCCTCTCGCGGGCCGGTGATGACCTGGAGCCGAAATGGTCTCCGGACGGCAAGCATATAGCCGCTACCTGCGTCACCACTTGGCAGCGCAGCCTGTGCGTTGCGGACACGCAGACCGGGGCCACCACCATCGCCACCTGGTATGATGTCACTCAGCCTCACATGTGGGTGGAGTCACCGCGATGGTCGCCGGATGGAAAGCGAATAGCCGCGATCTTCTCAACCGATGAGGTGAGCGATAACGCGGGGATCACAGTCTATGACCTGATTATCACTCCCGGAGAGAAGACTCGAATCAAGCAGAAGTGGCGGAATGGCGAACTGGTCAGTGTGTCGAGTGTAAAGCCCCACCCAGGCGGCGGACGGTACAGAACGGCCTCTGCCTCGTGGTACTCTCATGGCGGGCAGACTCCCGGCTGGATAGCCAAGCGATTTTATGGCCTTAGTTGGTCGCCGGACGGGAAGTCGCTGGCTTTCTCGTCGGATATGGATGACTACGGCGCGTTCTATGTCTACACGGTCCCCGTTCCCGATGACCCGGAGCGCGCGAATAACGACAGAGTCGGCTTCTACCTTTGGCCCCGAGGGTCTGTGGACAATGTGACGGTCTACACCAAGGACGCGAACGGCGTCTGGCAGAAAGCGTTCACGGACGACTTCAGCCGATTGGAGCTTGGCAAGGACTGGAAGGTGCTGGACGGTCAGTTCAGCATAGAGGATGGCAAGCTGACCGGCAGCGGATACATATTGTGCGCGCGAAGCTTCCCCGGCAGCCAGAGGATGGAGTACGATGCCAGCGCCGCATTTGGCGGCGCTGGCGATCTCAGCGCACTGATGTCCGCAGTCAAAGTGCAGGACCCGCTGTGGACTCCACGAGACCTGCTATTTGCGCTGCGTTCGGGCAACACCTCTGGTATCCATCTTCGGGGAACCCAGGCGGCCCACAAGCCGGTCACCATTGTTCCCGGAAAGACCCACAAAGTCCTATGCGAGCGAGACGGCACCAGTCTTCGCCAGGTGATAGATGGCTCGGAGGTCACGGCAATGGATACGGTGAACACCTACGTAACCGACGCTGTCCCGGTTGAACCAAGGCGTGTACCGGGATCGGTGAGTTCATGGCCGCAGGACTTGATGTGGGGCACCAAGTAGACCCAGGTAACCTAACAAGACGTGAAAGGAATGAAGCTGGATGAGCAAGTGGCTGGAACTGAGAAAACAGGCGGCTAATCGCCGCAGGCGAGTGCTGTTCAACAACGATGGGGATGACGTTTTTCAGGCTCTGGAGGCTACCCCGGAGTCATTCCTGGCTGTCAGGAGCGAGGGCATTCAGGGAACGCACGTGGATACCTATGTCTACAGCACCCTCTCCAACTTCAATAGCTGCGTGCACAACTCCCGAGTCGCTGAGGTCAATACCCTCGAAGAGCCTTTCGTATTCCCGCGCAACCACGTGAAGGCTCTGATAGACCAGGGCCACGACGGCCTCTCCGTGATAGTCGGTTTCTGCCGAATGCACAGCCTGGAGGTCATGTGGTCGTGCCGGATGAACGATGTTCACGACAACTGGTATCCCAGCTCCTGGACAAAACTAAAGAGGGACCGCCCGGACCTGCGGCTGTGGCGTGAGGGCGATTATGGGAGGCCGGGAGATGGGCAAGTAGAGCCGGCCATGTATTTCACCGCGATGGACTTCGGCCAGCAGGAGGTCCGGCAGGTGGTATTCGGCACTATCGCAGACGTGATTGAGCGCTACGATGTGGACGGAGTCGAGCTGGACTTCCTGCGCAACCCGATGTACTTCAGGCCAAACATGGAAGGCAGGCCAGTTGAGGCGCGGCACGTGGAGATAATGACCGGGCTGGTGCAGCAGATACGGGAAAAGGCGGACGAAGTCGGGCAGAAACGCGGCAAGCCGATCCTGATCAGCGCGAGAGTCCCGAACCTGCTGATGTGCTGCAGGTACATCGGGCTTGATGTTGAGACGTGGATCAAAGACAGGCTCATCGACTTCGTGATCCCGACCATCGAGTTCAGCCCTTTCACGGGAGATGTCCGGGAGATGGCTCAACTGGCTCACAGCCACGATATGCCGGCCTACGCCTCCATCAGCGGAAGCGCCGGTCTTGACGGCTGGCCCGCCGCCGTGCTCAATGCGCTGGCAGGAGGCGCGGATGGAGTCGCGAGTTTCAATGAATTCTGCCCGACGTATCCCATCTGGAAGATTGTCGGTGACCCGGCGAGGATGGTGGAGGTGGACAGGACCTACGAGGTCGATCTGCTCGACCTGCCCCGCGTGAGAATGCACGAGCACGTAATGGACCTCCACGGCCGCCTGCCCATCGCGCTGGCGCCTGATTCTCTCACGCAAGTGTCTCTTCCGATTGGCGAAGACCTGAGGTCCAGAGCAGAGGATACAGACCTGACGCTCTCGGTAGCCATGGACCACTGCGCGTTCGGGGACAAGTTCGAGCTGTCGATAAACGGCAGGCCGCTGGAATGGCAGATAGAATACGACGCCGAAGGTATGGCTCCCCTGGCGGTGGGCAAGATCGGATTTCTGGCCAAAGTGCCTCATGCCGCAATGCTGGAAGGGAACAACAAGATAGGCATCAGAGTAACCCCAGTCCAGCCCCGCGCAGTTCCGACCACAGTACAACTGATTAAGCTTTTCGTGCGAATGAAGAAAGACAGCCCACCGCCCAAAACGGTGAGGTGGCCGTAGGTCCAACGCGCATGGAAAGAGCCGAAGAGCAAACGGAATGAAGGACTTTTCCCGGATTTGTGGAATTGTACAGTAATACTCGGCTCATCTGGCTTCAGTCGGAATATCTGAACCGGCAGGACTGGGTGGCGGCGTAGCAGCGGCTCGACAGAACACCCGCTCAAACGTGAGGAGGTTATGCAGATTCCTCCAATAATTCTTCAGGGATGAGGTGCAGTATGAAACATATAGCGTATTTGGTGATGGTGGTGGCAGTAATATGCTGGGCGCCGATATATGCCCAGAATGCGTTCCCGGATGTGCCGGGCGAGCATTGGGCATACGATGTCATAGAGAGCCTCCAGGAGAAGGGCATTATCCAAGGCTACCCGGATGGCACATTCCAGGGCACGAGAACGACCAGCAGATATGAACTGGCAACAATGCTGGCTCGCCTCCTCAAGCATCTGCCGGCAGCGCAGGACACAAGCAACCTGGTCACAAAGGAAGAGTTGGCTGCGCTCCTGGCCAAGGTGCCCGCCCCACAAGTGACCGCTCCGGCGGTGGACTTGAGCCCCTTTGCAACAAAGGATGATGTTGCGGCAATCGGCAGACTGGTCGATGAATTCAAAGGCGAACTGCAATCGCTGGGAATCGACTTGGATCAGGTGAAGCGAGACCTCGCCGCCCTCAGCGCAAGAGTCGATGCGATAGAGGCGGAGTTGAGAAGGATTCGCTTTACCGGCACATTCGATGCCATCGGCAAAGCAAATTTTGATCACACCAACCCACTTATGGTTCTGCACAAGTTCCGAGACATCGACTTCCGCAGAGATAACACAGCCGCCGGATTCAGGGGCGGTGACGAGCGCGACATAAACGTCTTGCGAAACTTCGACCTGAACCTCGCAGCCAAAATCAACGACACCACCTCCGCGATGGCGACTATCACCTTCGGCAACTATATCAACTACCTCAACAGCAGCACTAGCGCGGGGTCAAATGATGCGTTCGTCCCATACTACATGTGCATTGACACCGATCTCGGATTCGGCAACCTGACGGTTGGCCGCTTCCCGCTGCAGTTGAGCCCATACACGTTCAAGATGCCGGATGCAGACAGCTACGTCTACACCGCCATGACGGACAGCGGCAACAGGCCGGTCGACGGCGCGATGCTCAAGACCGGGCTGCTGGGGATTGACTGGACGTGGTTCGCGGCGCAGCACGAAAAAGTGCCGAGCTTTGCCGGATTCGGAACTCCGGTCTATGGAGTCCCGTTCACACAGTCGGCTGGTGTGCAGCTTGGCTATAACGCTCCAGCGGACATCAGGCTGGGCGCGACATACTACCAGGGCTGGGACAAGAACAACTACAAGTCTACAACTCTGCCTGACACCATAGAGGTGTTTGGCGCGGACGCCGTCATTCCCATTCGCATCGGAGACAGCACGAATGTGAGCGGAAGCTGGGCCCAGGCGAGACAGGAGATCGACGGCGTAAGAGTAGCCAATGTCGACAATCAGGCTTGGGAATACAGGCTTGCGACATCTCTCGGCAACCTGAAGGTTGGCGCGGGCTACAGAGACATAGGCAAGTTCTTCGCAGCTCCGGGCGCGTGGGACAAGATCGGCTATGTCAATAACCCTGTCAACTTCAAGGGATTCAATGGCGACCTGGCCTATAACCTCAACAGCAGGCTGAACCTGAGCGTTGGTGGCGAGTTCGCAAAGATCAGAAGACCGGGTTCCATCGGCGCGGACTATCCTGTTATGGCCAAGAACGACGAAGTGAACAAATACTTCGGGGCTGCCAAGTATTTGCTCAGCAGCAAGGACGACGTTACTCTGAGCGGCGAGTATGTTGTTTTGGACGCACAGGCTCGGCCAGCCACATTCGACGAACCTACGTTCCTTTATATGACCATGGACTACAACCGCAAGCTTGGCGACAATGCCAAACTCTCATTGCGATATCAACTGATCGAGCACAGAGCCGGCCTCAACGGACCGATAGCCGCAGACACCAGCTACTTCGGCAGCGTGGGAGTAGCACAGGTCAGCGTATCGTTCTAGGTCTAGCTGGACAGGAAACGCCATTTGACACGTGCAATAGCACGTGCTACTATGCTATTGTGAGGTGGCGATGAAGTCGCGATCATCCAAAGAGGTGGTCAGCCTGCTGCGCAGGAACGGGTGGGACTATCATTCGTCGGTTGGCAGCCACTGTCACTTTGTCCATGGAAAGAAGCCGGGTAATGTCACGGTGCCCCACCCGCGCAAAGACATACCTCTGAAGACATTTCAGAGCATCCTGCGGCAAGCAGGTATCGAGTTGGACGAGCGGTAGCTTCCGGGAGCGCGCGCAATGGCGAAAGACAGATACACATTTCCTGCGGTCTTCGATTATGCGGACGATGGGATTTCAATCTCGTTCCCGGACATTCCAGGGTGCTTTAGCTGCGCGAACTCGGACGTGGAAGCGCTCCAGATGGCCGAGGAAGCGCTAGGTCTTCACATGGCAAGCCTGGAACAGGACGGAGACACTATTCCGGAACCCAGCCCGCTCAGGGACATTCAGCTCGGACCCGACCAGCGGGCGGTACTAGTGCAGATATACATGCCAGCGGTAAGGTCGGCAATATCGAAGGCATCGGTGAAGAAGACTCTGACCATTCCAGCGTGGCTAAACGCGGCCGCCGAAGAGCACAAAGTGAACTTCTCGCAAACGCTACAGGAGGCGCTGAAGGACAGGCTCGGTATCAGCCACCGAACCTAGACTCCAGCGCCTTCGATTCTCTTCTAGGTCCTTTTACTACAGCGAGTAACTCACCCGCACGTACATTGTCTCCCCTGCCGAATCAGGTGCCCATAGCGTGATTGCGGGCGCGCCATCCAGCTTCACGCTTTCGTACGGGAACGCGGTCGGCTCGCCCTCGTGGGGGACTGCTTCCACCGACTTCAGCGTCGCCCCTGGTGGCAGATGGATTGTGATCCGTCTTTCCTGAGACGCCCCGATTCTGGCTTCCGACTCGCTGTAGGTAACCAAACAGCGCTTGCTTGGAGCTATGGCGGCGAAGAAGCCTTTGAGGGGACCACTGCCGTGCTTGCGCCAGATCTCAGGCTCCTCGTCGGGGCCTTTCCAATTCAGCCGGCACTCATCCTCGGGCTTGAGAGGGGCGTTCACGTAGGTGTGCACACCAGCCCGGATTCTCCGGTATTCCTTCTCCCGCATATCATTCCAGTGCATATACGGGTGAATAGCGTGCTTCACCGACTCTATCTCCGGCTGACAGATGGCCGACAGGCCAAAGTAGTATTCGGTAAGTTTGGTGCGGGTAACAAACCAGGCGTCCGTGTGGAGCATCGTGTTGCCGAGTATTCGGGTAGCTATGTGTGCGCGCTTGTACCAGGCGGTGGTCTGTCCATTCCATTCCTCGCACAGGTTCGCAAGATCTGAGTAGGGCTGCATGTAGGAGTCGCCCGGCGACTGCCTCCGCACATAGCATTCCGGCTTGATCTTCTTTACATGCTCATAGATCAGCTTGTTGGTCTTCATCTGCATCAGGTCGCCGGTGCCCCAGTCGGGGTCGTGGAACTCGAACTTGCGCGGGTCAACCGCCATGTTGTTGTTGATGAGCAGGATGTCGGCGTTGAGGCAGCCGGGTTTGTCACTGATGAGCCACTCAATGAGGTCCAGCATATACTGCCGCCCGAGCGGGTGGGTCCAGTCCACATAGGACATACTCCCCTGCCCTATCGGAACTCCGCTCCATACCTTGGCGTCGGGGTCTTTGGGCTTGCAGATGGCTTCCGGGTGCTGCGCAGGGAAATCAGTGGCCCTGGGGTCGAGGAAATACAGGTGCACATACAGCCCGACTCGAAGGCCGCGATGCCTAAGTGTGTCTATGTTTTTGCGAAACCCTTCTATACCACCGAGTGTGCTCAAGACGTTCCTGCCGCCGTAGCCAACGAAGAATAGCTGGTCGAGCTGTAGATTCAGGCCGCCCTTCATCCTGGTGTAGTCCTCGACGTGGTCGATCCATCTGAGCCAGTTGTCGGTGGTGAGGTTGGACGTTATGTTGCCTTCATCATCGGTGATTATCCACTGGTACTTGTTGACCCGGTATATCTCATCGGCGGCTTTGAAGCTGGGGCGCAGCCACCAGTCATATGCAGGCCGCTTGTCCATATTCATCAGCCCGCATCGCTCGGATATCCCTCGCTGCTTGCATAGCGTGTCGTAGGGGTCGGAAAGCCCGGGAATCAGATAGACTCGCGGAGGCCCCCACTCCTTGGCGGTCGGGCGAAGCTCTTCGAATGTCAGGTTGAACACGCCGCGGTTCATAGTGAAGCGGGTAACACCCACCGACAACGGCCCGGGAATCGACACGCCCATCCAGCCTTCGGGAGTCTCGATGGCCGCCGCCCGCGTTGGTATGTTCCATATCCAGGTGGGAGGCTTATCCCCGGGATCGGTCATTCCCGTGCCGTCTTCTCCATCCACGTGCATGTCCACATAGGAGCTCGACAGCGGGACGTCTGCATTCTGGTCGATGGTCCAGCGGCGGTCCAGTTCATCGGAGAGGAAAGTGTGCCAGGCAATGTCTGTCGGGTGGCTGTCGGGGAAGTAGGTGAGCTTCGGGAAGTGCTTGATCTCGGTGTCTACCCAATAGCACACGTACCCCTCGCGCACGGCCAGGTTCACTCCCCCCAGCCCATCCACCGCCATCCGATAATGCTCATCACCGGCCTTCGCCCAATCCCCGGCCTTGTAGCTCTGGCCGTCAGCCCTGGGCAGCATCGGCAAGCTCATCACAAGCTTGCATTCTTTGGTGACACTGAGTTGAGCGCCATCTATCTCGAACCTGAACCCGTTACTCATCAATGAAAACGACATGATTGCCTCCGAGCGAACAGTTCTACCCCGTATTCTACAGAGACGACCGTCGGGAGTCAATCGGTTGGATTGTTTGATCGTGGATGTTAACCGCGCGAAGTGCTACAATATGCGGGAGGGCGACTTGAGGAATATCGGCTACGCAGGAATCTTCTTTGCGCTGGTCTTCGTGGCGATTCTGGCAGCGGGAGTCTTTGGCGCTCTCCACGATCAGATCAGCTACAGCGTGTCGCCTGAGTACTACACCAGATTCAAGTTCCTGAAGTTCGGGCTCACAGACTCTGCGCTGCCGGAAAGGGTCCGCGCGTCGGTTGTGGGGATCTTTGGCTCTTGGTGGATGGGGATACCCGTGGGGCTGATGCTTGCACCGATTGGGTTTATCGGCGGCGATGGGAAGGTCTGCGTCCGTGCGGTTCTGAGGGCGTACGGGATTGCTATGGCGTTCACGCTGCTCTGCGGGCTGACGGGGCTGTGCTACGGCTGGTTCAGCACCTCCTCCATCGACCTTTCCGATTACCACAGCCGGTTCATTCCCGACAATCTGGTTGATCTGCGCCGGTTCCTGTGCGTCGGGTATATGCACCACGCATCTTACGCAGGCGCGCTGTATTCGATCCCGGTTGCGTGGATACATTACTTGTTGGCCTCGCGGAGATCTCCTACCCGAACCAGGCAAGACCTCACCGCCTGAGCCCCTCCCACTGCCGCTTCGTTCCCCTGTAGAACAGGTATGTGTTGAGTTGGTCCACCGGGATATCGAACGACGCGGATGAGGGCAGTTCTTTGTCGTTGTAGACATCGTACAGAGCCGTTGGCTTGGGGAGTCGCAGTTTAATGATGCCGGTCTGCTTGGTGTGGAGGCCGATGAAGGTATTGTTGATGTAGCAGATGTCATCGGTGTTGGTATACTCAAAGCCGCCGGTCTGCTTCAGCGCGTATCTCACGATGGACGGAACCAGGTTCATTGACCCACAGTAGATGCTCGTCCATCCCTTGTTGCGCTTGATGGCGATCCCGATGTCCTTGCCGCCCTCGTAATTGGCGATGGCCTTGGCGGTGGGATCGGTTACCGTGAATGACGGCGCGTAGGTGTTCTGGTCTGCCCTTGGCTCACACGGCTCGTTGTGATCCAGTGTGCCCATCAGAGCGTCCGCTTTGACCCCTGCCTGCTCGATGAACCACTGGCTCGGGTTCATCCGCCAGCTACGAGGCTTTGTTGAGGCTGAGATACGCATGCCGACCAAGTCCGACATTGCCTTGGCGTTGAACATGCCTTTATCGTCTATGAACCCATCCGCCCACAGGAAGATTGCGACTTCGCCGTCGCGCTTGACCACCTGGTCTATGGCTTTGCGCTGCGCGGCATTCAGCCCGACTGTGAGGTAAAACACATACACTTTGTAGTTCTTGCGCAGACTGAGCTTGTCCAGCAGGATCACGTCATAGGGCGCGCCGGCTCTGGCCCAGAGAAACCTGGGGTAGTCCATCAGCGCAAAGCCCCTGGTGGGCTCGCTCTTGATGGGGTCCCAACCGATGTACTTGGCGAAGTCAGAGTCGACCACATAGGCTACTTCTGCCCCGGTGCGCCTGTCTGAGTTGAGCATTCGGCTGTAGATGTCCTGCTGCCGGTGCCACTCCGGGATCAGTTCGGGAGCGCCGTAGGAGTAGGACATCTGCCACAGATAGGGCGACTGCCCCAGGACCATCGAGTTCAGGAACACCCTGCGCTGGAGGACGATTGTCTCCGCGGCGTTCTTCGTTGCGCCATATCCCATATCCGGGCCAGTGTGCGGCCGAACGTCATCCTCCAAAACAACCATCTTGCCGAAATCAGCCAGTCCCTGCGGCGGAAGGATCGGAGCGCCGCTTCCCCACAGGCCGATGCCTCTGCCGGGATATGGCTCCCACTGCTCGAAGTAGTCGAAGTAGGGGCTTCGCAGGAGGTTGTAGACCCTGCCCGCGCCCAGGTCCTTAGGCCCCCACCCCCCGCTGAGCAGGTTCCCGGCCCGCGCGCCGGTGATCGCTCTGTTGTGGGTCGCTTCCTTGACTGCCTTGCAGAAATCGATGATGACCTGGTCGTACACCCACTGGTAGAAGTCCCGCGAGTCCGCTATGCGGCGGTTATTGCCGGGAGCAAAGAGCAGAGCGTAGGGGTCGGAGGCATTGGGCTGAATCTTGTCACCGAGCAGCATCTGGGGCCGGGCAGTGTCGAATGTGACTTTGGGGTCTTTCCAGGCTTTGCGCAGGGCTGCTACAGTCTTGTAGCGGTCGGTCAGGAACCGGGCGAACCTCTTGAGGGCGCGCGGGGTGGAGGTGTTGACCTCGTAGTTGCAGTCCAGGGTGCCGCCGTTCATAAGCTGGTATCCGATGATTGCGTCGGCATAGCTGCTGGTGCGGATGTGTGCGATCGTCTGCCGTATAGCGTCCCGGCTGTCGCGCTTCCACTCCTCGGAGAGGTAGTCCGGATCGCCGTTGGGGTCGGTCCCTGCCGAGTCAGGGTGCATTCTCACCCACCACAGCGCCCCGTCCAACGCAACCTGCA
>CAZTAO010000053.1:0-18079 GCA_964611645.1 uncultured bacterium | reverse complement strand
CAGGATTATCTTGGTGTCGGGATTGGCCTTGAGGATTCGCCCGGCCTGTTCGTCCAGATACGACCAATCGAAGCGGTCCGGGCCGAGCCAGGTGGGAGGATACAGCCCAAGCTCGTGGTATCCAAGGGTGAAGATGAGCCGGGCGCACTTGAACCCGCTGTCGCCTACCATTGTCTTGATATCGGCGTCGCTGAAGTTGTGGTTGATGATGTTGCCCCAGCCGAGGCCGGTGATGGGCTTGCCGTCGATGAGAATCGACATCGCCCCGTTGTGCTTGCCGACTTTCACGATATGCGGCGGCGGGGTTTTGAGGATCGCGTCGGCGTCTATGCGGTTGTTGATTGGCTTGCGGTAGACCCCGGCGCGGTAGACGGTGAACTCTCCCCCACCCGGCCCTGGCGAGCGCACGGTGATATACAGCGCAGTCAGCCGCTTGCCGTTACCGCTCTCGGGGACAAGGAAGTCGTACGCGCGCTTCTTGCCGTCGCAGACAATCGCAGCCCCGGGCGCAGTATCGACCCCGCCCTCGCCGTAGTATCCCACTCCCAGCAAAGCCCACACAGGCCCTTCGGAGCCGGGATCATTGCCGCCTGAATACTCAATGCGGACAACATCACCTGTGTAGAGGGTCATCTGCGGGATATTGGTGGACTGCATACTCCCGATATCCACCAACCCCCGCCAACTCCCCGGCTTCTCCAGCGCAATCCTGCACCCGCCACCGTCGCCGTTGTAGAGAAGAACCTTAGGAGACAGCCCCTCCAGACCATCGTTCAGAGGGGACAGCGAGGAAGAGCTGAACACATTCTCCTTCACCAGATAGAGGCCCTTGAAGTAGTCCTGGGCGAGGCACGCCTGGGAACAGAAGGCGAGGGCGATGGTCAGACAGATGAATGAGAGTCGACTGTGAATTGGCACTTGGAGACACCTCATTAGGATTCTACTGCGAGTCGCTCAGAACAGTCTCTGTTGTCCTGTGTGGGGTTCACAAACAATTGGTTGCGACCCGAAATCCCTATCTAGTTTTCGAAGCTCGGCCCGAGGGATGATCTCACGCATGGCTGGCAGCCTAAGATGTGTTCCAACGATCTCTTGATGGTGATGGCGGTTGCTGGTGCACCTCCACGCGGGTTTCTCGCCCCACGTGCCGAACTCTACGGGTCCACCGCAGTTCGCACAGACCATCACGCCGCCATCGATGCGCGGCTGATCGATGCCGCGAGAGTAGCAGCCGTCCACAACACATCGCCAGTAGAACGGGGCATCTTTGCCTTCACTGGCCACGATTTCGCTTCCGCAGATCGGACAGGCCGGTTGTCCTTGCTCATATTCGCCGACAAGATCATCCAAGTGCAGCTGTCGTTTGTAGTCATCGACAACTGCCCGACTCGTGCGGCGCTCCATGAGCTCTTGGGTGTTGCGAAAACTCAACGGGTTGAGCGAGCCGACCCAGTGAATCTCGTCATCGACGAAAACCAACTTCTCGTGCATGCCGCGTTTGTGGACAACAGTAACACCCCACCCGCGCAATGCGTCTTCCAGCGTCCGGTACAAATGCCGATCTGCCCTTCGCTCGTCCAGCCCTTTGGTCACAACGCACACGCTAACACCACGTTCGCAAGCAGCTTGCAGTTGTGGCTCAAGGAAAGTCAGCCGGTCCTGGGTAATGAACGCGGAATAGATGACGATGCGAGTACCAGCGTTCTTGATGTCATGGGCAAGAAGTGGGTAGAAGCGTTCCTGTGTGACGACCAAGCGGGCTGCATCTGCTTCCACCGCCCCACCCACCACTCTGGCCTGAACATCAGCGGCACGATTGGCAAATCCCGCCGGGATGATCTCTTTCGCATCGACTAAAGGGTAGCGATCCAGCAAGAACGGTATCAGCGACTTGCCGAGAAATGCCTTTCTGCCCTGCTTTGCGTTGTAGGTGAAGTCACCCACAATGATCAGCCGCCGCTTTGCCCGCGTCAGTGCGACATTCAGCAACCTTCTGCTGACATCGTCGTGCTCCGGGGTGAACATGGCGACTCGCCAATGGGGATCATCATTGACCATGTCAAAGATGACTGCATCCGCCTCAGAGCCTTGGAATGTGTGCGTTGTGCCAGCGGTGACATCATCTCTTATGCCCTGCCCATCAATCAGGAGTTGCAGCAACTGGGCATGTGGACGGTACGGACAGGCGATCAGAATCCGAGGCTTTCGCGCACCTGATTCCTCACGGCCTTCCTTTAGCATCAGTTCTGCAATATCTGTGCATATCGTGGCGGACAGGAAATTGAGCCGACTGGAGCGTTTCCCACGTGAGACGCTGGTTACCCATGCGTTCAAGGAACCCGTATCGACCAATAGCACAGGGTGATCGTGACCCCAATCATAACGGTACCAGTGACTGAGAGTGTTGTTGAATTCGTCGCTATGAATTCCTTCCGTATCCCGTAGTCGTCCGTTATAGATCAAACCGTTTGCAATTGCGCTGATGGCAGGATGCATGCGGTATTGCTCCTTCAGCATAATGATATAAGGCTTTTCCGGGTTCTCTTCGGAAGCACCCGCCACCTCAAACACGTCGTGTCCCAGCCACTTGATCGCCATTGGATGATCAGATATTACTATTGGCGGTAATTGTTTGTCATCACCGGTAACCACGACGTTAGCGGTCGCGAGGCTCGCTGCTACCCAGAGTGACGGAATCGGTGCCATTGAAGCCTCGTCCAGGATAACCGTGTCAAACGTTCGCGCCTGAATCGAGTCGCGTAGATAAGCTCGAGTAAGCGTGGTGGCAACAACCGTGGCTTCGGCAATTATGATCTCCTCGACCCGCTGCAACTGTTCCTCGATGCCCTGCAATTCACGGTCTACCGACTCAATCTGATCGCTGAGAGCGCGGCGCTCCGTGCGCAATGCCTCAATTGGAAGCACAGAGACTTGGGCATATGCCTTGTCGTAAGCGTCAAGCATCGTTGTCAGCATATCGGCGATAGTCCTGGGTTCCGAATCCACCAACCCGTAGTCGCGGAGCGCTGAGATTCGCTGCCCCAGAACGTCGCTCAGAGCGGACCGGCGCTCTCTGCAGCCAACATCGAGTCGCTGGATTTCACCAGATAGCGTCCCGGCATTTGCGGTGTAGCTCTTGGCTTGGCGCTGGACGTCTTCGGGGCGTGCGTTGTATTCCAGTGTGAACGCATCAATCTCAGCCACTCGGTCTGCCAAGCTTTGCTCCGTCTGGTTGGCTGCACGTTGTTCACGGTCGACAAGGTCCTGGCGAAGCGAAAGCGCAGTCTGACACTCGGCAACAATGGACTGCTGTTCCTCGGGAGAAGGCAAGGCTTTCCATCTGCGCTTCAGCCACCCCATAGAACTCACCTCAGCGTGGAGACTAGTTGCTGCGTCAAGCCGGCGCTGCGCAGTGTCTCGTTCGCGTACGCCCGTTGCCAAATGGCTTCGAGATGTGGTGAGCTGTTGCTCCAAACCAGGAATATGCTTCAATATCTCTTCCATCGCACTTGCAGCGCGCGCCGCCTGATCCCAATAGGGGAGTTGTGCGCTGATAGCGCGGTATTCCTCACGCTTTCGACTGAGGTCATCCTCTAGCTGAGCCACCTCCGAGAACTCCGCCGTCATCTCGTCTATGTCGTCGTGAGCGTCCTGGACCCATTCCCATAGCTCAATGTCGCCAGTAATTGCATAGGCCCGTGTCACGGCAGCCTCTTTTGTCTCCGTGATCTCGTTGCGCCGATTGACGAGTTCCTCTGAACGACGCTCGACGTGGGTGCGCGCAAGCAGATCGGGATAACCGGCGAGTTCCTCATCACTGGGGTCGCCCACCCGTATCACTTTGCCGGATTGAATCTCAGAAGGATCAGCTAGCGGCCTGATCTTCAGCAGTGCCTGATCAACCGCCGTATTCGTATGGGAGACGAGTAGAACAGATCGCTTTCTGCGGCACAGTTCAGCTGCAATAGCCCCTATAGTATTCGTCTTGCCGGTACCGGGGGGGCCCAGAATAAAAGTGGCGTTGAAACCTAGGCTTGAAGCCAGTGCCTCGCCCTGTTCACGGTTGAGTTTGACCCCCTCGACCCGACTGCCGATCTCGCGACTTCCTGAAACATGCGGATCGAGAACGCGATCGGATACAGGCGTTGGTTTCCCCGAGAGGTTCTCGATCCGTTCGATGAGTTTCCGCAATAGGAACGCCATATTGCTCTGCAGACGAGCTGAGGGGACAAACGCGCCCAAGTCTCCAAACACGCGAAGAGTGATAGTCATCCCGTCCACAGAAACTACCTCCACTTGAAGTGGAGCGGAGCCGGGAACATAGAGGTCGCCGGGGGTATCGCTTGGCAGATTGAGGAGATTCTCAGCTTCAAACAGGTATTGGAAACTGCTGGCAAGCTGGGAGATGCGACGACCATTCACCAAGGAAACGGCTGAGCTTGACTCATTGCGGCGAGCCGCATCAATCTCATGTCGGAGAGCCGTACGGAATTCTGCCAACCTCCCTGAGAGAGGGACTTCCTGCGCATCAACAGCCTCGTCAATCGCCATTCTACATCTCCTGAACTGTCTTGCCGTGTCCATTGTAAGGCATATCGTCACGAAGCAGTTAACGCCAGCGGCTACTTCCCCAGATCAAACCCATACAACTCGCCGTCCCGGATCGAGAACTCCAGGCTGACTTGCTGGAATGTGGGGAGGTTTTTGCCGCTGCGCCATTTGATGGGGTGCGCCACCGAGTCGCCACGAATCGGCGCGCAGTCTGGCCAATCGAAGCCTTTGAGGGCTTTGCCTTTGGCATCGACCACTCTCACTTTGAGTTCACCGCGCACGACTGCATTCACTGTGATCGACTTGCCGGGGAGTTGGGCGAGAGGGGTCTTGAGAAGACCGGCCTTGCTGCCTGCGTCCCGTGAGACGAAGCCGTTCTTCCTCAGAATCGCCAGGCCCACTTCTCGGTCGCCTACTTTGTGGCCCGCGGAATAGCCGCCGTAGTAGACGTAGTCCTTGTCACCGACCGTCACGCAATCCGCGAACCACCCCATCGCGTGGTCCCATGTGCCGGGCTTCGGGTTGCGGTCGATGAACTTGTCCTGGTATCGGGTCCAGTTGCGGCCTTCCCGGCTGGTAGCAAGCTCGGTCCAGCCGATGCCCTCGACTGGCCCACCGGCGTCCGCAGGCAGGTCGTCTCGAAGCACCCGCAGGAAGCCAAGGTAGAGGTTGCCCCTCACCATCGGCTTCATCCCGTAGAACTCCTCCAGGCCGTTGGCGGGGTCGGGGGTCATTACCAGTTCGGGCCTGTGCCAGAGGAGGAAGTCTTTGCTTGTGGTGACTGACACCAGCCGCCGGTAGCCCTCGGAGTTGTGGGGCGGAGTGCCGGGGTGGCCGTTCCGGTTGACCTTGCAAGCTATCATGTATTCCTGCTTGATGGGGTCCCAGCAGCCTTCGATGATGTCCGACACGTACCCGCCGATGCCTGCCTGCTTCTCCTTGGTATCGCCTTCATCCATCGGCAGCACCGGGTTGCCCTCATACTCTTTCCACCGCAGCCCATCCTCCGAGAACGCAATAGCCAACCCCGGCCCGAAGTAGGCCATCTTGTAGCGGCGCGACTTGTTGGCGTAACTTGGCCCCTCGTCGACAAGAAATAGCCCAAAATGCCCCAGCGGAGCGTCTATGATGCTGTTCTTCTTCGACCCCGCAGCCTCGACCAGCCCCAGTTCCGGCCGGACCCACTTGATGCCATCGTCGGACTCAGCATAGCAGTTGCACACATACGGCGCGCCGCCGGGGTTCTTCACGTTGTACCAGGCGCGGAACTTGCCGGTAATAGGGTCGCGCTTGACCTCAAGAAACCACTGAGGCTGCAAGTGCCACGACTCCGCCCGCCGAAGCACCGGCTCCGGCAGTTTCTCCGGCTGGTGAGTAGTCCGCTTCAGACCCTCGGATTTGGCAATGAGGTAATCATCAACGAACAAGTTCGGGCCGACAGAGAAGCGGAAGGCGTCGGGGGATTTCGCGGACGCGTCGGCGGCAATACCCGACACCCCAAGGCACACCGTCAGGGCCAGAGCGATGACTGAGGGGAATACAATATCACACACGAGTTGCCAGTTCATTGTTGCCTCCAAGGTTTGTGGCCGCGTCCGGTGGCTCGGCCGGTTCTCGATGCGGAACGCTTACCGTCGGCGTTACCGCAGGAGAACCGCCCCCTAACCCCCTCCTGCCGTGGAGGGGGAACTACCCATCTGCGTCATCTGAGGTTGCTTTTCGGGTCTCTGCGCTCCGCTCTCTGCCCGAACTACTCTTTGAACGTCCAGTCACCGAATCTGGCGGCGTCGAGGAAGCCTTCTACTACGCTGGACCAACTGGTCCACTCGGACATTCTTCTTTGCCTGCAGATGTTGGCGAACCTCATTGAGCCTGCGGGAGGCTTGCCGTTGAGGGCGGTCCAGGGGATCGCCATTTCTACTGTCCAGGAGGTCGGGCTTTTGGATACGGCGCTCTTCCAATCGGCGTTCCAGCTTGAATCGTTGTTGTCCGGCGGGGATATGCCGTCCCACTGGGCGTTTGCCGGGTTGAGGATAAAGTGCTTGTAGGCATAGGGAGTGGAGGGATCGTCGCTTACGAAGACCTCAATGGTATCTCCCCGCCAGATGTCGGAATCCCTGCCTGTCCCCGACAGCGCCAGGCCGCTCATCTCCGGTTCGGAGCAGTCGATGGCAAGGTAGAGGTTGGTATCGTCGTAGGTCACCTTGACGGTGGTCGGAATAACCGGAGAGTTTGCAGGCGCGGTGGCCGGCGGCACGAACGGCTCAAGCGGCTGAATCCTGCCCCAGATGTCATCGGCGAGGTTGCCATCAATCACGGGCGCGGCAGTGCCCTGAGGGACCTTGGTCACATCCACCGCTCTCTTCTTCACGTTGCCGGATATCGCCTGGTCGCGCGCGGTCTTGGCATTCCGGACAATCGGTCCAAGCGTGAAACCCAGCCTGCTGCTGGTTTCCAGTTTGTGCCTTGCGTTGCGGATCGCCTCATCCGCTCCGCGTGGGAACAGTCCTTTCCACCAGTCCAGCCTCTCGCTGTAGCACCACACGTACTCATCGGTTGTTTTCATCGCCCAGTAGACCGCATGCTCGAAGTACTTGAGCCTGTCCGATGGCCTCATATAGTAGCTGATATAGTTGACGGTCGGCTCGCGAAGCGCAAGGCTCTGATCCATGTAGAGCGCCATGCCAACCTGCACGTTCCGGTCATACTTGGCTTTGAGCTTGGGGTCTATGCGCGTTGCGTAGGTCTGCCGGATGCGCTTCCAGTCTTCGAGGTAACCGTCCGAAGAGGTGTGGTAGTAGGAGCCTTCGTTGCCGTCGATGATCTTGACCTTCGGCCCCGCAGCTTCAAGCATGCCGGTGCAGAACGCGCCGAGGGTGTCCTTCTGGTCCGGGCTGAAGTAGAACAGCAGCACCTTGATGTCCGGCCAGTCCTTTTGCAGGGCTTTCATCCACTGCGCGCCCCGCTTGCGGATCTGTGGTCCGACCTGGTCGTAGGTATTGTCTTTGTAGTCGCCGGGGTATATCCAGGGGTCTTTGCCGTATGCTTCGGGGTCGAAGATAATGCCGACGCACTTCCCCGCCTTGGCTATCTTCGCGAACTTGCCGGCGTTGGCGCAGATGATCCTCCACTGCGCGTCGTTGAACCAGCTCATACCTTTGTCGTTGGCGGAGTAGAGGATCATGAAGTTTTGGTTGTACTTCTTCCACTTCAGATTCCTGACGGTATCCGCCTGGGGCTTGAGCTCTTTGTCCGGCCAAAGTTCGGTGTCGAAGGCCAGCGTGAACTTGTCCAGCCGGAACACCGTGCCGTCAAATGGGTACTGCTCGATGGTCGCCTCGTTGCCCTTGATGCCCGCGGCGCTCCGCACATCCCACCCGTATTCGATGAGCTTCTTGCCGTGGTCCGAGAATACCTGAGAAAACGCCGGCAGCGCCACCAGCAACATAGCTACAACCAGCGACGATAGAATAAGCCTCTTCACCCATACACCTCCCGATATCTCTTTTGAACAACCGTATTGTACAGGGGAGACCAAGCCTTGGGCAAATCGGGAAAGGGCCGGATAGACGCAAACCCACCCTACCCTACCTTGTCAGGGAGGAAGAACGCAGCCGCCCTTCCCCCTGATAAGGGGGCGCGGGGGTTTTCGTGTAATGACCGGACGCATGGGACAGGAATGATGCTACCTGAAGAGCAACTGCACCCCGCCTACCGCAGCGAGTACCAGCACGAGGGCATCGAAGACCTTCTGGGAGACGCGGGGGAGCATCCACTTGCCTGCGAATACGCCTACGATCACCAGCGGCGTGAGGTAGAGGTTGAGGAGCAGGGTCTGACGGGTCATTATGTCGAGGGTCAGGTAGACGGGGATCTTCACGCAATTGAAGATGAGAGTGTACATTGCGAATGTGCCCATCAGTTGGTATTTCGGCAGTTCCTGCGAGGTGAAGTATATGCTCATAATCGGGCCGGCCGCGTTGGAAACAGCGGTCGCAAACCCCGCGCCTACTCCGCTGGAGAGGACCCCGGTCCTGGACTTTGGCGTCCACCCCGTCGGCCATTTCTTCTGCACGAAGTAGAGAACCAGCATGATCAAGATCATGGCGCCGACGATGGGGTTAAGCATTGCCTTGGTTTCCTCGGTCTCGCCAAGTCGCCACAGAACCACATACCCAAGCCCCATACCCAGCAGCACCCACGGAACAATGGCCCAAATCTTGCTCCACTGCGTGTGCGAGTGGTACCAGATCACCGCGAAAATGTCTGCTAGAATCAACAGGGGAAGCACTACGCCGTTGGATATCCATCCACCAAACGCGTAGGCGAGGAAAGTGACCGCGAGAATGCCGACTCCGGGGACGCCTGTCTTGGCCATGCCGAAGACGAGCGCGGCGATGCCGGCCATCACCCATTGCCATGTCTGGATATGCTCCATTAACAGGTCGCACCGTGGTAGGTCATTCGGAGAACGTGCCCTCCGGAGGTGGAGGAACGGTGGGATCGATCACAAACAGCACGTTCATAGCATCCAGGAACTTTGAGGACTTGTTCTCCTCAAGTATCCTGTTGGCATCGGGCTCCGATATAACCGGGTCGCTGGCGAACCTGCCGCCCGCCACACCGATAGCTTTCACGAACAGCGGATTCGGGCCGCATCGGGGGTTGCGCTTGGCCTCATCGAGGCTGACAACGTAACCTACAATGCCCTTCGCCACAGCCACATCCGCCGGAATCTTCACTCTGCCCCAGACTTCTCTGCCATCCGGCATTCTTATTACGGGGCAGATAGAGCGGTTCATTCTGAACTTGCCGCAGTTGACCACCAGAGAACTGAAGGAACCGCTCGCCGGTTGCGTGATCGAGCCTTCACTCGTTGGCGTGTTCTTCGGGATCTTCACCACAAGCCTGGAGTCCAGCTTCAGCGGTGGCCTGGCGCGGAGCCTGCTGCCGATAAGCGCGGAGGCTAGCCCTGTGGAGCCATACATTGGCGCTCGGGCTGTGACCTGGATTATAGTGTCTCCGCTCTCAGATATCCGCTTCTCACCAACAATGTCCACAAAAGACACGAAACCCTCGATGGTCTGGCGAAGAACAGTGTCTGTGGCAACGTAGTCTTTGCCGGTCATGTCAAATGAGATAGTAGTCCCGTCTATGACCATCCGCAGGTTCGCCACAGCCTGCATCTTGGCGTAGCTCCTGGCTTTGAGGTACGCTTTCGCGCGGTTGGGTTCATCTTCCGGGCGCGGCACCGCGCCATCGCCGGTGGCATAGTAGAACTGCTGGCTCCAGTTGATCTCGCCGCCGTTGATCTTGTCTGTGATGTCATCGCACAAAGCCGCGCTGCCCAAGCAGATCACAGCCGCGATGGCGGCAATAATCAGAATGCGGGATAGGTTGACCGGCAGAAATCTTAGCATTGCAGTGAGCCTGAAGCCTTCTACTCCGCGCCTTGCACGCTCTTGCCGAGCCGTGCTGCGAGTGGTGAACGGGGGTTCTCTCGTTCAAGGGCTTTGTATTGCGCCTTGGCTTCATCATACAGGCCGACTGATTCGTAGGCTACAGCCAACGCCAGTCGAGACCCGGGCATCTGCGTCTTGGCAGACTCAATCATCCGGAAACCCCGGTCGGACAGAACTGCAAAGCTCGCGGCCGAGGAGTTGGTCCAGTCCTCATCCTGCCCGAAGCGCACACCTACCCGCCACAGGTAGACTTTGCCGCGCTTCAGAGGAATATCGGGCTGGGCGGAGTTGCGGTCGGTGATTGACTCGAATACCGGATTGCCGTCCGTATCGGTCACCACCAGCCGATATCGCTCGGCCATATCCACCTTGGCCCACTTGAAGCTCGGCATGTCCGATTGCAGGAGCTTGGCCACTGGAGAATCAAGCTTGGGGGCAGTGGGAAGCGCAACGTATCCGCCGGGCTTGCTGTGCACTAGTGTATTCCGCATGGCAACCATCACCGGCTCGGAAATCTTCACTTTGCCGCTGCGAATCTTCTGTTGTATCGCTGCTTCCAACCGCGCTTCCAGTGCGCTTGCCGGCTTCGAGCCGCGAAGAACCTCCACATGACCATCGGCTTGCGCAACGCTGTAATTGCCATCGCGGAGAATGGTTCGATATGACGGCCCCGTTGCCACAACCGTCTTGTCGGGCTGGGTTCCGGGGACCGTCGGTCTATCCTTTATACCGGGCTCAACCTTGGCTGTCTTTGTGCCAGGATGCGCGGGGTTTGTTGTACTTGTCGGCGGTTTGGTCGCCATTTGGTCGGTATTGGGCTGTGTAGGAATGCCGGTCGGCGCGCGCAAAATAAACGCTGCAACTATCATCCCGGCCACAACTCCGCCCATCGCCAGCTTCCAGCGGGCAAAGCCTCTTGCAGGCTTTGCTTTCACCGGAGTAACCGTGACGGGGCCGCGCAAATGCGCCGCCGCTCTCAGGTCGCTCAGGTGCGCCACATCGGCAAAGCACAGCTCGCACTCGCCCAGATGCTCTTCAACCGAACGCTTCGCATCCGCGGCCAGTGTGCCATCGATGAACTCTGACAGAACATCATACTCCGGGCACTCGTGCACGCCGATGACGCTCATCCCAAGCGCGACCGCCCCAGACCTGGAAGCAAGCTTCAGACGCTCCCGGCACTCGGCGCAAGAACCCATGTGCAAAACGGCATCGCTCACACAGTCTTTGAGCCTGCCGGCTGCCAGCATTTTCAGTTGTTCATCATTCAGGCATTTCATCGTAGTATACTGTCTCCGCTTTTCCTAGACGCAACCTGGTTGCCGCGATTGCCAGGGAAAAGTGATTTTCAGCATCATCTCTCTGTGCTCTGCATGTTTTCATCGGACAGGTTCGACTTCCGGGTCCGCCTTCTAATCCTGCCCCAGGCCTTAAAGCGGATGCTTGGCACCGCCCTGGGCTGAACATCGATGCTCCTGGCGGTAACAGAGTCGCTCAAAGGAAGCTCATTTACAAGAGACGCAAACTGCTCCGGGGTCATTTCCACCGATGTGGCAGTTTCCTGCAATCCCACCTCCGCCACAAGCGCGATCACCTGGTCGGAAGGCATACCGAACAGCAGGGCCTTGCGCTGCCTCACGGAAAGCAGCGTGAACTCTCCCCAAAACCATTCCATCACCTGCCCAAACCACGCAGCCTCGGTGACCTGGGTTTCGATGTCGGACTCCGGAGAGATCAGCCAGTCAACAGGCGATTCCGCATCCGAGTCATCGTCCGGTTGGAAGTCGATTGAGAGGGGTTTGTAGGAGCGCGCGCGCGTTAGCTCAACCATGCAGTTGGTGAGAGTGTCGATATCCACCGGTTCACCGCAGCAGCTAAGCATCGCCGCCGCAAGCTCGTGGGTCGGGACTTCGACCGGGTCCCTGTTATCCAGATACCTGGCTCTGAAGTTGCCAGGGCTGTCAAGAATCCGCCTGCATGCGCTGGCAGCCGTCTTGCTCGAACCCTTCCATTGTGACAAGCCACACATCCTCTGCTGAGTCGTCGGGGAATGCCAGAGGGCAAAACCGGAGACCTGCGTTTTGCCGGAGAACAGATCAAGGAGTTCGAGCTTGAGGTTGTACCATTTGGGCTGTTTGCGCCGTATGGCGTCGCAGTAGCGGTTGTGCACTGCCTGCCGAATGAAGGCATCGACGTTGTCTATATGAGAGGCATCGGGATCGAACTTGAGTGAACTGATCTTTGCCCATACAGCAGTGATGCACTCTTCCTCGAAGTCATCGAGGTCTGCGGTCTCGCGCTTGCCTACCGCACGATGAACCAGGCTCCTGATGGCGTTGGACAACTCCTCCGCGTGCTCCTGCGAGCCGCGGGGGGAGAGATATGCGTCAAGAAGTGTTTGGGTGTCTGCAACCGAGGATCTCACTTAGGGTTCCCATACAATGCCATACACGCCCAATAGAACGGATGGGCGAACTTGCTGCTAGATTGTATCACACTGGTTTGGGCGCGTCTAATCGACTCCGACCTAGAGACCCCCTGGCTTAGGTTCCGGTAGAAGGCTCTCATCAATTCCCCGGCGGCCTCATCCGACACCTTCCACAGGCTGCCCAAGACTGCCTGAGCGCCAATAAGAGAAAACACCTCTGCGGCCCTGGCGGTTCCCGTGGACATAGGATCCGAGGTAGAGATGGTGTCGCAGGCGGTGAGCGTAACCAGTTGCAGGTCCGGGTCGGTCACGGAGAGCATATCTTCGAGAGAGACTACACCATTCCCCGAAGCGCCCGGAGCCAGGGCCAGCGTGAACCCGGAGTTGGCCCGGTCCGTCGAGTTGTGCGCTGAAAGATGCAGTATCCGGGCCTTGGCACACTCCGACATGAAGCTCTTCTTGTCCGCTTGCGCGCCGACGTAACTGCGGTTGTTTGTGTACGCGGCTTTGATCGCCGCCGCTTCCGTTCGAGAGCCAGGAAGGTTGCCCAGAGGGTCGGCGAAGATGGCGAGCGAGTCGGTGTCGGGTTTGATGGCTCGGCCCGCGCCCGTGAACACTGACCCAAGCTGCCCGGCCCCAAGATAGCTGACTTCATAGTCCTCGATGAGGAACCGTGGCCTCGACTCGCTATTCCGAGATATGAACGCATGCACAGGCAAACCCTCAAGCTGCCCCAGCGCAAAGTGGAGACGTTTTCGCCCCTTGAAGTCTTCCTCGATGGGTGAAAGCAAGCTCATATACAGCTCTCTAAGCGGCAGCCTGACCTCAAGGAACTGAGGCTCCTGGAAGCTGTTCACCGGCGCCACCGGCACTCCCGCATCCAGCAGTTCCTCACAGCTCCTGAGTGCTCTGCGCAGCCTCTGAACACTGGAACCCAGAGTGCCCGCGGGAAGCGTGTACTCCTTTATGACCGGGTTTCCGCCGCTGCATACAAACGTGATGACGGAACCCTCGGTTTGCATAAATTCGATGACTGCCGAGTCCTCGGGGATGCCCTTTCTGGCATCGCATAACTCAAGGGGATTCACCGGCAGGGAGTCGTAGTCGCTCTGATATCGTTCCCGCAGTTTCCAGCAGGTCAGGACGAACTCCGACCAAGTCTTCGCCAACTGTTTGACTCGCAGTTCCGGAGCGACCGGGGGTTCGGCTATTGGCACAAAGTCACGCTGGGCGAATGCCCGCACCTTGTCGTCCGGATCGGATCGCAGCCGGGTCAAGAGGCCCACAAACCACGGGAACCGTGCAGCCCGCACAGCCAGCTTCTCAGCTTTGTCGGTATCCTCGGACTTGATGTAGGACCGCAGCAGGGCTTCGCAGACCTGCATTGGGACGTCCGTCCGCTGCAGCGCGTCAGGCTGGTAACTGGACTCCAGGCCTTCAAACGCCGTCTCCAGGGTGTTTCGCGACTCTTCAGGCTTTCCCAGACCATCCTGCGCCTGCGCAAGCCTGATTGAGACCGCCCCGGCGGCGAACCTGTCGCCCACAGTCCCATCATACCGGGCGCGAGCCTGCTGAAGGTCCTTGACAGCATTGGCGAAGTCGCCGGACTGCAGATAGAGCGATCCGCGCTGCTCCATGGCTTTGGCAGCCACTCGCGCGTTACGCCGACCATCGGCGAGCAGAACAAGATCGGACAGGGCGCTGATGGCGTTGGGTTTGTCGTCCGAATCCAGATACGATTGCACGATCTCCTGGTTGACTTCAGTAGCAAGCGCCTTGTTGCCGCCCTGAAGCGCCGCGCTGACCGCATCTTTCCTTGCCGCGGAAGCATCCGCAGGTCTGCCGAGGGTGTCGTAGACCGAAGCAAGCGACTGCAAACACCTCACCCGCTGTTCCGCGACGCCGAGCGTACGGTAGATGTCGGCCAACTTCTGCCACAACTCGGCTGCCGGAGTGGGCTTACTAAGAAACTCATACGCCCTGGCTCCCTGCAGAGCCCTGGCCAGGAGTTCATTCAGACGGTCGTTGGGGATCAGCAGGTTTTGGGAGAGCTTGGACACCGCGCTGTCGCCGTTAGAGCCTGTGCGTGTGAGTATGTCGGTTCTCTTGGAGTCGGCGGCGGCTTGCTTCTTGTCCCCCGTCGTTTTGTACACCTTTGACAACTGGCTCAGGACACTCGCCCGGAGGATAGGATTGTCCTGGCGTTCGGCGACTGTGCCGGCTGTCTCAAGCAGGGCAAGGGCCTTGTCGTTCTCCCCGCGTTCACGCCTGAACTGCGCCACGTATACCAGGGTCTCGATCCACTGTGAGTATGATTTGGTCATCTGGCCGTATGTTCTGATCTGCTTGAGAGCGTAGTTGTTGAGAAGGTCCATTGCCTTCTCAGGGTCACCGGCAGCCATCTGGGCATCCGCAGCACGCACGAAAGCCTGGCCGGCCTTGTCCCGATACTTGTAGCCCGACACGTCCCCATCAGCCAGCGCAACCCACTGCCTCGCGGCCTGCGTATATTGGTCGACTGCGTCGCGGTATCGGCCCATTTCTGTGTTGAGGGTGCCCCAGTCGTCGAACAGCGTCGCGCTGGAGGCAACGCAGCCATAGGCCGAGAATGTCCAACTGGCCGAGTCGTAGCAGGTCTGTGCTCGGGCATAGTTGCTCATGTTATAGAAGTACTGGTCGCCCTGTTCCTTGTAGATGAGAGCTTGAGTGATGTCCAGGTTCAACTGGTCGCACATACCCCTGGCGGAATCGAACGCATTGACCGACTCCACCGGAGAGGAATCCCGATAGTCCAGCGCATCTGTGAACTGCGTCCCAAGCTCACGGATCCTCTCAACCCTTGGATCGTCTTTCTCGGGAAGCTGGGGGAGAAATGTGCGCTGCTGTCGGACTGAGTAGTACTTCGCGGCCCAGGACAGGGTGTCATCGTGGAGAGACTTGCCGAGGGCGTCGATAATCTGGTCGGCATTGGTGATATCCAGCGAAAGGCTGGACTTGCTCGCCGCCCATCTGTACATCGACAGGTCAAGCATCAGTTCGCCGGCTTCCTTGGGGTTCTGGGAACAGAGCTTCTCGGCCGCCGATGCAAGGCCGCTCATGGGCGCGCGCGTAAGCGAGGCCAGCAAGTCGGCCTTGTTGTTCTTCTGTTGAGAGTGTGCGGGAACCGCGAACGCGGCAACTAAGATAACCGCGCACAGCCAACAGCGCACGTTCACCTGTTTTAGCCCTGCGCTCAACTGCAGCCCCCGTTTCGAGACAAGAGATGGATGATGAAAGTAGCGATTAGTTGTATATGGAATAGCCAAGCAACACGGTGCTCATGTTTATGCCTGTATTTGGCTGCTTGGTGTCACCATTGGAGGTATGAGAAAACACATACTCCAGGCTCATCGCTGAGTCACTGGAGACTGTATGATGATAGGCCAGTTCCACCATGGTCGTGAAGTTAACCTTGCCCGCAAGCTCGGGAAGACGGTGCTCATACTTAGTCAGGCCGGCTCCAAAGCCAAGCGACCACGCGGTATGCTCACTCACGCTGAAGTAACGCCGGTGGGTGCAGGTCGCCGTGTACAGCCCGTAGCCCGCGGAGCCAACCCCCACGCCTATCCCCAGGTCGAGTACGTTCTCCTGGCGGGGAGTGGTGAATGTCCCGAAGCGGAACCTGGCAGTATCGAAAGTAAAATGAGTCTTCACACATGCAGGCCACTTGTAGTTCCGACCTGTTCCAGCAGCCCATCCGTGCTCTTTGGTATACCTTGCAACAGAGTTGAAGTGGAAATCCTCCGCAGCGCCGCACGGGTTGGCGACCACTGCTAGCATCAGGACCAGGCCGACAAGTTTGAGTAGTCTCATGTGTTCCTTTTCACAGTAGGTCGTGTAAGCGCCACAAAACGCGCTCACAGGTTCGCATATTTCTTATATATCGTACATTGTAGCGAGCCTTGCGGTCAACTCTCACTGGGTTTTGGGTGTTGGGTGATGGGGGTTGGAGAGCGACACCCAACAACTAACACCCGAAACCCAGGATTTGACTGCCCATTCCCCTGGGTATACAATGTAGTAGACGGGTATTGGGACTTGTTTCCACTGCCGGTTTGAAGACAATGCCGACCGCAAAGCTGAGACCACCTGAGCGGGAGGACGCGTAAGGCGTACACAGAAGACTGCGCTGACAAGCCCTCCCGCGGGTTACCGCGGAAGGGCTTTTTACGTTAATGGAGCGCAGCTATGGACAATAGATTGGGCGTGATCGGGATAGTGGTGGAGAACCTGACGGCGGCGGAGGAAGTCAACGCCGTGCTGCACGAGTTCGCATCCGTGATAATAGGCCGGATGGGGATACCTTACAGGGAACGCGGGGTTTCGGTGATATCCATCATAGCGGACGGCACCACGGATGAGATCAGCGCCCTGACGGGCCGCTTGGGCCGGGTCCACGATGTATCAGTAAAGACAGCGCTCACCAAGGACAGTCACAAGAACGGGCAGCAGTAGCAACGCAGGCATTTAAGGGAGCAACGAAATGTACGACGCAAAGTCAGCAGACGCAAACGAGTTCATCAAGCACGAGGAGATAGAAGAGACACTAAGTCAGGCTAAGGCCGAGGCTGGAAATGTCCAACTTGTCAGGGAAATCCTGGACAAAGCCGCCACCTACAAGGGCCTCACCCACCGCGAGGCGGCCGTTCTCTTTGAGGTGCAATCCCCGGAGATTCTGGAAGAAGTGTTTGCGCTTGCCCGGAAGATCAAGGAACACATATACGGCCGCAGGATAGTGATGTTTGCGCCGCTATATCTTTCGGACTACTGCATCAACCGCTGCTCCTACTGCGGCTATAACTGTGAGAACAAGATTACCCGGAGAAGACTCACTCAGGAACAACTGGTCGAGGAGATCCGCGTGCTGGAAAGCATGGGACACAAGCGGCTTGCCATCGAGGTAGGGGAAGACCCGGTCAACTGCCCGCTGGACTATGTGCTGGAGAGCATTAAGACCATTTACTCCGTGAAGATGGACAAAGGCGCAATACGGCGGGTGAACGTGAATGTCGCCGGGACCACCGTCGAAGACTACCGCAAGCTCAAGGACGCCGGCATAGGCACATACATCCTCTTCCAGGAGACCTACCACAAGCCAACGTATTTGCAGGTCCACAAAGGCGGCCCCAAGCGCAACTACGAGTGGCACACCGAGGCTCACGACCGCGCTATGACCGCCGGGATAGACGACGTAGGCGTGGGAGTGCTGTATGGTCTGTACGACTGGAAGTACGATTCGGTCGGTATGCTGATGCATGCGGAGCATCTGGAGGCCGCGCATGGGGTCGGCCCGCACACCATCTCCGTCCCGAGGATCAGGTCGGCCAGCGGAGTGGGAGCAGAGCAGTTCCCCCATCTGGTCTCAGACGATGATTTCAAAAAGCTGGTGGCGGTGTTGCGATTGGCTGTGCCATACACCGGGATGATTCTCTCCACCAGGGAGCCTGTAGGCTACAGGGAAGAGGTCATAGCATTGGGTATATCTCAGGTCAGCGCAGGGTCGTGCACTGGGGTCGGCGGATACGCCCACAGCTCCAAGCTCGGCTTCGAGGACCAGACCCCACAGTTCGAGGTAGAGGACCATCGCACTCCCACCGAC
>CAZTAO010000052.1:19145-32020 GCA_964611645.1 uncultured bacterium | reverse complement strand
ATATTCGACGCCGATTACCCCCGCATGTGGGTCATTATTGCATGCCGATTCACAGCTGCGGGCCGCTGGCCGAAAGGACCAGCCAGTTGTAGGGACGCGAATCGTCCGCGACTGGAATGGACAGACCCACGAGGTAATTGTGGTTCACGGCGGCTTCCAATATGACGGCCGCTTGTTCAGATCTCTCACCGCAGTCGCCCAGGCAATTACCGGCTCCCATTGGAATGGGCGCGCGTTCTTCGGCCTGGCCAAATCAGGCACAAGGAAACGGAAGATGGGAGAAGTAGCAATTGAATCGTAAGACAGCCACTGACATAAACGCAACCATTCCGAAGGTCCGCTGCGCGGCGTATGTGCGCAAGAGCACGGAGGAGAATCTCAATACTGATTTCAATTCCCTGGACGCCCAACGGGAAGCCTGCGAATCGTACGTTCAGAGCCGAAAGCACGACGGATGGGTGATGCTTACGACCGACTACTCTGATGGCGGCTACACCGGCGCGAACGTAGAACGGCCGGCGTTGCAGCAACTTCTTGCCGACGTGGAAGCCGGTAAGATAGATGTTGTCCTGACCTACAAGATTGACCGCCTGTCACGGTCGCTGTTGGACTTTGCCAAGCTGATGGAAGTGTTCGATCTGCGCGGAGTGGCGTTCGTGTCGGTGACTCAGCACTTTGACAGTTCGACTCCCATGGGCCGACTGACGGTCAACGTCCTGATGTCATTCAGCCAGTACGAGCGCGAGATCATAGGCGAGCGCATCCGCGACAAAGTGGCGGCGGCCAAACGGCGTGGTAAGTTTACGGGCGGCACTCCACCACTCGGTTATGATGTCGACAGCGAGAACCGGCGATTGGTAGTAAACCCGGAGGAAGCCAAGGTCGTGCGCCACATCTTCAAACGCTTTACGGAAACTGGCTCGCCGTTGACCGTCGCCCGAGAGCTGAACGCAAAAGGCATAACAACGAAATCCTGGATGACCAAGCGAGGGGTCTTTCGCGAGGGCACTCCCTGGCATAGAATCCACATTCATAGGGTGCTCAACAATAAGACCTACATCGGCGAGGTGATTCACAAAGATAAGACATATCCCGGCGAGCACGAGGCCATTGTTCCTGAGAAGACCTGGTGGAAGGCGCACCAGGTAATAGAGGACAATGTGCAGACCCACGCGCAGCACGCCCGAGCCAAGGAGCCGTCCCTGTTACGCGGCATCATCCGGTGTGGAGCATGCGACGCCGCCATGAGTCCAGTGTCGGCGCAGAGCCGAGGGAAGTACTATCGATATTATACGTGTGGAAAAGCCTCGAAGAATGGGGCTGATACATGTCCCGTGGGATCGATGCCCGCCGGGGAAGTCGAAGGCGCGGTCATGGCGCAACTCCGGGGAATCTTCACATCGCCGCAGATGGTGGCTCAGACATACCGGGCAGTATGCGCACAGGCTGGTGAGTCGGATGATGGTTTTCTGTGCGTCACCGAGGCTGATGTTCGGCAGGCGCTCCAGGATGTCGATACCGTGTGGGATGAACTGTACCCGCCGGAGCAGATACGAATTGTCCATTTACTTGTCGAGCAGGTGACGGTCACGCGCGGGGGTATTTCCGTGACTGTAAGGGCAGGAGGGCTGCATAGTCTGGTTACCGAGATGAGGGGTGCAGGGACCGGTAATAGTATTGTCCACGCGGGAGGGGCGCTGTGAACAGGATTGATGGTGTGACTAATGACGGATTGATTACAGTGACTGTGCCGGTGCAGGTGAGAAAGCGTGGGGGCAGGCGGCGCATTATTGTCCCGGACCTGCCACCGGAAGCTTCACGCACATATGCCGAGTCGCTGGCCGTGGCCATAGCACGTGCCCACCATTGGAAGGAGTTGATAGACTCTGGAAAGTTTGCATCCCTGTCAGAGATTGCCATCGCAATAGGACTGGATTTCTCCTACGCCGCAAGAATCTATCGGCTTACCTATCTGGCACCAGACATCATCGAGGCGATACTCGATGGGCGAGAGCCGGATGGGCTGTCGATGCGATTACTGGAGCGTGTTAAGACGGCGGTGTGGAAGGAGCAGAGGGACTGGCTGGGGTTTCCGGGGGAATGAGTGTGGGCCGGAGCCCCGGCCTACATAGTGTATCTTCCCATTCTAGTCAGTGACGGACGGGCAATTCACCCGCCCCCGTTGGTCAGAGTGTTCGCGATACCGATGATGCTGTGGCTGACAACTGCTGCTACCAGTTCGAACCTACGCTCTCCCAATCGGACAGTTGAAGGTCATCCAGGAATCGCTGGACGACCTGGCGTTCTTCCTCGGTCAGAGGGATATTCTGCAGTCTAGGCGAGCGAGTCCTAAGATCCTCATCACTGGTGGGGCTAGACCAGGTATGCTGGAACATGTCTGGCCCAAGGTCTCGATCCTTTGCCCACTCCACATAAAACGGATTTATGATATTGAAGAGCCGCTTCTCGTCGGCTTGGAGATCTGTATATGACCTCCGGGGAATTCGGTCCATGACTTCGTCAGCCGTCTTCGGCACCAGACTGGCTGACTCCCGAACCAGACGCTTCATGTCCCCCGCAAGTGCGGCATATGCTTTTTCCGCCTGTGGGCGCTGGGCCTGCGGGACGACGTCTTCATGAGAGTTGAGCCATTTGACCCAGTTCTCAGAATTATGCTTGATCCGACTCAGCGGGCTGTGCAATTGCAGCCAAGACTCTTCTGTCAGATAGCTCTTGCTTCCATCGCAACCAAACAGAAGAACTGGTAGAAGCAAGATAGGCAGCATCACTCTCCAGCGCTTGCCAATGTCGTTTGCTCTATCACGCAGCATGCTCAGTCTCCTTTCGGTATCTCGCGGACGGGGGAAGCGGAGTTCCCAATTCATCTCAGCCTATATGTCACGTGCACCACCGGCCCCAGTCCTTGGTTTACTGACTTCACGGTCCCTTCTAGCGTCCGAGCTATGTGACAACTGGCTGGACCGACTGTCTGGAGCCGAGCAAACGCCATCTCTGGCGACCGAGAGACCGCAAGGGTGGCCTTTTGCGAGGCGTAACACACCCGGCTTCTACGCTGCGCCGCTCGCCCTAGTTACGGAGAAGTAAACGGCAGGGTAACCGCAAGGCCCCAGTATTTCCGGTTACCGAACTTCTTGTTGAAAACCAAGCCCTCGGAACCGAACGAGAGCTTTACTTCTAGTGGGAAGCCGAACGTATGGAAACCGGTTTCCTCGGCCCGCGTGCCCCAAAGAAAACGATAGCTCAAGCAATTTCCCAGGTTCAACTCATCGGTGGACTTGTCATCAGTCTGCGGAGCCAGAGCCACCGTATCCAGCGACAATCGGTTATTGATCCCCACAGTAGGTGCGATGACGGCCCATTGTGCCTGCTTGCCAAAGAACACGACGCCGGCAGTAAAAGCCGACTTGTCGGTTCTGAACTCCGCGGGATTGATTACTACTACTGTCTCCGTTGGTTTTCCGTCGTTTCCACTTCTGGAGTCCGCATTCAGTATTCTTAGAGTGATGGAACCCACCTTCGGTATTGCTTGGTTTCCATAGTCATAGCAGCAAAACGTCGCGTTGCTATCGGCAATGTCGGCCCCGGAGTTAATGACGAATGGCCGGGTCTGCCCAGCCTCCGCCATTTCTGCATTCACGGTCGGGCTGTCCTCATCCTTATTCGTGATTACTCGCAGACTGAAACCACGCCAATAGCACAGGCGCACGTTGGCACGCTGTTCGGCGCCAAGGATTGACCGCCGTACGCCACCAATTCCTTTCGTGCAGAGTGTGACAGTTGGATATTCTCGCGTGTCCACGACGATCAGGGGTCTGCTCAGAACGCGATTACGGTAAATATCGTTTTCAGCCCCTGATTCCTCTACCCTCAGTTTCTTTTGAGCCTCTGATTCCTTAACTGTAGGGTTTACAGACTTGTCTTTCTGTATGACCTCCGCGCGCAGAGAAGCCTGCTTGTCTGCGGAAAGGAAAACCATGATGTCCAAAGGTAGCTCAGCATTCATCACGACGTAAGTGGCACATTTGTACTTATTGTTGCCGACAGTCGATGTATTGATTGGCTCCCAGGACTCATTGCCCGTGGCTTTGACTACTAGTCCTTCCCCGGTCGGGAGAGGATTGTCCGTCACCACGCGTAGGACAAAACCCTTCGTGGGATCCAGGCGTATGTTTGCACTCTTGTTGCCCACAAGTAACGTTTGGTTCCTGCAGAGGTAGACAGGAATGTCCGGTTTCCGAAAGTCAACGACAACGAGAGGCTTCTTGTCGCTGTTGTTCGACAGGAAGAAGATGTCAGCCTCTCCCGTCACTGAATATGGGTGTGTATCGCATGCTCCCGGATGCGAGAACAATGCGGTTACTATGGTGCAGAGTACGACCAGACACCAAGCTGACTTCAGGCTGTCCACTAGGCACGCTCCTTACAGTAGCTGCGTTACAGTGGCAACGTTCAGGCCAGGCATAACGCATATTGACTCGGGCAATAGTATACAACTAGGGATACTGCTTGTCAACAGAAGTTGTCAAATACCCATGGCGCATGACTACTTGTTGCCACATTCTCTTGAATGTACCAAGCGCCCGATAACGACTGTATTCAGCGTCGCGGTCTTCGTAAGCTTTGCTCCAAATGGCCAGAATGGATCCCGAACGACTTTGCGCTAGCATTCCTTAGTCCAATGGCGACCTACAGGACTCGATCATTCTCTTTTGTATTAAGTAAACCTTTGGAGTTGCTTCATAAGTAAGCTGTCGTCAGGCCCCAAAAGGGTGCTCATGGCAATGCGTATCCAGCCTCCGGTAGCGTTCCCTACTCCGCGCGTACCCATCAAGAAACACATCGCCAGCCCCCAATTTCGTGCCTAGAATGGCGTCTCTGGACTCACCCCCCCGAGTCCAGAGCTTTCAGAGAGAAAGTGGCAAAACAGAGAATTCCGGGCCGAAATGTGGTCGAAACGGCCGGAGGTGCGTCCAGAGACCGAACGGTCGGCAGACTACCAGGTGTCAGTCTCGTAGCCTCGAAACCCACGCGCAAAACGCCGAAAAGCCCCGGGCAAGTGAATGTCCGAGGCTCTTGCAGAGAGAGCGTTTACTTCCTAGTTGTTGGTGGAGGAAATGATACGCCACAATTGGTCATCCGCACTTTTTTTGTGTGCCGAATTTGAGGTCCGAAAGCTGTGGACCCACCCCCTTTGCAGGCCGCGTTTTTGGCCGGATTTTCACCTGACATGGACGTCGAATAGGCGGTTCTTGGATAGGCGACGGGCAGACGGAAGATCTAAAGCGGCATAAGACGCAGATAATCCTACGTGGTTTGGCAGAAGCAGAGGAGTGTGTTGAGGTTTCGAGAGCAAGGGACACGATTGCATCACGGTGTGGTATAATGCTGCCGACAATCTTTGCCCGGAGGGCATCTTGAAAGCTGTTCAGCTAGACTGCGCCGTGCGACCTGGCCACTACCTATCACTCGACTATATGGACACGCCTGAGTTCTTGCGAGTGAAGGTATTGTTCGAAGGCACACCAGAGATCGGTGGGGTCTATTTCCGTCCGACCGACAAACGGATAACAGTCGTAGACACGCACCCGGAATCATTGAAACCACTCATCGGCGTAGGCAAGAATCCATACATCTCTTGTGGAAAGACGGCGGAACAGCTTGTTACCACTATGGATGAGCGCGTCTGCTATCTTCACGAGGCCAGGAACAGCATAAAGCATCCTTGGCGTGAGAGGCAGTTCGAGGCGCGTATGATTCGTGAGGCTCAAGGGAACCGTCTTCGTCTACCGGGATGTCCTGACCATCTGTGCTTCATCCATAGCCAGTGGCGTATGGATCCGACTTCGGGCGGCAGCCCGCAGATTACCGATCTGCTCGCCGTGGACGTTGTGAGACGGGGTTTGGTGTTGCTTGAGCTGAAGCCAAAGCGGGACGACTCAGCCTTTGCCCAGGTCCAGGGATATGTGGAGTACTTTTATCGCCACTGGGACAACCTCGGACCATTCTTCACGCGAGTCGCTCAGGTGATGGGAAAGTTGTACGGCTGCAGAGAACTCGCGAGCATAGGCGGTCTCAGCCAAGAAATCACAGCATTGGTCATCTGGCCAGGTACAAATGGCGAGCTGGTAGTGAAGAATGCGTAAGGCGAGAGTTTCTGGGTTCGACGAGCGCCGCCCCCGGCGCATGTGTCTTGGGGCGAGGCTGTGAGCGCCACCGACATTGGACCTCAGTATCCCAAGGACCCGCCATTCATGTCTCGAATGCGGCTACACCAGAGCTGGTTTCGCTCGGAGCGGCTCGGCGTGCCGTGTGGAACAGGACCAAAACCGAACAGCACATCCCTCTACGGAAACATGCTGAGACTCTGCGACGGCGACGCCGGACTTAACTTCATTGCCTCCGAAGCCTTCGCCGCAGCACAGCATCGAGCCGGCCAGAAAACCGGAGCGGTAGATTCATTCCGCCTGTTCCATAATATGCTTTCAAGTATGCCAATGTGCTTCAATCTCTTCGGACCTTTCGCGGCGGACATGGGATTAGCGACGCAGGCATTTCGGTTGGTGTTGGGCAGCGATGAGGTAGGGCGCGTTCGGGAACTCCTATTTGAGTACGCTCCGTACCCCAAGTCTGAGTATTTGGACGACAACACGGCTTTCGACGCATTCATTTCATATGAGCGTCCAGACGGGAGTAAGGCGTTCTTGGGCATCGAGACGAAGCTGACGGAAACGTTCTCGCGGGAGCGCTACGACAAACCGCTATACCGCAGGTGGACCCAGCGAGAGGACTCCCCGTGGTCCAAAGATGCGTGGAGTCATTTGGATCACGTCGACCACAACCAACTGTGGCGTGGCCATCTGCTGGCGGTTGCGATGACTAATCATCCGGACTCACCTTACGACAGCGGCAAGTTTGCTGTTGTTCGCCATCCCGGAGACGCTAAGTGTGCCAGCGTTGTAGAGATGTACCGAGGTTTCGTGAAACCACAGGACCAGAGCTTCCTTGACCTGCCGCTAGATCGAGTTATCAGCACATGGGAACAGGCTCTTCCCACTGCCTGCGCGGACTGGCTCGCCACGTTCAGACTTAGGTATCTTGATCTTGAGGCAAGTAAGACAGACTGGGAGCTTCGACGTGGATCCCGCTGAGTTCCTGGATGACGTGGTTTGCCTGGTGTCAAGTTGGACAGCCGCGGTCATACGGGGTCTGTGGTGCCATGTCTCCTACGTGTATTTGACTGCCTCGGATATCCGGCCGCGCGGAGATGGTGCTAGGATCTGGTCCGCATATGTCCCCCGCTATGTACGCTGCTGCGCGGCAACCCGCGTCACAGCCTTGGATCAGATCGCAGCCCAGACACAAAGTAGGGTGGAACCGTCTCCGGGCATGACTCTGCCATAGTTGATGGGAGGATACGCCGTCCAGATCTGTGTAGTGACACAACCGCACTGGCGAGTGGTTGCATACCCTCAAGTAGCCGGAGGGATCGACCGCGATGAAACCTGACACAGCGGCGCACCGTGTGCTGACGTTGATATTCTGCAGGTCCAGCCCATCCACAATGCAAGCAGGTACCTCTGTCCCCAGAGAACCAAAACGTCCGGCATGCGTGAGCACCTCATCCGTCTCCATGAGCGCGTGTCTTAACTCTGCCGTTGTCAGACACAGTTCCTCCGCGTAATCCAGCCCTCTGCCTCCGACGAGGAACCGGTTCAGCAGTATCTGAGACGCACCGGCCAGCAATGCCGTCGCGACAGTCTCAAACAACTCTGATAGATTCCATTTTGTGACGGTAATCGCCGCCGTTATGTGCAGCCCGTGTTCCGCGGCGCGACTCATAGCGTCCAAAGCCTTAGCGCAATTTCCGCCGCCTGTGAGCCTGCTGTAGGCTTTCAGGCCTGGTAGTGAGATAGTCATCTCGACGCCGTAGCCTGCGCACAAGCTCACGAAATCATCGTCGATGAGTACGCCGTTCGTGTTGATGTGAATGCTGGGCCGGGCTTTCACAAGATTCAGTCTTCTGCCATCGGCTACAACGTGAGACGCCTCTAGGTTGGCGGCAAAGGTTATGAGTTCTCGGATGTCCGCCCGCGTGAGTGGTTCGCCGCCGGTGAACGACAGATTTGAGACTCCGGCATCAACCAGTCTTCCCAACAAGTCTTTATACTGAGTTGTTGTGAGCTCCGGCAGCGTGGTGTATCCATTACCTGAGGCCGTCCAGGGACAAGAGCAGAAGACGCAACGGTGATTGCAGTGATAGGTAGTCTCGAGAGCCACGGTAGGCGGAAGGCACGACGGCATCAGAAGAGAGTCAGCCATTCCGCTTGCCCTTCAGCCCAAGGAGTCTCCTGAGACGAGGGACAAACTTCCGGAGGTTGCTGGTGCCAACATACCTCTTGCCCTCAAACAGAGCTTCCAGCGCGCCGATATCATCAAATGCGTTCAGGATGGGAGTCCGATGCTCCTCCGTGGCGCTGAACCGCACTATCAGATAAGCCTTGTCCTCTGTCTTGCCCCCAGAACATCGTTTGCACAGCGGTCTATCGTCCAAGTCAAATACGATGGTGCTGCATTCTTGCTTCAGACGGTCGTTGAGGCAATCGATGGTCCACCGTGAATCCTCAATGCCCACGAGGTAGGGTTCCAAGGATTCACTGTGGATAGTAAGCGAGTCGCATCGAGGGCAGAGGAAAGGTGCAAGGCCCGTAGGCCGCCGGGGGGAGTAGCACATAGCCGACTGCAGCACTTTCAGATACTCCGCCTTTTCCAACTCGTCCAGACGGGCAATGATCTCTCCACGAGAAAGCAGCGAGACCTGGTCCCTGATATTGCTTGCATCTCGGTCATAGATCTTTCCTTCAGGGGCTTTCCATTCATTGTCGAAAGAGTCGTTCATCCTAGATCCTCCTGGTATGTTTGGTCGATCTCTTTCGTGAGAGCCGAGTCAATCTGCTCCTGCGTGAGTTTGACCTCTGAGAGATCAGCCCCGGAGAGGTCCGCATTCTTGAGGTTGGCCCTGGCGAATCTGGCGCGGCAGAGGCGAGTTGCTCTGAGGTCTGCGTCGCAAAGGATGGCATCACTCAGGCGGGCACCACTGAGGTCGGCATTAGCGAGAACTGCGTTCCTAAGATTTGCGCCACCAAGGTCGGCATTGCTGAGGTCGGCACCGCTGAGGTTCGAGCCACTGAGATCAATACGACTAAGGTCGACATTGCTGAGGTCGACACCGCTGAGATTTACGCCGCTGAGGTGCGCATTGATGAATTCGGCTTTCTCGAGGTTAGCCCCACTTAGGTTGGCATGACTTAGGTCAGCATGGCTGAGATCGGCATACCTGAGGTCCGCCCCGCTCAGGTCAGCTTCCTCGAGCTTAGCTCTATGTAGGGTAGAGAAGGCGATCTCAGCATTCGCGAGGTTGGCCCCACTCAGGTTGACCCAGCCGAAGTTGGCATGCCGGAGTTTAGCTCCTCGAAGGTTGGCGTGGCTGAGGTCTAGCGGCACATCGGTATTCTCCTTCCGCCACTTGTTCCAGACCTCTATTCCCTGTTTGACTATCGCCAGTTGTTCCTGTGGTTTCCCTAGTTGGTTCACATTGACGGGGGCTGTGTCCGGATCTACTGAGCGCAGACGGAACCGCTTTGGCCGGGTGTCTGTTGTGGCGAACTTGCTCGCGGGATTGTCACGCATATCTACATAGAGCTGGGCGCCAATTGATTGCCAAGGTGTTTTGCCCAGGGACGCAACCTCTTTGTCGTAGCCTTTCTCCTTCGCAGCGTCCCATATCTCTTGCGGCGACATAGCCGTCTTCTTCTCCGTGAGGATTCTCTCAGCAAGTTGAATGAGTGTCATTTTCGGCAATCCCTTCCCCCTTCTCCGGTCCCGTCCCGGCTGCTACAGAGCGGACGTTCCGACTGCGAAAACGAGGTATCTGAGAGTTCCCCCAGTCTTCTTGCTGACCGTGGAGTAGTCCTGCCACTTGCATAGGTATTCACCAGCAAGGATGATCGGGTCCTCAAGACCGTCCTTCACACCTCCAGCAGAGTCACTCCAAGACAAACGTCCTTTCAGATGGCGGTCTTTGTGCAATCTGAAGTCTTTGTCGCTGGTGTCACGCTCGGCTGGTAATGCCCAGTAGTGGCTGTCATTTGAAAGCAGTATCGCGTATCCGCAGGATTCCGGGTTGACCCCAGCACAACACTCAACGCGACGCAGGTCTTCCAGAAACAGGTAGCGATTCCTGGGGTACGCGCCCATCTGTGCGAGGTCAAACTGCTCTCCCTGTACGTTCCCGGTGAACCTCGCGGTCTTATACTTGAGCTCAATCGCAATCACCCCCGCCGTGGTCCAAGCTAATATGTCGAGATGGCAAATCTGTTTGCCCAGCATTGTCGGCTTCTCCAGGCGAACGCATATATCAGGATACATTTGGTGCAGTCTCCAGGCGAGAGCGTGCTGGAAGTCGGCTTCTGAGTGGAACGCGGGACGATCATCAGCCAACTCTGACATAAGACGCGGTATGTCGATCCCCATGCGTGATCCTCCTGCTTGACGGGTTTCACTAACCCATGGATCGAGTACTTAGAGTCTACAGCTAGTGGCCAATTCAACCCCACGAAGACCGGCTTGCTGTTGATCTCAAGGGCGGCCTACGTCACATAGAATTCTGGCTTTCTGCCGGTCTAGCCGACCGCGAGTCACCATAGCCTCCGGATCGTCTGTGCAGGCTATCCACTGGCTGGATTCGTGCATCGGATTCCCGCTTGTGTCAGCAATCGCTCTATGGCGGAACCGTGGTGTCCCCTCACGATAGACGCGTGTCCACCGGAAAGATGATCGACCCCACGACTAGAGGCGTTCAGCCGGACAGTGATCATTACTCGGCATCTTCCAGCTTCGCTTCCTACCGCCATTCCTTCGTACACGAATGCTTCCTTGAGTTCCTGGTCTAGCCACAGAAGCGTAACCGGTACGCCAGTCTCCATCTCGGCATAGCCGGTGGCCCCAAAGCCCCTACCGTGGTAATCGCGCACGGTGAAGCTTCCCGTGCTGCTCCAGGATCGCGGGATGATGCAGTGATTGACGCTCACCACAGTGTGTGCGTGCTCTGAGTCGCACACGGCGAGGTTTCCCATCAATGGTGCCTCTCCGGAGGCCAGATGCAGCGCCCGGAGGGAGAAGAGAGAGGACATGTCCCCCTCGCAGGCGCAGATGATTCCTTCGTCCATCAACCTGGCGAATGCCAGGCATGGCACGGTATCCGGACGCTCCTTCCACATAGGCCCGCAGTTCATCGCCAGAGAGTGTGCGTCCTCGACATTGCACAGGTGGCGAAGCGTGAGATAGACTCTGGTGGCGTTCAGCAGGTCGTTCTTGGACGGCTCCACAACCCGAGCGAAGTACCTTTCCCAATCCGCCAATGCGCTCTCGGCGTCACTCTTCTCGCACGCTACAAAGGCGGCATAGAACTGCTCCCTTGTGATCTGCGCCATTCTCGTACCGAACTCAGACTCTATGTCCGCCAGGTTCCATTCTTCCCGCTCATCCCCTATATACAGGAATGTGCCCTGAGTGAGTTCACTGCCACGCTCTTCCATCAAGTTACCTCATGCACAAGCTCGTCGGCTGTTCTCGACATCGGCCTGGTTAGTAAAAGCGATTTCCTTACTCCCGCATTTTGAACGCCCCCACGACCTCGGCAAAGTAGATCGTGTGCTGCTGGTCTACAGGCTGTGAGTCGGCGCTGAGTGTTCACCCACCGTTGGCGTCCAGCTTTGTCCCATCTCTCACGCTCAGCAATGCGGGTCACCGTTCGGTGCCGATCACACACTTATGTGGGCCATTATTGCACGCCGATTCATATCTCATTCGGAAGAATTTACGTCGATGTCGAATCGCTGACCTTTCTCGAAGCACGGGATGTATTCTCTTGGAATCTTGAACGCCGAGTATACCTGTTCTACCAGAAGAAACGCGGCCGAATCCGGCTCAAAGTCCGAAGGCACAGTCACGTAAGATGTGTGTATGTTCTTCTGCTCGTATGCCTGATTCTCCACGCGCAGAGATGGCATCAGATATACAAGAGAGTTTGGTACGCCCGGGCGAAGCCTAAACCCTTCAATATTGGCATACTCCAGGCTGAACTCAATACGCTCACGAAAGCCCGATACATCGTACAACCGTCTGGCAAGTCGGGTGAAATTGACGGGTAGTTCGCACACCGCAAACGGGTAGAGTTCCGGCGCCGAACCGGTCAGCGTCTGGCGTTCCCACTGAAAAAGACTATCGTCACACGGGTGCCAATACTCCAGATGCCCGTCATTCAGCAAGATCAGCATGCGATCACCTGACCCCATAGCCTGCCAGCCTTCGCCCGTCCGTGTTACCTGCGCTGGCGGATGTATGACCCAACCATTTTGTCTAGTCTGAGGTGGATTGGCGAGTATCTTGGCCAACTCAGCAGAATGGCCAGTGATATCGACCGATGACGTATCCACCGGAGTTGATGCTATTCTGAGATATGGACGCTCACCTATCTGGTCGCGGAAACGCAGATCCATGATCTTGCGTACTTCGGCAGTGTTTATCGCGTTCCCTATCGGTTCAGACGGACGAAGCTCAGACAACCTATTGGCACTCAGGATGGAGGCTAGTTTGCTGATCTCTGATCGCAGTTCATCTGAAACAATAGGATACGCAGTCACGGCACGCTTTCCGAAGGCTTCCTGCAATTCCTCGACCGACATGCTTCGCTTGCGATCTTGGTAGCGGCGGCAGAAGTAGGTTCCATCATTCATCGTCACCATGTGCGGCCGCGATGCGCTCTCAGGGATACGTATTAGGACAACGTCAACGCT
>CAZTAO010000052.1:0-19135 GCA_964611645.1 uncultured bacterium | reverse complement strand
CTCGGATGGGATAGGTTTCGCCACGATCTCGAGGTCTCGTATTCTGGGCTGAATGCTCTGCAGACACATGTCCAGAAGCCGAGTTGCCTCTTCACTCGCACGGCCAATGTGACAGAAGCCACTTGCGCAGTGATCTGCCTCGTCAATGCCGATGATGATATAGCCGCCATCGGAATTCGCGAACGATGTAACATCACGCAAGAACTCTTTCTTGCCGCCGTCAGAGGTAGGATAGGAGTCTCTCTTGAATTCAAGTGTGCCATCCTCCGCTGTTTTGTCGAGCACCAACTGCTGAATTTCATCAGCGGCGATCCCAGCAACGCTGCGTCCACCAAATTGCATTGTACACTCTCCTCCTCTCCGAGCACCCCGACGACGAGTTGCTCAATGACACATTGGAATGACCCTTGCCAATTGAAAGGCGGCTCCATACTCGATAGCAGTTGCCCACTGTATGACGGTCATTACTGCACACCGATTCAACAGCTACGAGTTTCGAACTGCTGGATCACTGGCTTTCATTCTCATCCGAGCCGCACATCAAGTGCTACTCTATACAAGACACGAGCTAGCCAAACTGCTTCTGCCTGACCCACTTGGTAAAGTCATCGTGGGTCTTCCACCTGCGGAGGTTCTTGGCTAAGGCAACCAGAGCGCTCACGGCCATAGCCTCCAGGTCCATGAGGTTCTGACTGGAAATGCTCGCACCGCCTGCGTGAACAACCTCACTTCGCAGGGAGTACAGGTCTTTAGCCAGACGATAAATCCCATCACGCCGCTTACGGTCAGAGGTGAGAAGAAGCGCCAGGCGCATGGCCACGCGTTCGGCAATGTCTCCTCGCTCACCGCCAGTCATCATCACTTCCAGCGCTATGCAAAAGCAGAGAACCTTGTCAGTTGCATCGTACGCGGCGACTCCGTTGCCTATCCACTTGATAGCCGTGGTGATGATCTTCTCCGAGTCAGTCCTCTGTCTCTGCGCTTTGGCCAAAACAGCCTCTATGGCTCTGAACGCTAACTTCGACTCCAAGATCTTCACTCGGTCCGGATCGATCTCATAGGAGCCAAAACCCGGGGCGCACGACCAAGTGATACTTGCGTTCGAGTGATCCTGGTAGAAAACTGCTGATCGGGTCTCACGACTGCCTAATGAACTGCCGGTGCCGATGGCAGGATAAAAGCCATGACGCTGTAATTTTGAAGTGAAGCAACGCAGCATATCTGCGACCAATTTCACTTTGCCGTAAGCCATATCCTGCGCGGCTTTGGGGTCCGCCTCAAGCCTGACCTCCGCCATGGCGGTGCATTGGCCAGGCAATTCTCCGAGACTCTTGAGGAATGCTTCTCTGTCTCGTTTCCTGTTCGCTCTAGTTCTGTCATCAAGGGCGCTCGTATCTGTCGCGGAATGCTGGAGCATTATCTTCTTGAATCTAGATGTCATTGAGGCCGCAGGATAGAACGTCACGCTGCCAACTGTGAACTGCCTCATGTTTCCCAGTGAGAGTCCGTCGACCGGCAGAAAGACCAGCAGTTTGCGAATGCTGTCACGAAGCTCTTTGACCATGGCCTTAGTTCTGCTATCCACGGTTGCGTCTGACGCATCCCTCGCGATTTTCAACTCGCTCAAGACGTTGCTTACAGCTTCCTCCACGGTCTTCCCGGCCACTTTCTCCGCAATGGTATCATCCTTGTTTATCTCATCAACACATTCCAGACACAGCGTCCAGCCGGCACCGGACACAGATTGCATACCGGATGGGGTGGCGGTGATATAGGGAAACGCTGCCTGCATCTTCTTCCGAAGTTCAACGAAGTTGATTTGCCCCATTTACGACCCTCTACCCGTGTTGTCGTTTCGTTCTGTATTTGCGCACCGATTACTGGGAGCGAACAACATGTTCTGTGGCGCTACTGGCTTATCCCTATCTATCTCCCACCCGTAGACCCCAACCTCCCAATCGCAGTTGATCGCATAGACGCTGATGAGACAGTTCCCGCATATCCCGTGCACCATCACAACGTCCTTGGTTCCTGCGTCGCCCGCCGACGTTCCCTCGCTCCCTGGCTCATAGAAGGATACAATAGGCTGCCGGGCTTCCTTCCCCGACTTCTCGCCAACGACTCCCGCTGCAAACATCCAGGGTGAAGTTTCACGACTCCGTCGAACCGCGTGATAGCCCACCGCCCAGGGCGTCTTAGCCACGGTGAATGGCTTGGTGTTGGTCGGTCCCGTCTTGTCATCGGAATACCCACGACAGGCGCGCTCCAGGGTAAATGTGACGTTGCGCACGCGCACCGTTCGAGGGAGGCTTGAGTCGGCGAAGTCGGACGGCGAGATGGCGGTGAGTGGTGTGTTACTCGGAATGGGCGATCCACGGCGTGTGATCTGTAGGATCGTGAACGCGACCAGGACGACGAGCGATACCAGCACGGCCGTGCGTATCCACGGTCGCCAACGCGTGGTCAAGGCTGCCTGTAGGTCGTCTGATTCATTTGTCTTCACTATCGACATAACTGGTTCATATCAGTCATTCAGGCTACCGCCTGATCGCGTCACGACCGCTCTTCTCCGACACTTGCTTTTACCACTACTCTCCTCGTGAGCAATGAGTTAATCATGTCCAGGTCGAATTTCTCCGGTTTGAAGTATGGCCCGACCCACTCTTTCATATCTTCGTGGTCCTCGTGTTCAGGATCAGCCAGCACTTCGAGCAGTTCCTCGTAGCCACTATCGCCCCCACAATCCTCGGGCGGACAGCTTCGCGCGCCGTCGATGCACAGCGGATACCTTTCCCCAGGCACAGGATCTACTGTCTTCTCAAGAACGATTGTGTGTTCCCAGTTGTCGCCGAAGTCGTACACGTAGCCACACTGGCTTCTGACGCTTGGAAACACAGAGTCAATACGCAGACGAGAGGCGTCTTGCATCTCAAGGTCAGGTTCAACCAGAGTGAGATCGGCGTACCTGACCCCACCAGTCTCAAAGTAAAACAGATGACAGTCATCCCAACCCATAGTATCTTGGATGATGTCGTGCAGCCTGATAAGCGAGTTATCGCCCCGCACCTGAAATCTGCGCCAGATCTCAGGCTTCACACCATTGAGGCTGATCTTGAGCTGATATATCTTCGGTATCGGTCTGGGTCTGGTCACTGCTTCCTCCGGGTCACAAGTCGATTGTCTGGGGACATCCTACTTCCTCGTCTTCAAACCTACGAAGTCCGGCCGGCCGTCGATCCCGATACCCGTCTGAACGTTCCCGCCTGTGGTGGCGACGATCATTGTCTTGCCTGGCGATGGGGCGCGGGGATCGACGACACACGGCGGATTGAGTCTTTGGGAGATATCGGGAATCAGATAACTGCATCTATGCGGACCAGGGCTCCCTCACCTTTCTACCCATTGGCTCCTTGCGCCATTCGGGGCGCTTGCGATTGGCGCTGTCTACCGCTTCAAATGCATAACCATCGCGACGATACATTAGGTTTGACTCATCTGAGGAGTCAACCAACCCCACTACCACCTCACCGAACGGTATAAACTGTTGCCCGACGCAACAAAGCACCGCAAGGTCGTGCAATCGAACGTGCAGGCCGATGTCTCCTGGAATACACTTGATACCTAGGACGTCAGCGAGCGCCTTCGCAATGTCGCGACGTACACCCTTCAATTCTTCGCCAAACTCCGAGAGCACGCAGAGCTTCGGGTTGACACTTTCGAGGAGATTCGTAACCCCGAGAATGCCGAGGTGGTTCGGGTAGTAGCAATCCCTCTGATCTTTTTCGGGCTTGGTCGGGTCGTAGCCAAACTCCCTTCCCTTAATCGAACCGAGGTGTACTATCATCAAGTCGAGTTTGTAACGCAGAAACTGCTTAGCGATGCTTCCGTCATACTCCCAGCCTGTATCTCCAGTCAAACCCAGTTTGAAGCCGCTTGGCCCGTGCGCCTCAATCACACAGCCGATGCAGTATTGGGAACTGACGATTTCATCGTGCTTGGCTCGAGTGGTGTGTATAGTCAGTCCGCCATACCGGTATCTCATCCCGGGATTCAAGACCGTCACGCGTTTGACGCAGTTGCCGTGCTCTTCACTCTTGAGCGAAAGCCAACCGGAGCACTTCATAAACGTGCCGGCGTTTACGAACAGGTCAATCTTCTTGGGTTGTTCCGTTTGCCCGTTCAACTCGTGGATGAGTGACAGGATAGCCTCCAAGTCGACAGTATGGTCATTATGGGCGTGGGTAATCAGTACTGCGTCAATATCGGCGACCTTGAACCCCTCGCCATAGAAATTCTCTACGAAATTGAAGCCTGGATCGATTACAATGCCTTTGCCCATGTGGTAGAGGAAGTAGCCCCCACCCTTATTGTCACCCGCCGTCGATGGCAGCACAGGGGTATAGGAGTTCCACTTACGTAGGACTGACATGAACGAGGGGAACCCCGTTGGAATGCTCCGAGCTGCAGAGGTGAACGTGTCCAGCTTCTTCTGTGCTTGCTCAATGCGCGCCATGAAATCACCTGGGCTAGCCGAGTCGAGAGCATCCAGCACTTGGTTTAGTGCCTCCTTACGTTTCGGCATAGTGCTGCTTCGGTCTTTCGTTCGCATTCCAGCGGGTTTCGGTGCAGGCGTACTTAGGTACGAAATCTTGAACTCCGCCACTTTCCTAAGCCCAGCGTGAATAGGGAAGCGCGCAAGCACTCTGCAGGAATCATAGTACTCCAGTGCTCGTGGATTGTCTCCTAACATCTCGTAACATCTGCCTAACCAGTAGTGGATTCGCGGATCGTCCGGCCTCGTCCGCAATGCATCATTCAGTAGAGCTGTAGCCTCTCCGACCCGCCCCATTCCGCTCAGTGCCACCGCTTTGCCTCGGATCGAGTCGTAGTTCCGCGGCTTGATGTCCAGAATCTGGTCAAACAGAACTATTGCCTCCGCTTGTCGCCCCATACTGCTGAGCGCGAGAGCTTTGCTTCTTAGCGATTCGTAGTCATCCGGTTTGAGCATCAAGGCGTGGTCGAATAGCGCCAGAGCTTCGTTGTGTCGGCCAAGGTTGCTCAGCGCCGCGCCTTTGTTGCGAAGTGAGTCACAATCGTTCGGATTAGTAGCCAGGACCTGATCAAACAGGGCTATCGCCTCCTCTGTCCGGCCTAGCCGACCTAGAGACACGCCTTTGTTCCGTAGAGTCCCGCAGTCGTTTGGCTTGAGAACAAGGAGTTGGTCAAACAGCGCTATGGCTTCCCCGTCGCGACCGAGCTGGCTCAGTGCTACACCTTTGTTCAGCGTCGAGTCGTGATCGCCCGGTTCAAGGGCCAGAGCCTGGTCAAACAGTGCTATGGCTTCCTCTTCTCGGCCCATCTGTCCTAGCACAACGCCTTTGTTACGCAGCGAAACGTTGTCGTCGGGTTTGAGTTCTAGAGCCTGATCAAACAGGGCTATCGCTTCTTCATGTCGGTCCAGTTTGCTAAACGCGATGCCTTTTCCGCGAAGTGAGTCGTAGTCTTTGGGTTTGAGAGCCAGAGCCTGGTCGAAAAAGGATACTGCTTCCTCGTGTCGGCCTAGTTTGCCTAGCACTACGCCTTTGTTACGGAGCGAGTCGTAGTCGTCGGATTTGAGGAGTAAGGCGTGGTCAAACAGAGCTATCGCTTCCTCTTCTCGTCCCTGGTTTCCAAGCACGACTCCTTTGTTACGGAGTGAATCATAGTCGTCGGGGTTAATTGCCAGAGCTTGGTCGAACAGGAGTATCGCTTCCTGCTCTCGGCCCAGTTTACCCAAAGCTACGCCTTTGTTTCGGAGTGAGATGTAGTCGTCGGGCCTAATAGCCAGAGCTTTATCACAGACGGCTATCGCTGTCTCTTCACGGCCCAGCTTGACCAGAGCCATGCTACTGTTGCGTAGTGAGTCGCAGTCGTCAGGTTTGAGCGCCAGAGCTTTGTCAAAAAAGGCTAGAGCTTCCTCTTCCCGATCCAAGTTGCACAGTGCCGCGCCTTTGTTACCTAGGGTAGCATAGTCGTCAGGTCTGACGACGAGAGCTTGGTCAAAGAGAGCTATCGCCTCCCTATCGCGGCCCAATTTGACCAGCGCCACGCCCTTGTTGCGGATTGAGTCGTAGTCTTCGGGTTTGATTGCTAGGGCTTGGTCGAACATGGCTATCGCTTCTTCGTGCCGACCTAGGTTACCTAGCGCCATTCCCTTGGCGCGGAGCGAGTCGAAGTCGTTGGGTTTGATCACCAGTGCTTGGTCAATTAGGGCTATCGATTCCTCTGATCGTCCCATACCTATCAGACAAAGCCCAGTCCCAGTGATGGATCGGTAATCATCCGGTTTGACCGCTAGTGCCCGATCGAAGCACTCTTTCGCCTCGTCGTTGCGCCCCGACCCGACTAGAATGAATCCCTTTACCCTGAATGAGCGATAGTCATCTTTGTCGATGGCCAAGGCGCGATCCAAGTGTCCGAGTGCCTCTTCGAGATGTCCCGTACGGTCCAGAGCCAAGCCCTTCACCCTAAGGGAATAGGTGTCGTCAGTCAGAGCAGCCAGTACCTTGTCGCAGAGGCCAATCGCTTCCTCAAAACGACCCAGTGAGAGTAGATAGGAAGCCACTGACGACAGGAAGAATGGGTTGTTGGGTTCACAAGATAGGGCTCGCTGGCCGAAATCCAATGCGTCCACGAACACTCCGCCGAAGTAGGCCAACTCTGCCTGCAGTAGGTAAACCGACGCTGTTTCTCCTCGCTCCCTTGCCTGTACAAGACTGTCCCGAAGTATACCGAGCCCGGCTTCACTTCTGCCACTGTTCATCTCATCGTGAACCTGATCGATCAGGCCTGCATAGTCCATTGCTAGTCTCTCCTAGGTGTCTCACCGGCAAGCGGCACAGAAAACTGTCCCACAATCGGCGTGCAATGCTACCCCCGAAAGGCAAGTCTAGCGACGGTTTTGCTGTCGTAATTCTTGCTTCCCGGTCTGCCCAGACACCGGCGGGTTCGGCGAGGCGGGCAATACTGGACGCCGATTCTCACTCAACCAACCACCTTCCACCGCGGATCGTTGAGTGCCGCGTTTACCTCGGTGCCGGTTATTCGTGTCTTCATCTGGTTTGGTTTCAGAGCCTTGACGTAGGCATCTATTTCGGTCAGTTCTTCTGATGTCCAGTGCGGCGTGCCGCCCAATAGCTCGTGGGCTTTTCTGTAACGACCGGAACGGTCCCTGGATACTTGGGCCTGGAACTGGGAACCTAAGTCGCCGCTTCCCAGGCAGCGCAGAGTCCTGCCCAACTCACGCATAAGGCGTGTTCTTGCGGCAAGAAGCTGGTTGTTCACTCCTGCCTCTTCCTGCTTCTGGTCTTCCGCAACCAGAGCAGTGACGCGCTTCTTGGCGGCTTTTCGCGCCTCGTCCTGCGCTTTCAGAATCGTAGACGGCAGTGGCGGCGCGCCATCCCATTCCTCTATCAGTCGCCGAAGGTCTGCCGCTGAACTGATTGTCTTGATACTGGAGTCCTGAACCCATCTTACTTCCATAGCTCTATAGGCTCCGTCCAGGTACTCTCCAACGACCAACGGCGATCTATTGGCGGACACGGGCAGCTTCGAGCTTATCTGGCTGGGCAAGTCCGATCCAAGAGACAGCGGCAGAGTGGCGTCAGAGCGTTCGAGGGTCTCGCGATCCGCGCTGACTTCCACAGCCCTGGTCCCGACGCCGGTCACTCGCCACGATCTTCCGCCTTTGTTCTTCTTCACCCTGACCGGCAGTTGCGCATTCTCCAGCATTACCACTGCAGCTTCCAGGTCTTTGCGGGTTAGCGGAGGCTCCACTACGACACACTTCTCCGCAGCGCTCGCCGTGAAAGCGTTTTCAATGGTGCTGTCGGCGTCTACGCTCGTGGCGCGTTTGCTGATCTCGTCAAGCACCCCCTCAAACCGTTCGCGGCGCAGCGCATCTCTGGCCAGCGCAAGCACGGGCTGCATGTGTCCAACGAAGTGCTTGAACAGACCACATCTCTCGCGCAGTACCTGGTAAACCCTCATATCAACGCTGTCGTTGAGGAACATGTTTCGGATCGGCAGGACAGGCTGCTGCTGCCCGATGCGGTCAATACGGCCGATTCTCTGCTCCACCTTGCTGGGGTTCCAAGGAAGGTCATAGTTAATCAGTGCGCTGGCTGCCTGCAGGTTCAATCCTTCGGATGCGGCGTCAGTGCAGACCAAAACCCTGAGCTTGTTCTGGCCCAGTAATCCCGTAATTTCGGCCTTGGACACAATTGTCCAGGTGTTCCCATCCCAGACTTCGCCGCCTTTGCCGCTGTAGCATGCAAGCATAGGGCCATAAGTCGGGACAAGCAAATCCCGAAGGTAGGCCAAGGTGTCATAGTACTCACTGAAAACCAACGCGGATCGACCGTCATCGGTAATCTTGTCGAGGACCTGCTTGAACTTGTCGAACTTGCTGTCGGTGGAGCCAAGCGCTGTAAGGTCATCGAGAAGAACTTTGATCTCATCCTTTTCCGCCTGGGCATCCTCTGGTGTTGCCGGGAGAGCAGGGTCCACATCCTCAACGTCAATGTCCCCAAGGTCGCGGTAATCCAGTTCCTCATCAGACGGTTGCCACCATGAAGCCTGCTGTTTGATGACTTTCTCGCAGCCTTCAAGCCGTCTCTCAAGGCTCCTGCGCAGCGCGTACGGAGAACTCGCCGCCCTGCGTCTGTATATGGTCATCACGAATCCCTTGCCGCTCTTCTCGTGCTCCAGTCGTTCAAATCGACTGTCGATATAGTGCTTTACGGCATCATACAACTGGCGCTCTGAAGCCACTTGGTAATCAAACACCACATCATCGACATCCCGTTTAGGCGGCGCATAGTCTAGCAGCCCCTGCTCGTGGTAGGATTCCAGAGTCTCACGCGTGTTCCTATGCATTCGCCGGCCCAAAGGCGCTCCCTTGCGAAGCCAATCGGCGTAAGCCACCTTTTGCTTGCCCAACGCAAACATCAGCTTGTTGCGCAGGCCATCAGCGCTCCCACCGCCGGGCGACGGCGGAAACTCGCTATCGACCGACACCAAACTCTGCACGGTTTGGAGCGAGGCGGTACTTGGCGTCCTCTTGGGCAGTTCGGCAGCCACCTGGTAGAACGTCCTGATGTCGTCGAAATCCACAATCCACTTGCCGCCCACTCCAAGCAGCGAAAGCAGGTCCCAAGGTTCCCACGGCTGCGTCTGCATTGGCGTGGCGCTCAGAAGAAGCACGCCTCGTGTTCGCCGCCGAAGCTGAAGCTCACGGATCAGATCGAGAAGCAGGTTGCCTGAGTTGAATTCGCCTTCCTTTTGGGCACGTCTTCTGGCTGCGTGAGCCTCGTCGAGCAGGGTCAAGTCCCACGCAGGGCACGTAAGCAAGTAGGCCATGTTCTTCTCCAGCCTGGCCCACTCGCGGCTGACAAGCAGCAGATCGTGCGTGGCGAAGACTTGCGATTCATCTACGCTCTTTGTGCTGCCGTTCGGATAGTAGAGCATGCGGTTATCCAGATACGGAACCAGCAGCCCGCCTTTCTCCCTAAGCTCATCCTGCCACTGTTTGAGCAGTCCTGCGGGGACCAGGAGCAGCGCCCGGCGCACACCTCTGCCACAGATCAACCGCCGAAGCACCAGAATCGCTTCGATGGTTTTTCCCATACCAACCTCATCGCAAAGCAGGCGTCCGGCAGGAAACGCACGGGCAGTGTCCTCCACAACATTGCACTGGTGAGGCCACATGTCCACCATTGCAGTTGCGTCGCAGGCATATTCGCCATTCGGGATATACGGCGCAGCAGCGATGTATTGCCACATCATCGCGGCAGCAAGAGAATGTTTGTCGGCAATCGGTTCCTTTGTTGGAGGGTCTTTGGGGGCAAACTTGATGAGCTTGTCCAGCACTGCCTTGGGTAGTGAAACGGTGTGGACGCTGTCGTCCTGATCTTCCCAGAGACGGTCGAACCTGCTCTGGTAATAGTCGGTGTCTCTCTTCTCTTTCCACGATGTGAATACCCGCAGTTCCTCGTAGTTGCCGAACAGCCCTTCGCCAGTCTCGTTGTCGCTGCCCATAAAGGCAATGGAGTCGTCCCGGCTGTCCTTCACGATCCCGTACTTGGCGTGCAGAATGCCTCCGGTATGGCGCATAACTCCAACTCGCACTTCAAGCCAGCCACTTGCCGCCAGCCACGTAAGCATCTTCAGGCGGTCACGCTCCAGGGCATCCTTGGGCGTCTTGAACTGTTTGAGTAGTTTGTTGATCAGGGTGGTGTAATCGCCGGTGGAAAGCATCGCTTCCACGTCATCGCGGCTGAGTTCTTCATTGACCAGCAGCCTTACGGCAGGCTTCGGAATGCTGTTCTCGTTCTCCAGGATGTTCTTGATCAGGCCCCCGAATCCACGCGCAGCGGCGCTCAGGACGCTGCTGGAAAAATAGGCGCAGCAGCGGTCGTAGTGGACGGCGCGTTCCAGGGCCGGGGAGTAGAGGTCATCTACCAACTGCGCGTCAGGCGCGCTGAGGTGCTCTTTCCATTCCAGAGATTTCAGGCGTGCCTGCTGAATACTCGTCTTTGCCATGAGCTATTCCTCCGCGCCCTCTTCTTCGGCTTCATCGTCTTCTTCGTCTTCATCGGGACTGAGCAAAACCAGCGGCTTCGCAGGTTCTTTCCACTCCGGCGGCTCAATGCCAAAGAGAGGCTGCAGCATGGCATGCCAGGCTCTGAACTCCGGGAACTCATCCGCCGCAGTCTTCTTCTTCCCTTTTCCTGCGTAGCGAACCGCCACTGGCGCAGCCTCCAGGAGCGCAGTCATCAGTTTGGCGCAAGGGCTATCAGCTCCCCAGCCCATCTGGTACGCGAGCGTCTTTGCGTTGGCGATCCCGTTATGCTCGGTCTGCCCGTCAATGAAGCGTATGGCCAGGGCATGACACATGTCTATGGCGCTGGCGAAGTATTCATCGCCTGGGTGTACTTTTCGGCTTACAGCCGTCTTCCTGCGACCCATACCCTCAAACAAGGCCAGTTGCTCCATCTGTGTCTTGACAGGTTTCTCTCGTCGCCGCGCAGTTGCGGGAAGCATCTTGACCCACTCGGCAGCCTTCTCGATCAGACCTGTATCGCTCAGGCGTGAGACGTCCATGCCCACAGCCTTGCCCAGCAGTGAAGCCTCGTTGAATCTGAACTTGGCTGCACGGAGCACATCCCAGCACAGAAGGTAGAACCGACTCTCGGCGTCAACCCCATCAAGTCCTCTTTCGGCAAGCTGATCTACGCGCCATTCCGCTACAGCATCTGCGGTGGCCTGCATTGCATCGATGGTGCCGACTCTTTCACCTGTGTCACGCCTTACTTCCTCGTACTTACTGAACACCGTCATAGCTGGACCAAAAGCGCCAACCAGTTGGTCAACGGGCAGCAGTCCCTCACCCTTGAACCCCTCTGCGGCTTTCTGGGCGGCTTGCCTGATCTCCTGCTGCATACGGTCATCGTAGTAATGCATCCCGGCGCCTGGCTCACGTTTCCGCGAGACGAGGATCACGGTGCTTTGAGCAGCGTTTTTGCCGGCCTGGTGCAGGCTGTGCTGGCTCTCGGTTTGCACTGGAAATGTTGCCGTAATAGTGAAACCGGCATCAATAAGAGAGTCGAAGAGTGTCGCCCATGCTTCCTGCTTCTTGTGTGTGAACATTACGGTAAGGACGCCATCATCCCTGAGGACCCGATGCGCCTCTCTGAATGCATCCGTCATCAGGTTCCGGTAGAAGTTGTGCGCTTTCTCCCGCGCCTGGGAAGCCTTCAGCATGCCGTTGTCGCGATGACGGCTGATATTGACTACAGCCTCCTGATCGTGATCGCAGAGGTATGTGCTGAACCACTCAGGGCGTCTATAGCCCTGAGTCCGTTTCAGCCAAACGTAGAAGAAATCTGCCAGTTCCGAATACTGAACGTTGTCCGCGTAAGGCGGATCGATAACCATTGCAGTAACGCTATTATCATCAACGTCAAGCAGGTTGGTCGCACTTCCCTGACACACTTTGACTGGCAATGCGCTTTCGGCGCGGGGAAGTGATGAAATCTCTCCGAGGGCCTTAGCAACGTTGGCAACCGCCCACTGCAGGCCATTCCCAGAGGAGGTAGCAGCCATTTCTCCGAATGTCGACTTGAACGAGAAGTCGTGCCTATCGAACGTGTTAGTGAGTCGCTCATACGAGGGAACCCAGCGCGTCATCACCGAGTTCCTGTCCGCGAACTTATCGAACCCCAGCGCCAGCAAATGCTCAACCGCGCGCCCGACATCCTCGCCCTCTTCGGCAATGATCTCAGGCCGGAGACGGTGCAGTTCTTCCACCAGCGTCCCAAGAACAAGAAGCTGGCGAGGGGAAAACATATCGGCAAAGCCCCGCATTCCTGCTCTAAGCGGCTCGCGTGTCTTGTCGCCAATGGGAATGGCTTCAGTTGGGATAACCCCGTCCTGCTCCCATTGGGGTCTCAGCCGCTCAAGTTCTTTTTCGGCTTCCTCCAGAGCGCGGCGATCAGTGTCATTGGCAGGTCTGAAATCAAGCTTGGTGGTGGCCTTGGTCGCTACAGCATAAAGCACACTGCCCATCTTGCCCTGCTGTGCCATTGCCTTGATGTAGTCTTTGGAGATGACGGTGTTCTTGAAGAGTGAGACTCCCTTGCCGTCTCCATAAGTGGGTTGTGGAGGCTGCCGAAGCTGGCCAGCGCCTTTGCCCACTTGCTGCACACGAATCGTCCACTTGCCGGCATCCTTGTCCAGCACAATTGGTTCGGCGACAATGTGCAGGCCTCCTTTGGGCCGCGACAGACTCCAATCGGCCACTAAGGGTGTCGGATGCCCAGTGTCGGGACAGGGGACGGTGCGAGCGAGGATGTAAGCATGAACTGTCGCCAGCTTCTCCCTGGGGTAGAATGGATCGAGACGTTCGGTACAGCGCTTCTCCCAAACCGCACCCCATGCGCGGGCTTTCTCAGCCAACTTGGCTCCAAAGCGAAATGGATAGTCCAGCGTGGCTTCAAGAACCGAGCAGGCAACAGGGTTTAGCTCGCTAGCCAATGTCGTTAGCCCCAGTCTCGCCGCCTCCAGGGGGATAGAACCGCCACCAGACATGGGGTCGATCACCGTCGGCAGTTTTCCCCAAAAAGCAACCATAGCATCCGAAGCGACTATAGTGTCAGTGTCCCTTATCGTGTTGGAGAAAGCGCGGCCACAAGCGAAGCCACCAACCACCTTTTCTCCGGTGTCCATTCGCGCGCGCAAAGATACTAGTTCGTTACCGGAGCACCCGAACCCCAAAAGTCTCTCGAATGTGGCCCTATCGAAATCCGCAGGCAGCAGACTCCCCAGAACGGCCGCCCGTGATATTGTCAGCGGACGCCGCGCCCACCATACGTGCAGGAAATTGGTGGGAGGCAGCGCGCTGCTTGCACCGCGTTCACGCATGCACTCCACGCTCAGAGCCTGCACTGGCAGCCAGTCCTCTATCAGCAGCCTTGGCTTGCTCATTCCACAGCCTCCGTAAGTATGCGCAGCGCTCGCAGAGGGCGAGTATTGTCATCCCTGGTGAGCATCCCCAGCCACCAAGCTGCCTCATTCGCGTCAGCATTCCTCAACTGGCCCGCTGCCTTCATCAGCCTCTCAGCATTGCCAAGCCCGGCGGCCAGGTAGGCGAAGCAAGCCACCTTTGCGCCCCAGTCCGCATCCAAAGGGTAGAACTCACCGGCGCTGAGGCCATTTGTTCGGCGAGGTTCTTCACTGGCGGCGCGCCGACTTGCAGGAGCCTCCACGACGGACTTGTAAACAGCATCGCGGAGCAGGGGCGTGCCTGCCGTGTAGGCCAGTGTGGAGATAGCACAAAGCCGTTGGAGCCGGTCCTTGCCGTTCTTGTCAGCCTTCCGCCTGTAGACGATAGCCGCCTTACCTCCGCTGCGCTCTACAATTCTGAGAGCGAAAGGAGCATATCTAATAAGCCTCAAACTCAAGCCTCCTTGCCAAACTCAGCATCCAGTTCGATGTCCTCTGAGGCCGCGTCCTGGGCCTTTTCCAGTTTCGGTGCGGCGTCTTTCAGTCCGTCGTCGCCGAATTCCAGTGACAGTTCGGTGAAAAACTCTGCCTCATCGTCCATAACGCGGTTCAGCTTGGCAGCGAACTCGATGGGAGCAAGATTGCAGTTGTGCTTGACGCCCTCAACCACGAACCCTGCTGTACCACCGTCTTTGAGCTGACCTGTCGCGCGAACTGTGAGGGAGAGAGACTGCGCTCCGAAGGGCTGTGCGATAGACACCAGCGTCTTTGCCGAATCGGGTTTCGTCACCTTGAGCGTCATCTGTTGAAGCGGTCTCGTCTTGGCGTAGTCTACGGCATCTTCCCAGTTGGTGGCACGAACAGTAGGCAGTTTGCCGGGGGGATCAGGGAAATCCTTCTTCTTTGGTTCTTCGGCCTCGTTCGTGGCCGTCCACTTTGCAACACAATCCGCATTGGCCGGAGCGACAAAGACATCGCTTTCCAGCTTCAGCGTGAATAGCTTCTTGCCCTCGGTACGTTTCCTTTGGCCCTCTGGCCCCAAGACACAGCCCTTGGAGTCGTATACCTCCGTGTTTGGCAAGCGCACCAGCAGTTTGCCGGATTCGACCGCCTTGAGGATTGAGTTTCTCACCGGGGAACCATCCATCATAAGGCGCAGCTTGTCGCTGGAAAGGGCGCGCTCGTGGACAGCGCTGGCAGGGTAAGCGCCTGGGTGATCCAGCGCCGGGGTAGAGCCTTTTACGCAGTAGTTGAGCAGCAGATCTACATCCAGCGCGTCACTCGCCTGGTATACGAGCTTGGCGTCATCAAGAAACTTCTTGAGCTTCGCCTGGCCGTTGGGAGCCTGCATGAAGTTTTCATCCGAGACCAGATACTGCTCATCCAGCGAGACAGACTCCCTCCCCGAGAACACCACTCGACTGAATGCGCGACACGCCGATATTTGCGCGCGCTTATTGAGGGCAGGCATTGTGCTATCGACCTGATTCCGGAGTTCCTTGCTGTCCTTGTGATCCTTGCGGACCTGCTCCGCCGCCATTTTCCACCGCATTGCCCCAACCGCGTCGTTGAATGCCGATGCTGCCGGAGCAACTGCCAGGATAGCATTGCGGAACCGACGCGGCCGCTTGGCCGCCGGGTCGGAGTCGTCGTCATAGTCGCATACCGAATGAGCAAGCTGCTCGGAATCGCAGAGCGCCAGCTTCAGCTTGGCAGAATCCTCCACTGCGCTGGACTTGTCAGGGTAGGCTTTCAGGTCAAACGCGCTGCTACCGCGATAATAGCCCAACACAGTGGCGCGAACCTGCGCCTTGGCGTCTTCGATGTCGATCCGATCCAGGGTTTCCTCGATGATCTTGTTGGCATTCGGCTCGTATCTGAACTGGAATCTGTCGCCGGTGTCGTTCTTGTAGGTGTGCCAGCAGACGCCGATCAGGCGATCCATAGCCTCACCGGGTTCATTGCCGACTTCGCTGGGTCGCAAGGTCGCAAGAGCAATGTCGCGCTTGTCCATAGCGGCATTGGTGGTCATCGGCAGGCTCTCCAGCAGCAGGGCCGAAGCCACGCGGCGGTGAATATCCGTTGAGTAGCTTTCGTCCAGTTGGCCCGCGTGCTTTATCACATCAGCATCAACAGCCGCCTTGAAATTGTCTTTGTTCAGACGCTGCAGGAGATCACCCTGTATGCTTTCATTCGCCCAGTTGATGTCACCGGCGCTGATGAGCGGAATGTCCAGTTCTCTATCCCAGATGTCTCGCAGTATTCGTGCGAATAATCGGAGAGTCCCGCGGCTCTTCTGAAACACCTGCATCGCTCCGAGCCTGTCTTTGGTGGTTTCCAGCAGCCTCGGGTGGAACGGGTAACACTCCACGATCCGATTGGCATACGCCGCGTTATCTACGCCCGACGGAAGCAAGTCCGAGTGGCTGGAGCAGATGCGGGAGTAAGCATTGTAGTATTCGGAAGAGACCTCGTCTGCGCCGCTCTTGTCAACGCTGGTAAACAGCCGCCGAACAATAACTTGCGCAGTTTCATCGCCGATGGGGTCGAAGTCCGTCATCTTTCGCCCGAGAACGTCGTCCAGGCCGTGGGCTGTCTCCAGAGCGGCCATCTCAGTAAGTTCGGCAGCCTCCTTCTGATAGGAAGCCTGAGAGGCTGGATCGGAAATCACAAGAACGGCCTGACTGCGCGCCCTTACCTCAGAGATCAGGGAGTTGATGAAAGAGAGCAAAGCCCTTCTACCCTGTTCCGAGAGCTTGGTCATATAGAGCACGACTTCATCGAGCAGGATCAGAACTGGTTGATCGTTCGGCATCATCTCTCGGATGAGTGCAGAGTGCGGGACCGTCTCAGGATTGTCCACATCCTTTACCTTCGCGTATCCCGTGTCGCCGCCCAACTGGTAGGCTATCTCGCCCCAGAGACTATGGGTTTGGAAATTGCCATGCTGCAGACACACATTAGTGCCGGTCTTGTCGCCGTCTATACCGGCCACAGCTATCCTCTTGGGTCGTCCGGCAGCAGGCAGAAGTTCACTGCCAAGGGCAGGTTCATCAATGTGGTTCGCCAAGTGCCAGAGGGCTATCAGCGTGTGGGTCTTGCCACCACCGAACCCTGTGCTCAAGCGGATAAGCGCACCAGCCTCCTTGGGATCGGCCAAACGCTCAAATATAGTGGTAACGACCTTCTTGAGCCTGGCAGCCGGGTGAGTGTTCCTGAAGAACTCCTCTGGCTTGAGGTAGACGTTCGGAGCCTTGGCCCCCTCAACCACGTGCCCGAAATCAGCCGCGAATATGGCATCGTCCAGATCCCCCCGAAGGACTTCCGGACGCAGTTTACAGCACTCGTAGATTGTCTTCACGTATGAACGCTCCTTGTGACCGTTTGGTAACTTCGCCGCTCCGAGGTACTTCTGGCGATGGTCCGAGAAAGTGGTCGGCAGACTGATCAAGGAAACACAGCCCACACAGACGTATTATTCCACACGCCTTGAGTGATGTCCTGCGTCCGCAGGGAACAGGGTTCTCCGACTTCGCAGTATGATACCACAACGCCTCGCCAGGAGTTGTCAGCGGAGCGGGACTGCAGGCAAGGAAGCTACTCCAGCCCGCTGCTTCCATTCTGGGAAACATTCGCCCATTCTCGCCGCATTGCAACAGGCTCTCGTTATACATATCTTTTCCTAACTATTACTCTCTTACCTTGTTACTTTCTGTCGTCCAACTTGTCTATTACTATGTCAAGCGGATGCAGCAATGGTCCTTAGCCGGTTTCCAGGCTTGCTTCCTGCAAATACTGACCAAATGGAGTATAAATAAATGAAGAAAACGAAAAAACAAATTAGACAAAGAAGTGCATATCTGGTATTTGAGCACTGGCACTTCCGCCGTGGTTGTGCGGGCCATCCATATCGGTGCCAGACGCTGGGGTACGCTAGCGCTATTCTCGGCCTGCTATCAATCGCAGGCGGACCGCTTTCCCTGTATTTCGCCTTACTGTCTGTCATTCTTACGCTATTATCTATCAGAACATAGCAGCCATATTGATTGAAGTGGCGGTTCCGGACTGAGATATGGGGCCGCCACACTTCACGGGGCGACGCTTGAAACCGATCAGTAGCACTTCGCAAACTTGGCAAGTAGAGCTTGGCGGACTATAATCATAGTCTATCGGCGCGCGACAGCCTACCTGAAAGCGTTCGCACAAGACTACGTGCCGCATTCTCTCAGGATCGCAGCTTACACGGGAGGCTACCTCAATGATTGACGTTCCGAGTAGTTTGCAGGGTGTGAAGAGGTTTCTGGCTAAAGAAGACACACGGCGCGATGTATTCATCGAGTACTATGCCGATACCTGGATGCGGTACTTCGGGTATGACAATGACTTCCGGGCGCTGATCGACCGCTATCCCGAAAGACTCTGTAGGCAGAGCCTTGCCGACATCGGCAAGTGGGTAATAGATAAGCAGGCAACAGTCAGGCAGCTATTCCTTGCGGCAATGCTCTGGGGATTCGGCACAACCGGCTACGGCGCATATCGAACCGACGCAATGCTCTCCACGCCGGACGCCACAGAGCAGATAGACACCACGTTTGACCTGGTGGCGCACGGAAATATCTACAGGGCCTACAAGGCGCTGAACTTGAACAAGTGCGGCCCGTCATTCAAGTCCAAATTCCTGTACGCCGCCGGGCTTGCCCTGGACTCCAAGCCGCTGCCCCTAGTTCTCGATTCGGTAGTTGCGAATGCTCTCCACAAGCTTATGTCTGCCGCCGGAATCGACCACACTGAGTATTTGAGTCTGACATGGGACTCCTACGGAACGTCCTGCTCAGTCCAGGAGTACCCTGCGGGATACGAAAGATACGTGGCCCTGCTCAACGACTGGGCCAACCAGCTTGGTGTCAGACCGGACGACATTGAGTTCTACCTGTTCAGCCGAGAGTAGGCGGTAGTTCTGCCCCCACTTCGTCAGTCCCGTCGGCACCAGCATCCCGGCAACCCCGGGTCCGGCCACGTAGCACCACGCAGTGGTCACGCGCTTGCCTGCGAGTATCACTGGGGACAAGCACTCGCCTGTAGAATGATTCACCGCCGGGCTGGAACCCCACGCGCCAGTAGATGCCACGGGGCAGACTCAATCCTTCAGGTCACCCGTTAGGATACACCCCTCTGCTGCCAGCACCTCCAACAGCCGCTTCTTGGCGTCTTTCGAGGGCTTCGGCACGGGCATCTGCCGGACGGCTCTCACTATCAGGCCGCGCTGATGCCAAGCTCTCACGCGCAGTATCGGATTGAATAGCTTCATCTGGGTTAGCCTCCATTCTTCTCGTTGCAGTCAGGATGCAGACCGCAATATAGGGCCACGTCGTATTGCCCGTTGCGGTTCTCGATATTACTCCTACATGACTGTGGATGGGTTTTTCGAGGCATTTGGTTGGGTGCCTGACGAAAATAGTTCAAAAAAGTTGTACCCGACCCCTGGTACGGGAACGCGATCAGCCCCTTGGCGGTCCCGGGGCCTTTGCGAGTTCCTCCTATTCCCCGACTTGATTTATCTCCCCACTTCGAGCATTCATTGTGATGAAGTCTC
>CAZTAO010000051.1:0-33597 GCA_964611645.1 uncultured bacterium | reverse complement strand
ACATGCCCGAGGGCTTCTGCGGGTGGGCTTGGGCGGACATCCAGAAGCTGGTCTATGGGATGGCTCGCGGCGGCCAGGACTCGTTCGTGACCTGCTGCACCGACGGCTACCGCCCCGTCATCTTCTTGCTCGAGAAGGTGAAGGACGAATAGCCCGATGGAAACCACCGCCGCCGGCACGGCAATCTGCGAAGATTCTCAATAAACGATTGAAGCTGCGGCTAGCGCGTGGTTGCCACCACGATCAAACCGATCCAATACTACGTAGAGCACAAGTGGACGTTCGTGGCCTGCAAAGTCCGGACCCCGGAGAAGGGCAAGGGCTTGAGATTTGGAACGCTGGCCCCTCTCCGACTCACGTTCAAGACCCCTCGGCCGGTCTACCCTCTGAAGATGACCTCATTGAATCCGGGGAGCTTTTCTCTGGTGCTCTATGTGCTTATTCCAACCGCTGAACTCCCGAAAAGATTTGAGTCGCTGATGGCAGCCGCCACAGACAGCAAGTGGTTCGCGGAGTGCCCAAAGGGGCTTGAGATTGCGCCGGGGTATGCCCGCTTGGCGAAGGGCCAGCAGCAGCGCCCCACACTGGCCAAGCTCTGCGGCAAAGAGCTCAGGGTCTTCGGAGTCACAAGGACCCTCTCCCAGTACGACTGCTACCGGGACATAATCTGGGACCCGAAGAGACAACCGCAGTCCAGGCGAGGGAAATGACTCCGGCACCTGCCCTTATACCTCCACCACCATCCCATCGTACGCCACGGTAATGCCTTCGGGGTTTGCTATAGCTTCAAACTCCTCGTGGAGCATCCCGATGTTGTGGGAGAAGTGGGTGATAATTACTGGGGTTTCGGAAGTGACGGCGTTGTGTTTGGCGAGAGTGTCCCGCAGGGCGAGCACTGCCTGGAAGGTCATGTGGCCGGTGGGAGGGTAGTTTTGGTTTCCCAGGGTGCATTCCACTATCGCCATATCCAGCTTCTGATTGCAGAGGTAGTCGAGGGTCTCCTGCTGATACTCACCGCTGTCCGGGGTATACAGAACGCTCGCGGTATCTGATGCTATCAGGTAATTCAGACACTGCTCCTCTGGCATGTGCGAGGCAAGAAGCGGGGTGAATGTCAGGCTCCCCGCGTTTACGGGCACGAATGGCTGGATCTCAAATACTTCGACAGGCGGGGCTGCCTGAGCGCTGATAGCAGACCTGGCCTTGGCAACGACTGCGCTATTCCCATAGACCCGCAGCGGCGGGTTCTTCAGGTTGAACGCGAACGGAGGCCCATACCACTCCAATTCCCCGGCGCAGAAGTGGTCTGTGTGGGAATGGGTGACGAAAAGGTGCGCCAGGGCCGAGAGGTCGAGACTCTCCCGGACCATGTGGTGGTAGGTGTCGGGCGGGAGGTCGATCTTGCAGATGTCATCTATCTGGATCGAAGTCCTGCTCCTGTAGTTCTTTCCGCCGGCTGCTCGGGCTCTGTTGCAGGTATCGCAGTTGCAGAAAACGGCAGGCCAGGCTTCAGCGGCGGCCGTGCCGAGGATTTGGATGCGCATTGGGTTCGCTCCCTTCCCGATGACATATATGACGCACGGAAAACGAGGGCAGTGGTTTTGACCCATTCTATCCGGTTGGGCGCTAAGGTGCAAGCGCGGCGGTTTGACAGGGATTTTGGGGACTGTTACTCTGTCATTGCGTGTTAGGCCACGTTGCTGCGCCTGCCAAGCCCAGACCTGATAGGAGATATGTTGATGTACAGTCGCTTCTTTCACTCCGTATTGCCCGCCGTGGCTGTTATGATCTTTGCCGCGTTGCCTGCCTGTGCGGCGGTGAAGGCGGTCGGCAACAAATGCGTGTTGGTGAACGGAAAGCCATTCTTCCCCATTGGCATATACCAGGCGGGCGCTGATGATATGCCCATCCTGGCTAAGGCCGGGTTCAACACGGTGCACACCTATATGTGGGAGGATCACGACGAGGAAGCGGCGGCCAGGGATGGACAGGAGTGGCTCGACGCGGCTCGCAAGAACAAGCTTATGGCACTGGCGAGCTTCTACCGTCCCTACATGCGAACTATGAACTGGGACCGCTGCAGCAAGCGGATCGAGCTTTTCCGCAATCACCCGGCGCTCCTGGCGTGGCACGTTATGGACGAGCCTGATGCGAGCGGCGAGCCGAAGGGTGAAGGCGAGCGGCGAGGAACAGAGTATGTGCCTGCGGCATACAAGATGATCAAAGAGCGCGATCCGAACCACCCTGTGACTACCGTGTTGTGTCGGTTTGCAGGCGTTTCGACGTTCACTCCCTGGCTGGACGTGGTTCAGGCAGACTACTATCCCATTCCCCCCATCCCGGCCACGGACTTCGCGGGTACCGGCTTCAGAGGCATTGCTATCATGGCCGATAACTGCCGCACGGCATCCGACAACGGTAAGCCGTTTTGGTTTGTGTGCCAAGCCTTCAACTACGGCAAGCTCAAGGCAAGCCCCGAGGATCCCAACTTTGTGCCAGCAGAATGGCAGCGGTTCCCTACCCTCAACGAATTGCGCACAATGACCTACACCGCTGTAGCCTCCGGGGCGAGAGGAATCTTCTACTACTCGCTGATGGATCTGATGCTAGACAGGGGGCAGGTCGGCGGATACCTGTCGAGAGTGGAGAACTGGGAGAGGCTCAAGCAGGTGGTCAGCGAGCTTAACCAGTTGATGCCGCTCTTGACCGCTGACACCAAAGAGACCATCGATGACAAAGACAACGTCCGAACCATGGTCAAGAGCGTCGGGAAAGACACCTACATCATCGCCGCCAATATGGAGCGCCAGCCCACCAGGACAAGCATAACCGTCCCCGGCATCCGAAAGGCAAAAGCCCAACTGATGTTCGAAAACGGCAAGCCCGTCACGATAGAGAACGACAGCTTCACGGCTTCATTCGGGCCGGTGGAATCCCACGTGTGGCGTGTAAGAAGATCGCAGATTCGTGAGATATCCCCAAAGTAACTGGATATCAACGTTCTTCAGTCGCCCAGTTTTGCGGCGCCGATCTTGATCCTTGCATCCATCTGCTTACTTGTGCGATTGTTTGAAAGGGAAATGACATGATGCATCTTCGCCTCTTCGGTCTCCGGCTAGACGCGCTCTTCGTGACTATTCTTGTTGTGGCGGCTATCTTCCGTGCGACATCGCCTGCCTGTTCGGCGGTGAAGATTGTGGGTAACAAGTGCGTGCTGGTAGACGGCAAGCCGTTCTTCCCTATCGGGCTGTACCAGGTTGGCCCGAGTGATATCCCGACGGTTGCCAAGGCAGGCTTCAACACTGTGCACTACTACATGTGGGAGGACCACGACGAGGAAGCTGCAGCCAAGGATGGACAGGAGTGGCTCGACGCGGCGCGGAAGCACCAGCTTATGGGATTGGCGAGTTTCTACCGCCCCTCTATGCGGGCCATGGACTGGTCGAAATGCAGCCAGCGTATCGAGCTTTTCCGCAACCACCCGGCGCTCCTGGCGTGGCATATAATCGATGAGCCCGAGGTGGCCCACGAGCCGAGAGGCCCGGGAGAGCGGCCAGGAACGGAATATGTGCCCGCGGCATACAAGATGATCAAAGAGCACGACCCGAACCACCCGGTTACGGCCGTACTATGCACGTTCGCGGGCATTCCTACATTTACTCCTATGCTGGACGTAGTTCAGGCTGACTATTACCCAATACCACCTCTACCGGCCACGGACTACTACGGCACCGGTCTACGGGGCATTGCTTACATGGTCGACCAATGCCGCAGCGCGTCCGGGAATACGAAGCCGTTCTGGTTCGTGTGCCAGGCGTTCGACTACAGCTTGCAGAAATCCAGGGGCCTCGACATCCCGGCTGAGTGGAGGCGCCCTCCTACTTTCCGGGAGATGCGGACCATGACCTATACCGCTATCGCCTCCGGGGCAAGAGGAATCCTGTACTACTCAACCGAGAGACGAGAGAGTGACTGCGCTCGTCTCAAGCCATTGGTCAGTGAGCTCAGCCAGCTAATGCCGATGTTGACCTCCGATGCAACCGAGACTATCGATGACAAAGACGACGTCCGAACCATGGTCAAGACTGTTGGCAAAGACACATATATCATTGCCGCCAACATGGAGCGAAAGCCCACCCAGACAAGCATAACTATCCCAGGCATTCGAAACGCCAAGGCGGAACTGCTGTTTGAGAGAGGTAAGCCCGTCTCGGTAGAAAACGGCAGTCTGACAGCGTCATTCAGGCCGCTCGAATCCCACGTATGGCGGATTAGAGGCTCAAAGTAGCGGGCTTACGTTATGTCGCTGAGTGCCTAGGCAGCCTTCTTGGCGCGTTTGGCTATTGACGCTTTGCGCAGCAGTATGACTCCGACTACAGCCGCCGCTACCAGGCCTATGGACACCAGGGGGCGATATGCGAACCACCCCGCAGCAATGACTACTAATGCCAGGCACGGAGCCGCCAGTGCGACAGACAAGCACGAGCCTGCCCCCACGATGTTCCCGACGAACGGGATGAAGTCCGAGAGCACCTGAAGCGGGCTGAAGAGCGCGAGCATGCCCATCGCGATCAGGACCAACCCAACAAGGCGCAGTATCCATGCGAGCGTGGCATTCCCTTGCTTAGCAGCCGCAAACATGTCATCCTTGCTGTAGTCGCCGACGGACAACAGCTCTACCTTGTTGCCGTTCTTGGCCTGGTAGGGTTTGAACGTGTTTCCGGACTGCTTGGCAACCAGACTCACGCGGCATGGCCTCACTACTGTGAAGCTGACCCGAGCGTCCCCGATCTGAGGATTGCCGGGATCATCGCCGAAGTAGAACTTCCCGCCGCTGATGGAGATTCTCTGGCCCATCCCCTCGCCCACATTTGCGAGCATGCTTTGGTCGATGCTGACGTCCTCGCGCTTGTTTATCTTGCCGATGAGGCTCGGAGAGAGACGAAATGCGCCGACGGTCACTACTGAGGCGACAGTGCTGGAATCGGGCACCGGCTTATTCGCGGGGTTCTGGTGGTTCCCGGGCTTCTTGAACCCGCTGGAGTCTATCACGGAGTCCGACCAGGCTTTCGAGTATGTGTACGTCGTGACTGTTTCTGTGCTTCCGCCGAGCTTCTTGCGGGTTTCCGAGGACTCCTCCTCTTTCCACTGATACATCTCGACGTTCCGCGCAAGAGCGATTGCTTTGGCGGAGACTCCGAACATGCTGTCCGACAGGGTCTCATCGGTCTTCGCGTCGGCCGTTAAGTGGATGAGCTTTCCCTCGTTCGCCGGGTCGATGGTATCCGCGCTGACTGATATTGCTGCTGACTGACCTTCGTTGAGCGCCCTCGCCATTCTCACTGCCCTGCCCTCGTTCCAGAACAGTAGAATGACACCCGCGATCAACAGCACTATCCCAAACACTACGCTTGAGCAAGAGCTGCCAAGCCTGCCAAACCAACTCTGAGTGGTTACTTCAGTGAATGTATCCTGAGACATGACAACCCCTCCTCACAAAGCGCGCAGTTTCCCCTACGCTGGAAGTATACGCCGCGATTTGGGCCTTGTCAACGGGTGGCAGTCCGGTCTCTGTGAGTACTTTCGTGCAGCGCCTCTCTCCGGAGGCCGGGGAGAGGGAGTATATCGCGAATGCTGAGTAGTTGCGCCTACAGGTCTCCGGCTGTGGCTCTTTCGAGGTTGGCTACGGTGATGCAGTGGGTGAAGCATGCCAGCGCTTTGTTTGTGCGGGACTTGGTCAGGGAGGCGAGCGCGTCCAGGACTTCCACATTGGTCGACTTCCCGGCCTCGTACCGCATTCGCATAACCCGGTAGTCCTCTTCAGCCTGGGAGACCGCAGTCATGGCCAATGCATCGTTCTTGGCGGCGGAGTCCAATTTGGCGAGCGCCGTGGCGACCTCTTTGGTGACAGCGAGAGTCTTGTCTCGCTCCTCGGCTTTGGCCTGCTCCAGCATTGCCCTGGCTTCCTCGACTTCCGCTCTGCGTTGCCCGCCGTCCAGAATGGGAAGACCGGCGATTATGCCGACAACATAGCCCGCGTTGGCCTTTTCATCCTTAGCCGTCCAGCCCTCCGCCATAGCGGTGGCGTAGACCTGGGGCATGTAGGCCCCCCGTGCCGCGCTGATCGCTTTCTCGGCAGACTTGATCCGCGCCCGTGCCGCCGCCAGTTCCGGCCTGCCCTCCAGCGCCTTGGCTTCGAGTGTCTCGGTGGCGGGGGTGATCTGCCTCACGCAAAGCGCATCGGTAAGCGTGGGGTCGGAGCTTTGGGAAGCTCCCATTGCGGCCCTGAACTCGGCCAGGGCGACATCGCGGTCGCTGATGGCGTTGTTGAGCTCCTGCTGAGCGTCGGCAAGGTCGGTCTGGCTGCGGAGGTAATCGTACTTCGCGATGCGACCTGAGCTATACGACACTTCCGCCAGTCTCTGCCTCTCCGTGGCTTCGGTAACCCGCTCCTGGGCAGCCTCGATCACCAACCTGGTGTACTGCACCTGGTGGTAGGCAATCTTGACCGCCAGGGCGACGTCAAGCCCGGTGGATGCGGCTTCCGCATCTTCGGCGTCCTTAAGCGCCCGGGCTGCCGCGACCTGGTTTCCCAACTTGCCGCCGGTGTATATGGGGTACATCGCGTTGATCAGTTTGTCTATGCGGCCCTTGTTTGGGGTGGTTGTGAAGCCCTGGGGCGGGACATCCTCAACTCCGCCAAGCACAAATGGGAAGTCGGACTGAGTTACCAGAAGGTTGCCCGACACCCTCAGCCGGGTCATAGAGCGGGCGTTATCTATCCTGGCCTTTGCAGCCTTCGCCAAAGCTAAGCGTGAGGCCACGGTGGGGCTGTTGCGGAGGGCTATTCCAACGGATTGGGCAACTGTCACCGGCCCCGTCACAACCGGCAGCCCGGCCTTATCGACAGTCTGAGCGAAGCACACGGCAGAAGCTAGAAAGAGGACCATTCCCGAGAACAATGCAATCGATCGCAGCATCCTTACCCCCTTAAGCGGCGCGGGCCAGCGAGGCTCAGAACGCCGATACTATCCATATACCCACCGCGATGACGGCTATACCTGCCAGTTTTGGCCAAGTGATGTGTTCCTGAAACATCAGTGCGCTTGCCACAACCACAATTGCGAAACCTGCGCTTGTCATAATGGGATAGGCCTTGCTCAGGTCCATCTTGCTCAGAACCACGCTATAGAACACGAACGCAATGCCGAATGCCATAAGCCCGCCCCAGACATACACGCTGCAGAGCGCCTTTATGACCATTCCGCCCACGCCGTTCTCCGCGATGCTCCCGGAGTTCTTCATGCCCGACTTGAGCATTATGTTGGCTGCGGCGTTGAACACAATCGCTACAATAAGCACCGCCAGTTCTCTCATGCTCATCTGAAGCCTCCGCTGAAGTAGATTATCGCCGCCACTACCAGCAGCCACAGCAAGCCATCCAGGATCAGGCCTTTGTCCTTGGTGACCACCTCGGTCGGGTCCCCCTCACTGTTACGAAGCAGCAGATGCATGTATCTGAAGATGCCGTATGCTACAAACAGGATGGTGTACACAAGCTTGTCCGTGCCGAACTTCTCTATTACGCGCTTGTCCAGCGTGAAAAGGGCGTAGGATATTATGGCTATAGTCCCGGTGGAGACTATTATCTGGTCCAGTAATGTGCTGTGGTAGTGCCTCAGGGATTCCCTGTGGGTCCCGCAATCTTCTTCCAACATCACCATCTCGTTCCTGCGTTTGCCAAACCCCAGGAAGAGGGACAGGAAGAAGGTCATCACTATGATCCAGCCTGTCGGTTCGACACTGACAGCATAAGCCCCCCCCACCACTCTCAGCACAAAGCCGATTGCTATGCAGAACGCGTCCACAATTGCCATATCTTTGCCCCGAAGCGAGTAGAAGACGTTCACCAGCAGATACGCCCCAACCGCAATCAGCGCGCCATATCCGTGGCTGAGCGACACATAGAGAGCGGTGAGCAGCGCGCCGATGGCCAGTATTGCGCTGTAGACCCCCGCCGAGGTCTTGCTTACGCGTCCTGATGCTATCGGGCGGTTGGCTTTACGGGGATGCATTCTGTCGCGCTCGGCATCGAATATGTCGTTGAAGACATACGTTGCGCTGGAGGCCAGCCCAAAGGCCAGAGCCGCGAACAAGATGGCGGTGATCTGGTGGGAATCCAGTATCCTGCCGGAGAAGATCGCAGGCGCAAGCACGAACACGTTCTTGATCCAGTGCTTCAGCCGCGCAAGAGATATGTAGACCATCACACGGTTCAATATACGAGCCAGCCTGTAGTTGATCGGGAACCACTCAATTATATAGGGTATAGGCTGGGGGAGTAAAGTGGTGGGACATGGGTGGGGTCAGGTCAGGGGCAAGGTTGACACCCACTTGCGGCGGGAGGATAATCTAGGGGAACGGGTTGGGGGCCGTGCTGTCCCTCTCGACAGCCCGTTCCCATTCCATTTGTCCATACAGGTGCCAGATGAACTCCCTCAGTCTGCTTGTTATTGCGTTGTGTGTGTTGGCTTTGGCGTATCGGTACTATGCCGCGTTTCTGGCGGCCAAGGTGGCGGTCCTTGACTCGAACAAGCCCACCCCTGCCCACACCCAGCGGGATGGCAAGGACTACCACCCGACCAACAAGTATATCCTGTTTGGTCACCATTTCGCCGCAATTGCTGGGGCGGGGCCGTTGGTCGGGCCGGTCCTGGCTGCTCAATACGGCTATATGCCGGGGGCGCTGTGGATACTCATCGGGTCGGTATTCGCAGGGGCCGTGCACGATTTCATAATCCTGCACGCGTCGGTGCGGAACAAGGGCGAGTCCGTTTCCAAGATCGCGCACCGGTATCTGGGGCCGGTGGCGGGCTGGTGTACCGCGTTTGCGGTGCTGTTCATCATCATAGTCGCGCTGGCCGGGCTTGCGATGGTGGTGGTCAATGCGCTCCAGGAAAGCTCGTGGGGCGTCTTCACCATCGCCTGCAGCATCCCAATAGCATTCCTGATGGGGCAGTGGATGTACGGGATCAGGCCGGGCAAGATAGTCGAGGCCTCGGTGATCGGGGTAGTGCTGCTGCTCCTGGCTGTGGTCTTCGGCGAGCCGATCTCCAGGGGCGCGTTTGCAGGCTGGTTCGATCTGAATGAAAAGAGCCTCCAGATCGCGCTTCCGATATACGGTTTTGTCGCGGCGGTGCTGCCGGTGTGGATGCTGCTGTGCCCCAGGGACTACCTCTCGACCTACATGAAGCTCGGGACTGTGGCCCTGCTGGCGCTGGGAATCGCGCTGGTCAACCCGAAGCTGATCATGCCCCCGACTACGCCGTTTGTTCACGGCGGCGGACCGATCATACCCGGCCCGGTGTGGCCGTATGTGTGCCTGACCATCGCCTGCGGGGCAATTTCCGGTTTCCACGCGCTGATCGGCTCCGGCACCACCCCAAAAATGATCAACAACGAGTGCGACATAAAGCCAATTGGCTACGGCGCGATGCTGGTGGAGGGTTTCGTCGGGCTGCTCGCCCTGATCGCCGCCTGCTCTCTGCTGCCGGAGCACTACTTCGCCATCAACGCCAACCCGAAAACTTGGGTTGCTTCGCCCGAGACCCTGAGCCAACTGGCGGCAACCGCGCACAGCGTGGGCGAGAACACCCTGGTGGGAAGGACCGGCGGGTCGGTGACGCTGGCGGTCGGGATGGCGGAGATATTCAGGAAGCTGCCCGGGATGGGTGGCATGATGGCCTATTGGTATCATTTTGCTATAATGTTTGAGGCGCTATTCATCCTCACGACCATCGATACCGGCACCCGCGTCGCCAGGTTTATACTGCAGGAGATGCTTGCGCCGGTGTACAAGCCGCTGAGCAAGGGAACGTGGCTGCCGGGGGTGCTGATAACCAGCTTCATAGTCAGCTATTCCTGGTACTATCTGCTCCAGGGCGGCACCGTGCAGACCATCTGGCCGATGTTCGGGATAGCCAACCAGCTTCTGGCAGGAATTGCGTTGGCTATCGGCACAACCTACATACTGAGCCGGTCCCGAAAACGCGTATACGCGCTCACCACATTTCTGCCGTTTCTGTTCATGGTGGTGACGGTGTTCACCTCGGGCGCGATGTTCATAGCCCAGGTCGCCGCGAAAGCGCCGATCGATTGGGTGAAACTGGTGTTGACCGTTATAATGATGTTGCTGTCCGCGATAGTCAACGGAGTATGCATCGTAAAATGGGTAACTATACTGCGGACCCCGCCGGGGAGTGTCCCTGAGGAATCGCCCGACCGAGACCTGATGGGCCTGGCGGATGGGATAGACTTGCAGGACTAGCCTACTCCCTCTCCTCGCAAGGAGAGGGCTGGGGTGAGGTTCTTCTGACGCAGGATCGTGTAGAACTGCCAGGTTGAAGGAACCGCCCCCCTTTCGCATCGCGGTCGCTCCGCTCCCTAGCGATGCTTGCGGGTTATACCTAGCCCCCTCCTAGCGAGGAGGGGGAATGTCAGATGATGGAGTGTGATTTTGGAAAAGAACAACGTGACCTGGGACCTGAGCGGCCTTTTTGGCGGGGTGAGCGACCCTGAGATAGACAAGTCGCTGGAAGATGTCATTACGCGGGCGACTGAGTTCTCCGGCAAGTATAAGAGCAGGATAGACAGCCCTGACTTGACTGCGGAGCTGCTGCTGGAAGCGATAGTGGAGTATGAGTCGATACTCGAGGAACTCACGCGGCCCGGGAGCTATGCGTCACTGGTCTTCGCTGCCGATACCAGCAAGCACGAGCACGGCGCGCTTATGCAGCGGGTGCAGGAGAAGCAGACCGAGATCTCGGTGATGCTGCTTTTCTTCGACCTTGAACTGATGAGCTGCCCGGCTGAGGTTATCGACAGGATTGCCCTCGACAGCCGGCTAGACAAGTACCGGCATTTCATCAAGTCTGTGCGGCTGTTCAGCGAACACCGACTCTCCGAACCCGAGGAGCGCATCCTGGAGGAGAAGTCCAACACCGGTTCGCGGGCCTTTGAGCGGTTGTTTGAGGAGAGTCTGGCGGCGGTGAAGTTCAAGGTGATGCTGGGCGGTGAAGTCAAAGAGATGACCGAGCCTGAGGTTCTGAAGCTGCTGCGGGAGCCTGATCGCGAGACCCGCAAGGCCGCGGCAGAAGGGTTCTCCCAGGGCCTCAGGGAGAATAGCCGGCTTCTCACATACATCTTCAACACCCTGGTCTATGATAAGGCTGTGGAAGACCGCTTGCGGAAGTTCGCCGAGCCGGAGCAGGCGCGCCACCTTTCCAATGAACTGGACTCGAAGACGGTCGAGGCCGTAATATCCACCTGTGATGAGAACTGCTCGCTGGTGTCGCGGTTCTACAAGGTTAAGCGGGAAATCCTGGGCTACGACAAGCTCACCCACTACGACCGCTACGCGCCGCTGTTTGAGACCCACCAAGAGTGTCCGTGGGAGTGCGGACAGGGTATGGTTCTGGACGCGTTCGGCAGGTTCTCGCCTGAGATGGCCGACGCCGCGAAAGAGTTTTTCAATGGTGGCTGGATAGATGCCGAGCCGAGAGAGGGCAAGCGGGGCGGGGCATTCTGCATGTACGTGTCTCCCCAGCATCACCCGTATATCTTGATGAGCTACCTCAACAGGCTGGACGACGTCTCCACCCTTGCCCACGAACTGGGGCACGGGGTCCACGCCTACCTGGCCAGCGACAACACCTACCTCAACTTCTCCAGCGCGCTGCCGGTGGCGGAACTGGCGAGCACTTTCGGCGAGATGCTTGTGTTTGAGAACCTGGTGAGGGAGAGCGACCTCCAGGACAAACTCGCGCTGTACGCTGAGAAGATCGAAGGGGTATTTGCCACGGTCTTCCGGCAGGCGGCGATGTTCAGGTTCGAGCAGGACCTCCACCGCGCCCGGCGGGAGAAAGGGGAACTCACCACCGAGCAGATATCCGAGCTTTGGCAGGCGCGTATCCAGGCGATGTTCCTGGATTCCGTGGAGCTTGGCGAGGAGCACCGGATGTGGTGGATGTATGTGGGCCACTTTGTCTCGGTGCCGTTCTACGTCTACGCGTACTCGTTCGGCGAGCTGATGGTGATGGCGCTCTACCAGATGTACAAGAAAGAAGGCCCCAGCTTCGCGCCGAAGTATGTGGAGTTGCTCAAGGCCGGCGGAAGTTGCTCACCCACCGAGCTTCTGGCAAGAGTCGGTATAGACATCCACGACAAAGCATTCTGGGAAGGCGGGGTGAAGGTAGTGGAAGGGTTGGTTTCGGACTTCGAGGGACTCTACGGAGAGTGGCGGAAGGGCAGCTAGGGTACCCGGAGTTTTCGTTTTCGCGACGACTAGGGTATTATGAGATGGGAAGTAAGACGACTGTGTGCAGCGGTGACTTTCTGCCGAGGGCGACTGGCATGACTATACAAGAACAACTATTCCAGAAACGAGACGATATTCTGCGGCTGGCCGCCACCTATGGCGCGGGGAACGTGAGGGTATTTGGCTCCGGAGTTAGAGGCGAAGACTCGGCAGAAAGCGATATAGACTTCCTCGTGAGCCTGGATCCGGGTCGCAGTATTATGGATCAGGCGGGACTGCTCACTGATCTGAGGAACCTGTTGGGCCGAGATGTGGACGTGGTAGCCGATGACAATATCCACTGGCTGCTGCGCCGCCGAATCCTCAAAGAGGCCAAACCGCTGTGAAGGACTATAGAGTCTATCTAGTGCACATTGTCGAGGCTATCGAGAAGATCGAGAGGTATACCGCCGACGGCCGAGACAGCTTCTTCTCTCAGGAGATCGTTCTCGATGCTGTACTGCGCAATCTCTCTGTGATCGGGGAAGCCGCGAAGCGGGTGGGACCAGAGAAACGGAAACTCCATCCGGAGATTCCGTGGAAACAAATGGCTGGACTTCGCGATGTTCTGATTCACGACTATGAGGGAGTAGATGCAACGCGCGTGTGGACGGTCGTCGCGCACGAACTCCCGCACGTGAAAGAGCAACTGCTCTCGGCGCTTCCACCGTGGGATCAGCTGGAATCCGAGATTGCGGGAGACTGACTCTGCGGGGTAGCTTTCACCCTCAGCGCACGACTAGCTCACAGACTCGCCATGCCCCAGCGGTATCTCGAAGCGGAAGGCGCTGCCGGCGTCTAGTTGGCTCTCTACCCATATCCGACCGCCGTGCGCCTCGACCGCCAGTCTGCAGAAGGTAAGGCCGAGGCCCGTGGAGTAGCCGCGAACGCTGGAATCCACATCCGCCTGCCCGAACTTGTCGAATATCCGCTTCTGGTCGGCTTCGGGGATTCCGGGACCGTTGTCGTGGATGGAGACCCTCAGAATCTGGCCAAGCGGTTCTATGACGACGTCTATCCGTGAGTGGATCTGGGTGAACTTGTAGGCGTTGCCGAGGAGGTTCTGGATGACTCTGCGGATGAGGCGGGTGTCAGCATCGACCATCTGAGTTTTGGGCGCGGTAATCTTCAGGGTCCGCCCGCTCCTCAGCGGTTCCATCTCCTTGATGAGCTTCCGGGTCGCGGAGACGATATCCCACGTGGTAACATCCAACTCCATACTGCCGGATTCCATTTTGCTGACATCCAGCAGCGAAGTCACCATGTCCGAAAGATGGCTGGTCTGCCCGATGGCTGTCTCCAAGTACCTGGCCCCATCTTCCGAGAGTTTCTCCTTCTCCCAGTTGCTCAGGGTCTCCAGGAACCCGTAGATACTGGTAAGCGGGGTCCTGAGGTCGTGGACTATCATGTGGGTTATGGTGTCGCGGTAGGCCTCCAGCTCTTGCAGCCGCCTGTGTTCCTCCACCAGTTCCTGGGTCCGCTGCTCGACCTCCTGCTCGATCTTGATGTTGGTCTTGCGGAGTTCTTCCTGGGATTCGCTGATCGTCCGGAACAATGGGCCTATCAGCCAGATTCCCAGGGCCTGGGTGAGCGACACGGCCAGCGTGAGTGAAGCGTCCAGCATAGCAGAGACTCCATCCACATGGCTCATGTCGCCACCCAGCAGTCGAGCGAACGCGATTGTCCTGCCGGGGACCAACAGAAGCGTGGAAAGCGTGACCAGCAGCCAGGCGCCGTATCGGTTTGTGATCTTGATCAGCCGGACCGCGAGAATGGCCGACGCGCACTGCGCGGCCAACGCCATTCCGGAGATAATTGCCGCCACCATATCTATTTCCCCGCCAACGCCGCCTCAAGGAGTTCCACGTCCTCGCGAAGCATGTTTGATGACTCGGCGTCGTATATACCAATGCAGACAGAGTCGTCAGATCGCATGTGTTTGGCCGCGTAGTTGAACGCCTCGGCGGGATTGTTACGGCCTGCCGCCAGTATCTTATAGTGGACCACCGGTTTGTCGAGGGTGGCGATTACTTCCACCATTATCTCCCGGTCCTTTTCCAGGAACCACTCGTTCGCGCCGGCCTTGTGGCTGGGGTCCTGGTCGCGGCTGGTGGGGTTGTAGTAGCAGCACATGTAGTAATCAACGTCCAACTGTTCCTGCTTGGCCCGTCGGAAGACCTCGGGATTGTGTCCCGCGATACCGGCGACCAACCCCGCGTCGTGGATTCTGTCCAGCAAAGCGGGGATCTCCCCAAACCGGCCCTGCGCCAGGTAGTAGTCCACTATCCCTCCGTGAAGATGGCAGCCACTTGCCCCGCCTCTTATGGCGTAGTCGATGCCGGCTTCCATTGAGCCGAGCTCGGTGCAGGTCTGGGCCAGCCACTTTAGCTTGCCGCCCTCGTCCCAATACTCCATCAGGAGCCTGATCACGTGATGGTCACTGCGCCCTACTACTGCCGTTACGCCAAGGGCCTCCGCGTCCCTGAACAGCCGCTTGGTCTGTGTTGAGTTGAAATAGTGCCTCATTGTCGAGTCCATGTCTATGGACTGGTGCGAAAAACCGCTGATCGGGTTGCTGCCCAGAATGAACTTTGAAACTTCCAACGAACCGATGCGAACCGTGTCCACTTCGAAACCCCCGTGATGATATAAGATTGCATTAGCCTGTAATGTCTACCATAACAACTCTACTACAGAGCGGGATATTAGTCCAGCGGACGATAGAGCAGACCGTCCCATCCAGTCGCGCGCGGAGCCATCCCCGACTGCTTGATCCAGACCGCCTGCCTGGAGTTCTCGCGGTTGGCGAGGGCGTAGAATGGGACAGCGGTGAACACGACTCCGTCGGAACGAGTTCCGGTGATAACATTCACCCCGCCAAGGAACCCCGGACTGTATTCTACTTTGAACGCCGGGGCAGGCGAGAGAGTCAGGTCCACATTGCCTCCGTTGTCCAGACTCTCCAGAGCGTAGACCACCGGACCGCGCTGGATCGCAGCCATTCCCACGTCTTCTTTCACGTTGGGATGCGCTTCGATCCGCTCGATGGGCATCGGGAAGTCTATGGTCACCCTATCACCGGCCGCCCATTTGCGTTTGATGCAGACGTAGCCATCGGTGAGTCTGGATGCTCTGATTGCCTTGCCGTTGACCGTTACCGCTTGGCTTCGAGCCCACCCGGGCACGCGCAGACGCAGCGTGAATGTGGAGGGCTTGCCCGGGTCGACGCCGATGCTCACCGCGCCGTTCCAGGGGTAGTCGGTCTTCTGGGTGAGCTTCACCGGGCCAGACTTGAGATTCGTCTGTGTCTCGCCGCCGACATAGAGGTTCACGTAGATACCGTCGCTCGCCGTCGCATAGACCCACTCCGGAAGCCTCAGCAGGGTCTTGGATATGCAAGGTGGGCAGCAGACCCAGCAGTTGTTCCTGGGGTTGCTTTCATCAGCCAGCGGGTTGCAGTAGTAGGTGGTTGTCCCGTCGAGCGATATGCCGTGCAGGAGGCCGTTGTACAGCACCTTTTCCATCACATCGATGCTGTCGGACTTGCCGTCCATCAGGAACATCGCCTGAGCATAGTATACCAGCCCGCAGGCGGCGCAGGACTCGCAGTAGCCTTTGTTAGGCAATTCCCAGTCAGCCCCGAAGGCCTCATCCTGTGCCAACGCGCCCACTGAACCCGTGATGTACATCTTCCTTGTGGTGGTGTTGGCCCATAGTCTTCTGGCGGCTGCCTTAAGGGTCGGATCCTTTGTTTCGGTGGCGACCTCTGTCGCGCCGGTCAGGTAGAACATGGTGCGGACCGTGTGGCCCACGACCTCCGGCACTTGCCTGATCGGCAGGTGGTCCATGAAATACTTACGGTCGCCGTGGGTCCGCCCACTCCAGGGCTTGCCTCTGCGCTCCACCCATTCACTTGCGAGTTGGAGATACTTTTTGTCTCCGGTGACCCTGTAGAGCCGGGCAAGGGCCAGCTCCAGTTCCGCATGCCCGCAGACGCCTTCGTGCTTCTGGGTGATGAAGTAGTCGTATATATGGTCGGCGGCTTTACGAGCGACCTCCAAAAACTGCTTCTTGCCCGTAGCATCGTAATAGGCAACAGCCGCCTCGATCATGTGACCCATTACGTAGCCCTCGTGCTGGCCATCCAGATGGTTCCAGCGGGTCTTATTGTTCAGCGTGACCGGAGGATCAATATAGCCATCCGGCATCTGCGCTGCGGCTATCGCTGAGACTACGTAATCAACCTTGCTCGCCAACTCGGTATTCGGCTCCATAGAGAGCGAATATGCAGCCGTCTCAAGGACTTTGTGCAGGTTAGCCTGTGACCAGACATAACCATCTGAAGACGACTGCTTCCACCCCGCGGCGATCTCGTTACTCAAGATGTCCGCGCTGACATACTGCCAGTTGTGTGGCACTGTCTTCTGCCGGTAGACCTGCATCTTTGGGGCCCAAAATCCGTCCGTGATCTTCACTGATGTCGCCGGAACCGGCCTGCGAGGCGAAGCGCTGAAGTATGGCGAGGACGGAGCTACGCCCGCCAATGCCGACACAGATGCCGATATCAAGAGAAGGGCCGCAACTGAGGTAATGGTACTGCGAAGGTTGGTCATATCTACTCCATGGTTGTGATTGCAGTGGTAAGACGGCGAGGACTGGCGCATTGTTCAGGCCTCTTCCCCACAAAGACGCAGATGCAATTGAAGTATGGCTCCGGGTACGGTATCTAACTACAATGTCACCCACCCATTTTCGGAAAGACGCATCTAAGTATTTGTAGGGACATGTCCAGTGGAAGCGGAACTCTATCTTGTGGGGGCGTGAAAGAAGTAGAAAAAACAGAAAAACTCACTGGTTCCGCGACAGCAAATCGCCCGGAGCAGAGTCTAATCATGTGTGACTGCTTTCAGGAGCAGCAACGGAGGTGGAAGGTAATGGGCAGAATGCAGGCTATCGCGGTGTGTGCGTTGGCGGTCTGTGTATGTGGTGGGTGTGGGCGCGGGAGCAGCGGAGAGAGCGGCCAGACCTCTTCGCCCGCCGCCGGTCCGCCAGTCGCTTCCGCGGGAGTTGCCAGGGCGGACGCGCGGCAGCAGGTGCAACTCGCTGCTGAGGTGAGCCAGGAACTCGCATCCAAAGCCGAGCTGGCAGACCCAAAACTGCTCCGGAGGTCGGGTATGTCCTATGGGGGCTGGCACGGTAGTGTCTCCGAGGACTCCCGCATATTCCCCAGGACTCGGCACATCCGCCGCTACGAGACCGTCCGCCCGTGGTCTGTCCAGTACTCAACTGGCAGGCCGATGGAGCGCAGCCCCTGGAGCGTGGAGCCCTGGCCTGCTATCGAGGACGCGCCGGGGCTTCGGAAGATGTTGACGGACCGCAATCCGCGCGTGCGTTCGCTGGCTGTCGAGGCTCTGGCCACCCTGAACCAGCCTGAGGACATCCCGCTCATTGCAAGGCTTCTCGATGACTCCTCCGAGGGAGCCGCGTGGCTGGACTGGGGTATGCAGCGCAGCGCCCAGTTCATACCGGAACTGATGATACGCGAGGACGTTGACAAGGTAGAACTCCTGCGAGCCTGGCGGCCGTCGCAGGTTCGGGATTACGCCGGGCGAGCTATCGAGCATATGACCGGGGAGAAGTTGGACTCGGCTGCGTTCCCCGCCTGGTGGAGGGACAACAAAGACGCCCGCAACAGCCTTTGGTATTGGGAACAGCGAATCAAACGGGAGCGTAACGGCGCGGATCAGTCTCTTATACGAGTTGCACGAGCGGGAACGGGGCGGGGCCTGGACTCACGGCGCGCGAGGAGTGCAGACGCCAAACGCAAGGCGCTGGTTAAAGTACTCGGGGAACTGAAGAGACTGTCCCCTGAGACGGAAGCGAAGGTGGTGCTGCTGAGTGATATCAGATGGCGGGACGCTCACGGCGGCGTCGAGCTGTTCACGGACGAGGACATTGTCGGCCTGAGGATTCCCCGCGCCCGGTTGCTGGACCTTATGGACCGCAAGGGCCTCTGGCCCGACGTCGACTGGAAAGTGTGGTACCGACCGCTGGTGAGGCGGATCGCGCCGCTCTCTGACAAGCTCTTTCAGCCGGCGGATGTGGGCAGGCTTCGGGAGGTGATGAGGCGCGAGTTCCCTAAGGGGGACTATGCGTACCTGCAGCTCGGGATAGCCCGATTGCTGCCCCCGGCGACCGTGAATCCGGATGACCCCGGGACCAGGGACGGCGAGTTGCGGGCCGCTATCGCTAGAGACCGATCGGAGGTCCACCGTGGTTTCTATGAGGCGGAACTCGTGCGCGTCGGTCTTCCTGCCAACTGGGGTTACATCAAAGACAAGTTCTTCTCCGAGACAGCGGGATCGAATTCCCCGAGGCCGGCGGATTCCATCCTCCAAGCCTTGGGGGACCCGCCGCTCACTCCGGAGAAGCGCCGCGCCCTGATCGATCTGCTCACGGATGAGAAGTACAAGCGGCTATGGACGCTTTCGCCGCGCCTCTGGGGCGATGACGGGTATCGCGAGTACGCGGCCCGCTCGCTCAACGCCCACGCCGGCTACAAACTGATCAGCTACAAAGACCTGGACTCGCTGAAGAAGCCGGAAACAGCCCAGAAGGCGCTCGCGGCCCTACTGAACAAGATTAGGAATTGGGCGAAGGAAGCAAAGTAACCGTCAGGGAAGGGGAGTCCGGGTGCTTCCGCTTGTCCCTCAGATGCCGGAACAGCGTGAAAGGAGCGTTGCTATGCTTCGAGCGAAGATGATATCGGTGTTGATGTTCTTTGTGGCAGTTGCCGTTTTGACCGGCTGCGGCAGGCTGTCCGGGCTGCAGCCCTCCGGCATCTACTATAGGCAAGTGCCCGAAGAACTGACCGCGAGCATAGATGCAGGGTTACGCCAGATGTCCCAAGCGAAACCGCTGCCTCCCGAAGTGCAAGATGAGGTCCGGACTGCCGTGAATGGGATGGCGAAGGACACATCACTCAGCCCTCAGCAGTGGAAGACTATCAAAGAAATCGGAGATGGTGCTCTTCCGATCGTTGCTGACATGCTTACCTCGCCAGATGACTCCCTCCGCTTGCGGGCAGTAATCTCGCTGACCGCGTTCGAACGCCCAAGTCCCGCGGGACAAACCCCAGAGTACCGCGCAAAGACCGAACCTGCCCTTCTACAGGTATGCCGGCGGTCACTGCTAGACAGGAGTTACGACGTCCGTGAGGAGGCTTTCGGCCTCATATTCCGCCTTGGAGTCCGTCGTCCCAGAACGCAGCTAGCGCCAATACTGGCTGCATTCCGCGAAGCCCTCAACGACCCCGACGAGAGAATTCGGAAGGAGGCTCAGGATGCGATAGATTTTTGCAGCGGATCGCGCAGTGATCCCTCGCGCGGCGAGCTGATTGCGCGAAACCTTCTGACTGCATAGGGGGCCAGGCGACCACGGAGGGTCGCCCCTACGGCGCGATTGCCCTATACGCCCTGGCGCCGCCCTCCAGGTAAGATACCTGGAGGGATGATTGGTCCTCACGCAGGAAACAATCCCCCCTTTCTGGAAATAACCATTGGCTTCGGGTGCACTTGCCCGGGAAGAACTCCATTGGAGGTGTCCTTTATGACTCAGCTTGCTGCGATTGGCATTGGATTTGTGATTTGGTTTATCGTTCGCTACGGGATCGCGGGGCTTTATACCGTGGACCAGAGCGAACGGGCTGTAAAGACCAGTTTCGGAAAGGCGGACAGGATTCCGAGAGCGAACACCCTGTCCCTTCCCCTCGCCGAGCATCTGCGCCCGGAGGAAAGGGAGCGCTACAACTATCCCCAGGTGCGGGTCATACCTCCGGGTGGGCCTTACTTCAGATGGCCTTGGGAGAGGGTGTATAAAGTCTCGGTGGCGACCCAGACCGTGAACATGGCCTACGACCCCGAGGACCCGATGGCTAACCGGGGCGGCACCATGCTCGAGGCCGTGACCAAAGACCAACTCAACACCGGCCTCACCGGCCAACTGAGATACAAGGTGGCGGACGGCAACCTCTACGCCTACGTGTTTGGAGTGCGGAACCCATTCACCCACGTGATGGGTTACTTTATCTCCATTCTCCGAGAGCGTATCGCTAACTATGAAGCGCCCGCTGCCGCCGATGCCGTGGCCGGAGCGGATGCCAACCTCACTGCCGGCATATCAATCAACGACCTCAGGAAGAACCTGAGGGACCTCAACGAGCACATGGACCAGGAGTGCCTGTCCTCCGCGGCCAGATATGGCATCGCGCTGGATGCCTCGCTGATAACCGGCATAGACCCGCCCGCAGAGGTTGAGTCCGCACTGGCGGCTATCAACACCGCCCACAACCAGGTTTCCTCGGACATCAGCCTTGCCCAGGCCTCGGCAGACCAGAAGATAACCCAGTCCAAGAGGGCTGTGGAGATCGAGACCTTGAGAGCAGAGGCAGAGGTTCAGCCGTTGGTGGAGATGGCGGAGCAGTTGTCGTCGCTGAAGGGGACCAGCCCCAGAACGCTGACCGCCTATCTCCGTAATGTCCGGCTGGGCCTGTACCAGACGGCCAAGCAAGCCATACTGGAGGTACACGACTGATGAGCGGACTGCCTACCATTGTGATAACATTCTTCGTGCTGCTGATAGGGGTTCCTATCCTGGGCAGCATACTGAAATTCCTGGGTATCTACACCATCGTGCAGGAGAAACAGTGCAAGGTGTACGTGCTGTTCGGACGGGTTCTGGGGTCTCTCGACGAGCCCGGGCTCTACTTCCTGCCTGCCCGCATAGGCGCCAGCGCGTTCCTTGTCGGGTGGCTGGGCCGCTGCTACACCCTCGATATGAGGCTGGACCAGACCTACCTGCGCAGCCAGCCGGTGAACTCCGAGGAAGGCGCGCCGATGGGTATCGGAATCTGGTATGAGATGTTCATTTCCGACCCGGTGTCGTATCTCTTCAAGAACGCGGATCCTGTAGGGTCGCTTGCTGCCAATGTGAGCAATGCCACGGTTCGCTCCCTGAGCAACATGCCGCTTGGGCAAATGCTGGAAAACAGGCACTCCATGAGCCAGATAGTGCGGGCGGAGGTGTCTGAGAAGTCGCAGGAGTGGGGCTACAAGACCGGCTCGGTCTACATAAGGAAAGTCCACTTCCGCGACGTCGGCATGATAAAGCAGATCGAGGAGAAGGTAGTCAACCGGCTCCGGCAGGTCACTTCGGCCATCAAGCAGGACGGCGCGAACCAGGTCAGCGTCATCACCAGCACCGCCGAAAAAGAGGCCGCGAGCGAGTTTGCCAAGGCCGCGGCTATCCACCCGATGATTGTGGGTCAGGCCCTGGAGAAGATAACCCAGGACGCCGAGATCGCGGACGCGATGTTCCAGGTTCTGGAGAACCAGAAACTCCTGGACAGCAAAGCCCCGATCACTCTGGTTCCCAAGAACAGCCAGATCCTGGCGGAGCTTCTGGCCTCGAGAAGGCCGCAGCAGCAAGGCACGCCGCCTCCAGGGAAGTAGCCGGGAATGTGACAACGCAGGAGCGTGCCCATGACCAACAAGATCGACTACACGAAGACAGTCCAATACGAACTGATGCGGGGCAGGCAGGCGACCGAGGCGGTCAAGGCCTGCCCGGTCGGGTATCTGCCGATAGGCGGGCTAGAGCGGCACGGCGACCACCTGCCGATGGGGCTGGACGTGATAAAAGCCCACGGGATTTGCTGCATTGCCGCTCAGGCCATCGGCGGAGTTGTCTTCCCGCCGCACTACTACTCCGGGATCCACGGGTTCAGCGCGAGGGACCTGGAGAAGTACACCGGCGAATGGGGTAACGTGTACACGGACCGCACCGCCAAGGCCAACCTGGTGGATGTGATCGGCCAACTGGGAACACTGGGCATCGAGGCACTGGTGCTGTACAGCGGTCACTACCCGCAGCAGCAGGTCGATATGATACTGGAGATCGGCCGGGAGTTTGAAGGCTCGGGAATCGAGGTTGTCCCTTTCTGGGAAGGGAAGATCATGCAGGGGGACCACGCGGGCATCAGCGAGACCTCCTTTATGCTCTACCTGGATAAGAGCCTGGCGGATATGGCCTCAATATGCGAGGTCAATTACGAGGAGCACAGTTGGCAGCCCGATAACTCGCCGGAGCTTGCGACCGCGGGCAAGGGCGAGAAGGATGTTGGGGTAGTGGTGGAGTACCTCAGGGGTGAGATCGTACGAGCGTTGGAGGCAGCTAGATGAAGACAATCAAATCGATGCGACGGCTGGAAGAAACGGTGTGGAGGTCGGGTGGACAGGGCGACAACTGGCACATGACCTGGGCCAGGGATGACAAGCAGTATGTGTGCCTGTGCGACGGCAAGGGCTGGGAGAACGTGCCCGGATACTCCGGCAAAGAGTATAACAGCCGCATGTTCGCGCTGAACGGCAACCCGCCCAACCATACGTTCGAGTATCTTCCGGGGTATCCCGACATCCTTACGGAGGAGCCTCCGAAGCGCTTCAGATACTACAACTTCGGGGTTATTGCGCTGGATACCAACATCTACAGCTTCCTCAGCACCCCCAACGTAGCGTTCCACCTCACCGATCCCAGGTTCGTGGGGGCCAAGCTCATCTACTCGCCGGACCTTGGCAAGACCTGGCACAACCAGGACGGCGGGCCGGTGGTTTGGGAGGACTGGGACCAGAGAAGCCGCGATAACATGGTCTTCTTCGAGGAGCCGGGCGAGGCGTTCTCGCTGCTGACCTGCCTCCAGATGGGCTGCAACTACGAACACAACACCGACGGCTACGTGTATGTCTACGCTCCCAACGGCAACACCGAGGGGAGTATGAACCAGATGGTGATGTTCCGGGTCCGGAAAGACTGCATTCTGGACCGCGGCGCATACGAATTCTACGTTTCCCGGAACCCGGATGGCAGCGCGGCGTGGTCCGGCGACATCAACGCTCGCGGGGTCGTCTACGAGTTCCCGACAGGCTGGGTGAACACAAATATCCACCCCTATTCATGGCACCCGAGCGTGGTCTACTACGCGCCGCTGGGATGCTACATGATGGCCAACTGGGGCATAGGCGTTGCGCCGGATGGCGGATGGTTCGGTAAGCCCAGCTACCTGGGCTTCTACACAGCGCCGCAGCCCTGGGGGCCGTGGACGCAAGTTCACGAGGAAACCGCCTGGATGCCCGCCAACGACCCCAACTCCCGAGCCTACCAGCCCCAGATATCCCCAAAATGGATCGCGCAGGATGGCAAGTCATTCTGGCTGGTCTGGACCGACTTTATGATAATAGACGGCAAACTCCCCAACTACTGCTTCAACTGCCAGAAGGTTGAGGTGGAGTTGGGGTAGGCGGGGAAGCGGAGTAGCAGAGGGCAGAGAGCTGAGTAGCTGAGGGCACAGCGGTGGCGTCAAACTCCCTCCCCCGGGGGGGAGGGTTGGGGTGAGGGCGCTATGTGACGGCTATGGCCTGCCTGACAGGCTGTAGCATTGCGTATCCGCCGACACTACGGTGTTACGGCCGGTTTCTGCTCGGCTGCCTGCCTGGCCCACTCTTTGGCCAATTCCTGGACGCGATCAGCTACCTTCATATAGGGGCTGGCGGGATAGTCTTTTTTGAATTCGTCAACTGCAGAGAGTGCGGATGCCGACTTCTCGACCAGTGACCTGTAAACCACCCCCGGGTCATACCTGTGCTTGTCGATCGCCATAGCCCTTCGGATCTCGGCGGTCAACTTCAGAAATTCCTCGGGCGGCACCTGCCGTCTGCTCTTCAGCGCCAAGTTCAGCGACTCCGTGGTGAAACTAGTCTCCCCGTCAAACGTCCTGCACAACTCCGACGACCATTCATACTTCACCACCCAGCCGGTATCTTCCGCTACCCAGATATGTCCGCTGAAGTTGGTGAGCGCAAACACTGGAGCGGGCCTCGGAGGGTTGATGTGGTGGATAACAATATCCTTGACCCGAACAGGCATAGCTGAAGCGGGAGTGACATCTATCCGCACACACGGCGTGCCGTCAACGGTCTCCCGCGCTGCGGCTTTGCCGATCACGACAGTCTCGGCTGTCTGTTGGAGACGCGCTGGTAGTTCCCATTCGTCGCCGAGTCGCAGGTTCTTTCTGGGCATCCCAGGGAGGAAATTCCGTGGACCTCCCCGAAAAACCTGCTCGGGCCACGAACCTGGGTGCTGGGGCGCGGTTACGCTGTAATGCAGATCAGGGGTCTCCTGGTAGAACTCCGGGCTGCGGTCCCAGAACTGCGCGATAATTGTGTCACCAGTGGGGTTCGTGTCGACCGCCAGAGTCGTCACCTGGATCGGAGTCTCGTGGGTGTTGACTCTCGCGCCGGAGACTGTCTTCCTGGTCAGGGTCCCCGCGTAGACTGCCTCGTCACCCTTCCGGATGCGGACTCTGATGGGAGCGTCAGGTGGCTGAGTCTTGGGATTTGCGGGGCCAGTCCAGCCGTGTTCGCTTGAGTAAGGCTCGGGCCTGGATTCCATTATCCTCTCGGCGTCAGCGACAATTCTATCCACTGTGGACTGGTCCTTCACAATACCAGCAGCAAGCTGCCGCAGTTCGTCGAGCGCAAATGGCGGTTCGGCATAGAACCCGGCTATGTTGTGCTCACACGACCCCCGAATCATGATGAGGCGTTCCAGCGCGCGGGAGTCGTCCAGCGATCCCCACGCCACCCGCCTTTGTTCTCGCAGGGCCGGGTTGGTGTTGATGCGCGCTAACCCGGTTCCCGTGAGTTCCGGTGGTGTCAGATCCTCGTCCGGCACACCGTTGTCAAGAAGCAGCTTGAGAGCTTGAAGATCGTACACGATGAACTGCCGTCGCAGCGCAGCCTTGTCGCCCTTCCCATTTACGAAGTTGCTCCTGGCCTCACCGTCCTCGTTGATGAGGACGCGGACCTGCTTCTGCAACTCCTGGTACACGCGCGATTCTTGTGGCTCATTCTGCGCGCAGACTCCGGCCGCGCTGACTAACAGCGCCACAACTGCCACCGCTCCAACTATGATCCTGCTTTTCATCGCACTGATCCTCCGCGAACCGCCGGCACATTTGCCCAAATCTATCATCATGTTGTAGCCCAACCTAAGCTGAATGTCAAATAAGAGGAAGTCCGGGCGGATGCGTCAACTTGTGGGGTGGGTTGAGCGTTAGTATACGTGTGGGGCTGCGTCTGCTTGGGCGGCATGTTTGCCACGCTGGTCTGATGGGGATAGAATGGGAGCAATCCTGTTGATTGGAGCGGCTTTGAGGTACCTTTGTCTGGCGGTGTTGGTCGGGTTGTTTTCATTTGGGTTGTGCGCCCGGGTGTGCGGCGCGCAGAAGCCTAAGACTGTGCTGGGACAGTGGAAAGGCGACCTCGATGGGGATGGGGTTTCCGAGACAGTCACGATCAACTACTCCTATATGCAGAACGGCCACCCGATGGGGGGCGATGTTGTTGTCCGGCGGGTTGGGAAGCAGAAGGTGTTCTGGCGGCAGGGCAAGCTCAACCCCTGGAAGCTGCAGGTGGCGGATGTGGACGGCGACGGCGCGAAGGAAGTAGTGCTGGGGGTGTGGAAGAAAAGCCCGAAGGACCCGGTGATGGCCAGGCGGGTGTTTATCTACTCCTGGAACGGCCACAGGCTCCTGCCCAAATGGCTCAGCTCTCGACTCAGCCGCAGGTTCACCGACTTCGCGCTGGCGGATGTGGACAAAGACGGCCTTGCCGAGCTTTTCGCGCTGGAGATAATGCCGGGCGGCAAGCACAGGATCTCGGAGTACCGCTGGAGGTCGTTCGGCTGCGATTGGCTGGGATGCACCGGGGATATTACCGGCGCGACCGGGCTTTCGGCAAAGGATGGTGGTATCGAGATAACGCGCTCCGGCTCGAAGCCGCTCAAACTCGATCTTTCGACGATACAAACACTGGAGGGACCACGGCAATGAAGACAGCTAGACTTGCAGTTCTGATATTGGCAGTGATGTTACTCGCAGTCGGCGCTGGAAATGCAGCGCCCGGGCTTGCCTCGGGGACCGACTATGCCGCCCTGGCAAAGGCCGATGCGGCGGTGAGGCCGGCGGTTAAGCCGTATACACTGAAGCCAAAGCTATCGAATGTAACCAACCTCAAGGTGTTCAAGAAGGCGCTTGAGCCTGCGATGGTTTCGATGATCGCGAAGAACGGGTTTGTGGTCACCCCGACCGACTACATCCAGCTCTACCACGTCTACGAGAACAACGAGTACCAGCGACCCGGGAAATATCCCGCGTTCATCACCACCGACTCAATGCTCCACACATACCACATATTCTACGACTACAGCCTGCGGACGGTGGAGTCCGGGAAGCTGTTCGATGCGGCGGTCTCGCTTTCCGACCAGATGATCAAGGCATCCCAAAAGGACTACTCCGCAGCCACTGACCCACTTGTGAAGGATGCCGCGAAGCGCAACCTGGCATTCTTCGCGCTGGCAAAGCAGCTTCTCGACGGCACGGCCCCGCCCAGCAGCGTCAAGAGCATGGTGGACGCCGACCTCGCGCAGATTGCCAAGCACGACGGGAGAGGGGTGTCGGCTATCCTGGGCTTCAAGATGGACTTCAGCCAGTTCGTGCCGCGCGGCCACTACACCCGGACCGAGAAGCTCAAGAAATACTTCAGGGCTATGATGTGGTACGGGCTTGCGCCATTCCCTCTTCCCCAGAAGAAGATCGATGTGAAGCCGACCGTGCAGGCAATACTTATGACTGTTAACCTGCGCTCGACCACCTATAAGGGCGCGCCGCTGCTCAAGCTGTGGGATGTCATCTACGAGCCTACGGCATTCTACGTAGGCAAGGCCGACGACTACACCGCCAACCAGTATTCGCCGATAATAGCGCGGGTCTACGGAAGCAAGCCTGCGTTGAACTCGCTGGGGGACAAAGCCAAGCTCCAGCAGTTCATAGCCGAGGTGAAGAAGCTGCCGCAGCCGGGGATTATGAACACCGGCCCGGATACATCTTATTCGTATGACCCGCTGGTTGCGGTGGGCAGGCAGTTCAGGTTTATGGGGCAGCGGTTCATCCCGGACTCGCGGGTGATGCAGGAGATGGTAGATCCCAAAGTCTTCATGCGCGGCTTCCCAAGTGGGTTGGACGTGCTCTCCGCCCTCGGCTCGGACCGCGCGCTTACCCTCCTGCGCGCCGCTCCCTACAATGCCTACAAGTACCAGCGTTTCGATACCCAGATGGCCAAGATGCGCAAGGAACTGGCGCAGACCCCTCAGTCTACCTGGCAGTCGAACCTTTACTGGGGCTGGATGTGGTCATTGAAGTCGATCATCAAACCGACTCCCGCCGGGTACCCGTCGTTTATGCGCAACACCGCGTGGCTGGACAAGTCGCTGTACACCGCGCTTGGGTCGTGGACGGAGCTTCGGCACGATACCATCCTCTATGCCAAGCAGAGCGAGACGGAATGCGGGGGTGGCGAAGAGGAGCCGCAGCAGCCCAAAGGCTATGTGGAGCCGAACCTGGAGTTCTGGACGCGGCTGAAGTGGCTGAATACGGCGACGAAGCAGGGGCTGGCCAGCCGTGGGCTGATCGATGCTGAACTGGGGGACAAGTTCGCCAAGATCGGCGACTGGATCGACTTCTGCCGCAAGATCACCATCAAAGAGCTGACCAACAAGAAAGTCACCCAGGAAGAATACCAGCAGATGAGTTTCTATGGGGCCGAACTGGAAGCTCTTACTATGTCGATTGCTGGTGGAGATGTGATGAGCGAGACCGACAAGGACATGGCGTTGGTGGCGGATGTTCACACCAACCATAACGCGGGCAAAGTCCTTGAAGAGGGCACGGGCCGAGCGGCGGCGATATGGGTGGTGGTCCCCATCCAGGGCAAACTCTACCTGACCAGGGGCGCAATATACACCCAGTATGAGTTCCTGCACCCAATTTCCGACCGATTGACCGATGAGAAGTGGCAGAAGCTGCTGAAGACCCGGCACGAGCCAGAGCGCGCGCCGTGGATCAAGAGCTTCTTCATTGGCGTGAAAAAGAAGCCCTCGCCTGAGTTTGAACAGTACGGCTCGGGATGCTGAGAGCCTGCGCCGCGGCAGCAATTGTGCTTGCGTTGTTGACTCCAAGCTGGGCGGATGTGCAGCCTAGGGTGACTCTGGCGGCGGTTGGGGATGTGCTGTTTGCGCGTGGGGTGGGTAAGCAGATTACTCGCCACGGCGCGGACTGGTTGTTTGAACCGACGCGGGAGATTATCGCGGGGGCGGACATCGGGTTCTGCAATCTGGAATGCTCGCTGTCCACGAGGGGAGTTGCGCAGCACCAGAAGTACCAGTTCCGGGCCGATCCTGAGATGGCGGGGAGCTTGCGTCGGGCCGGGTTCGACGTGGTGAGCCTGGCCAACAATCACACGATGGACTTCGGCCGCGAGGCTATGCTGGACACTGTGAATTCAGTGGAGAAAGCGGGGCTGGTCGGTGTCGGAGCAGGCAAGGATCGGGATGATGCCGCCAGGCTCCGGATAGTCGAGAAGAACGGCCTGAGGATCGGGTTTCTCGCTTTCACGGATATCTGGCACGACGGCGTTGTCAGAATGGCCGACCGGCCTACTGTTGCGGGGGTAGATACCGACGAGCTTCCGGACCAGATAAAGTCGGCGAGGAAGCAGTGCGACTGCCTGGTGATCTCTTTCCACTGGGGCGTCGAGTATATGAAGCGGCCCACGGAGCGCCAGCGAATGATTGCCCGCGTGTGCATCGACAACGGGGCCGACGCCGTCCTCGGCCACCACCCGCACGTCCTGCAGCCGACCGAGGTCTACAAAGGCAAGCCCATACTCTACAGCATGGGCGCGTTCGCATGGGACGCGAAGCTCTTCGGAGCGGACAACAGCGCAATATACCTGATAGAGCTGTCCAGGTCATCCGCCCGGATAGTGGGGACTGTGCCGGTGAAGATAGTAGAGTGCCGGCCAACGGCCAAGGCAGCCACCGTTCCCTGAGCATGGTCGAATGCAGGCATGCGGCGCTCTCAAAGCCAGAGCAGTTTCGCAAGTTTGACACTCCCCATATCGGGTGGTATAATAAAACGCTATGAATTGACAGGGGCATTGAATCGTCAATGCCCCTTAGTAATCGGTATACGGGAGAATCATGTGTACGCCATTATAGATGCTGGTGGCAAGCAGTTCAAAGTCAAGAAAGACGACGTAATAGAAGTCTACAGGCTCGGCGACGACGAAGGCGCTGCGCTTGTGCTCGACAAAGTGCTGCTTGTTTGTGACGATAACGGAGTGAAGGTCGGAAAGCCTTACATCGAAGGCGCCAAGGTTGAGGCGAAAGTCCTCAAGCATTTCAAAGGCGTGAAGATCCACGGCTTTACCTACAAACCCAAGAAAGACGTTCGGCGCAGATACGGTCACAGGCAGTATCTCACGTCGGTCAAGATTGAGAACATCAACGTCGGCTAGTAACAGCCGACAATGCCTGAAACCAACCTGCGTTGAGTGAGGTAATATAGAAAATGGCACATAAAAAAGGTGTAGGTAGTAGCCGTAACGGTAGAGATAGTAACCCCAAACGGCTCGGCGTCAAGGAATATGCGGGCGAGACGGTGCAGGGCGGAAGCATTATCGTTCGGCAGCGCGGAACCCCGATCCATCCGGGCGTCAACGTCGGCATGGGCCGCGATCACACGCTTTACTCCCTGATCGACGGTATAGTGAAGTTTGAGCCCAAGGGCGGCAGGCGAGCAGTGAGCGTCTACCCGAAGGTTATCGAATAGAGTTTTAGGAAGTTAGCTAAGGAATATCAAAGGCGGGCCAAGTGGCCCGCCTTTTCTATGTACGCTGCGCTGAGTTCCCGCAGCATAGTTAAGAGACACAACCCCCCCGCGCCCCCTTATCAGGCAGGGCAATCGCTTTAGAAACTTTGGAGGGCTTTTGGGGGCAAATTCGCAACTTTGCGTGGTCCGATGATGGTTCTGGTGGAACCGGTTTTCGGCAGTCCACGCCTAGTTGGCATGTCCAACACTGTCTCTCCATGTGCAATTCGGGTGCTATAAGTTGTATCGAATCTCTAAAGCGATTGCCCTGCTTATCAGGGGGGGAAATGGGCGCGTTCTTCCTCCCTGATAAGGGAGGGTAGGGTGGGTTTGTGTGGCTCGGGGCTTCGATACGGCCTGCGGGCCTACTCAGCGCTAGCGGCTTTGTGAGGTGTGTCGTGCAGGTGGAGTGGCTTGCCTTGCTGGATGCTACTTCCGCGAGCTCTTGCCGTTTAGGATGACTTTGCTTATGTCTCGGTACATTTTCATCCTGGACACGAAGCCCTTCACGGGGCCCAGTTTCTCTTCTTTCATGGTGTGGGTGCAGCCTGGGAGTTCCACTCGCTCGACCCTGAGGTTGTGTGATCTGGCATACTTGGTTATCGCCAACTCTACCCCGGAGCGCACATCCCCCAACTTGGAGATCGACAGGAATGTCTCTCTGAAGAGCGCGCGCTGGCCGGTGATGTAGGGGGCGACCACCTGGGCGAGGTCCGTGCTGAACCTTCCCCCCTTGAACAACCCCACCACCATATCCGCGCGTCCGGCGATCATCGGTTCAACCAGTGAGTCCACCTTGGGGCCGTCCAGGCCGATCAGGTCTGCATCGAGGAACAGTAGGATTTGGGCATCGGTGCTCTGTGCGCCGGCGGCCAGCGCCCCACCCTTGCCCCGATTGGTCTCGAGGTCTATCGCGTGAATGCCGGTATCGGCCGCCGCGAGCTCGTAGGTGCCGTCGGTGCTGCCGTCGCTGACGACAATAATCTCGTCGATCAGCGCAGCGCTCTTGATCGCCTCCAGCACCGCCCCTATGCGGTCTCTCTCGTTATATGCCGGCACTATGGCAGCAACTCTCAAAACAACATCCTCAGGGCTTCTCTTTGCCCTTCTTTTCGGGTTCCTGGCGTCTGCGCGTCAGGCCTCCGATGCCTTCTCTGGTCCTCTGGATTACCGAGGAGGCGGCGTTCCTGGCGTTCCCCAGTATTCCCTGGGCGCCCCCGTACATGCCTTCCGCGGCATCCTGCGCGTCCTTCAGGGAGTTCACGGCCTTGGTCAGCTCAGCCTCGGCCTGATCGTACTTCTTGTCTTTCAGGAACTTCTGGGCGCGCTGCGCGTGGCGTCTGCCGCTGACAAGCGGATCAACAAGGCCGCTGATCCCGGGCTCGCCCGGCCTGCCACTCGCCCCGGCCCTGGCAGGAGGCGCGCTAAGGGCCGCCTTCACCTGCTTCATCCGCATCTCGTTGTAGGTTATGTACCCGGCCATCACTACTATCAGCACGAAAATCAGACAACTAGACGACGACTTGCCGTTGTTCATTGCTGCGCCTCTTGTTTGTTGAGTTTGGCTATGACTGTTTTGCCGCCGTGCACCTGGGTGTTGATGTCTACCTTGAAATCCAGCTCGCCGCCGAACACCACCAAGTCAACCTGGCTCCCGCGTTGGATGAACCCCAGCTTTTCCGAGTACCCCAGCTTTTGGCCCTCTTTCACGTAGCAGGTGATCTTGGCCACGAACTTGTCCGCGATTAGCACCACCGCCATCTTCACGGCGCCGCAGTCCAGGAATATGGTGTTGCGCTCGTTTTCCAGGTGGTATTTCCGCGCAAACATGTCCACCATCTTCTTCAACCAAACCACCCGAATGTACTCCCACAAATCCAGCATCGGGTAGTTGACGGACGCAGTTTTGCGGAAAATGCCGGTCACTACGCCGGGGAACGGGCAGTAGTTGAAGTGCACGTCCAACGGCGACATATATATGCCTATCGCCCAGCCGTCCTGCGGGCCGGTGTCGCAGCCGGTGATCTCCGGCAGAGGGATCACTTCGCCGAGCTTCTCCGAAGCCACCTTGCCGGCAGTGACCCGCCTTATGTAGACCACCCGCCCGGAAGCGGGAGCTATGATGGCATTGTCCGTGGAGTCGGGCACGCGAACGGGGTCCCTGAAGAACCAGACCTTCTGCAGGAAAGTGAGGCCCAACGCCCACACCACGACCACCACGCCAACAACCCATAGAGCGATAATCAAGATTCCACCAGGCCCTTCCACGCGTAGTAAGGAAGCCTTGTCACGTAATAGCCCAGAAAGCCTACCAGGCCCTTCGTTAACCCCAGACTCTGCTTCAGCTTCGTCTCCCTCGGCTCGGCGACCCCGTTGCGGTAGCCGTTGTCCAAGGCAGTGTAGGCCGAAACCAACCCGCCGGCCTCGTACAGCGCGCAGGTCTGGTCGGCCACAGTCGATTGTATCATATCTTGCGGGAAATCGTACAGTGTTCGGAGTTCATCCACCAGGTCCGAGACCTCGTCGATCAGCCCGTGAACGGCTATCTTCTCCCGGGTCGCGTTGTAGAACTCTATGCGGGGATCGAGGTCCACATCCAGATTTGCTATCGCCTCGATTGCGCCCAGCAGCGTCCGAATGCGGTTCATGTCCCAGCAGGGGTCGCACGCCCGGATCTCAACTGTCCCCAACCGCTTGCTTAATATGATGTCCTGGAAGCGGTAGGTCTTGTCTTCCCGGATCGGCCCGATTGCCCAGCCTTTGCCCACGCGGTAGGAGTAGCCGTAGCGCTCGCCCGCCGCCATCGGCGAGTTGATGGTGAATAACACCAGCACCGGGAGGAAGTGGATCAGGTTTCGGTAGACCCGCTCCTTGTCCGGCACGGTGCCGACGTGAATCTGCAGCGCGCAGGTGTTGGTGGGGGTATCGTAATCCAGCAGATGCCCCACCGGAACTATCAGCCCAGGGCACACGCTCGCCAGGTCGCGCCTGCGGGTCTCGAAGTCCTCCAGGACGCCGGCGATGTTGTCGTGCACGCCGGTGCTCAGCTCCACCCCACCGACCAGCCCCTGCTTCAGGTCCTTGCCGCGGGCGAAGTTGGAGGCTGAATGCACGTAGTAGAAGCCGGGGTTCCTGGCGAGGACTCGCGCGAGGTAATAGAGGGATCGCAGAGTCGGCCGAGCCGGCTCCGTAACAAACACCTCTTCCTCAATTCCGTAAGTTGGCATGTTTCTTCCTGTTGCTGCGCCGTAAGGTAGGTATGCGTCGGGATGCTTTTCACCCCCGACGCTGGTCCTGGTAATGCTTCGGCGCGAAAAGCCTGCCGAAGCATGATTACACACAAACCCCCCTCGCCCCCCTTATCAGGCAGGGCAATCGCTTTAGAAAGTCTGTAGCAGTTCGGCCAGGTATTGGTCGTCGT
>CAZTAO010000050.1:0-33758 GCA_964611645.1 uncultured bacterium | reverse complement strand
AGACGCCCTTATCCGCAAACACCAACTGTACCACATCAATGGTAAACCCAGAGCCGGGTGGGAATCAGGTTTGACAACCCCGCGGATCGGTATCTATAATCAGATACGTTGGTCAAGCGGATTCGACGAAAGGATGCTGTTATGCTGAGGCCCGAGGACTTCTTCGATCTCGAAGGTTTTGAGTTCAAAGGTGTGTTCGACAACTGCGAATACGTCTGGGAAGCTCTGAGCAATGTCGGCAGGTTCGCCCTCGAACACATCACGAGTATCGACGGCGAAAGCAATATCCTTGGCACCGTGATGCGAGGAGCCTATGTCGATGACACGGACGCAGTGGTGATCGGCGAAGGCACCGTGGTTGAGCCGGGAGCATTCATACAGGGTCCCGCTATCATAGGCAAGAACTGCCAGATCAGGCACGGAGCATACATTCGCGGCGACGTTATTATTGGCAGCGACTGCATCGTCGGACACGCGTCCGAGCTCAAGAACGCAATCATGTTCGACAACTCGCAGTGTCCGCATCTTGCCTATGTTGGGGACAGCATTCTTGGGCGAGGCGTGAACCTTGGCGCTGGAACCAAGCTCTCCAATCTCGAAGTGACCAGCATAAAGGACAAAGTCACTGGCAAGCGCCCCAGCATAATCGTCAAGATCAATGGGGTTGCGTACGACACTGGAATGTCCAAGCTGGGAGCAATCATCGGAGATGGCACAAAGACCGGGTGCAACGTAGTTACCAACCCAGCGTGTCTGATCGGCAGAAACACCCTCGTCTACCCCAATGTTTCTCTCCGAAAAGGCTATCACCCGCCCGACAGGATCATCAAGCTCGAACAGACGATAGCGTACGACGTCAGGAGCTAGCTTGGGCTGCGGTCACTAGACGTTGGGAACAGCCTTGAGCTTCGCACGGACCCTGTTGTAGTTGGTCAACACCGTTCCATCTTTCGGAAGCAGACGCTTCAGTTCTCCCCACTGCTGCAATGCCTCATTCAGCTTACCGAGCTTCTCCAGACAATGGGCGTAAGTTCGTCTTGCCCTGTGGTCACCCTTGAGCTTCACGGAAGTGCGCAACGGGGCTTCCGCTTTGCCGTACCGTTTGGTGTTGTAGAAATGGAAACCCTGGTTGAAGTAGGTGTCGGGGTCCTTGGGCGCAGCCTTGACGCCATCGGCCAGCATTCGATCAGCCTCTTGATTCCGTCCCAGGCTCCACAGCAAATACCCCGCCACGGAGTAGTTCTCCGGGTTCGCCGGGTCGAAGAATGCTGCGGTCATGTGGCATCGAATACACTGCTCGTAGTCGCCGTGGTGGAACCACCAGTCTCCCTCAGCCACATATATAGACTGCGCTTCCATCCACGCATCGGACGCACTGGTCGCGGTGGACTTCCCCGCGGATGTAGGTTTGGCCTCAACCTTGTGGGGTGCGGTACCGAGAGCTTTGTCTATCATCGTCCGAACAGGCTCTGTCTGGGCGCCCCTGGCGCTTTGCAGAGCTTGCGTTGACTCCGCGCTGCCTATGCTCCACAGCCCGTACACAGCGTAGACCCTGAGCCACCCCGGCGATTGGTTCAACACTTTTCGGCATCCTGGTATTCCGGAACTGTCGCCCATGGAGGCCAACGTGATGGCGGCGTGCAGTCGAACCAGGGAATCCTTGTCGTCTAGTAGCGGCTTGATCAGGCCGACATACTTATCTGAACCCACTTGCCCTATCAGGAATACCGCTCGGGCCCGGTTGGGGGCACTCTTGTCAGCGAGGAATCGCTTCAGCGGCTCGACGGCTCCGATCTGACCATTGATCATCGGCACCGGAGCCCACTCGGGTAGACCTGGAGTTTCTGCCAATTGCGCCAGTGGAGACGTGTTATCGTGGTCAGCATGAACCGCAGACAGCGCAATCGCCGCGGCTGCCCCCAAACACAAGACGAGAGCCATCCCAATGATCTTTCGAGTCACTTCGGTCTCCTTCCGACTGCCGGGGCTGTTAGCCAGGCTTTATCGCGAGCCACTCTAGAACTAGTATCGCACAACAGTTCCGCGAAAGGCGAATTCTTGTGGGTTAGCTGTTATCCTGAGGTGTGGTCTCTCCAGTGCCCGGCTCGACGGAACGTACACGCCGAATGAACTCCAGCCTGTCAATAAGCACCCGCCGACCGCACTTTGAGCATTTGATGCCAATATCCGCGCCAACACGGACGACCGTCCACTCGGACGAACCGCAGGGGTGTGGCTTGCGCATTGTTGCGCAGTCGCCCACGTTGATGGGTGGCGCGCTCATTTCCGAGGGTCCGGGTTCATCCATTCCCGCAGCCAGTTCACCAGCGCAAGCATCTCGGCAGGCATCGGGGCCTCGAACTCTAGCCGTTCGTTGGTGACAGGGTGGGTGAATGAGAGCCTGTAAGCGTGTAGAGCCTGTCCTCTGAGGGACTCTATTAGCTGCCTCAACTCGTTCTGCTTGTTCTGAGGCAGGTCTGAAGGAGGCGTCCGCTTCTTGCCGCCATAGAGCGGGTCGCCGACTACGGCATGGCCGGTGAACGCGGCGTGTACCCGGACCTGGTGCGTTCTTCCCGTGGCCAACTTGGCCTCAAGAAGCGTAAAACGGCGAAACCGTTCAAGCACCCTCAATTCGGTCTCGGCATACCGCGATTTGAGCTTAGGATCACGGATAATGGCCTGCTTCTGCCGATCCGTCGGATGCCTGCCTATGGCCGCATCCACAACCGCGCTCTCAAAAGTGGTCTCGCCGTATACCAGCGCCTGGTAGAGCCTAACGGCGGAGCGGTCCTGGATCTGTTTCTGGAGGCTGTGATGAGCCAAATCGGACTTGGCCACCACCATAAGCCCCGAGGTGTCCTTATCAAGCCTGTGGACTATCCCGGGCCGCTCGACTCCGCCGACCGCCGAGAGGTCGTCTGTGTGAGCGAGGACGGCATTTACGAGAGTACCATCAGGAGAACCGGGGGCAGGGTGAACCACCATTCCGCGCGCCTTGTTCACCACTATGAGGTGTTCGTCCTCGAAAACTATGTTCAGTGGAATGTCCTGGGCGGCGATGTCCGTGGGTTCCGGCTCGGGGACAATCAGCTTCACGCAGTCTCCTGCCTGAAGCTTGTGTTGCGAGCGGACCTGCGCACCGTTCACCAGAACCGATCCGATCTCGATCAGTTTCTGGATTCTGGACCGGGATAGGTCTTCAATGTGTTCTGCCAGCCACACATCCAGGCGCTGCGTTGAAGTATCGTCGACCGAGAAAAGGCGTTCGTCCAATGTAGACTCCAGTGAGGTAACGTCACCCTGAACTACATTCAGGGACTGTCGTTGTAGTAAGACGCGCCAGATGCTCGTCGAGACGCGCCAGCGGCTGAAACAAGTTCAGCATGACGGTAGCAGGTGGTACAAGGGTTGAGCCAGGCCACCGAGAATCGAAGTTTCCCCGAACTTCCCAGCACGCCTGGCTCATGTCCGCGCTCCGTTCTTGAGCATCTGGTTTGGGAGTAGGACCATTAAGATCCTCCGTTGAATGCTGATTTCGTAGATGCATGCATCTACGGGTGCAGCCTGTCCCCAACCGCCACACTACTGATCGGACATTACTATTATTCCCATGCTCGAGGCAAATATCCTTCAAACGACCGAAAAAAGGCGTCTCTGATTTCGCTATTCGAACAGCGCGTCCACGAAGCTCTTTGCGTTGAAATCCTCTAGATCATCGAGTTTCTCGCCGAGGGTCACGAGCTTTATGGGGAGGCTGAATTCGTCGCGTATAGTGACAACTATCCCGCCCTTCGCTGTACCGTCCAGTTTCGAGAGCACAATGCCGGTCAGCGGAACGCAAGCCGCGAATTCCTTCGCTTGCGATATCCCGTTCTGGCCCGTAGTGGCGTCCAGGACAAGCAGGATCTCGTCCGGGTCCCGGTCCAGGGCTTTGCGGGCAATGCGGCCGATCTTTGCGAGTTCATTCATCAGGTTCGACTTCGTATGCAGCCTGCCCGCAGTATCTGCTATGATAACATCCGCGTCCCTGGCAATTGCCGCCTGGATGGCATCGAACACCACTGCGGCGGGGTCTCCGCCGGGCTGGTGCTTAATCATCTCGACCCCAGCACGGTCTGCCCAGACCGCGAGTTGGTCGATTGCGGCGGCTCGGAATGTGTCTCCCGCAGCCAGTATGACCTTCTTGCCGCTCTTCTTCAGTTTGTGGGCCATCTTAGCAATGGTGGTGGTCTTGCCGACACCATTCACACCCACCATAATATACAGAGCGGGCTTCTTCTCCGGGACATTCAGACGAACCGAGTCATCCTGGCGCAGTATATCGACCATGAGCGACTTGAGCTTGTCCCGGATTCCTTCTGAGTCGTTTGTGCGCTCCGATCTTGAGGCCGTTCGCAGTGCGTTCACGAGCTTGGTGGCGGTGTGGACGCTTATGTCTGCCTGGATCAACAGCTCTTCGAGTTCGTCGAACAACTCATCGTCAACCGGTCTGCGACCTGTCAGCAATTGGTCGACGCGAGAGAAAATGCCTTTCAAGAGTCTCATGTGGTTTCTTCAAAGCTCCTGTACAAAATGCGGGAAGCGAAATGACCGCTTCCTGGTATAGTATAGCGGTTGTTGTACCGATGGGCAAAAATAGATGAAGACTAAAGTGAACCAGAAAGACAGGTCTTGCGTCATATTCCTGATGGGTATATGATCTACATACTCAAACGACGTATTCAACCAACAACACGGAGGAATGATTTTATGTACAAGAAGGTAGTGACCTGGGCAGCAGCGGTAGTGTTTGTTGCCTCGCTATTCTCACCGGCAATTGCCGCGCCCGGATGCGCTGGCGGCGCATGCGCGATGCCCACCAAGAAGACCGTAGCCAAGGCCAAGCCCGCTGCAGCAGGCTGCCCCATGCATCAAGGGGTCAAGGGCAAGACTGCAACGTGCAAAGTTGTTGCGAAGAACAAGAGTGGCAAAGCCACCAAGTGCGTAGTGAATGGCAAGACAGTCAAATGCGACAACACTTGCAGCGTCAAGGTCAAGGGCCAGAAGTGTGGAAAAGACTGCATGATCAAGAAAGGCAAGCCCTGCGTATGCCCCAAAGGCGCAGCCGATGCCTGCCCGCACATGAAGAAACCGGTCAAGAAAGTCATGCCCAGGAAATAGGGTTCGACTTGTTGGATTAGTTGTACGAAGCGGCGCCCAGGAGATTTTCACTGGGCGCTGCACGTTTGTTGGCTCCAGATATTCGGCTATCAGTCCGCTGCCTGACCGAAACGACCATCAGACGAACTAACGACCGCTCACACCCTCTCCCAAATCGGCTTGACCCGCTCGCACCCGTCCTTCCCCGCAACAATCGGCGTGATTCCCGATATCTCGCAGAGGTAGGTCAGGGCGCGGACTTTGTTGCCTATTACGCCTTGGGCGTGGTTGGCGGGGAAGAGGGTCAGGAACTCATTGAAGGAGCAATCGAGTCTGGCGTGGACGTGGGGCCAGGTGGGGGCTGTCAGGGCGTTGAGTCTCTTCCTCTCCGCCTCGCCCAGGTCAACCGCCTCGCCCTTCACGATGAACATAAACGGCTTGTCGTCCCACATTCCCATTCTCGCGAATGTCATCTCGCCCGGCGCCGCATCGAACTCTACCGACGCCCCACCAGCCTTGAAATAGAAGTCCAGTGCGGGGTGGAATGTGATCTTCTTGTAGTTCTCCGCAGGGTCGTAGGACCTGGCGGCGTACCAGCTCGCGTGGTTGCCGGAGTTGCACCAGTCCCAGATGTCCAGGTCGGGGTGATACAGGCGTACGTCCATAAACAGGATCGGCAGTCCGCCGGACACATACTTCATGAGCTGCATTGTGATTGCGGCGAACGAGTCGGCCTCGGTGGCGCACACGACAGGCTCCTTTGGGCCGTTCCAGTCATAAGGGTCATTCATCATCATTTCGGGCACATCGCCGAGGGTGTAGTGCTCGGTCAGTTCCCTCTGGCCCTTGAGGCCGCAGAAGTCGAACCCTTCCTCCTGGTTGATCCTGTCCATGGCCAGATACAGCTTGATCTGCCGCTTGAGGGTCTCGGGGGTTAGCATCTTTCCATCGTACAGAATGCGGTCTCCCAGCAGCTTCTCGAACCACTTCATCCCTTTTTCCACCATCGCGGGGTCGCTGTCTTCGGCGTATTTCACAAGCAGATACTGGTCTATCTGATAGACTCCGCAGCCCAGCGCCTTCTGCACCGGAACCAGGTGGAAGTGGCCGGTGTCCATACCCATCGAAGCGCCGCCGTAGAGACCGTAGACCTCGTTCTTGATAGTGGTAACAGCATTTGCGGCGCGGACCCAGTCCAGCACTTCCTGCTGAGTCTGTGGCGAATCGATCTCGCCAACTATTCGATGGGTCCGCCTGCCGGCTTGCCTCAGCGCGCCATCGGTAGCCAGCAGGCCCACGTTGCCGGGGTACTCGCCGTTGTTGTTGGACAGGGACAGGATCGGGACATCCTTGCCGAAGCAGTTGATGAACGGCCACGCCAAGTAGGGGAAGTCCCACACGTTGTAGCACATTATCACCTGTTTGCAGCCCTTGGAGACCAGTTCTTCGCCGATCTTCTGGGCCATCCGGACTCCGGTGATGATCTGGGAGGCCACAACAACCTCCACCGCTGACCCGTCCGCATTCCCCAAACCATCTCGCAGGACCTTGGCCCAGCGGTTACAGACTTCCATATTGAGAGCATTGTTCTCAGACCAGACGTGCTCACGGCCGTCATTGAGCATCACAATTCCGACTTTGGTTGATCGCATAGCAGGCGCCTCCGTAAATGCCGAGTCCATCGGCAGAAGTGTTTGGATTCTATGTTTCCCCTTACACGCCACGGACCCCTAATCCTTCTGCGAGCCGCACGTAACTGCAAACCCAGGACAGTGAACTATCAGCGCTCCCAGAACGCCCCCAGACGACCGGTAGCGGACGACCTACGACCAATTCTGCTATAATGTCTGGGTGGCCTTGAGCCTGCCTATACAAAATCACACGCATCGGAGTACAGTGTATGTCACAGACACTCGCGAATATGAGCCTTGATGACAAGGTTGTTAACACCATTAAGTACCTGGCCGTGGACGGCGTTGAGAAAGCCAAGTCCGGCCACCCCGGGCTGCCCATGGGTGCGGCGGACTATGCCTCGGTCCTTTGGACCAAGTTCCTCCGCTACAACCCGGCGGATCCCCGATGGCCGAACCGCGACAGGTTCATCCTCTCTGGCGGCCACGGTTCGATGCTGCTCTACACGCTGCTTCACCTGGCCGGCTACAAGATTACACTCGATGACCTGAAACAGTTCAGGCAGTGGGACAGCGTTACCCCCGGCCACCCTGAGCACGACCTCGACCACGGAATCGAGACCACTACAGGCCCTCTCGGCCAGGGACTCTCCAATGCGGTCGGAATGGCAATGGCCTACGAGCGGATGGCGGCAACTTTCAACAAGCCGGGCTACGAGTTGTTCAAGCACTACATATATGCAGTCTGCGGCGACGGAGATATGATGGAGGGCATCAGCCATGAGTCGTGCGCCCTCGCCGGCCATCTTGGCCTTGGCAACATCATCCTCCTCTACGATGACAACCAGATCTCAATAGAAGGCTGCACGTCGCTTGCCTACACCGACGATGTTCAGAAGCGCTTCGAGGCCTACCATTGGCAGGTCCAGACAATCGACGGCCACGACCGTGAAGCCGCCACGAAAGCCATTCAGGCTGCAAAGGCCGAGACCGGCAAGCCCAGCCTGATTATCTGCAAGACCACCATCGGCAAAGGCGCCCCGACCAAGGCCGGAAAAGCCTCCGCCCACGGCGAGCCGCTTGGCGCGGATGAGGTCAAGGGAGCCAAGGAACTCATCGGATGGCCGGTGGACCAGCCGTTCTATGTGGCTGATGGCGTGTACGATGTCTTCAAGGCTCACGCCGCAGCGGTCAAGCCGGAATACGATGCCTGGCAGGCCAACTTCGCCAAATACTGCGCCGAGTTCCCCGATATGAAAGACCTCTGGGACAAGATGATGTCCAAGTTCGTACCCGAGAGCCTGGCCGACGACTTGCTCGACCAATTCGATTGCTCCAAGGCAGTCGCGACCCGGGTATCGTCCGGTAACGTCATCCAGGAAGTCGCCAAGCTCGTCCCGGCGATGTGGGGTGGGTCCGCCGACCTTTCGCCCAGCAACAAGTCAGACGTGAAGGGTGGGGGATCGTTCTGCAAGGAGAACCGCCTCGGCAAGAACCTGCACTTTGGCGTTCGTGAGCATGGGATGGGCGCGTGCCTGAATGGGATGTCCGTCTACGGCGGCGTAATCCCCTACGGCGCAACATTCATGGTGTTCGTTGACTATATGCGACCGACAGTTCGCTTGGCCGCGCTTATGAAGCAGCAGGTGATATTCGTGATGACTCACGACAGTATTTTCGTCGGCGAAGACGGCCCGACCCATGAGCCTATTGAGCACCTGGCCTCAATGCGCTGCATGCCCGGCCTGACGGTCATCCGCCCTGCCGACACCGCTGAGACAGTCGTTGCCTGGGCCGCGGCTCTTGAGAACAAGAACGGTCCGACCGTCCTCGCGCTCTCCCGGCAGAACCTGTGTTCGGTAAACGAAGACAGCAAGAAAGCCAAGCAACTCCGCAAAGGCGCGTACATAGTTCAGGACTCCGACAAGATCGACGTGATCTTGATCTCCAGCGGTTCGGAAATGGAAATCACCATGAGCGGCGCCGCGATGCTCAAGGAGCAGGGAATTGGCGTCCGGGTGGTCTCAATGCCCAGCTTCGAGCTCTTCGAGGCCCAGGACAAGGCATACCGTGACTCGGTCCTGCCTCCGAGCGTGACCAAGCGAGTGGCAGTCGAAGCCGCCTCGCCATTCGGATGGTGCAAGTGGGTTGGCAACGAGGGCCTGGTGATCGGCATGAACCGCTTCGGCGCCTCCGGCCCATACCAGGTCCTGGCGGAGAAGTTCGGCTTCACCGCCCAGAACGTAGCAGAGAAGACTGCTGAGTATCTGAAAGGCTGATGTAACTCCCTCCCCGACGCGGAGGGGGGATGCAGAGCAACGTCTGTTGCACTAAGCAGGTGTACTCTGCTATACTATAGTCGTAAGTTGGGGCGCTAACCGGAGAGTGGGCATTGAGCCCACTCTCTTTAAGTTTCCGCCAAAACGGAGATTACTAGCCAAATGAATGCTGAATTCCTCGATGCCCTTCGGCAGATAGAGAAAGAAAAAGAGATCCCGCTGGAGGTCTTGCTATCGACTATCGAGTCGGCGCTTGAGACCGCCTATCGGAAGAACTTTGCGGCCACGGGAGATGTCCGTGTGCGGGTGAGTTCGTCCAAGGGCGGGTTCCACGTCTACTGCGAGAAGGAAGTTGTCGAGGAAGTCCTTAACGCGCACACCCAGGTCGGGCTGAAAGAGGCTCGTAAAGTTGACCCGGGGGCATCTGTCGGCGACACCGTCGAGGTAGAGGTCACCCCGGAGAACTTTGGCCGCATCGCAGCTCAGACCGCGAAGCAGGTTGTTGTCCAGAGAATCCGTGAGGCCGAGCGCGACAAAGTCTACGAGGACTACCGCGACCGCCTTGGCGAGATTGTTACCTGTACGGTTCAGCGGAGAGACCAGCGCAACGTGGTTGTGAACCTCGGCAAAGTCGAGGGCATACTGCCACCAGGCGAGCAGGTCCCCACGGAGCCATACCGGTTCAACGACCGTGTGAAAGTATACATTCTTGACGTCAGACGGACCACCAAAGGCCCACAGATCGTAGTATCGCGAACTCACCCCAGCCTGATCCGACGGTTGTTTGAGTTCGAGGTTCCCGAGATCGCGGAGGGCGTGGTCAGCGTGATGTCGGTTGCGCGCGAACCGGGCGCCAGGACCAAGGTAGCAGTGCAGTCCAGCGACGACAAAGTCGATGCAATGGGCGCCTGCGTGGGTCATCGCGGGACAAGAGTCCAGTCGATAGTAAACGAGCTTTACGGCGAGAAGATAGACATTGTCCGCTGGAACGACCGTCCGGACCGGTTCATCGCCGAAGCGCTGTCTCCCGCTAAGGTTGTTACAGTTACTTGTGACGATGAAGCTAAGTCCGCTCTTGTTATTGTCCCGGACAGCCAACTGTCGCTGGCGATAGGCAAGTCTGGTCAGAATGTCCGCCTTGCAGCCAGGCTTACCGGCTGGCGAATAGACATCCGCAGCGAAGCCCAGATAGCCAAAGTGCAGGAAGACGCCGCCGAAGCAGAGAGTGATGCGCAACCCGTAACTGCGGTTGAGCCTGAGCTTGAAGCACAAGTGGCAACTCCGGAAGATGCGGCAGCCATAGCAGCGGCGGAAGCAGAGACTATTCACCTCCCGGATCCGGAGTCGGTGACAATACACCTTTCGGATGCGGTCCAGGTTGACGAGGCCGAGGTTGAGAGTCTGCCGGAGGATAGCGAACCTGTGGCAGATGAACCAGAAGAAAAGGCCGATTAGGCTGGCCTGGTGACTTCAATGGCAAGCAAGGGGCACCCGCCCATCAGAACTTGCGTGTCTTGCAGGTGTCCGGCGCCGAAGGGCGACCTGCATAGAATTGTGTGTGACGCTCAGGGAGACGTGCGGCTAGACCCGACCGGCAGAACGGCGGGACGTGGCGCATACCTGTGTGGTTCGGCGAAGTGTTATGAGATGGCGATTAAGACGGGAAAGCTGGCAAAGGCGCTGCGTTGTGCGATCCCGGATAAACTAAGGGCCGACTTGGTGCGGCTGCAGGAAGGTAAGAAGAGTGCGGAATAGGGTAACGGCAATTGAGAGGCGCGATATGTTGACAAGTTAATCGCTGATTGTCACGTCGCCGCTTGTTTGCTCCCCCTCAGCAGCCGGAAAGCCCAGGGCTCTATGGCCGCCCCCCGCAAGGATGGCATTGCAGTAGTCAGGGGTCCAGGTATCCGTCCAGGATAACCGCCCGGAAATGCATGCTTCTCTCCCCTCTTCTCTTCCTCACAGATGCCCAGGTTGTGCCGACGCGGCGCGGGAGGGTTAGGAACAGATGTCTGAAGTCAAAGTATTCCAACTAGCCAAGGATCTTGGCGTAACACTGGGTGATCTGCAGGCTGTGATGAAGCAGCTCGGCGTCACGGTGGATGAAGCCACCGGCTCGCTGGATTCCGCGAGCGCCGATACCGTGAGGGAGATAATCACCCAGGATCGCGGCATCATCAAGCAAGCCAAGACCGTTGAGATTCCGCAGGCCCTTACCGTGCGCGAACTTGCCGAGAAAGTCTCCATGCAGACCGCCGATATCCAGAAGAGGCTGGTAGAGCTTGGGATTCTCGCGAGCGTCAACCAGTCAATCGGAGCTGACGTTGCGGCCAAGGTGATGGAGAAGTGGGGATACCACGTCACCGTCATCACCACCAAGGAAACCAAGGAGATCAGGGCGCCGAAGTCCTCGGTAGCTCAGCCCAAGAGCAAGCACGCGGGCAAACTTCAGCCCAGACCGCCTGTCATCACCGTCATGGGCCACGTCGACCACGGCAAGACCACGCTTCTGGACGCCATCCGCAAGACCAATGTCACCGAATCTGAGTTCGGGGGCATTACCCAGCACATTGGCGCCTATCAGGTTGAGTGGAATGGCAAGAAGATCACATTCCTGGACACCCCGGGCCACGCGGCGTTCACCGCGATGAGAGCCAGAGGAGCCAGTGTAACAGATGTTGCAGTCCTGGTTGTTGCCGCGGACGACTCTGTCATGCCGCAGACCATTGAAGCCATCGACCACGCGAAGGCGGCCGAGGTTCCGATTATCGTTGCTATCAACAAAGTAGATAAGCCCGAAGCCGATGTCGAACGCACGATGCAGCAGTTGGCCGAACACAACGTAGTCCCGGAAGAGTGGGGCGGCGACACCATCATGGTCAAAGTCTCAGCCAAGATGGGCGATGGAATTGATGAACTGCTGGAGATGATCCTGCTGGTCGCCGAAATGGCCGACCTGCACGCTGAAGTCTCGACCACCCGTGTCTCAGGCAATGTTATTGAGGCCCAGGTGGATCGCGGCGGATCAATGGCGACTGTGCTTATTGAGCGCGGCACGCTGAAGATTGGCACCCCCGTGGTTGCGGGCGAGACCTACGGCAAGGTCAAAGCTATGTTCGACTACAAAGGCGAACGCATAACCAAAGCCGGCCCCGCGACACCTGTCGCCATTCTTGGACTCTCGTCTGCGCCTGCAGCCGGAGACAAATTGGAGTCGGCCAAGGACGAGCGGGAGGCGCGTAGCATCGCTGAGAAGCGGGCAACGGAATCTAGACGTGTGAGAATGGGCAGCGAAAGCAAGATTACCCTGGAAGACCTCTACCGCCAGATCAAAGAGGGAGCGGTCAAGAAACTGGGTATCGTGCTCAAGGCAGACGTCCAGGGCTCGGAAGAAGCCGTGCGGCAGTCGCTGGTGAAGATCACGCATGATGAAGTCCGTGTAGACATCATCCACTCCGGCGTCGGCAACATCAACGAATCAGATGTCATGCTGGCCTCCGCGGCCAATGCGATCGTACTCGGGTTCAATGTCAAGATCGACCCGCAGTCCGCGCGAATGGCCGAAGCCGAGCACGTTGAGGTCCGAACCTACAACGTCATCTACGAATTGACCAAAGACGTGAAAGCGGCCATGGGCGGCTTGCTCGAGCCTGTGTTTGAAGAGCAGGAGCTTGGGTGGGCAGAAGTCCGCGCTATGTTCAAGATACCCAACGGCGGAGTGGTCGCCGGTTGCTACGTCAAGGAAGGCAGGGTTGTCAGGGGCGAGTTTGTAAGAGTGCGGCGTGACAAAGACGTCGTCTACGAAGGCAAGCTCGACTCTCTGAAGCACCTCAAAGATGAAGCAAGGGACATGGCGCAGGGATTTGAGTGCGGTATCCAGCTCCAGGGCTTCACCGACTTCCAGATCGGCGACGTAATTGAGTGCTACGCCAAGAAGCAGATAGCCCGAGCGATATAGAGTTCATCACACTGAGCCTGTCGAAGTGCGCAGCTCGCGCATCATTCGACAAGCTCAGGATGATGGGTGAGTTTTCTTTCATGGACACTATGGAATCGGATGAGTTTGGCGAACCGGAACCGCAGGGGAATGGGCCTGTTTGTGAATATGCCCTCGGGGTTCTGACCGTCAAACTCAGGATTCCGATGTCTCACTCCCTGAAGGACAAGCGGCATGTGGTAAAGAGCATTCTCGACACTGCTAGGAACAAGTTCACAGTGTCTGCCGCTCAAGTGGACTCCCTGGACAACCTCCAGAAGTCGGGCCTTGCGTTCTCGTTTGTTTCAAACGATAGAAGGCTGGTGAACAGCGTGCTGGACAAAGTCCTCGACTTTGTTGAGTCCAACACAGAATCAGAAGTGATAGCCTACGATATTGACGTTTCCCAGTAGGCTTGCAGCAGGTAGAAACATGACACAGCGACAAGAGAGACTGGCGAATCTGTTGAAACGCGATATTGGCGAAATCCTCTATCGCGAGTTCAAGGACCCGAGGCTGGGCTTTGTTACCGTAATAGGCGTGGAGATATCGCCCGACTTCAGCTACGCCCGGGTCTTTGTCAGCATAATGGGTAACGACGAAGAAAAGGGCCGCAGCCTGGCGATACTCAAGGGCGCGGAGCATTTCGTGCGCGGAGCGCTGTCCAAGCGCCTGAAGATCAGGGTGCTGCCGGAGATCGACTTCCGTCTCGACACTTCAGTGGACAAAGGGATCAGAATTCTGGAACTGCTTGAGGAGATAAAGCGGAATGATGAATCCGGAAAGCCTGAGTGAACCCTGGCGCCGGATCAAGGCGGCAAACACCATAGCTTTGGCTTGCCACATCAGACCCGATGGCGACACTCTTGGCAGCGCGCTCGCCCTGGCCCATGTGCTTCGTGCGATGGGCAAGCAGGTCGAAGTGCTGTGCCAGGACGGAGTCCCCGCCAACTACCAGTTCATCCCGGAGTGGGAGACCGTCACAAAGCTTCCCAAAGGCTCCGATTTTGACCTGTGCGTGATAGTGGATTGCGGCTGGCCGAGCCGGGTTGGCGACCTGGCTGACTTTGTTACCTCATGCCGTTCCACGGCCTGTATCGACCACCACGTCCCTGGCGAGATCTTCGGCGATATCAGGGTTGTGGATACCGAGTATTCCAGCACTGCAGAAGTTATGTACGACATACTTGCGGCCAACCACGCCCCCATGGATGAGGTTGTCGCCAAGCAATTACTCACTGGGCTTATCGCGGATACCGGGGCGTTCAGGTTCGCCAACACTACATCTCACACATTTCTGGTCGCCGCAAAGCTCGCCAAGCTCGGAGCCAATGCGTCTGAGATTGCCACCAACGTGTACTACACGAAGCCCATGCGGTCTCTGCATCTTCTAGGCCGCGCGCTTGCATCTCTGAAAATGAGCGAAGACGGCAAGATTGCTTGGGCATCCATCTCCCGGCGCGACCTGGACGAACTCGCGGCAACCGACGCGGATACCGACGGGATAGTGAACCACGTAAGTTCAGTTGAGGGTCCGCTGGTATGTATGCTGTTCAGGGAGACCGGGGCGGCCGAGACCAGGGTAAGCCTGCGGTCCAGACACGGGATCGACGTCAACAAGATCGCTAACGTGTTCGACGGCGGGGGCCATGAGGCCGCCGCCGGCTGTACACTGAACACTTCTCTTGATGATGCCCGAGAGCAAGTCCTGCAAGAGGTCCTGAAGTGGACGGAGTCCTACTAGTCAACAAGCCGCCAGGGATTACCTCGCACGACGTTGTCGCCGCTGTGCGGCGCGCGACTGGCGTGAAGAGGGTGGGGCACACTGGCACACTTGACCCCATGGCGACTGGTCTTCTCATGGTCTGCATCGGCAAGGCGACCCGCATCGTCGAGTATCTCACCGGATTGGGCAAGACATACGTCGCCGGTGTTGTTCTGGGCCGGACAACCGACTCCCAAGACTCCACGGGCGAGACCATTTCCACCCAAGACGCATCTCAGGTCACTGAGCAGACGTTCCGCGACGCCTGCGGCGAGTTCGTGGGTACGATCAAGCAAGTCCCTCCGATGGTCTCAGCGCTAAAGCGCGACGGAAAGCCCCTATATTGGTACGCCCGCAGGGGTGAGACCCTTGAGAGAGAACCCAGAGAGATACATATCCAGGGCATCGATATTCTGTCTTTTGAAGCTGGTTCATGTGCGGAAGCCCAGATTGTGGTCGACTGTTCCAGCGGAACCTACATTCGGACCCTGTGCGCTGATATCGGCGAACGACTTGGCTGCGGTGGGTTGATGTCTTCCCTCGTCCGCTCTCGAATCGGGGGATTCAGTGTGGACAGCGCCATCGTGCTTGACGACCTGAAGGAATTGGCTGCGAGCGGGTGTCTACTGGACCACCTTTTGTCTATGAATGACGCGCTTGCAGCTATGCCCGCAGTCACCCTGGCGGCTTCTGATTCAGCGAGGTTCTGCAACGGCATTGCCTCTAGAATGGAATCCTCGATGGATGCGGGTTCTGTCGTTCGGGTTCTTGATGAGTCCGGGAGTCTGCTGGCCATTGCCGAGGTCAGGGCTGTAGAAGACGGCTTTGTGCTTGCGCCCCACAAGGTTCTGGCCGAATCCCAGGAGGTGACAGCAGTATGAGCGTCATCTATGGGCTGCCCGCCGACCGTGCCGAGAACCGCTTCGCCGCCGCTGCCATTGGCGTATTCGATGGCGTGCATTGGGGGCATAGAGCAATCTTCCAGCAGTTGGTAGAGGCCGCCACGGAAGAGGACCTGATCAGCACCGCGCTGACATTTCGACGCCATCCGGCGGAGGTTATCTCCCCCGACAACGCCCCAAAGTACATCCTTACTCTCGATCAGCGGGTGGAGACCATTCTTTCGCTGGGAGTCGAGAGGGTCATAGTCTTCGATTTTGAGAGTGTGCGACAGTTGAGCGCCTCCGAATTCCTCAACTCCATTCTGGTCGGTAAGCTTGGCGCTCGTGCTCTGGTTGTCGGCGGCAATTTCATGTTCGGAAATGACAGAGAGGGCAACACCAGATTTCTCGCGCGTGAGTGTCCTCCTCTGGGCATTGAGCTCATGGTTGTGCCATCGGTCATAGTGGACGGCGCTCCGGTGAGCAGTACCCGGATCCGCAAGATGATCTCGCGCGGCGAGGTTGAGCAGGCGTCAAAGCTTCTTGGGGTGCCTTTCGTGGTGCGAGGCAAAGTGGAGAAAGGCCGACGCATCGGCAGGGAACTCGGATTCCCGACAGCAAACATCGCGGTTGGTGACCGCCAACAACTGCCGTCAAATGGGGTGTATAAAGTCGGTGTCGAGTTTTCCGGCAAGGAGTACGCCGGGCTCTGCAATGTAGGCGTGAAACCAACATTCGAGAACCAGGATCTGACGGTGGAAGTGCACGTAGTGGGCTTCAAAGGCAATCTCTACGGAAGCGAACTGAACCTGTCTTTCCTTCATCGGCTGCGGGGAGAGATGAAGTTCGAGTCGCCAAAACATCTGATAGAGCAGATAAAAGAGGACCTCCGACACGTGACTGAGCGGCAATGTATGCCCACGCAGCCGCGTGAGGCAAACCATTCAAAACAATAACAGGGGTGAAAGAAGTGGGAATAGACAAACTTTACCGGTGGCGATGCGCCTTGGAACTCAATGAACAGCGAGAGGTAGTCGGAGGCAGCTTCGCCGACCTGGCTCAGGCAATTAAGCGCGGAGCGACAGTCCGCTGCTGCACCACATTCGACTACGGCGAGCACATGTGCAGCCATCCCGAAGAGGGTTTCGTCGAGGAGAATATGGACTTTGCCGTAGCCTATTGGCTCGAGGGAGACCGCTCTGCCGCGATCGAGGCCGTGAGATTCCCTGCAAACGCTTCTCTGGGGTTCGGCGCTACGCCTTCGTTGTCGTTCTTCCTGAACAACGACTGCGGTCAGAACGGCATCGGCAGACCTATCTTTGCGCCACCTCTGCCTGATGCGCCAGCGCGTGGCAAGTCCGGGAGCATTACGCCGGAACCAACGAAGTACCACGGTATAGACAGCTTCGATGCCGACACCCGCTACCCCAGCTCCAATTTTACCTACGATTTCGGCTACTACAAGTGGTATGTGGACGAGCGCTGGGAGATGTTGGGCGAAAACGACGCCCAGGGCAATATCGTTGCCGGTTCGCTCGCTGACATCCAGGAAGCCTCGCGCTTCGGCTGCGACATCCGGGTTGGAGTACAGGGTCTGTGCAACTACCTCTCCAAGGACTCCGCTCCGATGGATCACTGGGTCTTCGTGGACATGGGCCCAATGTACAACCACCAGGACGCAGGCTATATCGGCGGCGAGAGCAGGCCGTTGGTCCGGCTCGCCCCGAACGCACCAATGGTCTATCGACACGGCAACTGGGACTTCGGTTGGATATTGCCCAGGACTGATGGAGTGGTCCATTGCCTCAGAATAGACCCGGCCACCCGAGAGTTTATCCGTGAAGAGGTTCGACTCAGCGTGAAGTGGTTCGCCCGGTAGGCTTCGCGCAAAATCCACGCAGGTCAAAACGTACCGATTGCCGTATAGATATGGTAGACGCGTATCCCGGAAGCTGGCGGCCTTCATTCTCCTGCAATCTGCGCGTTGGGGGGCGGTATGTCCGGACTAATGCAGTTGGACAAAGCGGTTCTTCTGTGGATCAACTCCCACCACAACATCTTGTTGGATGCTATTCTGGCCCCTGTCGCCTACGCGGGTGAAGCAGGGGCCATTTGGATCATCACCGCCATAGCCCTCTTCATCCTCAACAAACCCGGCTACAGACGCACCGCCATGTTGCTGGTAGTGACAATGGTCGTGGTAGATCGCATTTTTGCCGGAATGATGGGTGAAGTGTTCGACAGGCCTCGGCCATACGCGACGATGGACACCATTCGACAGTTTGGGGTTCGGTGGGAAAGCGGGTCATTTCCATCAGGCCACGCCCACAGCGTATGGGTTGCAACCATCATACTCGGCTCGCGATGCCGCAAGCTGTGGTGGCCCCTCATAGTCTTTGCCCTTCTGACATGCTACTCCAGGCCTTACTTCGGAATGCACTACCCAATAGACACTCTCGCGGGTGCTTTGCTGGGAGCCGCCGCAGGAGGGCTGGCCGTGCTGATCGATTCGCATATTCTGCAACCTCGCGCAAAGGTGGAGTCAGATGGAGATTGACGTTGTTCTGCCTGCCGGTGGCCGGATATCGGGTGAGTTTGCACAGCGCGCGGGAACCTCTGTCAAAGCGTTGATCAAGTTCGACGGCAGTTCGGTGCTGGAGCGAACCATCCGCTGCCTGCGGGAAGCGGGGATCGAAGGACGGTACGTCGTCATCGGGCCGGAGGAAGTTAACTCTGATCCGGTGTGCGAGAGAGTTGACGCTGTGTTACCCGAGACCCCGACCGGCCCCGGCAACATACTCGCGGGCCTGGAGTATCTCAATCAAATGGGATGCACGGACAGGGCTATTATAGCCAACACCGACTTGCCATTCTTGTCGCCCATCTCTCTTCAGAGGTTTGTCTCGGCCTGTTCCCGGGACGTGGATATATGCGCGCCGGCGATGACTCGGGAAACCTTCGAGGCCCAGTATCCGGGCCTCAGGGCGGAGTTTGTGCCGCTTAGGGACGGTCGCTGGACCATGGGGTGCGTGTTTGTGGTGAATCCCGAAGCAATCTCGCGAAACCGGATCCACATCGACCGCGTGTTTGAAGCCCGCAAGAGCCAATCCCGCATGGCGCGACTGCTGGGATTCGGGTTCGTGCTTCGTTTCCTGATGCACAGGCTCTCGATGCCGGATATCGAGCGCCAATGCTCCGGCATACTCGGGTGTTCCGCACAGGCGATCATTACTTCCGATGCCGATCTCGCCTTTGATCTCGATGACATGAGTGACTACGACTACGCCCTGGAGCATTGCTGCATTCAACCCAATCACCGATAGCAACTGGAGCGACTATATGAACGACACCACGGGTAATGTAAAGTACGTAACGGTCGGAAACCTGCTCACGGCCTCCAGGCTGGCGCTTCTGCCGCTTGGAATTGCCGGAATAGCACTAAAGCTGGGATATGTGGCTGTAGCGGCCATGGCTCTGGCGCTCATTACCGATCTTCTTGACGGCAGAGTCTCGAGAAGAATGGGGACAGCCTCCGAGTTCGGCGGCAACCTGGACAGCACAGTGGACTTCCTCTTCCTGCACCTCTTCTTCATCGCATTCTACGCGGCCCACTACATTCACACGTACCAGTTCATTGTGATCTATGTGTCAATGCTCGCCACTCTGGCAACCCAGTTTATCGGAAACTTGGTGTCCTCCCAGAAGAAGGTGATGAAGACAGTGTTCTCCAAGCCTACGGGCGCTTTGGAGTATCTGTATCTGCTGTTTCTTGTGGTGCGGCTTGTGCTGCCGAAGTGGGACGCGCTCGACATCGTTGACCTGACCATATTCGGCCTGATAGCTGTCTTCGTGACTCTGCACGTTTCCGAGTGCGTAGCTCAGTTGCGGAGCCTGGCTGCTCAGCCGGCAAGCGAGGGATAGCCACTTTGGGAAAGAAGATAGACTCTCAGCCTGCAAGTGTTATGCGAGCCAAGGACCACTTCTCCATCAGCGCCTTCTGGTTTGCGATGAACCTCATCTGGGGTGCGCTCTTGATGATCATCATCCCAAGCCAGATGAAAGCCATCGCTCCCCAGCGTCCGGCCGAGATCACCGGCATTCTATTGGGCATCGGCGCTATACCCGCCCTTGTGGTGCCACTGCTTGCCGGACCACTGAGTGACCGCTGTATGTCCAGGCTGGGCCGCCGTCGGCCATATATGATAGTGGGCACGGCGATCAATCTCGCGGGACTCGCAATACTGTGGTTCGCGGGCCGGAGTCTGAATATCTGGCTCTACTTTGTTGGCTACTTCATAACCCAGATAGGCAACAACATCGCCGGTGGTGCTTACAACGGCATTATCCCGGATGTTGTTCCCAGGGAGCAAAGGGGCGCTGCCAGCGGCTGGATGGCAGCGATGAGCCAAGCTGGAACCATTGTGGGAGTGCTATCTGCAAGCCAACTCATGAACATCGGCCAGACCGGGCTGAGCTTCCTTGTTATCGGGTTCACGATGGCGCTGTTTCTTGGCATCACGGTCTTCGGCACAAAGGAAACACCCCGCACTGAGCCTCCGGGCCAGTTCGATCTCCTGCAATTCGTGAAGAGCCTCTGGATTGATCCGAGGAAGTATCCCAACTTCGCCTGGGTATGGATTACCAGATTTCTGGTAGTAATGGGCCTGTGGACCGTGCAGGAATATATGCAGTTCTACCTCACGGACATGGTGGGGGTTCCCGAGGGCAAGAAAGAACTAGTCACCGGGTACGTGCTGCTTACGAGCCTCGTGTGCGCCACAATCACCGGAATGCTCGGTGGCGTGATCTCAGACCGGGTCGGCAGGAAGCCTGTGGTTTATGTGGCAAACGGCGTTATCGCGCTCACATGCGTCGCGTTTTTGTTCTCCCACTCCCTGACCCAGACATTTGTGATTGCATGTATATTCGGCCTGGGCTACGGAGCGTACTACAGTGTGGACTGGGCGTTGGGGTGTGACGTCTTGCCCAACAAGGACGATGCCGGCAAAGACATGGCAGTGTGGCACATAGCCTTCGTGCTTCCGCAGTCCATTGCCCTGCCAATAGCCGGCACGCTGTTGGGGGCGTTCGGTCGGAACACTCTCTGGACAGATGAAGGCCCGGTTGTTCACTACACCCAACACGGCTATATGGCGCTGTTCGGAGTCGCGGCAGTGTATCTTGTGCTGGCCGCCGTGTTGCTGAGGAACGTGAAGGGCGTGAGGTAAGTGCTCTCCCTCTCCCCGGCCCCGCGGGGAGAGGGCTGGGGAGAGGGGAAGTGATGACCTTGGATTAACCGCCAGGCTTCCCTTCGTGACTTCACCGATTGTGTTGATTGTTAGCATTGTGCAGACTTGATAGCCGGTAAGTCCCTCACCCTGCCCTCTCCCACTGTGGTGGGCGAGGGATCTCAGCTCCCTCTCCCCCGGCTTGCGGGGTGAGGGGCACGCCCAACCTGACGGGTCCGTGGACGTTGCGACCTCTTGAGGGATATAATTAACCAGACACTTCGGCAAGGAGGCCTTTACCGTGGGAATTGATGAAGAGAAATTCACTGGTTCAGAGACAGAGGGCGGGATTACCAGCAGCTACGCAATGGACGATGGCGTGGTGCTCAAAGTCCCATACTCATTCTTTGGTTCCATCTACGACGATGATGAGAGAGCGATGATCGAGTGTGCCCTCCAGCAGGACACCCTGACGATGGGCCCGCAGGTCCAGGCGTTCCAGAGCGAGTTCGCCGCGATGTGTGGAGTGAAGCACGCGTTTGCCGTCACTAACTGCACCACCGCGATGCACGTAGCTACGCAGGCGTTTGGTATCGGCCCTGGTGACGAAGTCATCGTGACACCCAATACGTTCATCGCGACCTCTTTGGTCATACTCAAAGAGGGCGGCATACCGGTCTACGCAGACATTGACCCTATGACGTTCAACATAGATTCCGGCCAGATTGCCAAGAAGATCACCCCCAAGACCAAGGCCATCTATGTTGTCCATTACGGCGGCCAGATGTGTGATATGGACCCGATCATGGAGCTTGCGCGAAAGCACAACCTGCTTGTGCTGGAAGACTGCGCGCACTCGCCGGGCGCCATGTATAAAGGCAGGAAGGCCGGCAGCATCGGAGACGTGGGCTGCTTCAGTTTCCATTCCCTCAAGAATATGACCACCTGCGGCGAGGGCGGGATGATCACGACCAATCGCGACGACCTGGTCGACCCGATCGAGAAGCTGCGATGCATGAACCTCGACCACTGGAAGAACCAGACCGACTACTGGATTCCGTCGCACTTCGATGTCGTGGATGTGAAGGGCCATTGGGGCAACAACTACCGCATGAACGAGGTGCAGGCGGCGGTCGGTCGCGCTCAGCTTCGCAAGCTCCCGGCATTGACCGACAAGCGTCGTGAGATAGGCTGGAAGATCAACGACGGAATCGCCGGCATCAAGGGCGTCACCGGTGTCTACGAGGACCCGAACTGCTACCATGTCTATCACCTCTACACCCTGTGCATCGAAGAAGAGCAGTTGGGCGCGAGCAGGGACGATTTCATGAGAGTGCTCTACAAGGAAGAGGGCGTGCAGGGTATTCTGCACTATCAGCCCACGTACCATTTCACCGGCCTCAAGAAGATGGGTTATGCGCAGGACCTCTGCCCGCTGGCGGAGAAGTTCTTCTACAAGCGCGAGCTGAACCTGCCCATGCACCCGAGAATGACCGACCAAGAGGTCGAAGACACCATCATCGGCATCAGGAACGCAGCAGAGAAGGTTCGCGGGAAGAACTTGAAGTAGATGAGACTGATTGATCTGACCATGCCGGTCCCCAGCCGGGAAAACATGCGGCCGACCGTCCACTTGGATGAGTGGCATCTGGCCTGCTGTGGCGTGAAGCAGACCGGTATGGTCTACCACTTCGACCACTGGTCGATGTCCGGCACGTATCTTGACCTGCCCGGCCACATTAAGGAACTGGACGATGGATTCGATTCGGTCAACTACCCGTTGGACAAGCTGTACGAAGTCGAATCTGCGGTTATCCACCTGGACAGAAGCGAGAAGCCCGGGAAGATTCACGCCGAGGAACTTGCAGCCGCATCCCCGGTGGACGGCCCGATCCCAGGCTTGATTGTTCACGCACTGGGACAAAAGCGTTACGACGAGGTCCCTGAGCGCAGCGTGGCTCTGGCTGCCGACGCGGTCGAGTGGATGATATCCAAAGGCATTCACCTCTTGGTGTCTGACGTATACGAGCACTGCGACGAGCCAGAGAACGTGTTCTGGAAGCTGTTCGAGGCCGGAATATCGGTCGTCTGCTGCCCAATCAACATGCAGATGCTGGATGCTCCCCTGGTGAAGCTGACAGTTCTGGCACCGAGGTACCCCGGCGTAACCCAGCTTCCGTGCAGGCTTGTTGCCAGGATAGAGTGACTCCCTCTCCCCCGCGTACGGAGAGGGCTGGGGTGAGGGCACTCCTAGCGTAGGGTTATGCAGATTTGATGGGATGGAAGAACCGCCCCCTAACCCTCTCCGTACGCGGAGGGGGAATGCTGCTCCCTCGCCCACCGCAGTGGGAGAGGCGCTGCCCGAAAGCAGCCCCTAGCGGAGCGGGGCTGCGAAAGGGGCTGGGGTGAGGTTCTTCGGACGTAGGATTTTGCAGATCTGATGGGCTAGAAGAACCGCCCCCTAACCCCCTCCGTGCGCGGAGGGGGAATATGTTGGTGAGGGAAGTAATTGATCAGACGCGCAACAATAGTGAGAGGTCTCAAGGACCTGGGACTTAAGTCTGGCGACAGGGTGCTGGTGCATTCGTCCATGGCCGCAATTGGCGAAGTCGAGGGTGGGGCGGATGCCGTAATCGACGCTCTCTTGGAGACTGTCGGGCCGAGAGGCCTTGTGGTCGTGCCTACATTCGCTTGCGCGGCGCCATTTGACCGCCTGTCCTCAAGAACGCCTCTGGGCGCGATCTCGGACAAGCTCTGGCGACGTCCCGAGGCGGTCCGCAGCCTGCATCCAACCCACAGCGTCGCTGCGATAGGCGAGGGGGCCGCCAAACTGATCAAGGACCACGAGAAAGCTCCCACCGCCTACGGAGAGGGCACTCCGTATCACAGGCTAACTCAGATGGGCGGAAAGATTCTGCTGCTGGGAGTGGACCAGGACAGAAACACCACTCTCCACACCGCCGAGGCGCTGGCGGGCGCGGTCTATCTGAAAGACATCACCGGCACGTGTATTGATGGCGGCAAAGAAATCACAATTCCTATCGCTGCCATGGCCGGCCCGCACCGCGACTTTATCGGTCTGGACAGGCTGTTAGGCGAGAGAGGCGTCACGCGCGTGGGCAAGATCGGCAGCGCGGAGTGCCGGCTGATGGACTCGGGCGCAATGCTAAAGGTCGCCCTGGAGGCTCTAGCGGCTGATCCCGCGGCGGTTCTATGCGACAATCCTGCTTGTGTCGACTGTGTCCGCCAACGAGGCAAGATCAAGGCAGCGCGGCTCGCCAGGGAAAGCTTCAGGCTGGTCGCAGTTGCGGACGACATCTCCGAGCACATCGATGAGATAATCTACGCTCTGGAGGGAGAAGGAATCAGTTCGGTCGAAGTCAGCCCTAAGGAATTCAGGGAGTACGCGGATGATCTGGCGAGAGCCGGCGTGAGTGTCGCGGCCGTCCACTCGTCCCCCAATGACGCAGAGGGCGCGAGCCTGTCTGCGAAGCTAGGGGTGCCGTGGATAGTCCGGGTTGCCAGGCGCGAAGAGCTTGGTATTGCGATGAGTCTGCAGGCTGAGACTGGAGGCCATCTGGTAATAGCGAACCACGGAGCCTCTTCACGGATATATGAGGATCTATATGCTTCAGTGGAGAACGCTCCGCCGCTGGCCTTTGATCCTGCTGAGTTCGCACGAGCAGGTGAGAAGCCGTTCCTCGGAGTCTTCTATAATGGCGTACTGCGCAAGCACATCAGTCACTTCTACATAGACGATTATTCCACGTTGGACCGCAAGCAGGTCTTCCCAGGTCTAGGCAACGGTGAGGTCAAGGAGATTGTATCAATGCTTCGCTGCAGAAGCTACGATGGGCTGATGATCCTCAGGTCCCACAATGAGGGGGTAGGGCACTTCCGCGAAGCTGCTGCGGCATTCTGGAAGATGCTGGATAATATGTGAGGTGGAGTCAATGAGTAAGTCTAGAATCATGTACAACATGACGGTCGAGGAGGTCCGAGACGGCCTCCGAGAAATGAAGACGATCATAGTCCCGGTTGGGGTAGTGGAGCAGCATGGGTATCATCTGCCCCTCAGCGTGGATATACACAATGCGGTGGAGATAGGCAGGATGGCGTCAGAGGAAACGGGTTGTTTCGTGGCTCCGCCCATGCACTACAGCTTCTCCGGCGGCACACTTCCCGGCACAATCAACATCAGCCCGCAGTGTTTTTCTCTGGTGCTTATGGAGATATGCCAGTCACTGGTGACCACTGGCTTCAGGAACATAATCATACTTCTTGGCCACGGCGGAACCGAGAACGTGAAAGCCGCCTTCGACGCCGCAGAGAACTTCCAGAGGCTGCGGCCAGAGTTGGAGGGCGTGACAGTCTCAGTCGCGCCGTTCTGGGAGATGTCGCCGACATTTATGAAAGGCTTCGCCGAGAAGGATTTCCACGCTGCCAGGTATGAGACATCCCTGATGCTCTACTGGAAGCCTGAAATGGTGAGGATGGACAAGGCAAAGCTGGACAAGCCCCATCTCGTGAAGATGATGGCGGAGGACCAGGACGCGTTCTTGCAGAGAACCAGGATAGTTGACAGCGAGTTCGTGGTCGCGAAAGCTGTGCAGCATCCTGAGATAGAAGTCGGAGTGATGGGCAACTACGAGGGGGCGAGCGCGGAGTTTGGCAAGATACTAGCTGAGGAATGCGTGGCGAGAGTCGCGGCGCTGGTGCGCGACCTCGAGAAGGGAAACGGCAATGGTTAACTGGGGAATCATCGGCTGCGGCGGAATTGCGAGGCGGAGAATGGTTCCGGCGCTGCCGGAGTGTAAGTCGAGCAGGGTAATCGCAGTGATGGACGTCGACCGAAATGCCACCAACGAAGTCGCCGCGCAGATCGGAGCCAGGCCGTACTATTCCGACACCGACCTGCTCGCCGATCCCGATATTCAGGCGGTCTATATTGCCATTCCGGTCCACATGCATGCCGGCCAGACGCTCAGAGCTGCCGCTGCTGGTAAGCATGTTCTGGTGGAGAAACCCCTTTCGCTGTCGCTTGAACAGGGCAGGGAGATGGTGGATGCCTGCAATTCCGCGGGAGTGTATCTTGTGGAAGGCTACATGATGAAGTATCACGCGCTGCACGTGAAAGCCCGAGAGCTCGTGGCGAAGGGCAGCATTGGCAACGTGGTCTTTGCGCGCGGCCAGCTTGCCTGCTGGTATCCGGAAATCCCGGGCGCGTGGCGGCAGGACCCCAAGCTTGGAGGCGGCGGCGCTCTGATGGACATGGCCACGCACTGCTACGATCTTCTTGAATACATCATCGGCTCGCCCATTAAGGAGGTTTTCGCGTTCACAAACAATCTCACGTTCCACTACCCGGTCGAGGACAGCGCCACCACTCTTCTTCGCTTCGAGAATGGCGCGCAGGGCATTGTAGACTCCTTCTTCGATGTCCCCGACGCCGCCAGCCAGGGCAGGTTGGAGATATACGGAAATAAGGGCAGTATGATGGGCGAGGGAACCATCGGCCAGACTCCGCGCGGGAAGATGGTTGCCTACCTGAGCGATGATGCAAAAGCTTACAATCCAAAGCAGGACAAAGAGAGCCTGGATGTGGCCATCGCTGACGTCGACTACCATCCCGTGAACATGTACGCCGCAGAGATGGACTACCTGTCTGAGTGCATCTCTCACAGCCAGCCGCCGGAAGTGAATACCGGCGAGCACGGGCTGCACATACTGGAGGTGGCTCTCGCTGCATACGAAAGTGCCAGGACCGGGAGCAGAGTAACTCTCTAGCGCTATCTCGAAGGATTTCGTTGTCGGAACAGGGAATGGAATATCGGCTGCGGAACACGGCGGTCGCTTCATGCCTGAGCAGTTGTTGTGATGTCTGGATGTAAGGTCCGATCAAACTCGAGGGGTGATGAGATGAGAAAGAACTGGATTCCGCAGTTGATTATTACTCTTGCTCTTCTAGGAGCGCTGTACCCCGCGAATCCTCCGGAGTACTATGCTCTGGCACGAGCCGTGTGCACTGCGGCGTTTGCTTGCATCGCGGTGCGCGCGTTTCGGCTCAATCTGGAAGCTTGGGCATGGATGATGGCTCTCGCCGCCGCCATATACAACCCCTGGCTTCCACTCCAGCTTACCTGGTGGTTGTGGGCGGTGATAAGCGTGGCCACGACTATAGTGGCTTGGGGCTTCGTCTTCTTGCCCGAGGAAAAGAAGACATAGTAATGCAGGGAGTCGAAGCCTGAGACGTCAAGATTGCCGTGTTGTTGCTTGTCTCGTCATCGCCGTGCTGGCGATGTGTGTTGTCACATCTGGCGCTGTGGCTTCGCCAGACTTCTCTGGCCTTCCAGGCTACACTTCGTTCCGACAACTGCACATCCGCAGCGGGAGTTCGACCGCTGATCTGGCGAGTGAAACCGTACCGGCCGGCTACGCCGTGTGCCTGAGCCACGTCAAGATCAGTGTGCCTGCGCTGATTGCGTCGGCAAGACTGCGAGATGATCTCAAAGACCTCCGCATTGTCTACGCTCCGCTAGGTTCGCAGGCTCGCGAGATACCATGTGAGATCAGGGATGTTGGCTCCGGGAATCGCGACATCTGGTTCAACCTGCAGAAGCCCTTTCCTGCCTGCTCCACGGACTCAGACTACTACCTCTGCTACGGGAACTCCGGCGAGAATACCTCCCCCGTGGCGGGTTTCGCACCCAATGAGCTTCTGAATGAGGATTTCTCCTCATTCCATCTGGGGACATTCGCAGGCGGTGGAGAGAATGCCTGGACGCTCGACGTTGAGCCATCAGGAGGCGAAGACCGCTTCGAGGTAGTCTCTGAAGGCGCTTCACCACCGGCGCTGCAGATCAGCCGATCCATGCGTAACGGCGAGATTGCCGTGGGGGTGACCGGCATCTCCTGCAAGCCGATTGCCATCAAACCCGGCGCGAAACTCAACGTCAGCTTCAGCATGCGGATTGTGAAGATGGAGAAAGACCCCGCCATTGAGCAGGCCCGCCGCGCAAGGCAGGTCCTCAGCGGGACATGGCTGGGCCGCGACGGCCAGCCCGTGTCAGGTGACTCCTCGTTCGAGATCGCGCGTATACAGGACTCCTACCAGTCATTTCAGGCAGAATCCCGGCAGGTCATAGCGCCCGATAATGCAAACTCCCTCCGACTCAGCTACTACATCTGCCATTGCGCCGGTACTGTCCTCGTCGACAACATAGTAGTCCAGGACGCGGGCATCGGAGTAAGCGTGGCACCCGTGGTAGACGTCTTCGAGAGCGCATTCAAACCAAAGTTTGAGAAGCGGCTGCCAGATGCTGCTTTCCGACTGGATAACCGGACTGCGATATTGCTGCCGCCTGACTATCGGAAAAGATACCGAGGACATTTCGACGGGCAATCCCTCGTTGTCACCAAATTTCTGGAAGAGGCTATGGCGGGAACAGGAAACGCGAAACCGGAAGCGTTCGCATCCTCCGGGATTGCTCCGAGGGGTAACGCTATCTGGATAGGGGAGATCAGCGGATTCCCGGCCTTGAAGTCTCGGCTTAACGAGTTGTTCCCTGACCGCCCCGCCATCCCGGCGCAGGGGTACTATCTGGTCATCACGAAAGAGCAGATACTAGTTGTTGGCGCGGACCCCGCCGGGACTTTCTATGGCTGTCTGGAGCTTGCCGCACGAGTGAACGAGAACAGACTGGATGCCACCCTGGTTGCCGACTGGCCTGAGCAGAAGTTCCGCGCGGCCCAGTTCGCGGCGTTTGACAGGTCTCTGGTGAATGCGCCTGTCAAGGAGTTCATCAAGAAGGCAGCGCACAGTCGGCTCAACGCGGTGACCCTGGAGAGCTATTCAGACTACTATTACCTCGACGATGCAAAGATCAGAAACGGTCTTCTGGACCACTTCGATACTGCAAGAGCCTACTTCCTGGAGCCGATCCCGTCCAGTTTCCAGTTTCGCAATCAACTGCCGGTTTGTGACTACAACTGCTACGCAGGCAAGTGGGTGGAAAATGAGCCTTATGTTCTGGCTGGGGCAGCGCCGGTCGAGTTCAAGAGAAAGGCTGACCAAAGCACCACGCTGGGTTGGTGGGGAGGCAAGATCGCCGAACCGAATGCGGAGGGCCTGTACCCAACCCTGATACTGCGGACCAAAACTGCGAAAGTGGTTGTGAGATCCGCCGACGGCAAAAGGACTTTCCGTGAGGGTGGGGACTATACAATCGCCGGAGGTTTCGCGCATGAGAAGCTAGTTCCATTCACCATCACCCGTGCTGTGAAAAGCTCGATCAAGGATGGGGAGACAGTCCTGGTATCCTACAACTATCTCTACCGGCCTCGCACTGACAGCTACTCCACCTGCCTCAGTGAACCGATAGCGCGTGAGAAGACCCGTGAGGCAATCCGAAAGACCATATCGCTTCTCAAGCCCAAGTACATCCACATCAACTGCGATGAGATCGTGGGCATCAACAGGGACAGCCGTGACCTTGAGCGCAAGATGACCGGCGCGGAGATCTTCGCGGACTTCGTCAACTATCTCTACAGGTGCGCAAAGCAGGCAGACCGCCGTGTTCAGGTGCTGCTGTACGACGACATGCTCAACAAGGCGCGGGGGGAGGAAGCGTGGTGGGCGAATCACAACGCTCCGCACTATCCCCAGGGCGCAATCGACCTTATCCCCAAAGACATCATAATGTGTGTCTGGAACTATGGGACAGACAAGCGCCAGCTAAAGGCGTGGAGCGACTACATGTTCGCGAAGGGGTTTGCGGTTGTTGGCACTCCGGCGGACTACTCAGAGGCCAGCCCTTTAGCGTGGGCCGAGGTGCTGAAGGAGGCGAAGGTCGAGGGGAAGAATGTGTTTGGCTCATACATGACGGAATGGGCCTACCACGACGACCTGAACCTTTCGATGTTTGGAGCTTCAGCTTGGGGACTGCCGATCCGCGTGCTAGGCGAAAGCGAGTAGCAGACAGATCAGTTTGGTTAGGCCCGTCGGGGTTCTGAGCTTCCTCTTGGTCAAAGCCTAAGTTGGTGGGGGCGGAATGTCTATCTCGGGGACAATAAATGTTCGCGTGACCGACTTTGTATTCCCCGCATAGTCCACGGCAGTAACCACAACTGTGTAGGTGACGGCTGCAGCCTCGACATTCGCAGGAACGGTAATCTGCGCCTGATAGCTGGAACCGGATGTATTGACCAACGGGACAGAGCCAATGCCGGGAGTCACGTTGGATGTCACGCTCTTCACGCCCCCCGCATCAGTCGCCGTCGCGTTAACCGTGACATCCCCTCCGAGCCACGACCATCCCGCGGGGAGAGTCACGGTCGCGGACAGGGTCGGGGGCGTTACGTCCTCGCCTGCTGCGGGGACAGTGAATGTGATTGTCTGCGACTTGGTGTTCCCGGCGGTGTCCTTCGCAGTCACTACCACCGTGTAGTTGACTGAAGTGGCTGTAAGGTTGGTCGGAATGGTGGCAACTGTCTGATATGTGGACCCTGTGGTATTTGCCAGGGTGAGGTTCGTTGTGGATGACCCAGTGAGAGTAGCTGTGACGCTAGCCACGCCGCCTGCATCTGTCACGGTTGCTCTGATAGTAGCGTCTCCGCCGAGAGAAGTCCAACCACCATCGGGCGGTATCACGCTTGCCGATAGAGCTGGAGGAGTCACATCGCCGCCAGGCGGTGGAGTATCCGATCCACCTCCCCCGCCGCAACCCGCAATGGCCACAGCCGAAAGGAGAACAAGGAGGAAGATGGTTGCTGTTTTGACGTTCATGATGTAGCCTTTTGGCTGAAGGATGCTGGTCGGGGCGAAAGGATTTGAACCTTCGACCCCCTGAACCCCATTCAGGTGCGCTACCAAACTGCGCTACGCCCCGACAGGGTGACCAGTCTAGTCTCAAATGAGTATCCCTGAGCGCGACTCAGGTAAACCGCTTCTCACGGTCGTTTTGCAGAATCAGGTACACCAACAACCCAACCGCTTGGTTTACCTGATTAGTCTATACTGTATTATACCGTGTTTTCTGGTATTGTTCAATGCCTTCGTCAAGGGCAAGCGCGATTCTACGCCCCTCCTGCTATCGCCAGAATCTTAGCCGGGGGTGGGGTGAGACCACTATATCCCCGTCTTCCATGCTTAGCACTTGAGAGTTTTTCGGGTCCAACAGAGTCTGGTGAGTCAGCCACAGGATTACCCGTGTAGGGTGTGGAAGTATGGGAATGGGAGTGGTGTTGTGTAGCGGGGCTGCTGAGTCCTAAGGCGAGCCAACTGAGCGGGAAGGGACGGTGCGATGAAAGCGAGAGACATCGAGAAGTTCCTGATAGCGACATTGAAGCTTATGTTCTACGTTGCCAAGGCGGTGGTGTGGCTTCTCGCGCTGTGTCTCGACACGGCAGCACGCGCGTGGAGGAGCCACAGGATCACGAGGGTATCTCGCGAAAACGGGCTGGACTCAACCAAGACTGCCTTACCTGGACGGACTGACTGGAAAAAGCCAATCGCCGCTTTGTTGGTGGTAGTTGGTCTTGTTACCTTCTTCGCCGTCACGACCGTGGTAAAGCAAGCACGCCAGAAAGCACGGTATTCCCAACTGGCAGTAGCGATACCAGGCTTGCGATACTTCCCAGGCTGGGGACATACGGACAATTCCCCCTGGCACTTTCAGCGATGCCTAGTCCCGCAAGTGGCATTCCGTTCTGCTGGTATGTTTCTGGATCCCGAAGTCACTGTGGAGATACAGAACCCGAGCACCGCTGCCACTCAGCCCTCTCTGTCTGTCTGCCTTTATGATCTGGATGGCAATATGGTCGGCTGGTCACAGCCTGTGGACTTCAAGCGTACAGATTTTCAGCCATTCGACAGTAGAACCATGCCAGACTATATCCAGGGTTCCAATCCCACGCAACCCTCATTCTACGTGCTGTATGAATTGCCGGTCCCAAATCCGTAGGAATGCAGTTCTCTGGGGTCACGCTGTTTGCCCTCCTGAGAACAGGAGGAATAACAGGGGATGTGGCCCGCTGCTAACAGCCTAGATAACAGCATGAGTTGTCACACTGAGAACAGTATCGAGAACAGTGGAGATAACAGTGAGAAGACTCCTTGCTAACAAGGCGTTTCTGGATGCCTAATCGCCAGACCCTACCCGAAACACCTATTGACACGCGGACGTGCGGAAACGGCGTCTGAGTGCGTGTTTTTCGCGAAGGATGGGCATTCCGGGGGTTGGGCATAGGCGAAGTCGGAAACGAGGTCGCTTAGAGTCGCGTTCGGGATACCCACCTACCGCCCCCCCCGTCCGATTCCCAGACGTCACATCGACTATGGTTTGGCTCAGGCAAGTCTCGCGTGCGTGGGGGCGTAGCGTTTGGCATACTCAAGTTCTGTCATTGGTTCAGCGTGGAGGTCTTGGTAGACAGGAAATGCAGGAATAATCGCGTTGGGTCGCTAACTAGACTTTGTTGACTGTCAAATAGCGAGCAACTTCCCGTAACCGGAGGAGATCAAATGGCGACAGATCCTTGGCTGATAGGTGCTGCGTGGGCGCAGGCAGCAGGTACCATCATAGTTGCCGCCGTTGCAGTGGGGCAGGATGCTCTCAGACGACGCTGGTGCAGACCGGTATTGGACCTTGATGTCCATATGGGTCCGCCGGACTGTCACAAGACTACCTTTCAAGGCATATTGAGTCAATCACAGAGTGCGCCCGCCAACTCGCCTGGAATACCAGGAGGCCACTCGACATTCTCTCCGCCTTTCACCGGTTTTTCAGGAATCCCGACCAACGCAGTCCGAGTCACGGCCGTGCCGCCTCTGAATATCCGTAATGTTGAAGGGTACATGCTACGGATCAGTGTCAGGAATAAGGGCAGGGGAGGCGCAACAAAGGTCGAGGTCTATGCGCGTGAACTGCGGTTCAGGGATGTGAATGGCAATTTCGTAATTCAGAGCAGCTTTATCCCTATGAACCTCCTCTGGTCGAATCTGGGCGAAGTCTACTATCCATATCTGGCACCAGGAATGACGAAGCACTGTGATCTAGGTCATATCATAGAACCTCTGTCCCGTACGGGCTTGATTGGAGAGGAATTACCTGGAGCTGACCCGACAAAAGTCTTACTGAGTCTGGACATGGTCGTCAAACCCCATCAAGGCGGTCACCTATTGCGCCCAGGGGAATACAGGTTGGTCGTTACTATCGCTGCGGCGAATGCGTTGCCCAGAGACGTGACCCTGGTGCTGAACGTCGAGGGGCAATGGCGCGACGCGGAGAGCGAGATGTTGAGCGAAGGTGTAGGCATCAGGAAGGAAAAATGAGCCTGTGTTCTCCTGCGTCAACTTCTCCGGGCCACCGTGTTTGCCAGAATCGACAGCAGCAAGCCAAGGGTGACGTAACCGAGCACGACTTCTATGGAAACGCAAATCTCGCCAGCCATGGACCCGGCGCTTACATCACCGAATCCAAGGGTGGTATAGGTGACGAAGGAGAAGTAGTAGGGGCTGAATGGCGTGACCGCGTGACGGCCATAATCGACCAGAGGAGGCGTTGACGGGACGAACTTGTAGATCGTACCGAATATTGCGATGAAGAAGAGCGCTAGCGCCGCAACCCGCCATAAGCTGCGACCATAGTCGGTGAAGAACCCCCAAGCCCAGAAGAGGACCCTGCGCCAAGTCCCGTCGGACTTCCATTTCAGTTCGTCAATGTACGCCTGGTCTTGGGCGTCTCGTTTGAAAAGTGAGCTGCCGCTGCAACTCTCCAATCCCGTTATACCTCTACAATGCCCCATCAAGATGTGAATCGGCATGCAATAATGACCCACATGCGGGGGTAATCGGCGTCGAATA
>CAZTAO010000049.1:0-34123 GCA_964611645.1 uncultured bacterium | reverse complement strand
GACAGCCTCAAGGTTTCGCTGTGGGGGCCGCTGTCGAACATCATTACGGCGGTTGTGGTGGGCTTGATCCTGCGTTTTACCGGGCCGACTCTGCCCGAGCCGTTGTTCCTGTTCTTGATGATGCTGATGTTTGTGAGTTGCAGCCTCGCATTCTTCAACCTGATCCCGGTGTTTCCGCTGGATGGGGAGCACATCGTTGAGGCTCTGCTGCCGGTGTACCAGGCCCAGGCCTACGGGCGGTTTATGGTGAGGTGGGGCTTGCCGATCCTGTTGGGGCTGGTGTTCTTCGGGCGTGACATTCTCTTCCCGATAATAAGCATTCCAACGATGCTTCTGGTAAGCCTGGTTCTCGGGCGTCCATTTAATACTTAGCAGGTGGTTCGCGCTATGGAAAAGAAACGATTGCTGTCGGGCATGCAGCCGACCGGCCAACTGCATCTTGGTAACCTTGAGGGGGCACTGGCGAACTGGGTCCGGTTGCAGGATCAGTTCGAGGCTTTCTATACCATAGTTGACTGGCACGCGCTGACCACCCTTAGTGAGAACACAGAGGCTATAAAGAAGAACGTGCGAGAGGTTGCCATCGACTTCCTTTCCGCCGGGCTTGACCCGGAGAAGTGCTCGATATTCGTGCAGTCTCACGTGAAAGAGCACGCGGAGCTCCATCTGCTGTTCTCTATGATCACACCGGTTTCCTGGCTGGAGAGGGTGCCGACATACAAAGAGAAGACGGAGCAGCTTCAGATAGAGTCGGCCAGCTACGGGCTGTTGGGTTATCCGGTGCTGCAGGCCGCCGACATATTGATCTACAAGGCGGATGTTGTGCCGGTGGGCAGAGACCAGCTCCCGCACCTTGAGCTCACCAGGGAGGTCGGGCGGAGGTTCAACTTCCTCTACGGCCCCGTCTTCCCGGACTGCAAGGCGGAGCTTACCGAGATACCGCTGATGCCGGGGACAGATGGACGCAAAATGTCCAAGTCATACGGCAACGCCATCTATATGTGCGATTCCGAGAAGGATACCGCGGAGAAGGTGCGCTCTATGTTCACCGACCCGGTCAAGATCCGCAAGGATGACCCGGGCCACCCGGACGGCTGTGCGGTCTACGCAATGCACGGAGTCTACAACAAGGGCGAGTTGGAGCAGATAAGAATAGAGTGCGAAGCCGGCAGCAGAGGGTGCGTGGCCTGCAAGAAGCAGTTCACGGATATTCTCAACGCCAGGCTGGCGCCGATAAGAGAAAAGCGGGCAGAACTGGAGCAGAACCCGAAGCTGGTGGACGAGATACTGGCCGAGGGAGCAAGGAAAGCCCGAATAGTTGCCGCGCAGACAATGGCCGAAGTCCGAGCCGCTATGAACCTCGATTGAGGCGTAAAGTTGTAAGCGCAGCCGCGTGAATGCTATAATAGCGAGTTAAAAGAGCTAGGAGAAGTCCATGAAGCGAACGTATCAGCCCAAAGCGCGCCGCCGCAAGCGGGTGCACGGGTTTATGACAAGAATGTCCACCAAGGGCGGCCGATGTGTGTTGGCCGGCAGACGCGAAAAAGGTCGCTGGAAGCTGACGGTATAGCTTGCCCGGCGCTCGCGCCCGCATAATTGGCCTGAGGTAGCTATGTTACCCTCAGAGCATAGACTGAGACGGAGGTCCGACTTCAAACGGGTTTACTCAAAGGGAAGGTCGTTTGTGTCGGAACTCGTCGTTTTGTACGTCACTCCCAATACTGCCAGCCACACGCGGGTCGGTTTCGCGGCCAGCAAGAAGATCGGCAAGGCGGTGGCCCGCAACCGGGCGAAACGCGTGATGCGCGAGGCAGTGAGGGAACACCTGGGCAGCATCAGTCCCGGGTATGACCTTGTGGTTGTCGGCAGGCGGCGAACAGTCGAGGCAAAGACCCCCGACGTGGGAGCCGCGCTGGGAAAGGCGTTGTTGAAATCGGGCGTCGCCGTGGCGCGGGACGGGTAGAGCGGTGCGGGTAGTCGCAGTGTTCCTGATCAGGCGCATCTATCAGCCGATTTCGTGCAGGTTTCTGCCCAAATCGTGCAGGTTTTCACCAACCTGTTCCGAGTACACGGCCCAGGCAATAGAGAAGTATGGGTTCCTGCGAGGTTCATGGAGGGGGATATGCCGGATATGCCGGTGCAACCCCTGGTGTGAGGGCGGCGAGGACCCGTTAACATAGATCTGAAAGGTAGACTCCCATTCAATTGAAAACAACGAAGATTCTTCTCGTTTTGATGGTTGTGATCCTGACACTGTCGGTGGTATCTGCCTGCTTTTCCGCGAGCAAGGCCGACGAATGGCTCGCGCAAGGCGACAAGGCGCTGGCTGATGCGAAAACCGCCAGAAGCGGCGCCGACCGCAATGACCTGTACCAGCAGGCTCTGGATGCCTACACCAATGTCGCCAAAGACAAGAAATACCACGGCACTCTGCAGCACGCTAAGGCGATGATGGCGCTTTCGGACATTTCCGAGACAGCCGAGGGCAAGTTCCACAATCCCTACCTCGCCCAGGAGAAGCTCAAAGAGCTGATCAATATTTTCGACAAGTCCGCTTCGGACTTGAGCGATGACCTGATGACGGATGAAGTCAGCCAGGTCCAGACTCTCGTGGTTCAGGCCAAGGAGAAGAGGACCAAGATAGCGGCGGAACTGGATGAGACCAACTCCCACAGCATCCAGTACAAGATCATGGACTTCCTGGTCAAGCTCACGGGCAGTAAGCCGTGGTTCAGCTACTGGTTTGCGGTTGTGCTTCTCACCATCCTTGTCAAGATACTGATCACTCCGCTCACCAAGGCGCAGTTGAACTCCATGAAGGAGATGCAGAAGATCAACCCGCTCCTTCAGGAGATACGGCAGAAGTTCAAGGGTGACCAGAAGGCCATCGGCGAGAAGACCATGGAGCTCTACAAGGAGCACAAGATCAACCCGCTCGCCGGGTGCCTGCCGATTTTGATCCAGATGCCGATCCTGTTCGGCCTGTACTATACTATCCGCAGCTATGAGTTCCAGTTTCAGAACGGCTATTTCCTGTGGATAGGCAGCAAGTTCTCGCACGCCGCCGCGGTTCCCGTGCCGATGAACCCGGGGCAGATATCGTGGCTGACGGCGCGCAACCTCTCGGAGCCGGACCTCATACTCCTGGTCCTCTACCTGGTGAGTATGTATATTTCCATGAAGATGTCGGTGATGGACCCACAGCAGGCCGAACAGCAGAAGATGATGTCTATCATGATGCCGATCGTGTTTGCCTACATCTTTGCCGGGTTCCAGTCCGCATTCCTTTTCTACTGGCTGGTGTTCAACATTCTCCAGACCGTGCAGCAGCGTATGATTATGAAACAAGGGGCTGCCGAGGCCGTGGCGGAGGCCGCTACTGCCGTTGTCGACTCAACCAACAAACCTCCTCGAGCCACACGAGGCCCGAAGAAGTGATTCCCGTTTGATATCGGAGGCACACCTAGATTGCGCATCTGTGAAACTACCGGAAAGACATTGGAAGAGGCTCTGAAGCTGGCGGCGGAAGAGCTTGGAGTTGAAGAGAGCCAAGTTGGCCACGAGGTCATCGACCAGGCAGGCTTCCTGGGCATCGGAGCCAAGTGTCACGTGAGGGCGTGGGTTCGGGGTCAGGGCGATGAGTCTGAGGAAGAGCCTGAGCAGGCAGATGAGGCTCAGATGGGTTCCGAGGAAGATGGCGAGCTGGTAAAGGCTGTCATGGACATCATGACCAGGATAGTCGGCGCCATGGATATCGACGCAGAACCGGTCTTCCGAGGCGTGACCGAAGAAGAAGTGAAGGTTGAGCTGGTTGGCAAGGAAGTCGCTATTCTGATAGGCAAGCGCGGCCAGACCCTGGATGCTCTGCAGTACCTGGTGGCTATGGCCGTCGGCAAGAACACGCAGACTAGGAAGCGCGTCATAGTGGATGCCGAAGGCTACCGCGAACGCCACGCGAAGATGATAGAGCGCAAGGCCCTGGATTATGCCAGCGCAGTCAAGGAACACGGCAGGGAGGCAGTCCTCGATCCTCAGCCGGCCCGCGACCGCCGAATAGTGCACATGACCCTGGCAGACAACCCGGATGTCTACACCTACAGCGAAGGCGAAGGCGAGTTCCGCCACGTGGTTATCTCACCGAAACTGTGATATCCCCTCCCCTGGGGGGGAGGGCTGGGGTGAGGGCGCTCTGTAACGATTATCACCCTCGTACCAAACGAACGAAATAGCTGCGGGAACTCTCACAGTGCAGACGAGAGTTTCCGCAGCATAAGAAGACACAAACCCCCTGGCCCCCTTATCAGGGGGGAAGAACGCGCGTGCTCCCTCCCTGACAAGGGAGGGTGGGGTGGGTTTCAGTGTCTTGCAGATAGGCTCTAGGACAATGATCCCTTCCGACACCATTGCCGCCATTGCTACCCCGGTTGGCTCCTGCGGTATCGGAGTCATTCGGATTAGCGGGGAAACGGCCATAGAAACCACCTCACGTGTGTTCACTCCCGCGCACGGCAATCTCGCGGACACCCCATCCCACACTGCCAAGTTCGGACGCCTGCTTACCCCCGATTCGGGAGCCATCATCGACCAGGGAGTTGCCACCGTCTTTCTGTCGCCGCACAGCTACACCGGCGAGGACGTGGTCGAGTTGTCCTGCCACGGCGGCGTTGCCGTGCTTCGGGCCGCTCTGGCGGCAGTGCTGAGGCAGGGCGCAAGACTGGCGGAACCGGGCGAGTTCACCCGGCGCGCTTTCTTGAACGGCAAGCTCGATCTCGCGCAGGCCGAAGCAGTGAACGATATTATTCTCGCTCGGGCTGAGGGCGCTCGCAGAGTGGCCGAACGGCAGTTGGAAGGTCAGCTCAGCGAACAGGTCCGAAACATCTCTGCTATTCTGATGGACGTGTGCAGCGCCATCGAGGCCTCAATCGACTTCCCCGACGACGTTGACGAGCCGGACAGGGATTGGCTATTGGCACGGTTGTCAGAGGCAGTTTCAGACATTGCGGCGATGGTTGGGTCGTTCGAGAAAGGGCGTATCCTCCGGGAGGGTCTGCGCGTAGTTATCGCCGGTGAGGTGAACGTGGGCAAGTCCAGCCTGCTCAATGCCCTCCTGCGCCACGCCAGGGCGATTGTCAGCCCCATGCCGGGCACAACCCGCGACCTCATCGAGGACAGCCTGCAGATTCGGGGTATACCGGTTGTGGCGGTGGACACGGCGGGTATAAGGCACACCAACGACCCGGTCGAGCGGATGGGAGTAGATCTGGCCTTGGCCTCCATCGAGAAGTCCGACCTGGTGCTGCTGGTGATCGACGCAACCGCGCCGGTCACCGCCAAAGGTGGCGACTTCCCGGCCAGGCGCAAGGTGATCGTGATAAACAAAGCAGACCTGATCGAGCCGGATGCCGGGTTGGCTATCAAGAATCGGCTGGAGCGCGAAGCCGGACAGGATACGCCGGTGATTCTTGCGAGCGCTCTGACGGGCAGCGGCCTGGATGATATTGAGGACGCCATCGCGGCATCGGCAGGCGAGGGAGCGGAGGAGTCGGCGCTGGTCACCAACGCGCGTCACCAGCAGGCTTTGATGAATGCAGGCGATAGTCTTCGCAGAGCCATCGAGACACTGCAAAGCAATCAACCGATAGACCTTGCATCGGTAGACCTCTCCGCAGCCAGGCGGGAACTGGGCCTGATCACAGGCGAGACCGCCACCGAAGACCTGCTGGACGCAATCTTTGGCAAGTTCTGTATTGGGAAATAGACGTTGGGTGTTTGAACTCACGGAAGGATTCAGAGCATGTCTAAACGACAATTTGTAAAGGACCTCAAGACTGATGACCGGGTGGATGATTTGTTTGTGGTGGCGTCTAAGTCGGTAGGGCAGACCTACCGTGGGACCCCGTTCCTCAAGCTGCGCCTGGTGGACAAGACCGGCCAGATCGATGCAGTGAAGTGGGATGCCAACGACGCCGACATCGAGAAAGCCTCCGAGGATGATATCATCCACGTGGTCGGCAAGGTCAGTCTCTACCGTGAAAACCCACAGATAGAGATCACCACGCTGCAGAGGGGCGGCAAGGAGACCGACCCTTCGGACTTCGTCCGAAGCTCGCCTCACGATCTGGTGGCTATGGCCGCGGAGTTCCGCAGTGTCCTCGCCCAGGTGAAGAGCCCCGGCCTGGTGAAACTGCTGTGCGCTGTGTTTGACGATGAGGAGCGCTTTGCCGGTTTCACTCAAGCCCCGGCAGCCAAGAGCATGCACCACGCCTACGTCGGTGGCCTGTTGGAGCACACCCTGAACGTGATGAAGACCTGTGCGACGCTGGCCCAGCGGTATGAGTCTGTCAACAAGGAGCTGCTGCTCACCGGCGCGGCCCTGCACGACATCGGCAAGATCGAGGAGTTCAACTGGCGCGCATCCATCAGCTACTCGGATATAGGCAACTTCGTGGGGCATATAGTGCGTGGCGCGATGCTGGTCAAGGAAATGACCGATTCAATTTCCGAGATCGACGAGATGACCGCCCTGCAGCTCGAGCACATGGTGATAGCCCACCATGGTGAGAAGGAATACGGTTCACCCAAACGCCCCAAGACCCTGGAAGCGATGATCCTGCACATGGCCGACGACCTGGACGCCAAGATATTCCAGATCGAGACCGCCGTGGCCGAATCCAGGTCCAGGAATGAAGCCGGGCGGTTCACTCGGTTCGTCAAGGGCCTCGACCGACCGGTCTTCAAGGGATGCGCGCAGGACCCCGGCTCCGAACCGGACTCCGAGGACCTGCGCCTGATGTCCGACGAGGGGTACAACCCCTTTGAGGAGTGAGCGCGGCTCCAGCTACTTGTTTCTCGACGCCAGAAACGCCTCCACCACCGGGTAGTAACTGGTCTCCAGGTCTGCGCCGCCTTCGTGCAGTTGCTTTAGCGGAACGCTTCGGCCTACCGCCAGGAACCTCTCCGCGGCTTCCCTGACCTCGGATGATATGGGTTTGCTTATGTCTACAAGGGCTACTGGCCTCCAGATACCTGCGGCGAACACGTCCTTCTGCACCCGGACCACAAGGGTGTGGTTCCCCAGAGAGGTGCTTCTGGGCAGCGGAATATAGAATGGTTTGTTCCACATAGCCGCCGGCGCCAGCTTCTGTTCGCCTATCTTGGCGCCGTCCATGTATACGTCACAGATTCCGTCCACCGCCCCAAAGAACAGCGCCAGGGGGGCGTCCTTATGATCGTCAAGCTCGAAGTCCACTGCGTACCAGCCAACCCCGTGGCGGTCTTCTCCCTGGTTGGTCCAGGCGGAGTCGGTTCTCATCGATGTCCAAGTGGAGAAGTCAGTCTGCTTGTACCACTCATCCCTCAGGCCTGAGTCCGACGGGTCGAACTTGAACTTCCACGCAACGGGCAGGTCCTGGACCTTGCCGGACGTGGCGTAGTCTCGCTCCATCATCATCTTCCAGATCGGAAGCCTGACTATCGCCACCCTGTGCTTTGTTTCCGGGGTATTCGCGATCTGCTCCGCCTCGGCCAGCAGCTTGTTGGCTTTCACGACAAATGAGTCCGGGAACTCACCCGCCGAGCCTTTGTCGCGGAAGTCGTCGTTGAGATAGTGGACATACTCCAGCACTTTCTTCCCTGCTTTGCCGTAGTATAGGTTGCAGAACTCGGTCATGGCTGCGCGGGAGTCGGTTTCCGGTCTCCAGATACACTTCGCCAGCATATACGCACGAAGCTGCTCGAACTCGGCCCCCGTCTCGGCTGCATTCTGCGCGAACATTCCCACCACACCATTATCCACCATAACCCGGATGTTGTGGTCGAGGCTGTTCATCTGAGGATATGGGCAGAGGTAGTTCCCGAAGTTGGTATAGTAGCCCCAGTGATACACCCTGTCGGTAACCTTGTGCCAGCCCTTGATCTCATTGAACAGGCCCCAGTTGCCCGGATGGGTCTGGCTGTCCAGGGGGAAGCCGTTGTGGAGCCATCTTGCCCAGCGGATAACCACGTTAGGCTCCGGCTTGGTCTTCGGAGGCGCGGGCATCATGCCGTAGGCAAGCGTTTCTATCTCGACGTTGGGATAGTCCTTGCCGATCTCTCTGGCTATCCGGTTGACGAACCGAATGAGGGTTCCGCCGGTGGGGCTGCCCTCTTCCTCGTTGATCTTCCTGCATGCGTCGCACTGGCAGTACTCGCCGTTGTCATTCTCCGATACCGATACAAGGAGCTTGGAGTACTTCGCCTGGGCGTATTTCCTGGTGGCTGCTTCGACCATCGCCCGCACGCGTGGCATTACCACATCGAATACTCCCGGGTTCGACAGGCACAGTTGGCTGTATCCGCTCTGGCGTTTGCCGTTGATGAGGGAGAAGTACTCGGGGTGGGTGGGGAAGAACTCCGCGGGCGGCACCAGCCAGGAGAATGTGTGCACAAACCACGGGTTGATCCATCTAACTCCGCCAAGTTCCTGCTCCATCGGAATCCAGACCTCGCCTCTGGAGTTGAACCGGTTGCGCACCAACCAGGTATCATCGGGATACGTCCAGATGCTGCGGTACTCCATAGGAGGGTTATAGGCCCGGCTCCTGAAGTCTACGGCGAGGGTCGAGTGTTTGGGGATGTAGGTGGCGTCAGTGGCCAGGAACCTTACTCCCAGCTCCATCTCCAGCAGGTCGTACACGCCGTAAAGAGTTGCCCTCGGAATCTTGCCCAGGATAAAGAGCGAGTCACCTTTGCGATATATCGCGAATCCCTCCCACTTTGTGGGGCGCAGGTTGGCCGGGAGTTCACTCAAGCTGAGTCGGTTGGTATCGCCCAGCACAATCTCCGGCCCGGAGATGGGCAGGTAGTCCATCACGATGCTGAACCTGGCTCCGGTCATCTGCCCCAGGAATGATGAAAGCTCCTGCGCGGCGAACTTCTCTGCCTCGGAGGCCCGGCTGGAGACCACTATCGCGCATTGCGCCTTGCCGTTCTCAGCCAGTTTCATCGGCGCGCCCTGGCAGGCTGACTGCATACCAAGCGCAGCTACTATCATCACTGCAAGTGCCAATACAACTAGAGTTCTCATTTTGCCCTCCTGGTGTTCGTTTCTGATGGACCGCTGGATGTTCGCCCGCGTGTCCCAGAGCTTCACTCCGCCACCGTCTGCGGTGGAAGTTGGGAGACGCTTGTTTCGGCGGTAGTGAGCGCATCGCTCAGGCCGCCTATCTGAGTTCGCAGCTCTGTAGCAACCGAGAGGCGGCTGTCCACGTCCGCGCTTCGCAGCCTCACAAACCTCGACTCCAGCCCAGCGAACGACGCCGCAGTGCTCTCCAACTGGTGCAGGATGTGCTCGCAGGTGTTCTGGATGGCGGTCACGTTAGCCAACTCCTCTTCCCGCGCCTGGATTGAGGACTTGATGTGGGTGAGGCTGTCGCCGTCGGTCTCCTGCGCGAGGTCTTTCTTCAGGGACTCGATATCGGCTTGTACCTGGGTGGGGTCGGTCTTGATGAGGTAACGCAGAAGCTCTACCCGCTTCTTCGCCAGCGCCATACCGCGCTCGACCAGAATCCCGGTCTGCAGCATTATGTCGGCCATTTCCGGGCTTTCAGTCTCGGTTCCGGCGGCTTCCACCTCTTCGCGGATGGAGTCGTAATGCTTGACTATACGCTTCATCTTGACCCGCGACTCCTCGTCCAACACCTCGATCTGCCGGGTCCGCTGCCATTTGGCTTCTTTGTTGGCTTCGTAGTCCACGTCTGACTGCTCTTCGGCCAGCATTGTCCGCGTCTTGGAGAGCGCGGCAGCGTAGATTCCCGCAGCCGCCGCGCACACCACAAAGATAGCGAGACCGACCAAGTTGTGCAGTGCCAGCCCAATCACCAGCCCCAACAGCAGAGCCAGTATCGGAAACGGCTTACCCAATGCTTTGAAGAAGAGTCGCATGAGACGCCTCCGAGCTACTCCAGCCCCAGCAACGCCAGAGAATCCCTGTGGATTATGCCTTCTATTACTTCGGCGGGGATATGGGGCATGCCTGTGCCTTCTACCACTTTGTTTATCTTGCGCAGGCCGTCCAGGGTGTCCTGCTGTTCCATGAGCGGGAAGTCCGAACCGAACATCAGCTTGCCGGTTAGCCCGCACTCGTAGAACGCGGCGATTGCCTGGTAGCCCCACCACGGCCACTTGGTTGTGGCCACGATGTCCGCATAGACGTTGGCGTGCTTGCGCACCACCACCATTGCATCGTAGAACCACGGCAGACCCACGTGCGCCAGGATGATCTTGAGGTCCGGAAACTCCCGCGCCACTCCGTCGTAAATCAGCGGGTTCGCCCACTCCATCGGGGTCTGTGGGATGGAGTTCATTGCGGCGTGGGTGATTATCGGCAGCCCAAGCTGCTCGGCCCGCCCGTGAATCCGCTTAGCTTTGTCGCTGCAGGGGTGATACATCTGGTAAATCGGGCTCATCTTGATGCCCTTCAGCCCCATTGCCACGCATCTGTCGATCTCATCCAGCGCGTCGGGGTCGTTGGGGTCGACAGACATAAACCCGATTATCCGGTCCGGGTGGGCGTTGGCGTAATCGGCGATGGCGTCGTTTGGGGTGCACATTTTGAGGGCGATGGAGTTGATGCCGAAGACAATTACCTTGTCCGCGAGCGCAGTCCCCGCCAGATGCCGCTCGGGGGTCACATGCAGGTTAGCCCCGGAATTGCCGCTGGTGGTAGACCCAAATGCCTTGACAGCCGCCTCCCCCCACTGCTCCAGGGTGCTCAAATGAGAATGAACGTCTACTATCACAATCCGCTCCGATCCGATATGTCATTACATCGCGATTCTACAACGTGGGGCACAGGGAGTCAAACGAAACTGTCTGAAAACGATTGAACGGATTCAATGATGAACACGATGTCCGAGATCGCCGCCGAAACAGACAATCCTGTCCATCCCATAATCATCAGAATCGTATTCAGACTACTTCGCCCCAAACTCCGCCCCCAGGTTCCTCAGCAGGGCGCTTATGTATCTGGCGCGCTTGGCGGTTAGTATGTCGTCGTCGCCTTCCCATAGGAGGCTGTCGATGAGGAGTTGGCCTTTGCCGTAGGGGATTCGCAGCAGGCCAGCAGGTTCGATGAGGTTCATACCCAGGCCCGATCTTACTCTCCATCCGCTTTTCACTGTGTCTCTGATCGGGGTGAGCTTGCCCTCTTGCCACGCAGCCATGAACAGGTCGTAGTTGGAGACCCCATCCAACACCGCCAACGGCAGGTCCTTCCAGGCGCAGGAGGTGGGGATGACGTTGGCTTGCTCGATTATGGTGCCGGTGAGGCCGGTGACAAGTTGGTCGTCGCCCGGTTGGAGATCGTGGATCACCAGCGCTCCGCCGTCTTTGAGGAACCCTTCCAGCCTGCCGGCTTCGGCTACCATCTGCTCCACCATCTCCGGGTCGGATGCGTCGGCGAATATGCAGCCAAACCGCCCGAGCGAACCGACCGAGAGAGTCCCGTCCACATCTTCCGCCTCTAGGCCAAGACCGTTCAGGAAGCGGCAGGCTGTGGATGTGGGTCTGGCGAGGATGGCGGTCCTGCGAGTCGGCTTGGGCTTCTGCGCGGCGAACCTGAGCATATATCTCAGAAGCGCATCCGCCGCGGGTTCCCTGCCGACCTTCTGCCCGACCAGCAACTGGCACAGTAGCGCTCTCCCCCGGCCATGCTGCGCCAGGATAAGTGGTGTCAGCTCAAGCCCGCTCACGGTCCCGCATTCGGCAAGGACCATCCCAGACCCTTCGGACGGCTTCACGAACGGGGCGTGGGACACGCGGTTGTCCCCTCGCCAGTAGCGCAGGTCGTTGTCGCTCAGCTCGCGCATTATGGAGTGGTGCGGCGCGGCGTTGAATGCGACCGTGGTCGGAGATTCCCTGGTTTCCAGAGCCAGGCCGAAGAGCGACGCCGGGTAGGCGTCCTGCTCAAGCACGATAGCGGTTCCGCCGGATTCCACGAACCGCTCGACTGCCTGCAAGTGGGGGTTCGTGACGGTGTCCGGGGTCTGGGATTGGCCGGAATAGCCCGCGAGAGTGTCCGAACCGACGATGAGCACGTCGCACCGGGTCCGCGTTACCCTGGAAAGGTCACTTATCGCCGACCACTTGACCTTCCACTTTGCCAGCGCTCGCCGGACTGCCGGGTTCAGCCTGTAGCCCTGCACCCGGGCCTTACCGCAGGGGTTTCCCTTTGGGGCGGGTCTTACAGTCAAGACTTTCGAATAGACGGATTGCGCCTGAGCCTCCGGTCTGCCTGCTGTGATTGTGAGGGTAATGTCTTTTCGGGCTTTGACTTTGGGCATCTTCAGATTCAGCCGGTATCTGGCCGGTTCACCGGGGGCGAGGGTGAAGTAGGTTTTGACACTTTCGATCACCCGTCTGCCTGAGCGGAGCTCCATTCCAAGGATTATCTTGGTCTCCCGCGCGGTGTCGTTATAGACCGGGATCTCGCGGGTGATGGTCTCTGTTGAGTAGAAGTTGTGGTCGAACTCTTTGATGAACGCGGCGAGCGGGGCGGTGGATGGTCTCGCCAACTGCAGCGCTGAGTCTACAGGTTCGGAGGACGCCTGCTTGGCCAGTTGTGGGAGCTTCTCCCCCAGATACCGCCTTGCCTCGATACTCATCCTGCAAACATCAGCCAGAGACTTCAACACGGATTGCTGCGTTGGCGCGGAGAGGGCGTCCTTTGGCCGAACATAGACCTGTTCTCCCAGAACCGCTGCCAGGGATTCGGGGTTGGCTAGCGCCGACACACACACAGACCGCTCCGGCTCGAATGGGCTGTATGGATTGGTGGACGAGCGCTGAGAGTAGAATGAGTTCGGCAGGTCGGCAAGGTTCGCAGGCCTCTGGGCCAATGCAGGCAGCGCGCAACACGATGCCGCGAGGGCGAAAAGTAGCGCCAGAGACAAGGCCCTGGCGTACCTGCCGGGTGTGATTGCCCCCGCGTAAGTAATGCTTCTGACAAAATTAGTGGTTCCACTCTGGAACATTGCGCGAATTGAGGGTATCATATATGTGTGAGGTCCCGCCAGGCGCCAGGATGGTCAGGTTGCATTCCTAGCTCTTCAATATTGGCGTCGGGCAAACCCCACCCAATTGAAGATCGGAAAACAGAATATCGGCGAATGAGGCTCGGAAACCCGAGCCTCATTCAATTGTACGGCAGGTAGATTATACCGCAGTTGAGGGTGCAGGCTCAATGTTGGGTGACCGGAGACGCAAACCCCCTTGCCCCCTTATCAGGGGGAAGGACCGGAGTGCGCTGGTCTGTAACTCCCTCCTTGATAAGGGAGGGCTGGGGTGGGTTTCTACCGCAAATAGATCACATTCCCCTCGACCACGCTTCTGTGGGCGGCTTCCACTATTCTTATGCTGGCGAGGGCGTCCTCAAGGGCGGGGAATGGGTCGAGGTCCTCGGTTACCATTCGGGCGAACTGGTCCCACTCGCCGCTGAATCCCTTCCAGTCTGATCTGGCGACCACCTGTTCCTCGCCACCAATAGGCGTGAACACAGTCTCGGCTCCGGATTCCTCGCCCTCGGTCAACTCGGCTATCCGGACCCCCACCATCCCCTTCGGGCCGATGGCTTCCTTGTGCAGCCTGTTTGCGGGGAAAGTGTAGCCCCAGCCGGTCTCATAGAGGCCGCGCGAGCCGTCGTCGAACTCTATCTGGAATGCCTCCCAGTCGAAGCAGCCCTCGGGGACCTCCGGGTTCACTCTCGCGCCGATCCCCTGCACCCTCACAGCCTCCGCCCCGGAATACCACCGCATCAGGTCCACGTAGTGCGTGCCACAGTCGAAGCCGGGGGAGGTGTTGCGCATGAAGTCCTTGGCGCGCTCCCAGTAGAAGGTCTGGTCTGTGAGGTAATGCTCGAACGCGATCATGCGATAGACCGTGGGCTTTCCGATCAGCCCTGCGTGGATTATCTCACCCATCTTGATGTAACAGTCGGTGTACCTCAGCAGGAACCCGACAAACAGCTTCTTTCCATACTCCCGCGCGGCAGCAACCATCGCTTCCCCGGCTTCCGTGCTGTCCGCTATAGGTTTTTCGGTGAAGACGTGTTTTCCGGCTTTGAGTGCGTCCTCGGCGATCTGCCTGTGCTCGGTGGGCATTGTGAGGATGGCGATCGCGTCTATGTCGTCCCGATTCAGGACTTCGCGGTAGTCGGCGTATACGTCCCCGCCGCCGAATCGAGACGCGAAATCCTGCGCGCGGGTGATGTCTATGTCCACATACGCCGCGCATTCCAGCCTATCTGATTCCGCAATCGCCGGCGCATGTCCATAACCCGCCACGCACCCGCACCCGATCATAGCCACCCGAGTCTTCTCGCCTTTCACCGCTGCCTCCAGAAGTATGGATATGTCAGTATACAGGTGACACGGAGTAGTCGGCAATAGCAGGAAGGAACCTGCCCCTCAAAGGTAGTATACTCAAGCTGGTAGTGCGTTTTGCCTGGAGGCGTGAGTTCCCAGACCACCGGCAGCAAGAGGTGGTCGGGGCAGGCGCATATCCAGGTGACACGGAAACCCACCCTACCCTTTCGCAGCCGCGCTTCGCTAGCGGCTGCTTTCGGGCAACGCCTCCCTTATCAGGGAGGAAGAACTCACGGGTCTTGCAGAGGCCTTACCCCCTGAAAAGGGGCCAGCGGGTTTGTGTGCTGAAGAATAGAAAGGAAGACAAAATGAGCATTCTGGACACATTTTCACTCAAAGGTAAAGTTGCGCTGGTTACGGGGGGCGCGGGGTTGTATGGACGGCAGATACTGGCGGCTCTTGCGGAGGCTGGGGCGCAGACCTACACGGCTTCCCGCAATCTGGAATCGATCGAGGCAGTGGCGGCGGGGCATCGGGCGAACGGGCTGGATGTGACTGCCCTGCAGCTTGACCAGGGCGAGGAGAAGTCGGTCCTGGAGGTTCGGGACAAGGTCCTGGAGCGAAGCGGGAAGATCGACGTTCTGGTGAACAACGCAGTCCTGCGGCCGATGAAGGGCGGTTACAAAGACGACGCCTCTACCTTCGCGGAGAGTATGAAGGTCAACGCCACCGGGCTGTTTGTCATCACACGCGCGTTCGGCGATGCCATGGCGGAGAACAAGAGTGGCTCGATCATCAATGTCGGCTCCATCCAGGGCATGATCGCACCTGATCCCAGCATCTACTCCGGCACAAACATGAGCGGCTGGTACCCGGACTACTTCTTCCACAAGGGCGGCATGATCAACTTCACCAGATTCATGGGCAGCTACTACGGCCAGTGGGGAGTCCGCTGCAACTGCATCGCGCCGGGCGGTTTTTGGACGGCAAGTATGCCGGAGCCTTTCGTGAAGAACTACAGCGCCAAGACATTCCTCAACAGGCTCGCAAGCGAGACCGATATGATGGGGATAATTGTCTTCCTGGCGAGCGATGCCTCGGTATACATAACTGGAACGAACATCCCTGTCGATGGCGGATATACCGCCAAGTAAACCGATGGGAGTCATAAGCATTGTGGGGATGAAATATTTCTGTAGAAGTTGTTGACAAGCCCGAGGAACCGGGGCTATACTACATTAGGGTACTATTCTTTGCAAGCGCGTGCCAACAACCGCAGCCAAGGGCTTCATAGAAAGCAATGGCAACTGCTCACATGGTATCTGGCTATTTCATCGGGCCGCGGCAGCGGCAAATATGAGAAGAGGGAAATGGCAACGGCTGGTAAGGAATCGGACACCAATTCATGACTGCGTAAATGCGCATATCAAACGAAGGAGAGTTCTAAGATGGGAAGAAGAAAAGGTTTTACCCTAATCGAACTGTTGGTCGTGATAGCAATCATAGCTATCCTCGCCGCAATCCTGTTCCCGGTCTTCGCGAAGGCACGCGAGAAGGCACGACAGGCTACTTGTATTAATGGCATGAAGCAAATAGGCCTGGGCGTTATGCAGTACTGCCAGGACTATGATGAGACCTACCCCCAGATCTACGACGACACCATTCCGCTCAAGGCAACGGCAACACAGGCGGCAACAACCGCGACATTCCTTGCCGACTTCCTTGATCCCTACATCAAGTCCATGAAGGTCTGGGAATGCCCCAGCAACGGCGTCAAGCCGGGCATCTTCAGCACCCAGCCCGCCCGCTTCCGCTCTATGCAGTGGAACATGAGCCCGAACATGGAAGTCATCGCTTGTGGTTGCCAGGGAACTGGCGGTCGCCCGATGGCCGAGATGAAGGTTCCCGCGGGAACAGTGATGATCGCTGAGTACGACTACACCGGAACCGGCTGGAACTCAGTCGCCTACGGTTTCTGCGGTTGGGCTTGCTGGACGGGCATGGGCCCTGGCTGCAACATCCACAGTGATGGCATCAACGTGGCGTGGGCTGACGGACACGTGAAGTGGGGCAAGTGGAATTCCTTCACGGCTTCGATGTTCACAAGAGCGGACGACTAGTCTCAAACGCTCAGGCGCTGCTTGAGCTTAGTAACACAGAGTGTACTCGCTGCGGGGATTGGATGACGATCCCCGCAGCGCAGCGTACAGACCCCGGAACGAACAGATGACCGCGTAACCAATTCCACCACCACGAGGCAGTTATGGAGAGCATTGTTGCTCAGGCAGCCCAGATCAGACCCTCAGCTCGGCAGTTGGCCTGGCAGCAACTGGATTTCGCCTGCTTTGTCCACTTTGGCGTGAACACCTTCACTGACCGCGAATGGGGTGACGGCACAGAATCGCCGAGCCTGTTTGACCCCAGCGAACTCGACGCAGACCAGTGGGTGAGCGCCTGCAAGGATGCCGGGATCAAAGAGATCATCTTCACCGCCAAGCACCACGACGGCTTCTGCCTGTGGCCCAGCAGGTTCACCGAGCATTCCCTCAAGAACAGCCCCTGGAAGGGCGGGGCAGGCGATGTGGTGAGGGAGATCTCCGACGCCTGCCACCGTGGGGGTGTGGCGTTCGGGGTGTATCTCTCCCCCTGGGACCGCCACGAACCCAGCTACGGCGACTCCCCCAGATACAACGAGCACTTCCGAAACCAACTACGTGAGCTGTTGACTGACTACGGCCCGATTGCGGAGGTCTGGTTTGACGGCGCGTGCGGAGAAGGCCCCAATGGCAAACGCCAGGAGTATGATTTCGACAGTTTCTACAGCCTGGTTCGAGAGCTTCAACCCGATGCGGTGATAAGCATCTGCGGCCCGGACGTCCGCTGGTGCGGTAACGAGGCGGGCGTGTGCCGGGAGAGCGAATGGAGCGTTGTTCCGGAGTCATTCGTTGTCGATGACCCCGACATCGGTTCCCGCGAGAAGCTGTGGGAAGCTGTCGAGAACGGGGCGAACCTTATCTGGTACCCTGCGCAGGTCGACACTTCCATCAGGCCGGGGTGGTTCTATCACGAGAGCGAGGACGATAAGGTCAAAGGTCTGGAGCATCTGCTGGATGTGTTTTTCAGTTCGGTCGGCGGGAACGCGCAACTCCTGCTCAACATTCCTCCGGACAGGCGCGGGCTGTTCCACGAGAATGATGTCCGACGGCTGAGAGAGATAGGCGAGTATCTGCGGGCTACCTTCTCCGAAGACTTCGCGAAAGGCTGCAAGGCCACGTCGTTGGAATCCGCTGCAGGCCACGAAGCCGACAAGACCGTGGACGGCGATGCGCAGACATACTGGTCAACCGCTGATGGCGTCACCTCAGCAACCATCGAATATGATCTCGCCTCGGCAAAGACATTCAACACCGCGATGCTGCAGGAATACATAGCCAAAGGCCAGCACGTGGAGGAGTTCTGCCTCGAAGTGTGGAATGCCGATGGGTGGCAGGAGATTGCCCGCGCAACCACAATCGGTCACAAGCGCATCCTGCGCTTCGACGACGTCACAGCCTCCGGAGTGAGGCTTCGTATCACCACGTCACGGGTGAATGCGGCTTTGAGCGGCTTCGGCCTGTTCCGAAGACCGGCGGCAGGCTGATTCACCATCCCATTTGGAAAGAAGAAATATGAAACTACTTCGCTGCGCTACTATTGCTGTGCTCCTTGCGTCCGCCTGCTCGGCTTTGTTGGCCGCGCCGCCGAAGGTTGGGAGCTTGATCCTCGTCTCGGGCGGGAATGCGAAGTGCGTGATCGTCACCAACGCCGACCCGAAACAGGGCAAAACCGCTGAGGGCACAGGCCCGCTCTGGGAGAAGGTGTTGGACTTCCAGCGGGTGCTGGAGAAGATGTCCGGCGTCAGGGTACCCATCGTCAGCCCGGACCAGGCTGTTGGATCGGCTGCAAAGATATTCGTTGGAAATGTGCCGCTGCCCAAAGGCCTTGCCGTGGATATGGCAAAGGTGCAGCCTCGGGGCTATCGCATCGTGGCGACGAAGAGTGCGCTGGTGTTGCGCGGCAAGAACGACGGCGGCACGATCAATGCTCTCTACGGCTTTCTGCAAGACAAGCTCGGCGCGCGGTGGTTCTTCCCGACTGAGCTATTCGAGGTCGTGCCGAAGCGAGGCACGGTCTCGGTCGGTTACTGCAATGAGGTTCACAATCCATCATCCAAGTTCGGCATGTTCGGGGTCAATACCGGAGTCAACGATGAAGGCCCGATCTGGTGCGAGCGGATGCGGCGAGACGAGGGCGCGTACAAGCTCCGCGCCGACCCGCACTACATCGGCTACATCCTCAACTCCGACATATACGGCAAGGACCATCCTGAGTTCTACCCGCTTCTCAACGGCAAGCGGGTTATACCCGCGCCCGGCGACAGAAGCGCGCCCCAGCCTTGCTACAGCAACCCCGATCTGGTGAAGGCCGTGGTAGCGTTCTGCCGCAAGTCCTTTGACGACAACCCCAACGCTCTCAGCGTGGCAATTGGGGAGAATGACAGCACCGAATGGTGCGAGTGCGAGAATTGCCGCGCGCTGGACGTGCAGCCGCTGGAGAAAGTGAACGACATAGTCCAGCATTCCGACCGCTACTTCACATTCGCCAACCAGGTAGCCAGAGAGATAGGCAAGTCCCACCCCGGCAAGCTGGTCGGGTGCCTAGTCTACAACGGCACCTATACCCCGCCCAGAAAGATCGCGCGGCTGGAGCCGAACCTGGCCATCGCCATTTGCGTGGATGATTCGCAGTACTACGATAAGTCCTACCGCGACCGCGACTACAAGGTGCTGGAAGCGTGGAAGAAGAAGGGCTGCAAGAACATAATAGTCTACAATTACCACGGCCTGTGCTGGTGGTGGGGGCCGAGGTATTATGCGCACCAGGACGCGGCAAACATCAAGCAGATGGCCAAGCAGGGCACAGCGGGTTGGCTGAGCGAGATGCCCGTCCACTGGCCTACCCAGGGGCCTATGATATACATGGCTGCCCAGATGATGTGGAACGTGAACCTGGACTCGGACAAAACGCTTGACGATCTCTTCACCAAGTCATTCGGTTCAGAGGCCGGCAAGGAGGTGAAGGCGTTCTACAGCGTATTTGAGAAAGCTTGGGCAAGGCCCGCTCCCGGCAGGACCGGCAAATACTTCGAGGGGTGGTCGTTGGTGTCCGAGCAGATGGCGCCATACAGACTGTCCGACCTGGATCAGGCTCTGGCTCACCTTGCCAAAGCGAATCAGCTCGCCCGCAGCGAGGATACCCGCAAACGAGTTGGTTACATCGCTGACAACTTCGCCTATTCAGCCAACGCTCTTCGCGGCTGGCTTACCAGCGACGCGATGGACAAAGTGAAGCCAGAAGACCTGGCTTCTCCTGACAAAGCAACAGCCTATAAGAATATGCTTCTGGCAGTTTCCCAAGCGATAGCGGATGAGGAACCCATCTACCAGAAGACTCTCCTGGTGGACCCGATATCGGACCGTGAGGGCAAGAGCGGCAAAGGCGACCATTTCGGGATCATAAGAGGGCAGTGGGAGCCCAGGTGCAAGTTCAGCCTCACCAAGGGCACAGCCCTGCTTCTTGAATACTACAAGAAGAACAGTCTGACTGCCGATACGGCCTCGCTGCGCGGTGCTTTGCCCGCGGACGTGTTCCAAGCCGCCGAGTTGATGTCGGGGGAATCGTTGGGTACGGAGTTGGTCGCCAACGGGCAGATGGAAGAAGGCAGCCCTCCCGCAAGTTGGACAGCAGGCGAAGCGACTCTCACCGCAAGCCCCGACAGCCGCTCCGGCAAGCAGAGCCTCAAGATAGCAGCGTCGGCAGATTTTGGCCGGGCAAGCCAGAGCTTCGCGGTGAAGCCGGGCACGAAGTATCGTTTGGACTACTGGTACAAGTGCAGCAGGCCCGGAGGATTGTACACTTTCGTCAACGCCGGAGGCCCCAATCTGGTGGGCAACTCTACTTACGAGAGCCAGTGGACTCTTGTGACCCAGTATTTCACCGTCCCCAAAGACGCCAACGTGGCCAGGGCCGACGTAGCTTTCTGTTCGTGGCCCGGAAAAGACACGCTGGTTGACGATGTGTCTATCCGGGAGGTTGTGTCCTCGAACCTGATGGAATGCCGAAAGATCGATGCGGTGTTCCCGGATTGGTCGAACCCCACTTTCGTTCTGGACACCGTGGACCAGCTCGGACACTGGGGCGGCGGCTCGATGGCCGACAGATGGCGCGGGCCTGAGAAGTTCAGCGCGTCGGCCTGCCTGGGATGGGATGAGCGGGGGCTGCGGTTGGTGGTCAAAGTCAAAGATATCGACCACAATCAGCGCTACACGGGAGATGCTATCTGGCAGGGAGACGCCCTCCAGTTCGGGATAGACGCAGCCGGAGACGGCGACAAGAGGCCGTTTGGCAAGGGCTTGGATGACACCGACGACTTCCTCTACGGCCTGACCCTTGCGGACAGCCCCGGAAGCAAGGCTGAGGGATACAGATGGTTCGCTCCCAAGACCAGGGGAAGCGGCAGTGTTGCCAATGACGGCAAGGGCCACACATACAGCGTAAAAGTGGACGGCGACAGCGCCCTATACGACTTCGCGGTCTCCTGGGATGAGCTTGGCAGCGAGCGGAATGTCGGCGACAGCATAGGCTTCAACCTGGTGGTGCTTGACCAGTATCAGAAAGAGGATAAGTCCGACGTCCTGGTCTGGCTGCAGCTCACCCCCGGCATTGCAGGTGTAGAAGGCCAGTCACCGGCGCTATGGAAGAAGTTCACACTTGCGGATTAGTGTGTAGTACAATAATGGGAGTGGGACGAACTTCATCGCAAAGGAGCGTGTGATTTGAAGAGACGAGTACTTTTGGGCAGAGCCTTGGTGTTGATCGTGGCTGTGCTGTGTGTTGGGGCTGCTGTTTCGGCCGCTGAGTTGATGCCTAACGGCGGTTTTGAAGAGAAGTCTGCCTGGTATGGCACGGGCATTGGCTCGGCGACTGTGCCCAAGACCGTGGAAGCGACCACCGCCGAAAAGCACAGCGGGCAGGCTTCGCTGCATATAGTGATCGCCAGAGGTGGCCAGGAATGGCCGGGCGCGATAAGCCCGGGCTTTCCCACCGAGACCGGCAAGACCTACCGGGTCAGCTTCTGGGCCAAAGTAGCCAAAGGCTCGGGCGGAGTCTCGATGCGAAACGGCGCCAACAACGACTACGTGCCGTTCTTCACTGGCCAGCTCACATCCCCGGTCTGGACTGAGTATACGGGCACGTACGAAGAGAAGAATGGTGGGAGTGCCGCGTTCCTGATGTTCAGTGCTGTGGGGGACTTCGTTGATGTCTACGTTGACGACATCTCCATCACCGAGATGAATACCTCCAGGGAAGCGATCCTTGGCGCGTGGAGGGCTGTATCGCCAAAGCAAGATTACCTTATCTGGCAGAAGGCTTCCCCGTGGGACAACCTGCAGGCTTTGCAGGAAGCGCCTGAGTCTCCGAAGGAATGCACGAAGATCCGGCTGGCTATGGGCAGGAATGAGTACGAGTCTACCAGCTTTGTGATTACCAACCTTACCGACCAGCCCCAGGAGTTCAGCGTCTCCCTCGGCGCATCGAAGCCGGCATTGACCCTGCGCCTGGCAACCTGGATCACCGCGTTTTCCGGTAGGCAGGTGGATGATGCGCTGCCGCTGCTTGAAGGCCCTGTCTCGATCCCATCGGGAGAGAGCAGGGAGGTCTGGGTGACACTCAACAGTCGGGGAGTGAGTGCCGGAGAGAACAAAGCTACAATCAAAGTTGTTCCGGAGGGTGGCCGAGCCAGCTCAATTGAACTCGCGACAAAGGTCTATCCCACAGCCCTTCCCGAAGACAAGCCCATATACTCCTACTATTGGGACCTGTGCGTGCCTTCGTGGGTCGCGAAGTCACCCGGCAAAGCCGAAGCGCTGATGCTGGACCTGAAGAAGCACTACACCAACGTCGCGGTAACCCACCCATGGTCGTGTCCCAGGCTGGCATGCGATGCCTCCGGCAAGCTGGTCACCGACTACAAGGAACTGGATGAGGCTCTCGAGAACTATAAGATTCTCAGCCCGAAGATGATACTATTCAACTGGGGCGTGGAGAACTTCATGGAGAGCGGGGTCAACGGTGGCACGATCAAGTATATGAGCGATGAGTGGAAGCCGCTTTTCAAGCAGTGGCTGGTCGGTTGGGTCAAGCACATGAAAGAGAAGGGTTATGGCTACGAGAAGTATGCCATGTATCCCTACGATGAGAGCCTGCGTCCGGCTGTTTGTGACCTGGTGCGGCTGACCAAAGAGGTTGACCCGAATGTGCAGGTATACGTGAACAACACCGGCGAGAACGAGCAGAACGTGACAAACATCGCGCCGTACGTAGACATCTGGTGCCCCTATCTCTACGACTACCTCAACAACCCGCCGTATGATGGCAACCGCGAGACCAAGAAGCTGGCTAACCAGTTGCTGAAGAAGAGCCGGAAGAACTTCTGGACCTACGCAAACCCGCCCGGCAGCAATCCCGAAGAGGCCCCGCCGTACCGCGATTACCGCCTTGCCCCTTGGAAGGCCTGGAACGAGGGGATGATGGGATATGGGTACTGGATTTACAGCTATAAGACCCACTGGAACAGCTACAAACACGAAGACGGCCCCAATTGGGCGGTGGTCTATTTCTCGGATGCGCCGGATGCGCCCGCAGGCATAAGCAAGAAGGAAATAGTAGTCACCGGCAAGCGCTGGGAAGCTACCCGCGAAGGCATGGAAGACATATTCTACCTGCAGATGCTAAAGAGTGCGGTCTCTGGCTCCACCAAGGGCAAGAATCCGGGAGCAGTGAAGCGTGGCAAGGAACTGCTGAGCAGCGTGCCCGAGGGTGTCCTGGCGAACGAGAACAATTCCTCCCTCGCCGGCGCGGCCAAAGAGGCTGTGCTCGGAGTGTTGGGTCAACTTGGAGTTGGGAAGTAAGTGCATTCCCCCTCCTCGCCAGGAGGGGGCTAGGTATAACCCGCAAGCATCGCCAAGGAGCGGAGCGACCGCGATGCGAAAGGGGGCGGTTCTCTTTACCTATCGAGTCTGCACAGCGCCACGTCAGAAGACCCTCTCATTATCCCTCCCCTGCGAGGGGAGGGAATTCCGGATTGTGTGCGATTGCAAATCGCAGCCGCGCACGCATATTGCACCTGATCACGGGGTTCCACGCTGCCCGACCGTAGGCTACTTTCGGTTTGGCGCAGGCAGCAGGTCGATACCGGAATAGTGCGAACGGACGGCCATTCTGATGCACCAGATAGAGTTGGATGTGGCCTGTACAGGGTCGATTCCGGGTGTGTTCAGATACGTAAGGAACAGCGTCCCGTCGCGAAGCTGCGTGGCTTTGCCGTATCCGTATGAGTGATCGATGAGGAAACCATACTTGGCGTTGGGGGCTATCCATGTGTGCCCGCCATCCCTGCTGAAGATCACTCTTAGGCCGCCCGCGCCATAGGATCCGTGTATGCAAAGCAGGGTTCCATCTTTCAGCACCTCGAGAGACGGCGCGAAGAGCCGCATCCCGAATGATACCGGCTTTGTCCACGTGCGGCCGTGGTCGCTGGAAAAAGCGATATCTCCTTCAGGACGCGCGATAAGCACCATTTTGCCGTCCGGAAGTTCGGCTATGCTGGGCTCGTACAGCGAGTGGTCGGTTTTCACGATCGAAATCAGCTTCCAGTTAAGCCCCTCATCGGTCGAGCGGAGCACTGCCACTTGCCACTCGCCATTGTCTTTGGGCTTGCCGTCGATTGCCATGTAGACGGAACCGTCTTTAGAAAGCACCATCGGGCCGTCAGATTCGTCACCCAGGAATTGTCTGCACACACGCCTGGGCTTTTCCCACTTGTGACCGCCGTCGGTGGAACGCGTGATCATGCTCCAGTGACCGACCTTGCGCTCCATCTTGTAGTCTCCCAGGGTCATCACAAATGTTGAGCAGAGAATGGTCCCGCTTGGAAGCTCGAGAAAGCTGGGATGGCGGTCATCCCACGGAGTGTCCATTAGTGTCGTCGGCTTGCTCCAGGTCTTGCCATGATCAGTGGAACGAATGATCATAGCCTTGCCGCCTCGAGGGGCCTTGACATCGAGAGGCATGCCGATCTTGGCAAAGAACTCGGCTTGTGCTTGGTCGCCGAACGGCGTGGGAAAGGAGGCGTGCCAATAGCCTGCGTTGAAACCGACAAGCCAGTCACCGTTTTTCAGGACGACAGGTGACTCCCAGCCAACCATGCCCCGGTAGCCCGGGAACGGGTCCGGCTGGTTGATGCCCGGGCCTATAAGCGTTCCTCGACAGGCTTCCGGTCTCGCAACGGATTCGCCATCCTGCACAACCTTCACGGTGACCGGCGTTTCAGATGGAGCATCAGAGTGTCCCACAGATTGCGCGAATATAGCAAACACAACGGAAAGCGCCAGCACCACCGCTGGGAGAGATAGTTCAAGTCTCATAGCAGTCCTCACAGGAGTCCACAGGACTCGTACTCTGCGCGATACAGATACGGGCGCGGCCAGTGCAGTTAATCACGCCCGGCCATCCTAAGGATCTACGTTGGAGGTGTCCACGTAGGGCTGCACCTCTATGAAGTTGTAGAACATAGTCTGGCCTATCGGGCCGCCGGGGGAATCCTTGGTGGCCCAGTCTGATATCGCCAGCTTTGCTTGTGATACTTTCGCCCGAAAGACTACTCGGTGGTAGGTCAGGTAGAGGTGGTTGCCATCCTTGAACGGGCCGTAGACGTGCCCGGCCAGGCCGCTGGGGAAGAGTTGGTGGAAGTTTCCATCGGAGATCATCTCAGCGTCCGCGACCTGAATGCTCACTGCGTGGGGATTCTGTGTTGACTTCCCCGCCATCATCTCGTCGTAGTCTCCCGTGAACATCTTCACGGAATAGGTTCGCCCGGGTGTGAGGCCCTTGATCACTTGTGAGAACCGGTTCGGGGCCTTGGCGCTGCGGGTGGTGAGAATGAAGTTGTTGCCCGGCATTGTGCTTCCGCCGGTCGATCTTGTCTCGAGCGCGCCGGCGCCCTCCGCATGCCCCTCTGCAATGCTTCCCTCTTCCGCCGGTGAGACTGTCCAGCCTTTGAGGCCGTCATCGAAGTCCGGATTGGCGATGTGGGCGGTTATGTATGGGTCCTTGGTGAGGCGGTCGGTGCGGCCCTCGATGGCGTAGTGGCGGAAGAGTTTCGCCGTCCAGCGAAGGTCTTCTTCATCGACGTAGCCGTTGTGGTACCAATGGATGCCTCGCAGTCCGAAGAATACCGGGTCAGTCGCGAGAAGCTGCATCTGGATATCCATATAGACTTTGAAGTCCACCCACGGATACACATTCAGCGTTTCCGGCGGGGCCGACATAAAGCCCAGCGTGGTGATCATGTGCCTGGCTGCGCCGGGGATTTGGGGTTCATACTGCAGCACGTTCCTGCGAAGGCGAAGGTCTATGTAGGCGCGGGCGGCCTTCTCGGTCGGTTGTTCCGTGAGGTATTTCTCCTCTGCCCATCCATATCCGCTGTCTATCAGCGCCTGCAACATGTTCATGGCTTCCTTGCCGGGATACATGGGCATGCAGTAGGGGTAGAAGACCCTGCCTTTGAACCTGGGGTCTTGACCGATCCGCCTGATGGCTTCCGCGTAGAGTGGGTAACTTGCGAAGCCCCCGTGGCCCAGGCCGGAGAACTCGTCCGCGATGATCCCATCGTAACCCTCATCCTTCAGTCCTCGGTCGGATGTCCAGGCGTTGAAGACCTCTTCAGCAAGGGTCGGAGGATTCTGCCACAGGTTCCATTGGCTGTAGCGCACGATAAGGCGCTTGCCCTGTTTTCGCCACTCCAGCACATAAGGCGCATTCTCCGCGACCGGGTTCTGCTCGATGAGGGTGTTGAGGTTATCCAGCAGGCCGATCTTGTCCATATACTCCATGTTGTAGGTGCCAAAGCAGGGCAGGATCGGAACATTGGGCCAGCCTGACCCACAGGTGTAGCCCAGCCCTGCAACCATCAACTCCGGGATCGCTCGCACAACCAGCGACAGTTTCTTGGAATCTCCTTCACATACCACGCGGAGCTTGTGTGGCCCGGCAGCCAGATGGCGCATGGCTTCTGCTCCGCCGGCTGCTCCCTCGTCAACGACTGCAGGCTGCAGTTCGCCATCGATGTAGACAGACGCGTCGCCACCCCTGGTGGAGATGAAGACCCAACCGTTCCTGGGGTTGGTGAACTTGTAGTCTTTCTGAGCTTCCTTCTGAGGGGTTCTGACGATGAGCAGTTCGGCGGCGAGGTTGTTGAGGGTCTTCACGCCCTTGTAAGCCTTGATCCACTCCGGCTGCTTGAGGGGAAGTTCCAGTTTGACTGAGTAGGGCTTGCCAATGGCTGCCTTGGAGGAGCGGCCGAAGACCGTGGCTCGAAGGTCATACTTGCCTGCGGGCAGTTTGGAGACATCCAGTGTCGCGTAGCCCACCCCCTGCTCCGGCGCATCCTGGAACTCAAACCGCAGGTTGGCGTCGTCGCCTCCAATAATCTCCGTCACGATTTCCTTTCGCGCGGCCACCTTTCCGGCTGAGTTGCGCAGTTCAATCCGCACAGATGCGCTCTTCACAGGCAGTTCCATCTGCGATATGTCAGTCTTGGCAACGAGCGTGCCACTCTTGGGGAAGGGCAGAGCGATGAGGTTGGGTTTGTCGAACCACTCGGCGATAGCCATTCCCTGAGCGCGCGCCTCGCTTTTGTAGCGTCTCTGCGCTTCCGACTCGGTGAGAGCGCGGTTGTAGACCCGGACATTGTCCAGCATGCAGCGGTAGTCGGGTTCAACGCTAAGGTAGGTAGCGGGGTAGCGGAGGTAGAAGTTCTCACCTTGGGGCAGAGACTTGATCTTTGACTTCACCGCGCCTTGAAGCTGCCCATCCACATAGACCTTTACGTCCGCGCCGTTGAATGTGGCGACCATGTGGTGCCAGTCCATGCTGATAGGTCCCGTGGTGGCGTAGTTGGAGCCGCCGGGTGCGTAGAAAAAGCAGCCGCCTGAGAAGCTCAGGGAGAATGCCCCCATCAGCTTGCCGACAACCCCGCCCTCGCCCTTGCTGACGTTGGTCAGAGGGTGGAACCATGTTTCGACGGTCAGTGCGTTCCGCAGGTCCAGGCTGGGAGTGTTGCCGCAGTCCACGTATGCTTGGCCGTTGTTGAAGCTCAGGGCATAGCCCTTGCCGCCGTCGCGCTTGATGTAGGTCACATCTCCCACGATCTTGCCGTGGCTGCCGGTTCCGCTCCAGTCTTTGACTGCTCCGCCCGGGCCTTCCTCGAATGTGTAAGCTGCAACCAGGCCGGTGTCGGCTGCCCAGCCTGCGGATGCCAGGAGCAATGTGATGATAATTGCCGTGACAGTCGGCTTCAGATGTGTCATGTTTTCCCGCCTTCGGTAGTTGTGGATACCTGTGTGGTTGTGTCGACAAAGATATTGTATCACGTGTTGGGATTCGGCGTGGACATTTTGGGTGTTGTGTGCGAGATACCTACGTCAGCGTTCGGCGGACAGCGTCTTGCCATCCGGCATAGAGAGCATCAGCTTCAGGCTGTGATATGCTCGGACTGAATACTCTGTCCTTGTGCCAGCAGGCGCGGATCTCATTGGAGTCGGACCAGAATCCGACAGCCAGCCCCGCCAGATACGCCGCGCCGAGGGCTGTGGTCTCGATTGTGCTGGGGCGAACAACGTCTATTCCCAATATGTTCGCCTGGAACTGGCACAGGAAGTTGTTGGCCACGGCCCCGCCGTCGACCTTGAGGCTGTCTGTGGCTAGCCCGGAATCCTTGCACATGGCTTCGAGCACATCCCGCGTCTGGTAGCACATCGCCTCCAAAGCCGCGCGGACCAGGTGGTTTGACGTTGCGCCTCGGGTAAGCCCAAATATGCTTCCGCGGGCGTCCTGGTCCCAGTACGGTGCGCCAAGCCCGACCAGCGCCGGCACGAAGTAGACTCCGGCATTGGACTCGGCGGCAATGGCCATCCGCTCAGATTCAGCAGCGGACTCTAGAATCCCCAGGCCGTCCCTCAGCCACTGGATCGCCGCTCCCGCGACAAAGACCGCCCCCTCCAGCGCGTAAACCGGCTCGCCGAGGCCGTCGCAGGCGATGGTTACTATCAGGCCGTGGTCGGAGTGCGGGCGGCACTTCCCGACGTTGAGCAGAATAAAGCTGCCGGTGCCGTAGGTGTTCTTGACCGTCCCAGGCTCAAAGCACGCCTGGCCGAAAAGCGCTGCCTGTTGGTCTCCCGCAATTCCAGTTATGGGAATGCCTGCGGGAATGCTGCCTGTCGCGATGGTGTCGCCGAAATAGCCGGACGACTTCCGCACCTCCGGCAGCATAGACTTTGGTATACCGAACACCCTGAGGATCTCATCATCCCAGGAAAGGGTTTCGAGGTTAAGGAGCATTGTGCGCGAGGCGTTTGTGTAGTCGGTAGCGTGGGTCTTGCCGCCGGTCAGGTTCCAGAGAATCCAGGTATCCGATGTCCCGAAGAGCAGCCTGCCCTGCCTGGCCTTCTCCATGGCCCCGGGGACATTGCGCAGGATCCACTCTATCTTGGTGGCCGAGAAGTAGGCGTCCACGGGAAGGCCGGTCGCTTCCTGGATTCGCTCCGCCTGGCCCGAGGAGTGCAGCTCGTCGCACCGGCCCGCCGTCCTGCGGCACTGCCACACGATAGCGTTGCAGACAGGCTCCCCGGTGTCTTTGTCCCAGACGATGGTAGTCTCGCGCTGGTTGGTGATGCCTATGGCTGCAATCGAACCGGATGGAAGCCGTTCGAGCGCAGAATGGACGGTCGAGAGGACGCTGTGCCATATCTCGTTCGGGTCGTGCTCAACCCATCCCGGCTGCGGAAAATGCTGGGTGAGTTCCTGGTAGGCGCACGCGACCTGCGATCCGAGCCTGTCATAGACAATCGCCCGGGTCCCGGTTGTGCCCTGGTCTATGGATAGGATGTATTGCATGAAGCCCCTCACCCCGACCCCTTTCGCAGCCCGCTTCGCTGAGGCTGCTTTCGGGCAACGCCTCTCCCGCGCGGGGGAGAGGGGGAAATCACCACGGGTCCACCCCGAAACCTTCTCTCAGAGGAGCCTCGTTCCGCCAGCCAGGGCTGGTTTTCTCCTTCTCCATCACGTGGTTGTGGAGGCAGGAGCAGTTCTTGGCGAGGGTCTCGAATATCCGGTTGGCGATGAGCCTGTGGCCGAGGTCGTTGGGGTGGATGCCGTCGGATGTCAGCGCCCAGCCAGTGTCGCCGAAAGCGTCCAGCAGTTCAACGTAGAGGCAGCCTTCTTTTTTGGCAATATCTGCCGTTATGTCGGAGAACTCCCGCTGGACCAACAGGTTCGCATATCCCTGCGCTTCGCCGCCGATCGCCCAATTGGTGTACCACGTAGACCCCAAGAGCACGACCAAGGCCCCGGTCTCCTTGTGGACTCGCCTCACAATGTCGGTCAGTTCTTCGCGATAGACCTGCTTCGAAGTACCGAAGCGGGATTCGAGCAGGCCGTAGTCCCCTATGATCACCAGGTCGGGGCTGTTGGCTATCACGTGCTTGTCGAGCCGCTCGGCGGCGTTCGGTCGGCAGGCCATTATCTTGCCCGCGACGGTTTTCGGCCCGAGGCCGTTGCTGCCGATTCCCATGCTGAAGAGAGTAACGGGGGTTGACTGCACTTCATCGATAAGGGTCTTCAACTGCGGAGCCCAGCCCTTCTCCCGCTTGGTGGCATCCCCGCCCGCGACAATGCTCGCGCCCAGGGTGACCATTGTCTTGAACTCGTCCGCGCGCCTGTCCCGCCACTCGGAAACATAGACATACACCGCCCGCTTGTCGGCGAGTTCCGCCTGGTGTGCGTCAACGATGGCCTTGAACCCCAGCTTGGACAAGCACACCTCAACCGGTGCCAGGAAGTCGCCACCCGCTGCCGATTTCCCCATCGCCTTCGCGACCGAGCTAAGCCGAACCTTGTATCCGCCGTCCAGCGAAACCAGCGGCACAGCCTTGGTAACAAACCCGCCCTTGCAGTCCTTCACAACTAGCACAAGCTTCGGCAGCTTCTTCGCAGGCGCTGCGTTAGCGGTCCCAGAGGCAAGCGCCAGGATAAGCAGCGCACAGACCATGAGTCCGATATGGTTCACCAATTCCCTCTCCTGTTTGTATGCGTCGGGGTGCTTACCCCCCCGACGCCAATCTGTGCCAGTGCTTCGGCGCGAAAAGCCTGCCGAAGCATAACGCTTTCCACCAGCCGCTCTACTTCCCCCCAACTCCCACGATGTACGGAATGTTGGCGGCTATTCGGATTCTGATGTTGCCTGTGGAGCCTTCTCGGATGGTCTTGGTGGCGGTGATCAGATGCCACTGGCCATCCGCTGGGTTAATGTCCAGAGAGGTGGCAATCCCCCACGACCCATCCTTCATGTCCAGTATCTGCAGGTCTGCTGTGCCATTCATTTCCGGCATATCGGCGCGCACCCAGACCCCGAGGGTGATGGTCTTGCCGGCATAGTCGGCAGCGGGGAAATACTGCTGGGTCTCAAGCAACACCTGTTTGCTGATGGCATCGCTGGTAAGGCGCACGGCGTACTTGCCCGACCTCACAATCGACTCCTGCCTCTCCAGCACAGGCCCTTCCAGGTTGACCGCCCAGCCGTCAGGCGCCTGGTCCGCTGCCTTGGTCCAGGTCTCAAAGCCCGGGTTGGTCAGCAGGTTGGGAGTATCGGCTGTGATCTTGTCGCCTAACACCAGGATCGCATCATCGAAGTACAGGATCCGTCCCTTGGCTACCGGGGGCGACCAGTTGGGGTCGTGGGGTTTGCGGCAGTTTGCCAGGGCATCGAGATATGGCTGTGGAACACTCCTGTGCGGGCACAGCTTGCACATGTTGTTGGTTGGCCGGGGGCGTTCCGTCGGGTTGAACCAGATGTTGGGGTGCTGCGTGTAAAGCCATACATACTTGTCCGCCACAGTCAGCGCGCCATACAATGTCTCTTCAAAAGCTGCCGGGCTGCGGTAGTTCTTATCGAGTTCGCCGGGGTCGGTGTGCCAGCCGCCGTAGGTATCGGGGGACTGATCGACCCATATCGCGCACGCGTAGTTCATCTTCTTCTTGTACAGTTCCGGGTTCGCGCTCTTGGCGCGTCCGTTGTCTTCCGCGCCTTTTCTCATTCCGGCAAAGCCACTGCGGGTTATGAGCGGATACCCGGGTTCCAGGCCATCGATCACCGTGGCCTTGTCGCCGCAGCCCTCAAGTATTCCATCCACAAACGGCGCCAGCAGGCCGTACACTTCGTCGCCCAACCATCCGGTGTCGTGGATGAAGAACAGGGTGATGTCGGGATAGACTTTGGTGATTGCCTGGGCGAACTCTTTCCCGCGCTTATGCGCCTGGGCTACGCACTCCTCAAACGTGTGAGGGGGGAAACCACCATAAGCCTTCTTGTAGCCCTCATAGGAGAACGGGAGCGACCACGGGCCGCCGAGCGCTTCATAGCACTCGCTATCGATGGCCAGTCCCTTGAAACCAGCCTCCTTGGCGATCCAGGCAGCCACCGCGCCGTTGTTGGCGACACCCGACCATCTACTGTTGAACCAGTCCACTGACTGGTAAGCTTCTCGCGCGCCGTACGATGGATCGACGCCGCGCACCTGCGTGCAGAAGTAGACGAAGTTGTCGGTGAACTTCTTGCGCTTGGTGGCTTTCAGGTCTGCAACCGCCTCGGTAAAGTCCTCTCGCTTGTATTTCTTTCCACCGAACCACAGCTCTTCCTGGCTGGTGCGGCGTCCCTGCCAATCATCCGCATACACAGGGATAATCAGGCCGTCCAGAGGCAGCTTTTCCAGCTCATCGATGAACTCTTTGAAGTACCACGGTTCCACCGTCATCGTGGCAAAGCCTAGTATCTTCTTGTCCTTGGAGATCGCGGGGCCAAGTTCGGCATTGGCAGCGACCGACAGGCCGCATGCCATAATCACCAGGAGCAGAATCGCCCACGCGATGGTGTTTCGGCATTTGAGCCGCAGCGGAAATGCCGAAACTGATCGTAACATCGTCCAGTCCAGTGTTTTCTTCAGCAATAGATTGTCCTTCTTTCTCAGATTCTCACCGGCCCAAATACTGGGGCGGCGAAGCCGACGGAGTCGGCCAGGTTGCAGACCGGATACAGCCCGCGGCCGTAATACAGCACGGAGCCTTTGGGAGCGGGAGACGCCAAGGTGAGCACGACCGTGCATGGATCATCCGCCGATCGCTCTCGCTTGCATATCTCCTGCTGCGTGTCACCGTCCCAAAGGCTGAAGCCCATGATGCCCGTTCTTGGCAGCAAAGCTCCATTACACCCATAATACTCTACCACAATCCGGGTGCGGCGGTCATCGGTGAACGATATCTTGCGCGGTCGCGGGCCTGTTTGTATGTCCTTTCTGCCGAAACACATCTTCTGAGCGATCAGGGCCATCTGCGAGGCCAGCTTCTTGAGTGATCGTGAGTCGAGATGGATCGGGTCGGAGATGGTCAGGCCGATGGCGGGTACCATCGCGATGTTTTCTACCTCGCTCTCGATTGCCAGTTGGTCCGCCTGCACAAGGTCCCATCCCGCGATTTCTTCCGGTGTGGCGACCCAGGTGTGGTGGACGGCTATCTGGACATAGATAATCGGCAGCGTGGGAGACTCCAGGTCTTTCCGCACGGCCTCGATGAACCCACGGAAGTCCTCTTTGTAGCCGAGTCCATGCTTGGGAGGGTTGATGGCGTCGGACTCGCCCTGGTACCACAGGCACCCGGCAACCTTACCGCCTGCCTCTTTCACTCTTCGCAGCATCGACCCATACAGCGATCCCCCGCCAAGAGACTTAAGCGCGGGGTCCCATTGGGCAAGAGTTGTCCCGCCGTGTGAGCACATGAGCAGGCCCACGGGAACCCCAGTCGCCTTATACATATCCTTGCCGAACCGCACTCCCAGCCCCGCGCCGCGTTCGCCGAAGGCTCTGTCCCAATGCCGCATCTCCTCAAGCTCGACCGGGTCATCGGTCATCTGGTGGATGGGGTCTACTGAGTCCCGCAGGAGGCACAGGGGGTCTTTGGCGACTCCCCAAGTCTCATCGTAATAGAAACAGTGGACCATCCGGTGCGGCGGCTCCAGGTCCACAAGCGCCCCGCAGCCATCCATATTGGACTGCCCCGCCAAGAGCCAAAGGTCGCCCACGAGCAGCCCCGGAATACGCTTCGTCTGACCAGCCTTGCCGCCCGAGCTCACGAATCTTATCTCAACAACATACGGCCCGCCAACCGGTACGTTTGCCACGACTCCGTGGAACTGCCCTGCCTTCAGCGTCGCCTTCCGCCACTCGCCGCCTGCCAACCTATACTCAACTGTGCCGCCGCCGCTGAACTTCCCGACAACTGGAATATCGGCAGCGTTACCCTTGGACCTCTGGAAAACCTGATACGCGCTTGGTGAAAGAATCTCAATAGACATCGAACTCAACACGCCCCCTGCTGCAATCTCCGATACTACACACTTATCGGTTCTCGGTCCGGTTACCTCTGTGAATGTGTTATGGTTGGGGCGGTAGTTGTGGGCAGGGGTGGGGCATATACGACAAATAGGACATATACGACGCTCCCAGCGGACTGCCATTGGGGCCGGTGTTTCGGGATTTGACAGGCTGTTGCATAACTCCTGGCACGTGCCGTCATAT
>CAZTAO010000048.1:0-37652 GCA_964611645.1 uncultured bacterium | reverse complement strand
TCCATAGACACAGTTTACCTCATTTCTGTGTCCAAGAAAAACCGGGGGCGGGGCAGAATTATTCAGCCGTATAGAAAACTTGCGACTGTTGATTGAACACGGTGCTGATGTCAATGACTACGCCAACGGTCGCGTAAGACCACTGCACATCGCTGCCGACTGGCGCAATGCCGAAGCGGTAGAGGTATTGCTAGAACATGGGGCTGACGCCGAAGCCCGAGATATAGATGGTCGAACAGCCCTAGCCTTTGCGACACGAGAACGAGGCGGGGCTTCCTTTGATCGTCAGATGAAGAGACTGGATGACGAGATAGTTGCCAGCCTGGGCGAAAGGGGACAGCGTATAATCGATGGTGCTCGTAACAAGATAGAGGAAAGGTTCCGCGCAACTATAGAACTGCTATCTGTGGCAATCGCAAGTAGTCGGAGAGCTTCGGAACCAGGAACTCACCAAACCATGGACAGTTCCGATATGGGAATGCTGCTGATTTTCGATGTTCAAGAAACCAGGAACAAGGCGTTCGATCTGCTATCTGAACTGTACGAACGCAAATACGTCGGCCATAAACATATCGAGAAGAGGCAAGCATGGGCTCCTGACGGCAGCATAGTGGTTGCGGGCGAAAGAAGATGGTATCAGGGGAAATTCTTCATTATTCTCAACGACCCAAGCCCTGCCGACTTCTGGCATAGCGAGGAATATGCCATCATGACCAAGAACAATTGTACGCATAGTGCCGACCCTCTCGTGGAATACGGAGAGATTCTACAGTTTTCCGACGCAGACTAGGTATCATAAGTAGAGCATCGTTTTGCCTAGCTGCTGGCAGCCGAAGCCCGGCTCGCAGAGACGGCAATACGCGGGGCCGCCGCCCCTGACTCGGCAGCAAGCCCAAATCGTGCAGGCAACAGAACAAGGGATTCTATTCCTCGTGCGGGTGCGATCGCAGATCGCACCCGATCATAGGGTGGAGAAAAGCAGATTCCTCGTTCCTCGGAATGACAGATAACGGGCTTGCCATACGCTGGCGCACCAGATACGACATTGGAAACAAGCAACGTGGCCACCATCAAACCATCAGACTATCAAACCATCCAACTCCCCGCATTTGACTCCCAACCCCACCGTGTTGGATAATGACAGAGTCGGAGGACATTCCCCCTCATGTCACAAAGCCCTCATCAGAAGAAGAAAACTCAAGACGCACTGCGCGACAAGTCCCTCCAAACCGCGCTGACCCGCTCTGTTAGCTCCTACAAACATTCCCGCGAGAAATCGCTGGCGGGTTTCGACCTCGCTAAGGCCCAGGATGAAGTCCGCGCCATCAAGGAACGCTGCATAGAGCAGATGGACGATCTCTTCGCCCGTTTCAAGGCCGAGGCTGAGGGAATCGGGGCGGTGGTTCACGAGGCGGCCAATGCGCAGGAAGCCGGGGAGATTGTGCTGAAGCTGGCGCAAGAGCGCGGGGTGAAGCTCATCGCCAAGGCCAAGTCGATGCTGACTGAGGAGATCGAGCTTAACCATACCCTGGAGGCTGCCGGGTTGCAGGTGGTGGAGACCGACCTCGGCGAGTGGATAATCCAGCTTGCCGGTGAGAAGCCTTCCCACTTCACATGCCCCGCGATCCACAAGACTCGGGAGCAGATAGCGGAACTCTTTGAGAAGGCGACGGGGGAGAAGGTGGATTCCGACCCCGAGAGCCTCGCGGCATTTGCCCGGGAGCGCCTGCGGCAGGTCTTTGTCGATGCCGACATGGGCATCTCCGGCGCGAATATAGCCATCGCCGACACCGGCACGCTGGTGCTGGTTTCCAACGAAGGCAACGCGCGGCTGGTGACAACTCTGCCCCCGATCCACGTTGCAATCGTGGGCTATGAGAAGCTTGTGGAGAACCTGCGGGACGCGGTATCCATCCTCGAAGTCCTCCCCAGAAGCGCGACCGGCCAGAAGATAACCTCGTACGTGTCAATGATCACCGGGCCAAGCCGCACTGCGGACGTTGAGAAGGTGCTCACCCTCGGAATGCACGGGCCCAAGGAACTGCATATTGTCTTCGTGGACAATGGCCGCAAGGCCATGCGCGAGGATGAGAAGTTCCGCGAGGCGCTGTATTGCATAAGGTGCGGGGCCTGCCTGAACCTGTGCCCGGTGTATCGATCCATCGGCGGGCACGCGTTTGCCAATGTGTATATGGGCGGGATCGGGGCTGTTTCCAGCGTTTACTACGGCAGTCTGGATGCTGCCGAAGATACGGCTGCGCTTTGCACCGGTTGCAGCAACTGCGTGAGCATCTGCCCGACGAAGATAGATGTGCCGGGGATGATGCTGGAGGTGCGCAGCAGGCTGGTGGAGAAGAACGGAATTCCTGTGGCCGGCAAGCTCGCGCTTTCGGCTCTGAAGAACCCGCGCGTGTTTGGCACCCTGATCCGGATGGCGAGGGCGTTCCAGGGCCCTGCGATCGGCGAGGATGGGTTGGTGAAGGATCTGCCGTTGATCTCGGGGAAGTTCGGGTCTCGGAAGATGCCGGGGTTTGCGAAGAGGTTTCTGCGGGATACGCCCCTCACCCGCCGGCCGCAAGCAGCGAGCTTTTCCGCTGCGAAAGGCCCGGCCCTCTCCCGCGCGGGGGAGAGGGGGAAGGACGGCGTTGCGCCTTCGGATGTGCGTGTTAGCTTGTATGCAGGGTGTGTGATTGATTTCATTTATCCGCATATTGGCGAGGCTATTTGGAGGGTGATTGGGGGCAGCGGGGCTGAGATGATATACCCTAAGTCTCAGGCCTGCTGTGGAGCGCCTGCTATGTATGTTGGGGATGAGGAATCGGCGCTGGAGTTGTGCGTTGAGAACCTGGAAGCGCTGGAAGAAGGCGACCCGACTCACATCGTCACCGGCTGCCCGACCTGCGCTGTTATGCTCAAGGAGCATTATCGGAAGATCCTCGAAGGCACTGAGTTGGAAGAGCGGGCGAAGGCTATGGCGGCAAAAGTGTACGATTTCGCAGGGCTGGTCGAAGCTCTTGGGATAGAGTTGGAGGCTGGAGCCGGCGGGACTGCCACCTACCACGACCCGTGCCATCAGGTGCGGGGGACTCGCACATCGGCGGCGTCGCGCAAGCTGCTGGCGGAATGCGGGATGGACACGGTCGAGATGACCGACTGCGATGAGTGCTGCGGGTTTGCGGGAAGCTACTCGCTGAAGCAGTCGGAGATCTCCGATGCAATCCTCAGCCGCAAGCTCGACCACGCCATTGCCACCGGCGCCGACTGCGTGGTCACCGACTGCCCCGGCTGCATTATGCAGATTGGCGGCGGGCTGGCCAAGCGGGGCTGCAAGACGCCTGTGCGGCACTCGGCGGAGATTGCGGCAGACTCGATAGGCGGCGAGTGATGGCATATTCAAGCCTGCGGGACTTTATCTCATTCCTGGAATCCAAGGGCGAACTGGTGCGGGTGAAGCACCCGGTAAGCTCTGATCTTGAGATCACCGAGATTGCCGACCGGACCGTGAAGCGCGGTGGTCCTGCGCTGCTGTTTGAGAACGTCAACGGCGGCGATGTGCCGGTGCTCATCAACCACTTCGGCAGCTTCAAGCGTATGGCCTGGGCGCTGGGTGTTGAGAACCTCGACGAGATCGCTGGTCAGATTGTGTCCCTGATGCGGACACGACCACCCGACGGGCTGATCGAGAAGATCGAGATGCTGCCCAAGCTGCTGCAGCTCTCGGCGTCTTTCCCGAAGACCGTGAGCAGCGCGCCGTGCCAGGAGATTGTGCATGAAGGCGGCGCAAGCCTGGACTTCCTGCCCGCGCTCAAGTGCTGGCCGGAGGACGGTGGTAAGTTCATTACCCTTCCCGTGGTCTTCACCAAAGACCCCGAGACCGGCGCCCGGAATGTCGGGATGTACCGAATGCACATCTACGACTCCAAGACCACCGGTATGCACTGGCACGTTCACAAGGTGGGCGCGCGGCACTATGCGGGCTATGAGCAGATGGGCAAGAGGATGCCTGTGGCTGTGACCCTCGGCGGCGACCCCGCGATCACATACGCCGCGACCGCCCCGCTACCCGAAGACTTCGATGAGATGATCTTTGCCGGGTTTCTGCGGAAGGCCTCGGTGGAGATGGTGAGGTGCAAGACAGTCGATCTGGAGGTCAACGCGGACGCTGAGATCGTGATCGAGGGCTATGTTGAGCCGGGCGAGCGGCGGACAGAAGGGCCGTTCGGCGACCACACCGGCTACTATTCCCCGGCGGATGAGTACCCCGTGTTCCACGTCACCTGCGTGACTCATCGGGCCAATCCCATCTACCCCGCGACAATCGTCGGCAAGCCACCTATGGAGGACTGCTTCATCGGCAAGGCAACCGAGCGCATTTTCCTGCCGCTGATCAAGTCACAAGTACCGGAGATAGTGGACCTGAACCTGCCTCTGGAAGGGGTGTTTCACAACCTGGCTTTTGTCTCGATCCGCAAGCGTTACCCTATGCAGGCGCGGAAGGTGATCCACGCGCTGTGGGGCCTTGGGCAGATGATGTTGACCAAGATTGTAATAGTTTTTGACGAAAAAGTGGACATCCAAAACACCAGCGAGGCGCTGTGGAGGCTTGGGGCGAACATCGACCCCCGGCGGGACATAGTGCTATCCGATGGGCCGGTGGATGTTCTGGACCACGCCGCCCCCAACGCGCTCTATGGCTCCAAAATGGGTATAGATGCAACGCGCAAGATTCCCGGCGAGGAGCATTATCGACCCTGGCCGGAGGAGATAGTGATGTCGGCGGACGTGAAATCGAAGATCGACGGCATCTGGTCGGAGTTGGGAATTGAGTAAACAGAAACGATTGATGGTCGCGATATCGGGCGCAAGCGGGGCGGTATATGCCAAGCGGCTGCTTGAAGTACTTCCGCAGGCATACGAGACTATCTACCTGTGCGCGACCGACATGGGCAAGGCGGTGCTGGAGAAGGAACTGGGCGTGAGCTACCCGGGTGCCGTGCTGCCCGCTGGTAAGGAATCGGCATTCCGCGTGATCGACCACACCGACCTCTTCGCCCCACCGGCGAGCGGATCACACGACTACGACGGGATGGTCGCTATCCCGTGTTCCATGGGGCTGGCGGGGCGGATAGCTGCGGGGGTATCGGACGACCTCATCACCCGCGCCGCGGATGTATGCTTGAAGGAGCGAAGGAAGCTGGTGATGGTGGTGCGGGAGACTCCGTTCAACCTCATTCACCTCCGCAACCTCACCACGCTGGCGGAGGCCGGGGCAATCGTGCTTCCGGCGGCTCCGGGTTTCTACAATGACCCGCAGTCCATTGGCGATCTCGTGGACTACGTGGTCGATCGGGTTCTGCGCGCATTGGAGCTTGATATCAGGCTTGCCCCGGAGTGGGGTGAGCAGTCTTGATTTCGGCAGTTAAGAGCCCGATGAAGGCAATCGCGGCTGCGCTGGAGATGATCAAGTTCGAGCACACCATCTTCGCGATGCCGTTCGCGCTTATGTCTGCGGTTGTGGCAGCCTCGGGCTTCCCAAGCTGGCCGGTTATGGGCTGGATATTGGTGGCGATGGTTGGGGCGAGAAGCGCCGCAATGGCCTTCAACCGGCTTGTGGACCGCAAGATCGATGCGCTCAACCCCCGCACCAGCAACCGCGCGCTGGTTACCGGCGAGGTGTCGGCGCTGAATGCGTGGGGCTTTGTGGTTGTCGGGTCGGCGGCGCTGATACTGGCGGCGCACATGCTCAACCCGCTGGCGTCTATGCTTTGGCCGGTTGCGCTTGCGGCGATTCTGGGCTACTCGCTCTCCAAGAGGTTCACCAGCCTGTCCCACCTGTGGCTGGGGTTGTGTCTGGGGATTGCGCCGGTGGGGGCTTGGATCGCGGTGACGGGGGAGATCGGGTTCTCCTCGATGGTCCTGAGCGCGGCGGTGATGCTGTGGACCGCCGGCTTCGACATCATATACTCCCTGCAGGATGTGGAATTCGACCGCAAGAACAGCCTGTTCTCGCTTCCCGCAAAGATCGGCGCGACCCGGGCCTTGCTGCTTGCGCGGCTTTTTCATGCTCTGATGGTGGCTCTGGTGGCGTGGTTCGGGCTGCTGAATATGCTGGGTGGGTTCTACTGCGCGGGGGTGCTGGTGATCACGGCTTTCCTGATCTATGAGCACAGCCTGGTCTCCGCGACCGACACCCGCCGGGTCAACACTGCCTTCTTCACGATGAACGGGCTGGTGAGCATAGTGCTGTTTGTCCTGACGCTTGTGGATGTGCTGCGATGATGGATGAGATGATAGCAAAAAGCGACGTCGGGGATGTGCTGCGCAAGGCCCTGGATGGCAAACGGCTCGACGCTCAGGATGGCCTCAGGCTGCTGGAGTCCGATGACATCCACGCAATTGGGGCCGCCGCGAACGATATCCGCCACAGGATCAACGGCAACCGCACATTCTACGTGGTCAACCGCCACATCAACTACACCGACATCTGCGTGAACCGCTGCCGCTTCTGCGCCTATTCCCGATCCACCGACGACCCCGAAGGCTACGCTCTGAGCGTGGACGAGATCGTGGGCGAGGCCGTGCGGCAATACGGGCTTATGAAGTATACCGAGCTTCATATTGTCGGCGGGCTGCACCCTGAGCTTGGGCTCGGATACTACACCGGTATGCTGTCGGGAATACGCGACTCGCTGCCGAAAGTGCATGTGCAGGCTTTTACGGCTGTGGAGATAGCGCATATAGCCAAACAGGCCGGGATGAGCATTCGCGATACCCTGACCGCTCTGCGGGACGCGGGGTTGGGGTCGATGCCCGGTGGAGGGGCGGAGGTGTTTTCGCCAAGAGTGCGGGGACTGCTTTGCCCGGAGAAAGTGCCCGCCGAAGACTGGCTGGGGGTGATGCGCACCGCCCACCAGCTAGGCATCCGCAGCAACGCGACCATGCTCTACGGCCATATAGAAACCAACGCGGAGATGGTGGACCATATCCTGCGTATTCGGCAGCTTCAGGATGAGACCGGCGGGTTCCTGACCTTTATCCCGCTGAAGTTCCACGTCGCCAACACCAACTTAGGCGTGGATGTGAGGCCGACGAGTTCCATCGAAGACCTGCGGCTCTATTCCGTCAGCCGACTTCTGCTGGACAATGTTGAGCACCTGAAGGTCTTCTGGATAATGCTTGGAGTGAAGCTGGCGCAGGTGGCCCTGAGCTACGGCGCGGATGACTTCGACGGCACGGTGGTCCAGGAAAAGATTGCGCACCGCGCGGGGGCAGCCACTCCACAGGGTATAACTACAGATGAGTTGATAGGGCTGATCGAGGAAACAGGGACCACGCCAACGGAGCGCGATACTCTCTACAACCGGGTGAACAGGGATGAGACTGGGGACTTTACCGTATCTGAATGTTAAGCCGCTGACCTACGGGTTGGAGAGAGGCGATTTCAACATCGGACTGGTGTCCGCTCCGCCTGCCAAGCTGGCCGAGATGCTCGCGGGAAACGAGATCGCGGCTGCGCCCGTATCCAGCTTCGCCACCTTCCTGCACCCGAATTGGGGGATATGCCCGGACATCTGCATCGCCAGCGAAGGCGCGGTGGACAGCGTGCTGATGCTGAGCCGGATGGAGTTTGACAAGGTGCAGACCCTGGCCGTGGACTCCGGGAGCCTGTCCGGAGCGAGCATGCTGCGGATTGTGCTCAAGGAGCTATATAACAACGAACCCCACTTTGAGCGGGTGAACCTGGACACTGTTGACCACGCTCTGCAGTCCCACGACGCGGTTATGCTGATCGGCGACCCTGCATTTAGCTGCTCCAAGGATGGCCTGAACGTGCTGGATTTGGGCGAATCGTGGCGGAGGCTGACCGGGCTGCCGGCGGTGTTTGCGCTGTGGGCCGGGCCTGGGATGGATGAGAACGTGGAGCGCATCCTGCACGAGTCGAAGGAAGCGGGAATGGCGGCGTTGGATGAGATCGCATCGCTCCACTGCGACATCATCGGCGAACCTGCGGGCCGCTGCCTCAATTACCTTACCCAGACCATCCACTACGACCTTGGCAAGGACGAGCAGGAGAGCCTCGAAGTGTTCCGCGAGAAGGCGGTAAAGCACGGTATCCTGCGTGGTTAGCCGACTGACCCCATCAGATGCCCTCAAGCTCCTGGAGCCCGCGAGCCTGCCTGAGTTGGCGTGGATGGCGGACCAGGCTGCAGGCTCGGAGACAGGCGCCCGAACCTACACCATCGACCGGAACATCAACTACACCAACATCTGCGTGTCCGGGTGCGGGTTTTGCGCATTCTACAAGAAGCCTGGGGATGCGGGCGGGTATGTGCTTTCGGTGGATGAGATTCTTGGCCGGGTCGGAGAGGCTGTGGAGCTTGGCGCGAGCCAGATAATGCTGCAGGGCGGCCTGAACCCGGACTTGGACATCTGCTGGTTTGAAGACCTCTTTTGCGCGATCAAGGCAAACCACGACATCTGGCTGCATTCTCTGTCCGCGCCTGAGATCGTGTTCCTGGCGGAGCAATCCGGCCTGAGCTATCGCGTGGTTTTGGAGAGGCTCAAGAACGCCGGCTTGGACTCGCTGCCGGGCGGCGGCGCGGAGATATTGACGGATAGGGTCCGTGGGCGGGTCAGCCCGGGCAAATGCTCGACCGGAGAGTGGCTGCAGGTAATGCGCGACGCCGCAAGCCTCGGGATGCGGGCAACCGCCACGATGGTAATAGGGCTTGGGGAATGTATGCAGGACCGGGTAGACCATCTGGAGGCAATTCGCCAGTTGCAGGATGAGACCCTTCGACAGGCTAGCCTGGGTGGTGATTTCCGAATCGCCACCCACGAGCTTGGGGAGGGGATTCGGAAATCCCCTCCCAGTGACTCTGGTGCATTCACTCAGATGGGTGGCGATCTCCGAATCGCCACCCCACATCCCACTGGCGTCTTCACAGCCTTCATCCCCTGGACATTCCAGCCGGGCAATACGGCGCTGGGCGGGCTGCCTACCGGCGCTCACGATTACCTCAAGACCCTCGCCCTCTCTCGCCTGTATCTGGATAACATCGCCCACATCCAGGCCTCGTGGGTAACCCAGGGCAGAGCCATCGCCACCCTTGCCCTCAGATGCGGCGCGGACGACATCGGCAGCGTGATGATAGAGGAAAACGTAGTTGCCGCAGCCGGGATCAACTACCGCCTCACCGAACAAGAGATAAAATCCGCAATCGAGGACGCAGGGTTTGCGCCCGTGCGAAGGGATACTTTGTACGGGGTGGTTTGATCGTTTTGGTCGTCGGGTAGGCTCTTACCTCACCTGTACTTTGAATGTATGGAAAATCTCCTGGCCTGAGGCGTCGGTTACTGATATTATGACGCTTTCCTCTTTGCCGCTCTCCCCTCCCGGGACCTTCCACTGTATCAGGCCGTCGGCTGCTATTTTCATTCCCTCCGGGCCGGATTCGAGCCTGTACTTCACCCCGCCGCGCTTGGATGCCACCGTTAGGCGATAGCTGTACTGCTCGCCTGTGGTTGCCGCGCCGACCGGAGTCGAGGTCACAAAGAGATAGTCGATCCCGGCCTTGTCCATCGCCTGCACAACATCGAACGGCAGCAGTATGAGCTGGTCGTGGGTTGAGGGCATTATCCACATCAGCTTCGCGGCCGGGACCGCGTTGATCAGCTTCTCCATCGACATACCGCCTCTGCCCCCGCGAATCTCCAGACCCTGCAGTTCGCTGACATTGGTCATCGAATACAGAAGCCTCTTGTCTGAGGTAGAGTACACGGAGACAGTCACGGGATCACGGCTGCCGTAGCCGACACCGGTGATACCCAGGAAGTAGTTGCTGCCGTAGGTGGGAACGCAGATTGCCCGCCCAAAACGCTCCTGAGAGATGGCCTTCAGGTCGGAGTTGAAGATGCCCTGGTATGTGTAGAGGATACTGCCGTCGTAACCCGGGAAAATGCCGCCTACCGAGGTGTGTTCGTAGCGCGCAACAGACTCGGTGCCGTAGATAGTAAGGGAGATCAGGCCCGAAGGGGAAACGCTTCCCCGCCAGGCCGTATAGCAGCTTCCATCCATCGATGCCCTCACATATATCTCGCTGCGCGAGACATTCTGCCTCCATCTCTGGATCGTCGCCGCGTCCACATCCACCAGGTTCATCTTTCTGATGTCCATAAACAGCGTCGGCCCCTCACGGGGTAAGATCATCAGCGGGCCACCCGACGCGCACCCCATGGCGATGGCCTGCACCTGCACGCCCTCCGGGACCGGCGTCGTGACCTCTCTCTCAAACGTGGTCAGGCTCCACCGCTGGATCGCGTTCTGGTCTCGCAGCACGACAATGAGCTTGTCCGCGCTGGCAGCAAAGAGCGAATCATCGGACGCGAGAGGAATGTAGTTGACTATCTTCAGCACATTGACGTCGAACACGGCGATCTTGCGGAGGCTGTTGATCTGCAGCAGGATGTATCGCCCGCCTCCTCCCACGCCCAGATCATCGACCATTCCGGGCAAGCGGAACACGGTTCGGTCCTGGAGCGCGGGCGCAACTATCTTGGGCAGCGGCACCCGCATGGGGATGGTCACCCGCTCCCCAGTGGGCGTTGCCGGGGCAGACGGAGGCTCGGGCGTCCGTGGAGTTGTCTTGGGCGGGGTCGGCCGTGGGGTTGTGCCCGGCGGGGTTCGCCGGGGAGAACCGGTTCCGCCCTCTGAACGGGGGTATATGGTCGACCCGGTGACCTGGGAGACAACCTTCCCCCCGCGCTTCACCGTCACCCGGTAGTAGAGTGTTCCGGACTTGGAGCCGCCGGTCACCGGGACTGTCACTACCTGATAGGTATTCTTGCTGACTTTCTCCGCCTTGAACACCCGCTCCGCGCCACTATCCGTGCGCAGGCCCAGTTCCACTGCCAGGGGTTTCGTCGACTTCTCCACGGAGACCACAGTGAACCTGAAGTTGTATTTGCTGTTGAGCATATCCTCGGGTATTCTTGGTGCCCCGCCCCCGGTTTTTCTTGGACACAGAAATGAGGTAAACTGTGTCTATGGAAAGCAAGCATTATGATGGCGAAGTTGATCCCCGAGCCTTCTATCCCCGCCACCACGATGCCGATCACCTTGCCTGCCCCATCGACCACCGGGCCGCCGGAATTGCCGGGGTTCAGCGAGGCGTCCAGTTGGATTGCCTCCAGCTTGCCGCCGGACTTGCGCAGAGCCGTGATCTTGCCGGAGCTGACGGTTATAGACGGATACCGGTTAGCCCCAAACGCCAGGTCCGAGCCGAAAGGGTAGCCGAACGCGACAACAGGCATAGTCTCGAAGAGCCGGGAGGAATCTCCGAGATGGAGATAGTCCAACTTGCCGGCGCCCTCGACTGTGATGATAGCCAGGTCCGACTGTCCATCCCGAAACAGGACCGAAGCCCGCAGCTTCTTCTGCCGCCCTTCCCCGGAATGCACTATCAAGCTGAGCCTGCCGTCAAAGTCCGAGCCGAGGACGTGATCGTTGGAGACAAAGATGCCTGATGGATCGATGCAGAATGCGGTGCCCATCGCCTCGTTGGTTTCCAGCAGAACGGTCGCCGACTTGGTCTTGCTGATAACGGGCAAAGGCAAAGCGGACAAACCGTGGCAAGCGGCCAGAACGAGCAGGATTGCGGCTGCGACAATAGAGGGCACGCGCTGCATCGGCTTCCTCCGGATTGGTACGCATTTGAGGCCAAACAACCGGGCAATCGGCCGCGCCGGTTACGCTTCCACCCTGATCCAGTTCGCCACTTCACGGGTCACGGGCAGGGCTCGGATGGCTTCCAGGGCGCTTTGCATATCGGGCTCGGCGGCGGCGTGGGTCAGCCAGACTATCTCCGCCGATTTCTCGTCCAGCACCTTCTGCAGCACAGACTCTATGCTCACGTTGTGGTTGGCGAACTCGGTAGCGATAGAGGCAAGCACTCTTGGCTTGTCTTCCGCTATCACTCGAACGTAGTTCTTGCCGGAGATTCGGTCTATCGGCAGCATTTTGCGGGTGTGGAAGCAGGTGCAAGGCACTCGGCCTGTTGAGCCACGCTGGATGTTGCGAGCGATGTCCAGGATGTCCCCGACCACCGCGCTGCCCGCCGCGCCTGAGCCTGCGCCTGGGCCGTAGAACATAACCTCGCCCACCGCGTTGCCGCGCACCAGGATGGCATTGTTGACATCGTTCACCCCTGCCAGCGGGTGGCGCTTGGGCAGGAATGTCGGGTGGACCCGAAGCTGCATATCACCGTCGATGAGAGTCGCTATGGCAAGCAGCTTGATGACGTAGCCAAGCTCCTCAGCATAGCGCATATCGGCGGCTTCCAGCTTGGTGATGCCTTCGTGGTGGACTTTGGCCACATCCACGCGGCTGTTGAAAGCTATCGAAGCCAATATGCACAGCTTGTAGGCAGCATCGAAGCCCTCGACGTCCGCTGTCGGGTCGGCTTCTGCGTAGCCCTTGGCCTGCGCGTCTTTGAGCACGTCCTTGAAATCCACGCCCTCTTCCCGCATTCGGGTGAGGATGTAGTTGGTGGTGCCGTTAACTATGCCCTTGACCTGCAGGATCTCGTTGCCTGCCAGGGAAGTCTTCATCGGGGTTATGATCGGGATACCGCCGCCCACGCTGGCTTCGAACATGAAGTCGAGGTTCATCTGGGTGGCAAGGTCAAGGAGGGTGTTGCCCTGCTTGGCGATGAGTTCCTTGTTGGCCGTGACCACGTTCTTGCCGGCTCTAAGCGACTCCCTGATAAAGTCGCCGGCAGGCTTGACGCCGCCTATTGTCTCGACAACTATGTCGATATCGGGGTCGTCGATGATCTCGCGGACATTGGTGGTGAGAATGGACGGGTCTACCTTGACCGGCCGAGGCGTGGTGATGTCCAGATCGGCAATCTTCTTCACGCGCACAGGCACGCCGACCTTGAGCGCGATCGACTCCTGGTTCTCCACCAAAATCCTAACGGCTCCGGAACCGACGATCCCGAAGCCGATAATTCCTACGTTGATTACTTCTTTCAAGATGGCTCCTGAGCAAATGGCGTTTTTTGCCATTTGCGTTCCCTTCGTGACGGACACGACAGCGCCGCTTCAGCGGTCGCGACAGTGTTCGTCACGAGTCCTGGTTCACTCTAATCTTTATCAGCACGTCGCCCTGGTGGACGAGTTGGCCGCTCTGCGCGACGGTTGCCACCACAATCCCCGCAATCTCGCTGGGGATGGGGCTGAATACCTTCATAGCCTCGATAAGCCCGACCTCTGCACCCACCTCTACTTCATCGCCAACCTCCACAAACGGGGGCTGGTCGGGAGATGGCGAGCGGTAGAACACGCCGACCAGTGGGGCGACGATGTCGACCACGCTCCCGTCATCCTCGACCTCAGGCTCCAACTCCACAGGCGCGGCGTAATGCTCCTCTTCGTGCTCCAGCGCCGCGGGAACATGGGCCACGGGCGCAGCCGCGGCGGCGGGCGCTCTGCCTTTGATGGATATGGTGGTATCGCCATCCTCGACAGTCAGTTCCGCGAGTTCGTTCGCGTCGACCAGTTCGACCAGTTTCTTGACCTCAGTCATATCGACATCGAATTTGCCCAAAACCGACTCCTTGCAAGGCCAAACGGCCAGTGAAAACACGCGCAGTACGCCTCGGGTAGTATAGCATCGGGTTTCGGGGGTGTCAAACGGAGTGGAGGGCTGAGAGCGCAGGAGCAGAGGGCAGCTAGTACCGGCCGAACTCCAGACCAGCCTCTATGAAGCGGATGATGTTGTCTTCTATGGCTTGTGGCATGGGGTTGTGGAACGGGGTGCAGCTTGGGCAGAGAATGAACCCGCCTCCCGGCTTGCCCGCCAGCACAACCTCCCGGACCCTGTCTCGAAGCGCCTCTCCCGACAACCGCGCGAAGTCGTCGTATTGGATGTTGCCGATAAGGCAGATGTCTTTGCCGAATGCGGCCTTGACCTCCGCCATGTCACAGTCGCCGGTCATTCCCACGGGTTCCAGGGGATGTATACCGTCCGCCCCCATCTCCACGAACTGCGGCAAGAACTGCCGCACTTTGCCGTGTGAGTGGCAGTAGATTAGCCTGCCGAAGGAGTGGACGAGGTCGAAGATCGGGCGGTCGTAGGCAAGAACGAATTCATCAAAGTCTGCTGGCGACATCAGCGGAGGAAGAGCATACTCCGCGCCCGCGATGTTGAAGATCACGGGAGCATACAGCTTCTCCAGCGCACAGGCAAGATACTCAAGCTGCTGCTCCAGTATCCTGTCCATACACTCTCTCAACAAAGGGCGCTGCTCGAGAGTCCATATCGACATATCCTCGGGGCTCGCGTTGCCGGCTACAACACAAAGAGGGTCCATCAGCACTATCCGGGTGAATGCGCCCTCTGCATAGTACTTCCGCGCCGCAGAGTTTGCCTCAGCTATCCACGCGCCCAGCCCGGGACTCTCGCATGCCGGGGCAAATGGAAGTTCCAACAGCTTTCCAAGGTCGCTCGGGTCAGCAAACAGGTGTTTCTTGTATCCCACGTACAGCCCGTCGAGACTCTGTTTGATGATCTCATCGAACGACTCGCCGCCTATCGCGTGAGCGACTCTGACCCAGCCATCGTCCAGTGGTTCTTCGCTGGTGTCAGCGTCGATTCCCGTGCAGGCAAAGCCGGTGTACAGCCCGCGAGTGTAGAACACGTCAGAGTTGTCCAGCACGAACTGCCTGAGCCTCTGGCTGATGTTGGGGCTGTCCCCGTTGAGGTATGTGAGTATGGGGGCGCGGTCGGGCTGATTCAGGCTCAGAGCCGCTGAAACACGGTCAAATGAGTTCACGCCGCGCTCTCCCGCACAGCTTCAGCGAACTTGCGCACCATTACCCTTGGGCGGGTGATGACAGTCCCGACCACTACCGCGAAAGCGCCCATCTCGATTGCTCTGGCCGCGTGGGCGGGGGTCGAGACCCGGCCCTCTACTATCACCGGAACCTGCACGCTCGCTACCATCTCGGCCAGCAGATCCCAGTTCGGTTCATCTTCGGATGCTGCATTCGTATAGGGAGTGTAGCCGGAGAGGGTGGTGCCGACAAGGTCCGCTCCCGCCTGGGCCGCGCTTACGGCCTCCTGCAGTGTCGAACAGTCCGCCATCACTGGCACGTTCCACGATTTCTTGATACCTGCAATGAACTCGGAGCTGCGCAGGCCGTTGGGGCGAGTGCGCCTGGTGGCGTCGACCGCAACAATGTCCGCGCCCGCACCGATTATCGCGGCTGCATCATCGAAATCAGGGGTTATCAGGACCGATCCATCCGGGAATGTGCCCTTGGTAAGCCCGATGATTGGGAGTTTGACTGCGGCGCGGATGGCGCGGATGTTATCCGGCTCGCGCGCGCGAATTGCCACCGCCCCACCCATCTCAGCGGCTCGGGCGAAAAGGGCTATATACTCAGGCCTGTTGAATGGGTCATCCCCCTCGGCCTGACACGACACAATCAACCCGCCGCGCAGCTTGTTCAGCATGTCCTTCATAGCAGGTTCGCGGTCCTGGATATCCACAGCGCGAACTGGGCCGTTATGTTCATACGCGGGGAGTAAGTCCACTCCTCGGACGACTTCACTATCCCCCAGTGCACGAACGAGCCGTCCTCTTCCTGGCATTTCAGCAGGTAGTCGCAGACCTGGCACGCTGTCTCGAGGTGTTTGGCTTCTCCTGTTGTCCGGTAGAGCCACGCGCAGCCCCAGGCGAGCTTATGGGAAAGGGAGTTCTCATGCACCGACGGGCTGTCGCCTTTTGCGAACTCGTAGATGGTCTCGGCGGCGTCCAGGTACTTGCGGTCACGCAGCACGCGGTGCGCATCGGTCAGGAACCCGATCATCATGCCGGTCAGGTAGTGGTGCTGGCCGGGGGCATTTCTCACGATGACACGCGGCGCGTTGGGCAGGTTGGGAGTGTCTTGCGAGGTCAGGGGGCCGGTCTGGGTATGCCAGATCGGGTAGAGAGCCTTGCTCAGGTCGGGGTTCCGCTCAAGGATGTTGTCAACTACGTGATCCGCCATCCGCTTCGCTTCATCGAGATAGCCTGTGACCAACGCCGCCTGTCCCGAGATACAGGTCACCGCCGGGTTAATCACCCCCGACTTCTTCGCCGCATCCTCCTGATTACTGAACATCCCGCCGGTCAAAGGGTCCTGGAACTTGAGCAAGTGGGGCATCGCGGGGTGGGAGATATCGAATGCCAAACACAGGTGGGTAGTGTAGATCATCCAAGCGGGGGCATAGCAGTACTCCGCCAGTGAAGACGCCCGCCCAGCCCGTATCTCCGGCATATCGAAGCTGCCATCCGATGCCACAAACCGCTTCTTGATGTATGGCATCACCCGCAGGGCTTCTTCCGCGTGACCGGTATAGAGCAGGGTGAGCGGGGGGATCATGTGGTGGCCCATGGTCTCCACATTCGGCCCGAACCCACCGTCAGCCTCCTGGTGAGACAATATCCACCCCACCGCCCGGTCCACCGCCGCCTTGTACAGCTTCTTGCGCTCTGTTGCCGTCGTCATCTACTTCTCCTTCCCTACCCCACCATCCCCGTTCGATCACGCGCTCTGCTCTCCGCTACTACGGCTTCCACCTCACCAGACACCCTCCCTTACTGGGGTAATGCCCGTAGGTCGTGATGATCGAACCGTCGGTGAGGACGGTGGAGCAGATGTGGCCGCAGGCCAGGGTGTGTGGGGTGCCGTCGGCCAGCTCGTAGCGGTCGAGCATATACTCGTGGTCGGTGTCCCAGGTCAGGCCGTTGTCCCGGCTGATTATGGCCCCACAGCCTCTGGTGTAGCTCAGCAGCCTGCCCCCGGCAGCGTCTTGCCGCATAATGTATGTCATCACCAGCGTGCCGTCGGCCAGGCACTGCAGGTTCGCATGCATCCTGCCGGATGTGAATATGCGCTTGATCGGCGACCACGTCTTGCCGTCATCTTTGGACACCGAGACTGCCGTGCCCTCGAGGTTGTCGTTGTGCCAGTGCATGTCCTGGGCTCTGAGGTCTGTGCGCAGCGCGGCCACTATCCAGCCGTTCTTTGCCCGAACCAGCGACCCCTCGCTAATCCCGCGCCGGTAGGTCTTGCCCTCATATACCTCTTCCCACACCCATTCTTTCGGGAGCAGTTCGTCGGTCCAGGTGCGGCCGCCGTCATACGACCAGTGCAACCCACCGACTGCCGGGTCCACGGGATAGTTGTAGTCTTTTGGCCCCATCCATCCGAACGCCGCCAGCTTGATGGCTTTGCCGGAGGAGTCTCTGTCCACCAGGTAGTTGCCTTCCGTGTTGATCGGCCTGCCGAAGCTGGATATGGGCAGCGGATGTTTCTCCTTCCATGTGCGGCCGTAGTCTTTGCTGAAGAACCGCAGGGGCCTGCCGCCGCCTGTCCCTGCTTCCGCCGCAAAGATCAGCTCGCTGCCGCCGAGGTATGTGAGTCCCATCGGGCGACCGTAGACATTCGGCCCCACCCTCTCCAGCGGCGACCACGATTCGCCCGCATCGGAACTGAAGGCGATGGCGGTCTTTTCCCTGGTTGTGGACTGATCCAGCACGCCCGCGATTATCAGCTCGCCGTTGTCCATCTGGGCGATACCGAACGGGCAGAACTTGCGGAAACCGTTGAGGTAGTATTCCATCCCGGAAGCGACCCTCTCTACCTGCTTCACGGTCATCCCCAGCGCCTCCGACACCTGCTCCACCGGCTTGTCACACAGCGCCCGAATCTTCGCCGCGACAGGGTCGGCATAGTGCACAAACCTGATCTCCGCCGGAACCATCTTCCACCCGCCCTTGCCATCCCGCTGAGTCATCCAGTGAGGCTTCCACCCCAAACTCTCCACCTGCTCCTTGTTTGCCATAGCTCTTCCTTCCTAACCCGGCGTAGCCGGAACCAAGATCTATCACGAAAGCCCGAAATTCAGGAAAGCCCGAAAAAGCCCTTTACTATTTCGTGTTTTCTCCCTTTCGTGTTTTCGTGATGAGAGTTTCTTGCGTCCTGTATAGGATTTCAGTCGTAAGATACTGAGCTTATTTATGGTTTTCTACCATTTCGGGTTTTCGTGATATCGTTCCTACGCGCTTGAGCCTATCGCAATCTCCCGGGCTGTCTTCAGAACGCGCCGGACCTCGGCCCAGTCCCCGTTTTCCAGGGCATCCTGCGGCACAAACAGCCCGCCCATTATCGCCGCGCCAACGTGCGGGCTGGATCTCCAGTAAGCCAGGTTATCCAGCGACACCCCACCGGACGGGCAGAACTTGATACCGGGATGGCAGGCGGCCAGCGTTGCCACGTAGTCCAGGTCCACCTCGGACGCTGGGCACAGTTTCAGGATCTCGACATTCAGCCCGGCGTCCTCGAACGCATCCAGCACCCCCTGGACATCCTGCAGAGTCAGCACTCCCGGAATGTACGGAATCCCAGCCTCCACCGCCACACCCAGAACGTTTCTGCTGAATGCGGGCGAAACAAGGAACTCCGGCCCAAGCTCGACCGCACGCTCTGCTGCGGCGCGGGATGTCACGGTTCCCAAACCCAGGCAGATGAGCTTACGCTCCTCCCTCTTGCTCACCCGGCAGAACAGATCCAGCGCTGCATCCAGCGGTCTGCAAAGAATCTCCAGAGCCGGGTAACCCTCCTCGTGAAGCAGGCGAATGTAGGAGCAGAGGGTGTCTTCATCGAGGCGAGCGGGTAAGACCATTGTGGGGAGTATGAACGCGCTTGTTACTGCCAGAGGAACGCAAGTTGCCATCGGTAAAACCTCACTGCAATGAGTTACCGACATCATACCGCAAAGGGAGGGGGGTTGTCACTGGGAACATGGCGGCGGACCCGGCAGGCGCGTGTAGTATATCTCCACCTCGTGCAACATCACGGTTGATGATGCTTCGGCCCTCAACAAGACCTCTCCCAAACTCAAGACTGCCGCATAGGTGTTAGCGAATCTCCGGGCCAGGACGGCAATGTCACCGCCATCGTCACTGATCAGGTCCTCCACCACTGCCAGGGTAACCTTGCAGGCACGCTCCAGCTCCGCCAGGTCTCGGGCAATCGTGCGCGCAAGTGGGGCTGGGATCGTCGGACCCGCCAGCATTTGCGCCACCTTGTCGGTGAAGTCCTTGCCAGCCGGTGGGTACTTCCTGAGGTACCGGCCCAGCGACGGTCGCAGGCACATTGGATCAACTCCTTCGTTGCGGAGAAGCTCGCGCAGGTTCGCGGCATAGAGAGGGAAGCAGGATGCGTGAAACTGCATGTCGCCAATGGCTGCCCAGAGTTCCGAGGAAAGCTCCTCGTCAGACTCTTCGCAGGCGCTGGAGTTAGCAGGGAGACGAACGAATGCTGCATCTTCGCCGCTGACCAGTGATTTCAGCACGTCCATCGACACAAGAACGTCCTTGCCCATAAACACGATATCCCCCAGATGAAATACCGCTCCCTCTATCCAAAGCACCGGAGGACTGTAAGTCAGAGGTTCCATCGGATCTGTTGTGACAGGACCGGTCGGGCGCTCACCAAGATCGCTTACAAACGCCTCCACAAGCTTCCGCAGAACCATATCGAGCTGTCGTCTCGCATCGTTCATCACTTTGTCTCCGGGTGCGCCGCCCGAGTAGCCCTCGCCGCTGTCCGCACCGCCGCTGCCCCATCTTCCAGGGTAACGGTCATCCGGTGGTTGGGGTCTTCCAGGGCTTGTATCAGGTCGGCCATTACTGCCCGGACCCCGTCCGCGTAGATTTCAAGCTTGGGCTTGTCGAGGGTCAGGGTGGCTTCGAAGTCGTAGTCTACCGGGTAGGTGAACTCGGAGGACTGGGTCAGTTCGTGTGGGCGGGGGGTGGCTGTGGTTTGTGGGCACAGGGAACGGATTGTGGCTAAGCCCTTTTCATCGGTCCAGCCCCAGGCTTTGAGTTCGAGGGGGATCCAGCCGATGATGTCCACCTCGCCGAGGTCGAAGGCGAAGTGCATTGTGGTGCGCTCGAGTTCCTTGGGGCGGGTGAACGAGTGCCAGAAGGTGCCGACCACCCCGTTCTCATACTCCACCGCCGCAAACACGCGATCCTCCATCCCCGGCTCGCGCTCAACCCCCATCGACCACTCCCTGACCGTATCCGCGCCGACCACCGCCCGCGCGAGGTCAAAGAAGTGGACCCCGTGCTCCAGCAATATGCGCCCGCTGACCTCCGGCTCCCAGAACCAGTGGCCTTTGGGGACACTCTCCAGGGTGGCGTAGTTGCGCAGGTCCACCCGCCGCAGCTTCCCCAGAGCCTCCGAACGGGCGAGCTCGATGAGAGCAAGCACAATGGGGTTCTGGCGGAGGACGAAGTTGACCGTGGCGGGAATGCCCGTTTCTTGAGACACCCGGATAATATCTGAACAGTGCGCTTTGCTGAGGGCAAGCGGCTTCTCGATAAGGGCCGCTTTGCCGGCTTTCAGACATCTTACCGCGAGGTCGTGGTGGGTGCTGGGTGGAGTGGCGATGGAGACAATATCTATATCCCCATCCGCCAGCATCTCGGTTACCTGAGTATAGAAGCGGACGCCGCGAGGTTTGCGCTTGAGGTCGGCATCGCACACGGCCACAACCCGGGCTTTGTCCATCCCGTCCCAAGCTCGATGGATAAACTCCCCGAACCCGCCATAGCCAATGATCCCGATACTCTTCATACGTCACGCCTCCACGAAGGCCGAGAACTAACATGGATATACAGGATATTCAGGATTAGGAATTTGGCTATGTTGGTGTTTCGGGATTTGAGGAACGACAGTTGGCCTATCATTTGTGGCACAAGCTCCTCAACCGCTCCGGAAATCCCGAAACGAACCCACGACCAGCAGAACATGTTTCGGGACTTCCGCTCCGCTCAAGTCCCGAAACACCGGGGGGGCCGCTGTTCCCTATCCTGTTCATCCTGTACATCCATGTGAAATTGCGTTCCTGGCGCTTTTCGCTACAGTTTACCCACTCTGGCTGCGACTTCTTCCGCGAATCTGTTGATGAACCCGGCTACGAAGTCTTTGATGCTCAGATCCGGGTCTTTGATTAGCGGGGTCATGTCCATTGCGAAGTTAAGGGAGGTGGTCTCGTCGGTGCCGTGGGAGGCGAAGTAGGTGGCGTGGGCGCGGCGGCGGCCCATTGTGGCCAGGTCGTAGCGCTTGCCGCCGCATATCTGGGAATCGAACACTCCCAAGAGCGCCGCCGCAAGGTTCTCGTGCGCTTCCACGTCAAGAGCGACTTTGTCCTCATCGATCATCCAGTCCAGGTCGCGCCATACCTCGCAGCCCAGCACCTTGGATGGCCGCGCATCTTCCGGCATCTCGCGGATGGCCTGAATAACTCTCATCGCCACCGCCACGTGGGTGTCGTGCTTGTCGCCGAGGTTGTGGGTATAAACCACCTCCGGCCTGGCTGCCATGAGGATGGTCTTGATGTCCTCGATAACGTCGCGATTGGTCGCGCTCTTGACCTCGCTGCTGGTGAAGTCCAGCAACGCCTGCCCGCCGTATTCCCCCACAAACGCCGCTTTCTTCTGCTCCAGCTTCCTCACCACCTGCATCTGCTCATCGGTGTAGGTTGCGTAGAGGTCGCTGCGTGGGCTGCCCGCGCCGTTGGTCACCACCACCCCCATAAACCACTTGTCCGGCAGCGCAAAGCACTGCAGCACCCCGTGGAATGCCATGATCTCGATATCATCCTGGTGGGCGGAGATACAGATATGGGTAGTCCGGCTAATAGCCTCCGACCCGGTCGCGCCATCCGGCACATATAGTTCTGCTGATTCTTTGGTTAGTTTCATTGGTTTGCTCCTGTGTTAACGGGTGATGGGTGTTGGGTTTTGGCTATTGGCGTTGCCTCGGTGTTTGTCATTCCGAGGAGGAACGACGAGGAAACTGCTGTTACTCTTGGTTTGATGGTTGAGAAAAGCAGATTCCTCGTTCCTCGGAATGACAATACTTACGCCGCCGGCAGGCTTGCCGCGGCCACGGCCTGGCCTACTCTTTTGGTCTTTTCGTCCGGCATCAGCATCTGGAGGCCTCCGACCAGGTCGGGGAACTCGGCTTTCACTACCTCGTTCGCCTTCTCCAGTATGATGTTGCCGCCATCGCCGCTGGTTACTCTGCCGAGGATCAGCGCGTGCCTGATCTCGTAGAAGTCAGCGTAGTGGGCGATTGCGTAGCCGAGGTAGACGCCGACTGTCTCAAGGATCTTCCGCGCCCGCTCGTCACCCTGAGCCAGCAGGTTCTGAACGTGCTTCAGCCGCTCAGCCGGGCCCATATTGGGGTCGACTTCTATCCCCGCGACTGGTATGAGCTTGAAAACCGCCTGCTGCGAGAAATACAGCGCCCCGCAGCCTCGGTCGCCGGACCATTCATCAACCGCCGCATTCGGCGAATAATCAACTGGGCAGAACGCCAGTTCGTTGAGCCAGGTGGTTATCTCGCCATTGGGCATAACATATCCGCCTGCCTCGCTGGAACCCATCGCGATACCCAGCACCGCGCCGTCCCCGAGGGACATAGACCCGGCAAGCGCAGTTACTTCGCCGTCGTTCACCACCTCAAGCGGCACACCCCACTCCTTCTGCAGGTTCAGGAACATGTTGCCGATCTTCTCCTCGAAGAGTTCCTTGGGAATCCCACGGAACAGGCTTGCAACGCGCGGACGGTTGTTGATATAGACACCCGCCGAACTCCCGCCGATGGCATCCACTCTGGGCATGTGCGCGGCAGCGGCCTTGAGGGCGGCGTTGATCTCATTATAGTGGTAAGCAGGGTCGGTCTGGTTCCTGGGGTCCCAGAGGACTTCCTCGGTGTAGACCGGCTCGCCATCGATCACCGCCGAAACCTTGCGGTCGGTTGCGCCAAGGTCGAAGCCTATCCTGCAGCCATCCAGGTGGCCGCCGAGGGGCGAGGTAGTCTCCAGCGGCTCGGGGATTTGATCTAGCTCGACATGCTCAACGGTGAACGTGTGCTCATACACCCCGCCCATGAACTCGAAATCGAACTTCTGCGAACCGTCCGCCGAGTATGCGCTCTTGATGTGCTCATACACCGACTTCGGCCCCGCGATCATCACTCTCCATCCACCCCTCTGCCAAAGCAGCATCTTTACTATCCGCTCGGCATACGGCAGGTTCAGCGCGGCATTCTTGGACCCTTCGGCAAAGCAGATTGTGCGGTAGACGGTGGTCGCTCCGGCCCCGCGCTCCACCGCAAACACCAGCGGCACGCTCTCCCCGGACTCCTCTGCCAGCTTCCGGAACGCCCGGTTCACCAGCGAAGCCGGCGCAAAACCCGGGTCCAACACAGGGGTTATCTTAGGTCTGGCCAAAGCGGCCAGCTTAGCAATATCACTCATCGATTTCCTCCAAAACTCATCTGAAACCGGGAATCATGCTAGTGCCGGAAGCCTCGATGTGTCAAGGCGAAGGCGGTGTTAGGTGTTAGGTCTTGGGTGATGGGGAACGCGGAGGTCGGTCTACTTCCTCTTGAGACGCCTGTAGACCTCGTCGTCGTTGCGCTTGCCCACAACAGGCACGTGCAGCGTCTCGCCCTCGATCCTGAAGATGATGCGATATTCTCCAGTATCGACGCGCGAGAACTTTCCCCCGAGGTGTCCCAATGACTTGGCGTCTGACGGAGATGGATCCTCTCGCAAGGCTTGGATTCTGGTGTATATCTGCCTCTGGTGTTTCGGTTCTCGCTTGGCGACAAACTTATCCGCTTCGCTGGAGAGACTAAGCTTCAGCATTCAGAACTCTCTGTATGATAGCCTCGCTCTCTTCAGTGCCCAGATAGCCTTTCTTCTCGGCTCTTCTCGCTCGCGCAACCCACTTGCGGTCTTCGACGGCCTCTAGCTCCTCGAATCGCTCCGCAGATATCACCACCACGCTCGAACGATTGTGCCTGGTAATTGTCACGGGCTCACGTCGCGCGGTGTCCACGAGCGTTCCGAACTTCTCTTTGGCTTCCTTGGATGTCATGGTTACCATTTCACGGCTCTCCTTCGCAATAGACCATTATGTACATTATAGCCATAACAGCCATATCTGTAAACGGCTTGGGGCGCATCTGCTGGACTACCAAGAAGACGAGGGGTGTGGCGAATGTAGACGTCTGCCTGTTCGTAGTTGAAGAAGAAAGTGTGGTGCCGAAGATCGGAGTCGAACCGATATGAGGTTGCCCTCGGCGGTTTTTGAGACCGCTGCGTCTGCCATTCCGCCACTCCGGCATAGCTAGATTATACCCGCGTGAGCTGGGGGGTGTCAAACAAACAAAGACGCTCTGCTACCGTCTGCCGGATAGCTGTTGGCTCGCGAATAGGCACGGTGTCAAGGATTCCTGCAAGCATACTTGATAGAACCTTTCTTAGGGGAATATAATGGGCACATGAGACGCCGGGATGCGGTCATGCGGAGGTGGGGGAATTGTCGGTTGTTTTCGTCGTAGCGCCAATCGTAGTCGCCGGATGGCCGGTCTTGTGCGGGGCAATAGCCGCCGCTGCGGGAGCGCTTGCCTACAAGACTCAGAAGCGGGATGTAGTTGACGGACTAGGTGAGCAGATGGAGGAGGCGGAAACCTGGGTAGAGATTCCTATTGAGGACAGCCAGATAGTCGCCGATTCCATGGCTAGAGAGAGCGAGTTCACCATACGCAAAGATGATGTAACAGCTACATTCAGCCGTTCTGCTGATGGGCGGTGTCTGGTACATGTTGCCGGGCAGGGCAAGTCAGACGCGGAGTTGAACGCCATCGGACAAGAGCTGGTCGGCCGAGTAACCCAGCAATATGCCTATAACAAAGTCATCACAGAGCTCAAAAGCCAGGGCTTTACGGTGACTGCCGAGGAAGTAGCCAACGATCAATCTATAAGAATCCACGTAACGAAGTACGTGTAGGAGCACCGGAGCTTGGGGAGATTTGAGCACCTTGAGATGGGAGAGCGCCATCCGAAGCGCCCTGGAACCGGCAAGAAGTCGGAGGTGCTTGATCACGCCTACTACATGGGCAAGGCAACGGAGGCCTTTGGCTGCGAGGATTTCGAGAGGGCGCTTGCTTACTACTCCCGAACCCTTGAATACGACATCAACATAGAGGAAGCCTGGCTGGGCCAACTGCGCTGCCTCATTGAACTCGGAGAACTGCCCGAGGCCATCACCTGGTCTCAGCGGGCTATGGAGCGTTTCCCCAAGTCTGCCCAGATTCTCTCCGCCCGTGGGGTGGCAGAATCCCGCTTGGGGCGCCCCGAGGTGGCAATCGGGTTTTCCGACTCCGCATTCAAGTTCCAGGGAGTCAATGCATATTCCTGGGTTGCCAGGGGCGATGTGCTGCTGCCGATGAGCGAGACGAACGCCAAAGCCTGCTTTGCCAAGGCCGTCGAGCTGGCGCCCAGTGACTGGTCCATCCGAGCCTGGATAGCCCGCGCATATCTGGTTCGCAAGCTTCACCACCAGGCGCTGGAATCTCTCAACGTTGCGGTCCGCCTGGATCAGGCGAACTACACCTGCTGGTACTGGATTGGCAAGTGCAATCAGGAGCTTCGGCAGGTCGACGAGGCGAGAGTTGCGTACAAGCGGGCTCTGGCAGAATGCCCGAGCCTTACCCGTGCAAGGAATGCTCTGCGGGACCTCGAAACTCGTGGAGTGTTCGCGAGAGTGATAGACACTTTCAGGCGTACAGGCAGAGGCAGCCGGAAAGACGAGGTTTGATTGTGGCCACCAAGCACGAATTGGAAATCGAGATAACTGCGGACGGCAAAATAGAGGTGCACGTAAAAGGCGCAAAGGGGAAGCGCTGCCTGGACTATGTACAGGTCTTCGCTGCCATAGGCAGAGTCGAAGACCAGCAGAATACGAGCGAGTTCTACGAGCCTGAGTCTGTAGTATCAATCACCGAGCGGACGCAGACCCGCACAAAGCTATAGGCGGCCTTGCCGGATGGAGTGTCCGAGTTGCGGCTTTCAGAATATGCCCGGGATCGACAGGTGCGCCCAGTGCTCGACATCTCTGGCATCCAGGCAGGCCTCTGAGTCAGTCCGACCGCCGCGCGCCCGGAACCGCACGCTCGAGCAGAGACTCTGGTGGGCGATTTCACGGGTTCCCGGCCTGCGCGGGATTGCCAGGTGGGCGGAGGAAACCTCAACTGGCGAGAACGCCGCGGGTGTCGGATCCGCCGATTCCGTGTACGCTCCGAGCCCGGGGCCGTTCTCCTGGATTCCCCTGAGAGCATGCGGGCTTGCCTTGCTTTCGGTCATACCGGGGTTTGGCCACATCTTCGTTCTGCGCCAGGTCCGGCAGGGGCTGACGATGCTCGTGACTTCGCTGGCATGGCTGTGCTTAGCTGCCGCCGAATACAGGTCGCCAATGGCCGACCTGCTCGTGTGGGGGGCGATAGCGGCATCGATGGTCTCGTTCGCAGTGACCATCGACTGTCTCCGAAACCCTGACCTGCATCCCGGCGGAACCCGGCGGATTGTTTTCGCAGTCTGTGTAACCCTGGCCACGTACCTTGGAGGATATACCGCTCTTAGGGTTGCTCTCAGCCCGGTCGTGCAGACATACACTGTTATGGGGCGAATACCCACTGCCACGCTTGACGAGGGCGACTCTGTCCTCGTGCGGGTTATGAACAATCCTTTGCGGGGGGACGTGATAATCGGCGGCGGGCAGTATGGCGCAGTGGCCGGTGCGGTGATCGGGATGCCAGGTGATGAGATCACAATCAGCGATCGCCTGTCTGTCAACGGTCGCGCGATGCGTGTTGCCCTGCCGGCTTTGAACGTCAACCCGCTCGGTGAGTTTCAAGATTATGCCACCGAGGATCCCGTGACTTTGACACTTGGGATTGGGGAATACTGGGTAATGCCGTACGCTCAGAATGGCTTCCCCAATCACTCGTACATACTTCGTGCCGGAGTTGTTGGACGATGGGATGGCGTTCGTGGGAGAGTCGTGGCCGTGATCGGGCCACCGGCTCACCGAAGGCTGGTTCGCCGGCAAGTACTTACTGGAGAATGAAATGGCTGTTGAACTGATTGACCTGTTGAGGACTGCGGTTGAGCGTAAATCCTCCGACCTGCACCTGATAGTCGGTGTGCCGCCGGTCTTGCGGATTCACGGCGAGATCGAGATTGGGGAAGGCGACCCGCTGACTACCGCGGATGCCAAGCGGCTGATTCTCGATTCGCTCCCAGAGGGCAAGAAGCGGATATTGGAGGATGAACTCCAGCTTTGCTACTCCCTGAAGCTGCCTGAGCTTGGGTATTTCCGGGTCAGCGTGTACTACGAACAGGGGGAAGTCGGCGCTTCGGTCCGCATTGGAATAACGGAAATGAGGAACCTGGAGGAGTTGGGCCTGCCGCCGATAGTTGCCGAAGTGACCCGGCGGCCATCCGGCCTGGTGCTGGTCACCGGCCCCACAGGATCGGGCAAGACCACAACCCTTAACTCGATGATCGACCTGATCAACCGTGACCGCCGCTGTAAGATCATAATGGTCGAAGACCCCATTGAGTACGTTCACAGCAACAAGCGCAGCATTGTTGTGCAGCAGGAAGTCCATTCCGATACCCATTCATTCAGTAACGCGCTTACCCACATTCTCCGGCAGGACCCGGATGTAATTGCTGTGGGTGAGATGCGGGACCTGGAGACGATTGCGACCGCGTTGACGGCTGCGGAAACCGGGCATCTTGTCATCAGCACACTGCACACGCCGGACGCCGCGCAGACTATAGACAGGGTCGTCGACGTGTTCCCACCGGCTCAGCAGGCGCAGATTCGCACCCAGTTAGCCGGCTGCCTTGAGGCGGTTATATCTCAGCAATTGCTGCCAAGGGTCGACCAGTCCGGCAGAGTGATGGCGGCGGAGATTATGCTTGGCACCATCGCGGTCAGAAACATCATCCGGGAGGCCAGGACCCAGACCCTGCCCAACGCAATGGTCACAGGGCAGTCTCAGCAGATGCGGACAATGGATTCCTGCCTCAAGGACCTCTACCAGCAGGGCATTATCACCTATGACACAGCGGTAACCAGAGCCAGGATGCCGGCGGAGTTCCGGGCTGCCAGAAGCGGTGATACAGGGGTTTCCGGAAATGGCGCTGCGTAGATACAGGCAAGTGGCCCGTGGTCGAAGACTGCCGGCGTACGCGCGAGCAGCGCTCCGGACCGTCGACTTGCAGAGCCTGGATAATACTACCAGCGGGAACTTGTGGGACGCGCACGACTCGCCCTCCAGGCGCAGCAGACCGGGCGGCCTGACGCTGCTGGACGTGAAGGCCGAGCTTGCCAGGAGACTAATTAGCAAGTGCTGCCTGTGCGAGAGACGCTGCGGTGCCAATAGACTTGATGGCGAGGTCGGTTTTTGCGGTGTTGGTTCCGAGAGCTTCTGTTCCCTGGAGCAGACGCTCTGGGGTGAGGAGCCGCCGCTTGTGCCGTCGCACGAGGTGTTCTTCTCCGGATGCAACCTCCGGTGCCGGTTCTGCTACTCGTGGGAGTCGCTGCTGGACACTCGGCGGGGCACGCTGGTGCAGCCGCAGGTCTTTGCCGATTTGGTCGCCCGTCGGCGACGCGAGGGAGCAGCGAACCTAAATCTCATCGGGGGCGAACCGACAGTCCACCTCGCCGCCATTCTCGAAACGCTGCAGGTATTGGATGAACCAACTGCTGTAGTCTGGAACTCTAACTTCTACATGTCGTCTGAAACAATGCGCCTGTTGGACGGGGTGGTCGATCTTTACCTCGGCGACTTCCGGTTCGGAAACGACGCGTGCGCCCGTGAAGTCGGCGGAGTGGAAGGATACTGCGCGGTGGCCCAGAGGAACTTCCTGTCGGCATACAGTTCGGGGGAACTGGTGGTGCGGCATCTGGTCTTGCCGGGCCACATAAAGTGCTGCCTTGAGCCGATTGCGCAGTGGGTGTCTCGGAATATGTCGGGGGCAGCGTTCAGCCTGATGTTCCAGTATATGCCGTGCTTCCAGGCGTTGGATGACCCAGGGTTGTGCAGAGCTCTGACTCCCAAGGAAGAGGCAGAGGCGCTGAGCATAGCTTCCGGATACAAACTCAACACCGTCCGATGGAAGAGACCCTTGAAGCGGGACGGCTGCGCCAGACCTGCGGGCGAAGGCGAACTGACTACTACCGTTACTATTCGGCCCGATGGTCGAGTCGCGATCATGCATTTGCACAGCGAGCTTCAGCACATAGCGAAGCTGCTGACCCACGGAGGAGACCACAATGGCTGAACAGGACAAACGAGCGGTGATCAGCGAGATCGATGAGATAGAAATCCTTATGAGGGCTCGGTACCCGGTTATCTACATAGTCACATGGGAAGAGTCCCGCGTGGAGGAAGCGATTGCTGCAGTTGCCGCGAAGAGAGATAAGAAGGTCTTCACGTGGTCGGTCTGTCGCGGTATTTCGCTTTACGGGGCTCCCTCTCAATCACAGCGAAACGTAGACGCCAAGACCTGCGATCCGTCGGTAGCTCTTGGCCAGGTAATGGATATGGTCGATCCTGCGGTCTACATTTTCAAGGACTTCCACCCATATATGTGCAACCCTGAGGTGGTTCGCAAGCTTCGCGAGGTGGCGCTCAACCTCAAAAACAGCTACAAGACCCTGATTCTGGTCTCCCCCAAGCTCCAACTGCCCATCGAGTTGGAAAAGGAGATCAGCGTTGTGGACTTCGGCCTTCCCGACCGTGAACAGGTCGGCCAACTGCTCGACCGCACTATCTCCGAAGTCAATAAGAACGCAAACCTGAATATCCAACTGCCGGATTCGGCGAGGGATGTGCTTGTCAACGCCGCAATGGGCCTGACCATCAACGAGGCGGAGAACGTCTTCGCGAAGACGCTGGTAAAGACCGGCGGCCTGTCCGAGAGCGACGTTCCCATAATCCTCTCGGAAAAAGAGCAGATCATCCGCAAGTCCGGGATGCTGGAATACTATCGCGCTTCCGAGGAATTTGGCAATGTCGGAGGTATGGCCGAGCTGAAGGACTGGCTGCGGAAGCGCAAGTCGGCATTTACAGCAGATGCCCGCAAATTCGGGTTGCCCAACCCCAAGGGGGTGCTCCTCATCGGTGTGCAGGGCTGCGGGAAGAGCTTGTGTGCGAAGGCCCTTGCTTCCCTCTGGCGAGCCCCGCTGCTGAGGCTCGACCTGGGAAAGGTATTCTCCAGCCTGGTGGGGTCATCCGAAGAGAACGTGAGGCAGGCGACAAGGATTGCGGAGTCCGTCGCTCCCGCGATTCTGTGGATGGACGAGATCGAGAAGGCTTTCTCCGGAACCCAGAGCAGCAGCTTCTCGGATGCCGGCACCACATCCAGGGTCTTCGGGACATTCATAACGTGGCTGCAGGAGAAGACAGCCCCGGTGTTCGTCGTGGCAACTGCCAACAACATATCCCAGTTGTCGCCGGAGCTTCTCCGAAAAGGCCGGTTTGATGAGATCTTCTTCGTGGATCTGCCGGACCGAACGGATCGCGTGGAAATACTGCGGATACACATAGCCAAGCGCAACCGCGATCCTGAGCAATTCGATCTTGTGAAGCTGGCTGAAGCTGCGGACGGCTTTAGCGGAGCTGAGATTGAAGAGGCTATTACTGCCGCGTTATTCGACGTGTTCGACAAAGGCGCCGACCTCTCCACGGAGGCGATAATGGACAGTATCAACGCGACAGTTCCTCTCTCTCGCACGATGAAAGAGGAGATAGAGCGGCTCAGGGAATGGGCAAAAGACCGCGCCAGGCCGGCAAGCGCAACCCAAGTCACAGGCCTCACCGCCGGCCGCAGAATAGAGTTTTAGCCAAGATGAAGGGTGATGGGACACCTACCCTCAATACTTAGCCCGGATTTCCGAATCCGGGCTTCATCATGAACAAGCCAAAGGGTGGCGATTCGGAAATCACCACCCAGGCATGCCGTGGTGCTATCGGCTATAGGCCATAGGCCGTCAGCCTACTCGTCCAACTGGCCGTACTTCAGGCCCATTGGGAGGGGGGCTGGGCGGTCGCAGGTGGTGGTCAGGTCCAGGTGCTTGCCCTGGTCGGAGGCCTGGTTCATCAGCTCCATTATCTCCAGCACGTGCAGCGCCATTTCCACATTCGCCCTTGTCTTCCGGCCCGACCTCAGCGCGTAGGCCATATCCGCCGCGCCAATGCCTCTGGAGTTGTCCGCGTATATGTGGGTAAAGGGCACCTCGGACCAGTCCGTTGCCCCCGCTCTTCTGATGCGCACCGGGCCGCCGAAGTTGTTGGGGTCGGGGATGCTCAGGCTGCCCTCTGTTCCGTATATCTCAATCCTCGGAAGCTCGGAGGCGCGGCAGTCGAATGTGACTATCAGCGTGCCTACCGCCCCCCCCACAAAGTCCATCACTCCCGCCGTGTACGTCGGAACCTCTACCTTGAACTTCTCCCCTTTCCTCGGCTGAGACCCGATAGTCCGCTCGGGATAGGGGATAGAGGTCACGCTGGTCACCCGCTTGACAGGCCCCAGGAGGCTGACAAGCGCCGTGAGGTAGTATGGCCCCATATCCAACAGCGGCCCGCTGCCCTTCTGGTAGAAGAACTCCGGGTTCGGGTGCCATTCTTCCGGCCCCCAGCCCATCATGAAGGCTGTCGTCGCGATAGGTCTGCCGATCCAGCCGTCGTCTATCAGCTTGCGGCAGGTCTGAAGAGCCGCGCCCATGAACGTGTCCGGCGCGCTGGTAACCAGCAGCCCCTTCTTCTTGGCCAACTCGTAGACTGCTCTACCATCCTTGAAGTTCGACGCCAGCGGCTTCTCGCCGTGCACGTTCTTGCCGGCGTTGAGAGCCTTCAGGGAGATCTCGGCGTGCGCCTTGGGGACCGTGAGGTTGTAGATGATCTCGATCTCCGGATCGTTGATCAGTTCATCAACGCTCATCGCCCGTTCCACACAATACTTCTCCGCCGCCTCTTTGGCGCGGTCGGGAATAAGGTCAGCGCACGCGACTATGTCGAGCATATCAAAGGTCACGCCCGACTCGAAGTATGTGTAACAGATATTTCCGCAGCCTATAAGGCCGACTTTTGCTGGTTTTGGTGGCATGTTGTTTCCTCCTGTTAGTAACTCATCCCTCCAGGTATCCTACCTGGAGGGCACATTCACTATGCTGCGGGAACGCCGATATGCGCTCAGCTCTCAAGTCTGCATTGCGTGAGTTCCCGCAGCTATCTCTCTTCCCTCCCTCCAGGTATCCTACCTGGAGGGCATCGGTTCTACGTGTCTTACGGTCCCTCCAGGTTCGGAGACCCTGGAGGGATGAAACGACAGTACGGCAGTCTTGCTTCGCCCAGTCTTACTTCGCCCAGTCGTACCCCGCCTTGCGGTCTTCCCATGGCGCTGGCTCCGGGATGCCGAAGGCTTTGCGCTTCTGCCGCAAATAATAACGGTAGTTCTCCAGCGTTACGTCCGGCGGGCATCTGTGGTCTACGTGCGGAACGTATCCGCCCATCTGCACCAGCGGAGTGATCCGCTCGATCTCGCGATCTATCGCGTCCTTGCCCTCAATGAGCTGCGTCTTGTCGACCCCGCCGCACAGCAGCGCGGCCTTGCCATACTTTTCACGTATCCAATATGGGTCAGTGTTCCCACGAATTTCCAGCGGGAAGATGATGCTGACGTCGCCCTCCAGCCAGCAGTCGACCACCGAGTTGATGTTGCCGTCGCAGTCCACCATCGCGAGGTCGCAGCCGTGAGCTCTCAGGACTTGGGTCACCTTCTTGTAGTTAGGGGTAAGCCACTCCTTGAAGAGCTTCGGTGAGAGCATCGGGCCTTTGTTGAAAGCCACATCTTCCCAGAAATGGCCCCAGTCTACCTGGAACATCGACATCGCTCTTTCGGCCACTTTGCAGTAGAAGTCGCCGCAGTAGTCGATCATCTCCTTGACCCACTCCGGGTCGTCCATAGCTGCCATTGCCAGGTTCTCGAAGCCCATCCAGTTGCGCAGAGAACCCAACATACTTCCCGCGAAGTATCTCCGCACTTGCCCGGAAGCGTCCGTTGCGCGTATCCACTCGTCCCGCACCTGGTCTGACGGGTACCTGGCGGGGTCGTCCGGGTCGAGGCGCTTCTTGAACTCGTCCCAATCCGCCCGGGTCTCGATGGGGAACTTGATGTAGTGCGGTATGGTCTGGGCCATGCCCTTGTTGATCTGCTTGACCGCCCCATCGTAGTCCTGGATAATGCAGTGCCTGTCGTCCTCGCTGATCACCTTATACTCAAAACCGGGGATCATACCCACGCCCACCGGCACATCAGGTATGGTCTCAAGCCCTTCCATGCCGAAATAGGCTTCGGCCTTCCAGCCCAGGTCGATATACTCCGGCATTCCCTGCTCGCGCCAGGCAATGATCGTCTCATCCCAATAACCGAACTCCACATCCGGGATTCGGTCCACCGGCTGGAGGTGGAAACAGGCCAGCCATCTCTCTCGTTTGTTCAACTTTGTGTAACCGTCGCCTTTCTTGTTCTACTCATACATAGAATCCCTCATCCCTCCAGGTAGTCCCTACCTGGAGGGTCGCCTATGTAGCCACCACTGACCCTCCAGGTTCGGAGACCCTGGAGGGATGAGACGTTGTTCTCGCCCAAACGGAATCCTGACTATTCTACTCCGCCCAGTCGTATGCCGGCTTGCGCTCTTCCCACGGCGCTGGCTGCGGCGCGCCCAGGATCTCTCGCTTGCGCTTGAGGTAGTATTGGTAGTTCTCCAGGGATATGTCCGGCGGGGTGCTGTGGTCGATGTGCGGGATGTACCCGCCATCCTCCACCAGCGGCCGGATGCGCTTGATCTCGGCGTCTATCGCGGATTTCCCCGCCATGAGCTGTGTTTTATCCACCCCACCACACATCAGCGCCGCTTTGCCGTAGGTCTTCCTGATCCAATACGGGTCGGTGTTGCCTCGGATCTCCAACGGGAACAGCATGTTCACGCCGCCATCCAACCAGCAGTCCGCCACGGAGTTGATATTGCCGTCGCAGTCCACCATCGCCAGGTCGCAGCCGTGCGATCTCATAGTCTCCGTGATTCGCGTATAGTTGGGCGTGAGCCATTCCCGGAACAGCTTTGGGGAAAGCATTGGCCCCTTGTTGAACGCCACGTCCTCCCAGAATATCGCGTACTCCGCCCCAAACACACTCAACGCTCTGTCGGCTACCTTGCAGTAGAGGTCCCCGCAGTAATCGATCATCTCCTTGACCCACTCCGGGTCATCCAGGCTGGCCATCGCCAGGTTCTCGAATCCCATCCAGTTGCGCAGATACCCCAGCATGCTTCCCGCGAAGTACCGACGCACCACCATCGCCTCATCCGTCGAGCGAATCCACTCGTCGCGCTCGGCATCCGACACATACCTCGCCGGGTCGTCGGGGTTGAGGCGATACTTGAACCCTTCCCAGTCCTCCCGGGTCTCTATCGGGAACTTGATGTATCGCGGGATGCTCTGGGCAGTGCCTTTGTGAGTTTCCTTGATCACCCCGTCGTAGTCACGGATGATCAGATGTCTTTCATCCTCTTCCAGGACCTTATACTCAAAGATGGGCGACATGCCGGTGGAAGCCGGCACAAGGGGAGTGGCTTCCACGCCCTCCAGCCCGAAAAACTCCTGCGCCCTGGCGACCGAGTTCACGCAGTCCGGCAGCCCCTGCCTGTGCCATGCCGCCAACGTGTCTTCCCAATACCCCATCTCCACATCCGGCACGTGATCCACGCTCTGGTAGCGAAGGCAAGCTAGCCATCTCTCTCTTCTGTTCAACAATGTCCAACTTTATTCGTTATTGCTATACTCAGATGTCGATTGTGGGACATCCCTCTCAGGAGAGTCGTGCTCGTGTTCCACGGCAAACTGCTCTTTGAGCCGGTTCAGGGCAGCGATTGCCTTGGCGTAGCCCTTGTCGATTTCCAGCGACATCTTGTACTGCCGCACAGCTTCGTCGAACCGTTTCGACTGCTCGTACATCGCGCCCAGGTTGAAGTACCCCCGAGCAGTCTCCTCCAGGTTCAGCGACTGCTCGAAGTGGTAGACCGCGTGCAGCCGGTCCCCGATCTGGCTGTATGCCGCGCCCAGATAGGTATGGATCTCCGCGTTGTCCAAGTCAAGCTCCAGCGCGGCGCGCAGCGCGGTGATAGCCTCGTCGACTTTTCCTTCCTTCAGTAAGCTCTTGCCCTCAGTGAACAGATCTGTTTCCATAGATACACAGCTCCTTCTCCGTACTTCGAATAACTACGATTATTGAATGGACGTCCGTGAAGCAACATCTATGTACAGCATAGCCGTCGGTGTTTGACAACGAGGCCCCGTTCCCCCAGAATTACTTGGGTGGACAAGTACTCGCAGCGCAAACACAATAGCTACGCTAGTTACTTTGCCATGCCCACTCCTTATTCCTTCGGCATATTGTGTATCTGCCACCAAACAAACACTCGAGGTGAAACCGGTGTATCAACTGCCCAAAGGCGAGGTCGTCTACAACCTGCGCTACTTCCTCCCACATCCGCCCGCATGGGGGCCGGCCGAGTTCTGCGACACTCGGGTCAAGGAACTGCTGGAGTTCTGCCGGGAAGCCGGAGTGGACGCAGTGCAGTTCTACGTGAACACCCAGCAGGGCTCCTACTACCTCCCCGCGCGCGGGGCGGCGGAGCAGATGGACTGGGTGAAGTGGATGAGTGAGACGGTGGTACCTGCCATACGGGACGCTGGAATATCCTATCAGCTCAACTTCCAGAGCCTCCTGGGCCACGCCAGCTACGGACTGGACGTGCGCGATCAGTTCGGCTGGGAGTTCCTGATGAATGAATATGGGGAGCAGACATTCGGCTGCCCCTGCCCGATCGGGCCGAGGTTCAGGGCCATTATGGGGGAGTGCCTGCAGATGTGGGCATCCACCAAGCCGGATATCCTCTGGATAGATGACGACTTCCGCATGCACAACCACGGCATGGGTTCAAAGGGCCTGGATATGTACTGCTTCTGCGAGAACCACCTGGCACAGTTCGCCGCCAGGACGGGGAAGCGTTACTCACGAGAAGAACTGAGGTCGGAGGTCCTGAAGCCCGGCGTCCCCAGCGACCTGAGGCTGCAGTGGCTGGACTTCCTCGGTGACACAATGGTGGAATCCGCCTCTTGGATCAAAGAGCAGGTATGCGCGGTCTCGCCGGACACCCGTCTTGCGCTCATGACCAGCGACCCGGACGTCCACAGCGCCGAGGGTCGCAAGTGGCCGGAGATGCTCAAGGCCTTGTGCGGCGACCATCCCCCAATGACCCGCCCGCCCTGCGGCATCTACACCGAGACCATCAGCGGGACCAAGGAACTCGCGGTCACCTACCGGCTGCTGGAGCAGAGTGTTTCACTGCTGGACAACGAACTGGGCAGGGGGAACGTGGAGTACGGGCCGGAGGTGGAGAATACGCGTTACACCACATGGTCGAAGTCGGTCGCCTGCTCCAAATATATGATGACGGTCGGCCAGCTTGTCGGCTGCAACCATATCACCCTCGCCATCAGCGATCTCGACGGTTCGGCGATCCTCGAAGAACCCACTAGCCTGCCCATGCTCCGCGATTCGCGAGCCTACCTTGAAGCACTGGCGGCTTTGAGGCTGGATGAATGGGACTCGGAAGGTGTGGTGTTCGTGAGCAGCCCGAACGCGGCCCGCTCGCTGCCGCTCCAGCCGGACTCCGCGATGAAAGACCTGGCGGGTCGCAGGAGTTGGGACGATATGCTGCTACAGTGCGCCATCCCAGCGCACTATCTGCCACCGGCCAAAGCAGCGCAGTATGACGAGGTAGTCGTGTTGGACGAGCTTGGGGCTTGGTCTCTTTCAGACGAGGAGCTTCGCAGCGTCCTATCCCACAGCGCTTTGCTGGATTCCGGCGCTGCAAGAGCCGCCTGCGACAGGGGCTTCTCGGACCTGGTCGGAGCGCAGATCGGCGAATGGATGCCGTTCGGGGTGATGGCTGAGAAGTATGTGCCAGAGGTTCTGCCAGGTGTCTTCGAGATAAGGGTCCCGCATCGCGGAAGGCGCTGGCGAGAGATAGCGCCGGGGAGCGGGCAGGTGACCAGTTACCTGATCGATGAGATGAACCGCAAGCATGTCGCAAGCACAATCTACGAGAACCAACTCGGCGGGCGGGTGGCTGTGTATGCCCACGTCGGCGACTTCACGCCCGCAGGTCTATTCGCAAGCCACGCCCGGCTCCGATGGCTGCGAAGCGTGCTGGGTTGGCTGAGTCGTGACCAGTTCGCTGTAATGAGCATGGTCCCCCATCAATGCCTCACAGTGGTTCGCAAGCGTGGCAATGAGAAGTTGATAGCCCTCGCCAACCTCGGCGCGGACCCCCTGGTCAACCCGGAGTTCCGCATTCATGCGACTCAGGCTCCCAAGACCGCGCAGATTCTCGGACAGTCGGGTGAGTGGCGGGAAGTGGAGTTGGGGTGCGAGGTAACTGAAGTGAATGGAACCTACGCAATCACGGTTCCGGGGGAGTTCAGGACTTACGAGTTTGTGATTGCGCGGATTGCTGTATAGCGCACTGTAGCCGGTGTTTCGGGATTTGACAGGCTGTTGCAAAAGTCTGTCATGCGCAATAGGTATT
>CAZTAO010000047.1:0-38044 GCA_964611645.1 uncultured bacterium | reverse complement strand
GGTGACCGGAGTTGCACCTTATTCTAGAATTGCCGGGCTGAGGGTCAGTTTCGGCTCGGATCAGACCGTCGCGATGTTTGCTGACGCCGTGCAGTACCACAGCAGCGGGACCAATACAAACATCAAGGTCAAGAATCACAGCTACGGAACGTCCTATACCTACTGGGACAACAGCGTAGAGGTGTCGGCTCTGACGACTTCAACAGCCGCTGGGACCATTCACGTCTACTCTGCCGGCAATGAGCGAGGCGAATGGGGCCAGGACTCCAACACCAAGATGACCCAGGCAAGCCCAAAGTCTATCACGGTAGCGGCGCTTGGCAGCAACGGGATTTACTCCAGCTATAGCTGCTTCGGAGCGAATGTGTTCTGCACCGCTCCATCCAGCAGCTCCGGATACTACGGAGTAACCACCACTGACCGCACAGGGACATACGGTTACAATGGAACCGGCGATCTGTTTCCCGACGAAAGCTACACCAGCCAATTCGGTGGGACATCGTCCGCCGCTCCGACCGTGGCCGGAGCGATTGCCGTGGCGAAACAGGTGCAACCCGCATTGAACACACGTCTGGCCAAGCACCTGCTGGCGCGCACCTGCAAGACTGTCGATGCAACCGACTCAACCGCCACGAGCGACGGAGGGTGGAATACCAACGCTTCCGGGTTCCACTTCAACCAGAACTACGGCTTCGGACTGGTCGACACAGACGCGTTGTGCCTTCAGGCAAGAAGGTACAGGGGAGTGAGCCCGCAGTATGTGTCGATAACATCCCTGACGACGGTTGGAGCGAGCATCCCGGACAACAGCAGCTCGGGGGTATTACGCTCGTTCTCCATCACATCGACTACGGGACTGGAGGAGGTAGTGGTCTATCTCGACATCAACCACACCTCACGAGGGCAGATCGAGGCATTCCTGACCTCTCCAGGCGGTACAACCAGCAGGCTGATGCGCAGGTCCGCCGATACAGGCGACAACATCAGATGGTCTTTCACCACAAACGCATTCTGGGGTGAGAACCCATCAGGGACTTGGTACCTCAGGGTTGTTGACACTTCATCTGCCACCACCGGCACTTGGAATAGGTACAAGGTAACCCTGAATATGGGCTACCCGCTTCTGGATGTCAGCAAGCCTAATGTGACTATCAACCAGTTGCCTACCCAGGCTGACCCCAGTGAAGGCCCATATATCTACTACAAGGTGCTCTTCGACGACTGGGTCACGGATTTCACGAGTGGCGACGTAGCTCTCTCGGGGACTGCCAGACCCACAACCGCAGTGGTGACCGCAGGCTATGGAAGAGAGTACACTGTGCGAGTATCCGGTATGAAGCCGAGAGGGACGGTTATGGCCACGATCCCGGCGGGCGTTGTCCACGATGCCAGGGGCTACAGCAACAACGCGTCCACAAGCACCGACAATACCGTGACATTCAACGTCACTCCTAAGAACCTCTACATCTCGCCCAATACCGGCTCACTGACGCCCGGGTACAAGACTATCAGCAGCGCGCATTCCGACTACAACGGCGGCACAGACATCTACAAAGCCTACATGATGATCGATGAGACCTTGAGCGGAGCAACCGCCGCCTACGTGCAGTATGACAGGTCACTGAACAAAGTGTATTTGCGAAACGACGCAGGAACCAGTTGGGGCACAGGCTACGCTCCTGGCACATCAATCGCTTTGCAGAACAGCCAGTGCTACCTGAATGTAGCTGAAACCACGGTCACCACTTCAGGAGACATCCTTCTGGTAAAGTGGCGAATATACCTGAAGAGCCCATTCTCGGGCCTGGCCTTGAAAGGATACCTTTTCACCATAGACTACGGCGGGCGCTCCAAAGGCTGGGATCTGATGGGCAACTACTAGTAGAACGAATTCGCGTACTGACTTCCAAGCCGGCCCGCATAGTCTGCGGGCCGGCATAACAGTTCGGCGGCGCGGAGTGATGGACGGGGTCTGAGCGTCGTACTGAGCAAACCCCAATATGGAAGGCGGTGCTACTTTGAAGGACGAAGTGCTCACACTGGCTTCCGCAGCGGCGCGTTCCCGGATCGCCGGCATCTTGACGATAGTGGCAATGATGCTCTCTCTGTCACTGGCTGTCTATGCCGCCCCCTCAACTCCCCCTGTGGAAACAGCAGAAGACAACTACCAGCTCGAGGAGGCTATCCCGAGTGAAGACGTGAACAGCGACGACGGGTTCCTGGGACAGTTGATCATATTCCTGCAACCCGGAACAGACCCGGTGGCCTTTGGAAGATTCAACGGCCTGACCTACATGGACACTCTGAAAAGCGACCCGGACGCGCATGTGTTCATTACGGGATCACAGAACGCGACTACGCTCGCAATGACTTCCCTGTCGGCATTGCCCGCAGTTCGCCAGGTATACGAGAACAGGCGAACCAACAATGTGCTCTATGGCTTTGTGCCCAACGACCCATACTTCCACAGATGGACCCCCGCAGGTTGGAGCGGGCCCGGCCAATGGCACTTGAGAAACGAGTTCGTAGCTGGACGCGACATCAACGTCTACCCGGCCTGGGCCAAGTGGATGACAGGCTTCGGGGTAAAGATGGCCGTGGTGGATGACTGCCTCCAGAGGACCCACCCCGACCTCATTGCCAACTACGACTCCCCAAACAGTTGGGACTTTGGACAGAGCGACGCCGATCCGAGCCCCGTCTACACCGATGACAAACACGGAACATCGACATCCGGAGTTGCCGCGGCTCGCGGCGGCAACGGCATCGGGGTTACCGGCGCCGCTCCGTACGCCAAGATCGCGGGACTGCGGATCGACTTCCCGAACCAGACTACCGCAATGTTCGTTGACGCTACTCTGTTTCACAGCAGTGGCTCCAACACCGACCTGAAGATCAAGAACCACAGTTACGGCATCTCGAACAACTATCAGTTGGCTAGCGCCGAAGCGACTGCTCTGGCAACATCCACCGGCTACGGAACTATCCACGTGCTGTCAGCCGGCAACGACAGAGGCACATTCTCGCAGGACTCCAACAAGAAGATGATCCAGTCCAGCCCAAACGCCATCACTGTGGCGGCATTGGGCAGCAACGGGATGCACTCCAGCTACAGTTGCTTCGGCGCGAACGTGTTCTGCACCGCGCCGTCTAGCAGCTCCGGACTGTATGGCATAACCACCACAGACCGAACAGGGACCTTGGGCTACAACGGGACCGACACATTCCCTGACACCAACTACACCAGCGTCTTCGGTGGGACCTCCTCTTCCGCACCGACAGTGGCAGGCGCGCTGGCCCTGGCCAAACAGGTTCAGCCGGCGCTGAACAAGCGACTGGCCAAGCATCTGCTTGCCCGCACTTGCAGAGTCGTCCACAGTACCGACACATCGGCCAGCAGTGATGGAGGCTGGCACACTAACGGAGCCGGGCTCCATTTCAACCAGAACTATGGCTTTGGGCTGGTCGATACCGACAACCTGTGCTACCAGGCGCGACGCTACAGAGCTGTTAGCCCCTTGGCGGCAGCGTCCACCGTTACCGTAGCAGTAAGCACACCAATACCGGACAACAACATGACCGGCATCACCCGCCAGTTCACTGCCAGCCAGACGACCCCACTCGAGGAGGTCCTTATCTACTTGAACGTGACTCACCCGTTCCGTGGACAAGTCGAAGCCTACCTGACTTCCCCCCATGGAACAACCAGCAGGCTGATGTACAGGTCGACCTCGGACTCGGGAGACAACTTCTACTGGACATTCTGCACGAATGCGTTCTGGGGGGAGGTCCCGACGGGGCTCTGGACATTGAGGGTGGTTGACGTGGCTCCCAGCTATACCGGAACCTGGAACAGCTACAAAGCCACGCTGAACATGGGCTACCCGATCCCAGTCAACACCCGACCCACCGTGACGATCAACCAGGCGTCCACTCAGCCCGACCCGACTGAGGGTCCCTACGTCTATTACAAGGTTGAGTTCAACGAATGGGTCACGGACTTCACAGCGGCCGACATAGCCGTATCCGGAACTGCGCTGCCAACCACCGCGGCGATCACCGATGGCGCCGGACGCAACTACACTGTTCGGGTGTCGGGCATGACTAAGCATGGCACAGTCATAGCCACGATCCCCGCTTATGGGGTGCACGACGCTGTGGGGTATGCGAACTACGCTTCAACCAGCACGGACAACGCCGTGGTCTTCAACGTGACTCCCAAGAACTCCTACGTGTCGCCATCCAGCGGCTCTCTGGCGGGATCCTACAAGACAGTGACATCCGTTCACTATGACTTCAACGGTCCCGAAGACATACTCAAAGCCTACATGCTGATCAACGACAGTCTGAGCAGCGTGAACGCCGCATATATGTACTACGACAGGTCCCTCAATAAGATATACCTGAGGAATGACGCGGGTACAGCGTGGAGCAGCGGTGACACTCCGGGCACAAGCATGAGGCCCATATATAACAGCCAGGTATTCCTTGATGTTGCGGGCACGAGCGTAGCGACCTCAGGCAATTCCCTGCTTGTCAGATGGCGCATTATGCCAAAGGCGTCTTTCTCCGGCAAGAACCTGCTTGGATACTTGTTCGTGCAGGACACTTCTTACCGCTACGACGGCTGGGACCAGATGGGCAAATACTACTAGCTACCTATCAGGTCCACACACTGGAGGATAGTCCTGAATCGAATCGCCCGAGTGGCTGACCACTCGGGCGATTCTCTCGTCTGCTGAAAATGTCGGCGGGAAAGAGTTCTACCGGCAGGCGACCAGTTCCGCATAGATCTGGGCCACACTGGTGAGGCCCTCCCAGTCGCCGTTGCGGGCCAGTTCGGCGTCGACCAGCGACCCCGCTACCCCTATCGCAACACAACCACATTCGATGAAGCCAGCGGCATTGCTTGTGTTGATCCCACCCGCGGCGATAAGCTCGATGTCGCCGAGGGGGCCTCTTATCTGTCGCAGATACTCCGTGCCAAGGGCGCCGGCCGGGAACAGCTTCACCATAGTCGCGCCAAGACGCCTAGCCTGCATTATCTCCGTAGGAGTGGAGACGCCCGGTATCACGGGGATGTTGCGCTCGACGCAATAGCTGATCACCTCGGCGTTGGTGTCCGGCGCAAGCACAAACTCTGCCCCGGCTTCCAGAGCGTCGCGAGCGCATTCTACCGACATAACCGTTCCAGCGCCAATGCGCACTCGGCCCCCAACAGCGGCGGAGGCCTTTCGGATCGTGTCCTGAAAGCCCGAATCCGTGCAGGCTAACTCTATAAGCTTGATGCCCCCTGCCGCGAGCGCTTCGGAGATGGGAGCTATGCGTTCAGGTGTGGTGACCCGCACTATCGCTATCAGCCTGCTGCCTCGAATGACATCATAGACCGATTCGGTCGGCATTGTCACAGTCTCCTAGTTGCGCCCTGCTCGGACTGCGCTTTCAGTCGCTGAGACTGCCTTTGCCATCGATTGCGGCAGCATCTTAGCGACCACTTCGTGACCGTTCGCTCTCGCGAGGTCTCCGGCCGTGGCCCCCTTGAGGGTCGTCAGGGTCACATCGGCACCTGCCACTATCATCTGCTGCACCATGGCTTCGTTGCCGGAAACAGCAGCGTGGTGGAGGGGCGTTAGCCCATCCTTGTCCTGAGCGTTCACAGGGGCTCCGTTAACGATAAGGGTCTCCGCGATGCCCGGCTGCTGCGTCATATGAAGCAGAGACTTGCCGGTCTCACCTTTGTAAAGCACCAGATTCGGACATGCCCTGAGCAGCCTCCGAATGGTTGCCGAGTCTCCCGACTCTACCGCCGCCACTATCTCTCGTGCATGCCCATCCGGGGAATTCGATTGCCCCAGAATACTCTTCAGTTTTGATACAAACCCCATACTACTTGACTCCAACTTCCTACATCCGGCACAATGTGCTCGCCCGCATCTATTATGCCCACAATATACAAAGACGCCACATCTGCACGATTCTTGCCAGAATCGCACGTTCGACGCCAAGCGGCCATACTCCGAAGCTTAGTTCGACTTTCACAAGGCAATCTCCTGCGAGTATTCTCCATTCATACACCCAAGCATCAACGAGAGGCTCATTTCTGAGGAAAAGTGATACAATAGGATTTCCAGGTGCACCAACTGAATGTGTGGGGGAGGTAGATAACGGCATGGATAACGAAGAAGCGAGACAACTGCTTCTGGCGCAGGTCGAGGTGTTCCGCTCCATGCCCTACGCGGCACTGGCTCGGTTGGTAGGCACGGAGCCGCTGGCAGAGGAGCTGGCAGGGCCAAGCGGGACAGAGTATTTTGCCTATATTCAGATATTCTGGGACGACAAGCCCGACGGGAACGTGCGCGTCATTGGCCACATCTACGACTACGACGGCGTCAGCCAATACAGTCCCTTTTGTGAAGACTTCATCATATCCAGCACGGGACTGTTTGTGGGGGAAGACTTTGACTGCTCCACTGACCATCCTGTTCGAGGTCAAGAACGGGGGACTGACTAGTTGAACACAGTGACAACGCTGGTTGCTATCGCCGCGATACCCGCCGCCGGGCTTCTCTGGGGGATCAGGCATACGATGCGACAGGGGGTGAGCCTGGCTAAGGAGATCGGCGAGTCCGGCGAGTCCATCCTAGCAGGTCCGGAGCGCGGACTTTACCAGACTGCGCCGGGCGGGATAGTCTCGCTGAAGACAGAGGGCGTTGCCGCGCTGACCGACAAACGCATCATCTTCCGCCCACCCTTGGGCAAAGACATCGAAATCCCCATATCCCAAATCCGCTCACTCTCCGAAAACCAATGGTTCCAAGGCAACTACCGCTCAGGCCGCAACTACCTGATCCTCGATCTCGACAACGGCTCGCAAGCGGCATTCATGCTCAAGAGCCAGGAGACTTGGGTGCTGGAACTGGGGGGAAGGATTGGGGTGACATGATGACATCTGATCAGCCAACTCAGAATCCGAGAAAAGCGAGGAAGCGGCTGCCGTGTGGGTGCTGGGTTGCGATTGCGGTCGTGTTCTTCTACGGCTATCTGACGTTCGAGGTGATCCCATACCCGAAGGAAGTCCGCCTGTTCGACCTGGGTACAGGATCGGCTGCCGCGAGCATAGCATGGCCGTACGGCGAGCTTCACCAACTGATCCTTGGCATTCCCGGAAGTGTGTCTCACAAGCCGCCCGAGTTCAAAGGCACGGTCTCGTTCTTCGACGGAGGCAGGCTGGTCAAGAAGCAGGAAGTCTCATCCTCAAATGCAGATAGCTGCAACTGGCTGGACAGCGATGGCTACCCGTGGGCATTTATCCTCACCTGGCCCAACGACAATGGCTGGGACGCCGGCCTGAGACCCGGCCATCGCCTTACCATAAAGGCCGACATCAAAGGCGATCTGCCGAAAGGATCCAGCCTGTGGCTGTCTCTTCTTCAGAACGGGCAGGCTAGATTGAGGACTTCTATGGCACGGTGAGGAGTTTCCACCCGTCATCGTAAAGCTCCGGCTATCATGCATTCGCATTGTATGATAGCCGGTGTTCTTCACTTGGGCAACTGCCGTTTCCGGCTTCGGGAAGGACAAATAGGACACGAGGGCGGGAGTTTCGCGTCATTCGCCCCTTTCGCGCTTTTCGCGATTCCGTGGCCCTATCTTACTCGCGTCTATCGGCTCGAAGCCCATCTTTAAGGCGGGAGACTCCGGCTGCAGGTCGAAGTTGTCGCTCTTAGGGTCTACGAACATGGGGTCTGCGGTGGCTGAGTTGTTGTCGAAGCCCATTGCGTGCCAGCTTGCGAGGGTCTTGTCGGACTGGTCCAGCCCCGTCATCTCCACCCTGGCAACCGCCTCGCCGGGCATGCCGGAGAATGTCATCTCGCTGCCCTCGGGCGGGGAGTAGATGTTGTTGTCGAACTCAGTGAAGATCTCCTCCAGATCGATGTCGCCGCCAAGGTTCAGCCTCATGAAGTCTGCGTCGGGCTTTGACCAGGCGAAGATATTGCGGCGGAAGCGGATGTTGGACATCTTCCCCGCGAAGAGCATATAGGCCTGGGAACGATCGCTGTCGACGAAGATGTTGTTCTCGACCGTCACATTCCTGCCCCAGTGGCTGATCATGATGCCGCCGAGGGTGTTGCGGGCGCAGATGTTACCGTAGACCAGCGTGTCCATCGGCGCGTTGTCGAAGTAGATGGCCCAACTGTAATACGGCGTCCAAATCTTGCCGCCGGCCCTCTCTCCCCCACCCGGCTCCGCCTTCTTGCCATAAGCGCCGCAGCCGAGCACATCCATCACGCGGTTGAACCGCACGATCATCCCGCGCGCGAGGTCCGGGTCCTTGTCGTAGGTGTACCACCTGTTGGAGCAGATGCCTCCGGTGTCGCAGGTCTCTTCGCTGAGGTGGTGGAGGTCGTTGTACTCCACAATCACCCGCCCGAACCCGCTCAGCAGGCCGATTCCGAACCTGGGGGTGTTGTGGATGAGGTTGTTGCGGATGGCTATATCCACGCTGCTGATGCCGAACAGGCATATCCCGCACGCATGTTTCTCGTAGACTCCTACGTGGTGGATGTGGTTGTCGGCTATCAAATGGTTCTCCGACCTCGGCCATGCGAGGACAGTCGCCTCGTGGTCGTGCGGATTGACGCCCCATTCCGGAGGGCTGGGGTTATCGCCAGACCTGGCATCGTGTCTAGCAAATCCGCGCTGGAAGCTGCCGATGTAGATGCCGTACGAGCCAGAGTAGGCAATCTCGTTGCCAACTATCCTGTTCCGCGCGTTGCGGTTTTGCAGGCGGATAGCGTCGCCACCGACCGCATCAAAGAAGCAGTCCTCGATGGCGCAGTCCTGGGTGTCCTCCATATACACGGTCTGCCCTGCATTGGGCGTCTTGTAGTAGACATTGGGGTTGGGGAAGTTGGCCAGGGTCTGGGTGAGGGTGAAGCCTCGTACGGTAACGTGCCGCAGCGGATGCTCCGTCGTGCCTATCATCTGCACTAGCCGCTCGGTAACCGGCGCCGTGACCTCGACTGAGTCTATCGACACTCCCGCCAGCGGCTTGAAGTAGAGGGTGCCGGTGTCACTGTCCAGGCACCATTCCCCCGGCTCGGTGAGGTCTTCGAGCATATTCTCCACGTAGAACCGGTTCCCCGCGCACAGGCCGGTAGCGACGTTGAGCGAACCGCTGTAGGGCTGAGAGGCTCTGGCGAGATGGATGGCGCGGCGGTCGTGGTTGACGTTCTTTATGGGGATGATGTCATTGATCCAACTTCTGCCCAGTATGATAAACACTTCCCCCTGGGTCGGCTTGTTCCACCGAGTCGGAAGCTGGTCCTGCTCATAGCGGAATGTGACCGGCACATCCACCCGCCCCGCCAAGTGAGACGCGGGCACATCGATATCCGATGCCGCCAGTGAGACCGGCTGAGTAATCCCGCCGGCAAACGCGGGGCTGTCCACCCGGACCGCAACCACATGCTCCGTGCCTGGCTTCAGGTGCGGCCGAAGGTCGAACTTGAACGGTTTGCTGTACAGCACGTTGGGGTCGAGGCCGGTTGATGCTGTGGTATGTTCAAAGGCCAGCTTGCCGTCTACGTAGATGTAGGCTTCCTTGTCCACCGCGCCAAACAGCATCCACAAATGCTTCTTGCCCTCGAAGTCCCGCGGCACGGTGAACTTCACCCGGTACCAGGCATTGCCGTGATAATCCTTGAACCCCTGCGCCTGCCATGTGTTTGCGCTTTCAAGCCTGCCCCAGTTTCTGTCATCGTAGTCGGCTGCAAACCATGACTGCTGCGTGCCCACGGAATCCGGATCTATCTTGAACTGCCACACCGGGCCAAGCTCCTGCTTGGACACCTGGTCAAGGTCCTCGTTCTCGGGAAGAGGAGTCTCTACAAACGCCCACCCGCCGTACAGCGGGTCTTGCATATCTCGCTTGGGCCATCTTGACCGGACCATTCTCTTGCCGTCGCAAAAGAGCTGCCGGAACCACCAATTGCCGTAGCGAACCTCAGGCAGGCTCGCCTTGTATATCCCGTCCCCGCACTCTTCCCAACCGGTGATCACCTTCCCGCCGCTGAGGACGGGCTTCTCTCCCGGATAGGCGCAGTAGGTGACGGGGCAGTCGACAGTCCCGGAGTCCCCACCCCACAACCGCAGAGGCTGGTTCATTCGATACACTCCCCCGCGCACCCACACCTCGATTGGCTGCTTCAAAGGCCCAGCCAGCTTCATCTTGCGGATGGCATCGCGAGCGCCGGTGAGAGTGGCGAGGGGGCCATCCGTGGCGTCGGTATTGGGCGAATCGATGCTTCCCGACCAGCGGTCGTCGCCTGTGGGAGAGACGTAGAGGATCAAGGCTTTCGTGTCGGTCATTTCAAGTCCTTCCAATCTGAGTTGCCTGGTTATTTGTCTGAATAAAACGCTGAGTATTCGGTACCTGTATCCAGAGCGGCATTCCCCACTCGCGGGCAAGCAGGGCGAGGTGAGAGTTCATCCCTCCACCTGCGCCTATTATACCTCTTATGTGCGGAAAGAGCGGGTATATCTGCGGGTAAAGCTCGTCGGTCACGAGGAAGCATGGCTTCTCCGGGCTGCTATCGCCGGGTGTGTACTTCACCCACGGCCCCTCATCGAAATCCCCCGGGACGATCACAATCCCCGACTCCGACACCGGTTCAAACGACTTCCACACCAGAGTCTGACCATCCTTCACGATGAGTGGTTTGAGCCGTTTCAATAGTCCAACGAACGCGGGCAACGGCTTAGGAGGCACAACGTCGAGAAGCCTTTCACGGCACTTTTGCCGCAACTGGAGTACGCGCCGCCGCGTCCCGCCCGACACCCAGCGCGGCAACCTCTCCAGTAAATCGTAGTAGGTCCTGAAAACAATCGCGGCGCGCATCAGATCGCGGGCCGAGGCTGTAAAGTCCGCCATCAGCTTGGCCAGCCTGAGGTACTCCTGGTGGAACCATTTCCCGGTCGCAACGACCTGCCGACCGTCCGTGAAGCGTGGGACGATGTCCTTGTCCTGCCTGAACACCTGGCTGCCTATTCTGAGGAAGTCTGTTGGCACAACCCGCTCGACCTCAGCGCCAACGGCGCAGGCGACATCTGCCATCCCTTCGCAGAACAGTTCTATCAGGCCAAGTTCGATGCCGGGCGACTCCAGCAGGTCGGAGCAGAACTCATCCTGCACCCAGTGGTCCGCCTCCAACTCCTGCAAGGCCATCTTCGCCCGCAGCAGTTCCTCGTCGAACTGCAACTCGTGCGCGAACGGCCTCACCTGGACGTAGACTGGGTTCTCGGGGTTCAGCAGTTCCACGTCGCACCGGCCAAACTCCCTGTACAGCAGCGGTAGATGGCGCTGGGGTTCGGCATACCGGGGGATGTCATTGGGGAACACGGCCACAAACGGCGCAAGCTGCCCGCCCGTGACTCCGCCCGGCCGGCGGGAGAATTCCAGGACGGCCGTATCCTCAGATGTAACAATAAGCACGCCCGAAGGACCTTCAATATAATCCTGAAGAACGCACTCGAGCGCGCCGCTTTCCTCAAACATGCTGTGGATGGCCGGAACGACTTCGCTTGCGGTCACAGGGCCAATAGTCTTCCCCTGACCGGCCAGCGACTGCCCCGGCAAGTCTTCACCCGCAATGCACCCGCGGACAATGAACCGCACCCCCGACTCCAGCATTACGGCAGGCGGAACATCGCCAGACTGAAGCACCGCAAATGGAGGCACTGGAAGAAGCTCCGCGAGCCGCAGCAGGTTCCGTGCCTTCTCTGTGGCGGCTGCGCTCACTGGGCCACTGCCATGCCGTATCTCACGAATCCATAGATCAGATGCACAATCACAACAATCAGTCCGCCCGCGCCCATCACCATCCATGGCCGCAGTCGTCGTGGCGTGACGACGGGATTCCGTCTGCTCGTTGCGAGGCGCCAGACCATCAAGCCCAGGGCCACAACAGCAGATACCAGCCAAATGGCGGCGGTTATCCGCAGTTCCTGCACCCATATATTCGTCGGAGCCGTTGGGGGGAAGTAGCCATAGAAGCCTTCGTACGTGTAATCTGGAAGATAGCGGAAAGCATCCGCAAGTGAGCGTCCAATGCCGGAGACGCCGCTTCTCGCGAGTTCATGCCTCACGTCCGCCAAGGTACTCATTGTGCTGATAATGAGCAGGAATGAGACCGCAGCCATAGTCCAGGACAGCACAGCGGCCGCGAAGCTCTTGTTCTTTCTCAACGTGGCCACCGCCGAAGAGACTGCGGCATATACTATACTGAAGATGATGCCCATCCAGGCAAGTCCGGAGAAGAGACATCCACTGTTTGAGACAAAAGGCCAAGGCATAGCGTCCACTCCTGAACCACATCATAGAACCTGCCGTTATGCTACCGGAATCGGAACTGGGAGTCAAACCGGGCCGCGACCAAATCGATACAGCGGCGGGGGAAGCGCATCCCCGCCGCTCTCGTATTCGTCTGTGATTTCTTTTCGTTCCTTCGCGCCTCAGTCGTCCCACTTGGCGGTCTTTTCCAGTTCTATCTGCCGCTCATAAGTTGAATCCGGGATATCCACTGGCCCCCAGGAGCTGCTGCTCTCCGGCTGACCGGGGCCTGCCATGTTGGGATCGACCGTCCAGTGGTCGTTTCGGAACGGTTCCCTGGCGGCGGGGTCTCGGAAGTCGGGGATGTCAATGGGGGCATTGCCCTGCGTCAGTGAGCGGAACCCCAACAGGCCCGGGAATGTCATGTCTAGACCCTGATACACATCCACCGCAAACTCTTTGCCCGGCCTGTCCAATATGGCGTCCAGGAAGAAGTGCATGGTGTAGAAATCCGCGCCCTCGTGGTCCTCAAGCTGCTTTCGGGAGGCTTCGGTCTCAAACGGGAACGCCGGATCATACACCTCCGGGCCCTTATTGCCTTCCACGAACACGCTGACCCGGTTAACTGTGTGGCCCCAGCGCTCGGTCTCCATCATGCCTTTGGTGCCGTAAACCGCGTACCAGTTGAGGTCCGGCTTGCGCTTGAAGCTGGAGTATGGGAGGAACTTGGCGGTTGCCCCATTGCTCATCTGGCACAGCAGCACCGCGCCGTCCCCGGAGAATGCCCCGTAGCAACGTTTGTTGACGTTGGGAGTCTCGTAGGCAGTCACGCGAACCGGCCGGGTGCCCGTAATGCTCATAATTGGTCCGACGGAGTGAGTGCAATAGAATGTTGACGGCACCCAGTTCATCCAGTGGTTTCTCCGCCCGTGAACGATCAGCGGCCAGATGCCTTCGGAGTCGTGGATATACTCGCCCTCGCCGTGCAGAAACTCGCCGATATCGCCCATCTTGTATCGCCGCTGCATCTCAAAGGTGCCTTTGAAATAGCAGAAGTTCTCCATGAATGTGTAGACCTTGCCGCTATTCTCCACCGCCTCCGTCAGCGCCACGGCCTCCGCCATGGTCTGGCAAGCGACTACCTCACTTGTGACGTGCCGACCGGAATTGAGCAGTCGGATCGCAAACGGGGCGTGGGCAGTGGCTGAGTTGGCCAGCACAACAGCGTCCATATCGTGTTCGAAGAACTTGTCGAAGTTGTCATACCCGGTGACATTCGTGCTGCCTTCCCGCAAGGCAAGTTCGGTGCCATACTTGACGTACATCGGGTCTCCGTCGCACACCGCCACCACTTCCGCATCCGGATGCCTGGACATAACTTCGACCATGACATGCCCGCGAGTAAGACCAAATACCCCAACCCTGACCTTCCGATTGCTCATTGCGCGTAATCCCCTTCTATTTGTGACTGGATAATATTATAGAGGTTTCGGAGGGAGCGGTCACGTTTCGGTTGCGGAAGGAAAGGCAGCACCCTATGGCGAACTGTTGTACGATAACGACGGAGCGCTCGAACAAGACCGAGACGCTGGTGTTTCCCCGGCCATATCGTGTCTGTTCCGGGCGCCTGAAGGAGCATACGGTGAGTTCATTGCAGTTGTGTGTGCTGAGTGACAGCGAAATCCAGCGAGTTCACGAGCAATCGTGTCTTTTGCTTGCTGAGACCGGTCTGGATATCGGCAAGGCGGAGATCGCCGAAAGGCTGCTGGCGGTGGGCGCGAGCCGAGGCAAGAGCGACAATCGTATTTGCTTGCCTGCAACCTTAATAGAGGAATCGCTGTCGAAGTGTCCGACGGAATTCCATATATGGTCTGTTGATAGACAGAGGCATCTCGTCGGCGCGAACAGCCGTCAGTACAGCACGTGCCTGGTGGACCCGGGGATGAACACCGAGTCCGGCATGAACCGTCCCCCAACGCTGCACGACTGCGCGCAAAACGCCAAGATCATCGATGCGCTGGGCATCGTCACGATGCCGTACAAGATGGACCAGGCTTACGAGGGCATGCCAGCCAACCTCTCGGTGGCTGCGAGCAATGAACAGTATTTCGCCAATTGCACAAAACACGTGATCTGCGGACCATGCAACAAAGAAGACACGCAGGTGTGGATGGAGATGGCGGAGATAATGTCGCCCGAATCCGTCCGCACCACTCCGATCATCTCGGTCCTTATCTCGCCGTCATCGCCGCTTGTGCTGCACGCCGACTGCCTGGACATTCTCGATGTTTCACTGGGTCACGGCGCCCCCATTATCTGCCTGCCTTGCCCTATGTGCGGGATGACAAGCCCTCTCTCGGTGGCTGGGACTCTCGTGCAGCTAAACGCCGAGAACCTCGCCCTGATAACCCTTATTCAGACACTTCAGCCCGGCCACCCTGTTGTATACCACACGGTAGCAATGTCTGCCGATATGGCTACAGCCACGCCTCGGCTCAGTTCACCGGAGAAACTCCTCCTGGGACTGGCTGCCGCGCAACTGGGCAAGTTCTACAAGATGCCCTCCGGCACTGCGGGCTCTTCCACGGAAGTGAGCCGTTTCGACGTTCAGAACGGCGCTGAATCGATGGGCCAGATCATGCCCGCAGTGCTGGGACCAGCGAATATCATTACCGGCATAGGTTCCAACTCCAATGCCTGCGGCACATCCGCAGAGCAGATCCTGATGGACTGCGAAATGATCAGGCTGGCTGAGCGACTGCGCGAAGGAATTGGATTTGAGGGACTCGAAGAAGCCGTGGAGTCCATAACACGGGTGCAGCCGGGTGGCGACTTCCTCACAGACGAGTATACGGCTGCGCAATGCCGATCCGGTGAGTTCTTTGAGCCAGACCTATTTGACTGGAGCGGCCCTGGTCAAGGCAAGGGCTTCTACGCCAAGGCCAAGGCGCGCGCTCAGGAGATCCTGGACACGCATACGCCACCAGTCCCACAGGATAGACTGGATGAACTAAAGCATTATGTAACGGGACTATGTGGGCATTCGTAGAATGCATTTGTAAGATGCCGAACGCTGGAGAATCGGCAGCAAGATCTGAGCAGCATAGCGCGGTCGTAAGATACTGAACGCTGGAGAATCGGCGGGGAAGCTGTGAATCGCATTGCGCAGTCGATTTGGCGGATTCGTTGGGGGATAGCGGCTCTGTTCGTCTTGGCAATTCTGGGTCTGGCGGTGGTAGTTGGCCGTCAGCGCTCCGCTCATCACAGCGCGGAGACCTGCAAGGCAAACATGAGCCTTGCGCGCGCGGAACTGGTGGGCTACGCTCAAAGTCACGGGGGCAGGTTGCCGACGGCTGTGGGCCAGGAATGGCCGCTTCAGTACGAAGGTTACGTTCAGTCGCTGGCCGTTCTCTATTGCCAGAACGACAAGACCGCCATGCGTGACTACGGCAACGCTACGGGGGAGTCACTGACCTACCCGGCGACATACTCCCTCAAGCAGGTACTTCTCCTCCTGCGCAAGCGATACCAGACTATCACCAACTACGAGTTGCCCGCAGCCATCGGCGAGGCAGTGTTGGACAAGCTCCCAGCCAAGACAGTGCTGCTGGAAGAACACGGACCCGGCCACAACGGCAAGCACTGGGTCCTTTACGTAGATGGCACATTCGCCTGGCGGGATGGCATCCTGGAGCACACTCCGTTTCTTCCTCCCCGATAGACACGCTCCGTTTCGGGACTTCCGCTGCGGCTCACTCCAGAAACACCAGAGCATTGACATCCCCGTTCTGCCGGGACTAACATGGCGAGTAAGCTACGAACACATTAGCTGCTGATTCACGTTTACAAGGAGATGACCAATATGCGATGCAAGAATATTGGGTTACTGAGGTTAGTCATCGGATTGATGGTTGCGCTTGCGTGCTCGAGTTGTTCGAGGAACACCGCCAAGTCCGTCGAACCGATGGCGGCGACGCATTCAGGATTGGGTGCGAGTGAATCCGCCAAGCGGTCTGAAGCCCTGGAGTTCTACTACCTGCGCGACGTGCAAGACAAAAACAACCCTACCGCCGACTGGCGGATGGACTCTCCCCGCAACCCCGGCGAAGCGTGGATATTCACGAACCCCAAAGGCGCGACGGTCAACAGCTTGACGCAGCCCGAGAAGGTGCTGGACAAGGTGGTCAACCGCGAGAGCAATCCTCCTATACTCACAGCCGCAGACATCGTACCGAATGCGAAAGCGTCCACGTCCCACAACGGCGTGCCGGTGGTGGTGATGAACTTCAACGAGCGCGGTACCCAGTTGTTTCACGACTTCACAAGACAGCACGTTGACGACTATCTCGCCGTCTTCAGTGACGGCCGCCTGCTCACTGCCCCTATGATAAATGAAGCAATCCCGGGCGGTTCAGCGGAGATATCGGGCTTCAAGACCAAGGAAGAGGCTCAGAGCGTAGCCGACAGGATAAACGAGAAGCCAGTCGCTGCGCCGTAGACAGGAAAGACGCGAAACCTCCGGACGCATTATGTCAGGCAGGTCCGGGGGCTTCGGCAGCGAGATTATGAAGACTTGTAAGGCGCGTGCGTAGTTGACTACAGCCGAAGAAACTGGCCATTCTCACGGGTTTCGACTACGCTCAACCAACTGCCATTGGCCATAGGCCATAAGCTACCCGCGACGCAAGTCCCGCGGATGCTTCAAATCACAAACCACCTTCCCATCCACCATTCTCCAAGACACCTCGATCGGCCCGTAGGGCGTTGGAACCTTACCCGAAGCGCAGGGGACTACGTGGGTTACGGGCTCCAATGCGAAGGTCTTGAAGCCGGGTTCCAGGGGTTTGATTCCCAGCAGGTATACGGCGTAGAAGTAGACCGGGGTGCCGGACCAGCCGTGGCAGAGGCTGCCGGCATTGCCGAAGTCGTCGCCGCCTTTGATGGTCTCCCAGAAGCTGGTTGCGCCGTTTCTGAGCATATAGCCCCAGTCTTTGGATATCTTGGCAAACACCCACGGCGCGTGCTTTGCCGGGTCTTGCAGGAGGGCATCGAACTTGTAGATGGACTGGCTCAGGGTGGTCTCGACCAGGCCGTTGTCGCTGTCCGCCAACATATCCCGCAGACCGTCTGCGACGCCGTCCGGGCATACTCCGGCCAGAATCGCGAGAGCCTGTGGAAGTTCGGCGAAGTGTTTCTTTTTGCCGTCGCCGATGCGGGTGAGGTAAGCCTTGCGGTCAGAATCCCAGAACGCGGGGTGGAATGCTTTTCTGACATCTTCAAGCGTGGTCTGGTGGCGTGCCGCATCTTCACTCTTTCCGGCAGCCACCGCCAATTCCCCGGCAGCTTTCAGGGCCAGGCAGAAGAACAGGATCAGCGGAGACTCATACCGTTCCTGCTCCACGGTCTCCCATCCGCCGCCATTCTCATCGACCCCGTTGACGCCGTCCGCCCAGTCGTAGAAATGCCAATAGCGCTTGCCGGTCGGGCAGGGAAGCAGGCCATTTTTCATCGTAGCAATATAGACATCCATCATCTTCTTCGCGCGCTCATAGGCCAGCTTTGCCGCGTCGGCATTCCCGCTGTATAGGTAGTGCTCGGCGGACTCGATTATCCATGCCATGCTGAAAGATGGGATGGTTATGTCGAACTCCAAAGGCGCGCAAAGCTCCAGGTAGCCATCTTCCTTGAGGCTGTCGCCGAGGAGCTTGAACGACGCCTGCGGGAACGGGTATTCGCCGAAGCCATAGTAGCCGGCCAGAGCCTGGTTGCGGGAATCCATTGCATAAAGCGCCTGTTCGCGCCAGGGGCAGTCCTCGTAATGCTCGTGCATACAGAGTTGCAGCGTCCGGATGGAGGTCTCCCAGATCATCTTCTGGAGCGAGTCCGGAGAAGCATACTCGCCCCGGAGTTCCAGCGGGTACTCAGTGGGCCTGAGACCGACATAGCGGAGCTTCATCGGGCTGGCCATACCGGAAATGTGCAGTTCCAGGTACCGCCCGGCGATTCTCTGGAAATAGTGGGTGAACTGCTGCCTGCCCGCGCGGCAGGTGTACTTGAATGCATAGTTACGCCCGCCGACGGAAGCCCGAACCCGCAGGTCGTCCAGATGCTCCCCCCAAGCCAGATCGATCACAGTTCCAGCCTCCGCCTCAATGTCCAGATCAATGAACCCAGCCTCTTCCCTGCCGAGGTCGACTACAAAGTAGATTCCGCCATCGTGCGAGACGTCCTGCGGCATCAGCGTGACCGGCTCCGCGCAGGGCATTGTCGGCTTCGGCTGGCCGTTGAAAACCTGCTCCGCCGCTCTGAACGACAGGAAGTCCGACTGCATCTGCTCCGCGATAGTCTTGCCCTCGCTATCGCCTCTGGAATAGACTCCCTGCGATACGATCACAGCCTGCACCCGATCCAATAGTTCCAGCTTCTCGATAGGTCTCGGGCGATTGACCAGCCTCGCGGAGGAGTCACGTTGGTCTGATGACTCAATGGCAGACCAGTCGGAACCCACAAAGTAATCCAAATCCCGCCAGCCATCGTCCCCTGCGGCATCGTATTCAAAGACAAATCCGAGTTGGAATGTGATCTTGGGCATGGGTCCGTTGCGGTAGGTCGGCGAGTTGCGATACATCACCCCATCACCGCTAACAAACGCCTTACCCCCCACCTCCAGAGCATAGATCAGCCCGGCGTCGCCTTTGACATACTGGAAGCTATCTTCGCCCTGGTGGTAGGCGAGAACGCAGATCACATTCTTCCCCGGCTTCAGGAGGCCAGAGACGTCAAGGGTGTCGTAGGTCTTGTCGGCGGGGTAGTCGTGGTATTGTCCAAAGCCAGCCAGTTCCCCGTTCACCCAAACCGCGTATTCGCTGTCAACGCTGATAAACAGAGTCGAGCCGGGTGAGGCCTCACCCAACTCAAACTCCTTCCGGAAATCCACGTACTGGTTGACCTCGCCCGCCAGCCTGGCAGGCCATATCCATTTGGCGTTGGTGCGGGTGAAGTGGGAGTTGTTGCTGGTATGAGGGTCGTGGGTCTGCGTTGACATTGGTATTATTGCCTTTCATTGCTCTAGATCGCCACGCAATGATAACGCCAATGCTTCCCGGACGCAAATATGGTATCCTTATGCAAGAGTAGTTCTGCCTCTCGTGGTTCTGGCAGCATATTGGATAAGCCGGGAGGAACGGTCAACGTGATGACACGCTCAAGAACAAGAGTGGTCCTGGTCCTATGCACCCTCGTGATGTCGATGGCGATGCAGTCTGCGGGGCTTTGCCAGCAGGCTGACTTCGACTGGGCGTCCGCCAGGGATCTCTATCCGGGGATCAAGCACGCGAGCCTGATCCTGTCCAGTCCGAGGCCGATGAAGATCAACGCCCTCCGGATTGACACCACTACCCCCGGCCTCAGGTTCTACACCACGCCCCGGCAGGAACCGTGGGTGGAGAACCAGACCGAGACCACCCGCCAGAGCACCAGGGATTTTCTTCGGACCTCACGAAATACCGACAGGAAGCTTGCGGTCGCCATCAATGCGGACGCGTTCTCTCCGTGGCCTGCGCCATGGGACAAAGAGACCTCTACTAACTTACTGGGGCTGGCGGTGTCGGAGGGCGTCAAGGTCTCTCCGGGAGGCGGAACGGCATCGTTCATGGTCAGTAAGGACGGCTCTGTCAGTATGGCCCAGACTACCGTAGACAATGACGTCGCCAACATCCGGACTGCGGTAAGCGGGTTCGGGTTCTGCCTGAAAGATGGCAATCCCGTTGTCGAGGGAGCCGACCTCCATCCACGAACCGGGATCGGCTTGTCGCGCGACTCGCGCTACGTTATCTTTCTGACAATCGACGGCCGCAGACCCTCCAGCCAGGGCGCAACCACACGGGAAGTCGGCTCCTGGCTGAAGCATTTCGGAGCCTGTACCGGCATCAATATGGATGGCGGCGGCTCCACAACGATGGCCTGGTGGAACCCGGGAAGCAACGGCAGCGACAAGTGCAAGCTTCTGAACTCGCCGTGCGGCAATGGCGCGAACGCGATGTGGATGACGGCTGAAAGCGAGCCGAGCCTGTTCAAGCCGACCGAACGCCGCAATGGCAACAACATTGGAGTCTACTACTGCCCCGCCCTCGGCTTTTCTAGGACACGAAAATGAGGTAAACTGTGTCTATGGAAAGCAAGCATTATGATGGTAAGGTTGGTGTGGGAGGAGCCCCGGAGGTGGTGGCGAAGCGCGGGGAATTCAAAGGGCCAACAGACAGCCTGTTCAGGGCCTCGCTCAAGAAGAATGCTGTCAGGAGGCGATGGATAGAATACGGGAGAGTGACCACTTTGGCACTGCCGGCATCAGTAGTGGTGTCGAGCTTCGTGGCGGACAAATGCAAGATGCGGGAGCGAACTGCATCTGGAGGGAGGAGCGGATGAGCAGACAGACGATCAGGGACCGCGTATGGCTGTGGGGTATGAAGGTGAATGTCCTGCAGGAGACTGCAGAGTACGGTACGTGGGGTTTTGGCGCGTCTAGTATGACTGTAGAGGACGCCATACAGAAGACAGGCGTCACCAATGTGATTATTGCCGGCCACCTGCCTATCAGCGAGGAAACGCTTGTGGGGATGCCGTCCGCAAAGCGGATCATCTGCAAGTGGCACCTTCACAACGTTGCGGATGAAAGAAGCTTCCTGGACTACGACGGATGCCTCTCACGCCTTATGGATACAAAAGCGCTCTTGGCAAAGGACACGCGTATTGACGGATTTCACATCGATGACTTTACGTGCTCTCTCGATGTCGGCTTAACGCAGGAACACATGGCACGTCTGCTTTATGAGAATGCAGTCACTCAGCCACGCCTGCCACTGGGCGCGACCATCTATCCGCAAATACTGGATCGCCCCGACCTCCCACCATTCCTGCAGTACTTTGATATGTATCTGACTGCCATCTGGGACGCAGATCGTATAGAGCATTTTTCCGCCGACATCGCCCGCCTGTCAGACATGAGTGGGGCCAAGCCGATTCTGCTCTGCCTTTACTTGTACGACTTCGGAGGCCAACAGCCTCTTCTCGGGGCAGCGATGAGACGCCATCTCGAGGTCGCTGAACGGTTACTGCGGGAAGGACTTGTAATGGGTCTGTGTGTCTGCGGCACATGCATGATGGATCTCGATTGGGAGTCCAACCGGGTGCTTTACAAGTGGCTGGAAGAATCCGGCGACGACTTGGTATAGACGCTTCGAAGGCTTTGGATGCCCGGAGAACGCGTTACGTTGTGCAACGCGCCGCCACAAGCGGAGAGCCTGCTGGGAATCGATCCCAGTTCTGACGGCAGCGCAGATTGCTGGTTCTCTGTTCGCCCAGTGGCGAGAGATCCTTGGTGCGGCTGTATCAAGTCCGGCCGTGTGGCCCAAAGCCATTACCAGGCAGGCGATACGCGAGCCGATTCTCCTCGGCAAGGCCTCGGCTAACACACCTATTCGCCTTGTGCTGGCGACCAAGGAGGCCGCCATCCGCCGCACATGTCCCACGCGTCCCGACAGCCGGGACCTCGCACTCCTCATGGAATGTGCTTCTGTTACCGTTCAACTGAACGAGCGGGGAATAATGCACAGCAGTCCATATTGTTATCTGCACCGGCAGAGTGGCTAGGAAGGCGAAGTGACGCCGCCTTGCAACTGGCTGTGTTGACATCGCTGCTCGTGTGAATGCCGGAGCCAGAGTCATAACGGTGCTTCAGGGGGAATGGCAATTGACAAACGCTCAGCCTATCATAGGCGTCCATCTTGACCTCAAAGGGGTCGTATTCAAGCCCGCCTACATTCCCGAGTTGATGCGGGACTTGGCGGCGCAGAAGGTCAACGCGGTTTTGGTGGAGTACGAGGACGTATTTCCATTCGAGGGGATCGATGTCGCATTCGACAGGAGCTCTGCTTGGAGTATGGAAACACTGAAACGCTTCCAAGCAGAGGCAGCGAAACATGGGATCGAGATCATCCCACTGCAGCAGTGCCTGGGACACTTGGAATACCTGCTGCGCTGGAATACATATGCAGAACACGCAGAGGATAGGACTTACCCCAATACCGTGTGTCTGACCGATTCAAAGGGCAAGGCCCTGGTGAAGGAGATGCTTCGGCAGGTGTTGTCCGCCCACCCGGAGAGTCGTTACGTGCATCTGGGCATGGACGAAGCCAGCGGCCTGCATGTGGCGGCGAAGCGTTTGGGACTTCCGGTATTGGACTTGTTCGTGGAGTGGCTGAATGAACTGCTCGACGTGGTGGATGCAGCGGGCAAGACGGGGATCATCTGGTCGGACATGCTGGAAGACCACTTTATGCCCGGTCGATTCGATGACATTAAGGACCGCGTGGTCCTTTGCCTGTGGGACTACGCCTCAAAGGGAGAGCGCGGAACCGCTGGGCGCATGTTGGGCCGGCGCATCAGCAAAGCATGGCTCGATCAACCGGAAAATCCGGCAGCGCCCGCTATCGACAAGTGTACCCATTACTTCGAGGACTTGCCCGCGGAGGCGCGAAAGCTTATCGCTCCCTACCTGCACGAGCGGGAGATTGACAGCTTCTTCCAGGTGGATATCTGGGCGAAGCTAGGCTTCCGTGTGATCGGGGCTGCCGCCATTCGCTCCAGCGCACACGGCTCCGTGCTGCCTGACTACCGTCACTTGTACGCAAACATCCGCGGATGGTCAGCAGCGATCCAACGCACTGGGCAGATGGGACTAATTGGCACCTCGTGGGCGCGCGGTAATACCTTCTGCGCACCAAACTTCGACATCGACCTGACCTGGCCAGCAATCACAGTGCTGACGGAAACCATGGGCGCTCGGCCCGAAGCATTCTTCCCTGGCATCCCACGCGAGACACTGGAACTCCTTCTGGCGAAGCTGGGCCGGTGCCGAGCGGATTGGTCTATCGAAGACACGCTGGTGATTGAGATGGAAGAACTCGCCCCTCGGCTCACAGCCCATCAACACGAGTGGAAGAGTCTGCAGTTGATGGTGAACACACTCTCTCTGCACCGACAGGTCGATTTTGCCGTGCTGGAGGTGGATCACTTTCGTTCGGCTGGCCGTCCGGTAACTGCTGAATGGCAGCGTCGGTTGGAGGATCAGGCGCGCCTGACAAAGGCGTTGAAAGTACTGCGGAGTGAGGTGAAACGGCATTTTGGCCGGCGCAATGCCGGTGAGCACTTCGATGAGTGGCTCGGCCACAACTTCGACGTGCAGATCGCCCGGCTCGAACACGCCTCCGCTGGTAGTCGAAAATCCTTGGCGCGGGCGAAGAAACGCTACTCCGCCGAATAGAGTTGGCTCGGGGTAGCTGAGTGTGATATCATCTGGCGACTAGGTTTTGCGCTTCCTATTGAGGTCACTGTGGAGGTAGTAACAGGTTTGAGAAGACAAGAATGCGTGCTCCTTTGCGTTATAGCGCTGTCGATCACTTTGCAGGGCGCAGGGTTCTGCCAACAGACTGTCGTATCCAGCACTCTTCCAACGAGCATAATCGTAGCTGAAGGGGAACGCTTCAGACCTCTGGACAAGAATGGCTGGAAACTCACGCGCCAGGACGACAGCTACGCGAGCCACACGTATGGTGGGATGTGGATGACACACGGGGCGTGCCTGGGCGCTCCCAGCGACAGCAAAGACTCTGTGGCGACGCAGACAATCCACGTAGCCACAGCAGGCGAGTATCGCGTCTGGAGCAAGTACCAATCGCCTCCATACTTCAACTACCTCCACAAGATAGAGATTATCCAGGGCGGCAAAACCGTCTTCTCCCACGTCTACGGTTCGCTCGATGCCCGGAAGATGTGGAGTTTCTCTGCAGTCGGTAAGCAGATATGGTGGCCGTGGGGAGTCGACCACGACGCAGCCGAGTCGCCTGAAGACCTGGTGGAACTCAAGGTCGGAACCGCCGAGGTGCGCCTTGCCACCGTGGCGAATGCCGCCCCGGCGGGAGACAGGTTTGTCGACTTCGTGCTCCTGACGACAAGCCCCGAGGACAAGTACGATGGGTACCCCGGCTCAGCGGGCACTCCTTTTGCTAACGAGGCGCTGGACGCGACCCGGCTGTATATGCGTTTCCGGAATACATCCAAAACCCCCGGCAAGCTCCTTGTCAGAAAGGTCACCGGCCATTTCCAGCCGAACTACGGCGGCCGGGAGGCCAGTTTCCCCGAGAAGCCGGTTGACCCTGGAAGCTGGAGCGAGTGGTTCAACATCGGGCCATTCTGCCGGCTTGTCCACGACGAAGGCCTCTGGTTGAGATTGGAGGGAGCCGACAAGCTGGATGTGCAGGTGTCTACAGACGCCAATGGCAGGCGGATAGTCGGGAAACTTGCCATCAGCAACGGGGAGGCCATCGTCATTCCCAAAGAGATCACGTGGCAGCCGCGACTTCGAGTGCGCTCTCAGAAAGAACTCGCGCATGAAATCATCGACAGAAGCAAGACCTGGACGAAAGCTAACGGCGGAAAGAAGCCAAGAGAACTGGCGTTCTACGGACATCTCTCTATCGATGAACTAAAGGATGCGCTGGGATACAATACAGTTCTCCCCGACAGGTACGACCACGTTCGGCCCGACATCATTGCCTACCACCACGGGATCACCGAGGAGAAAATTCGCAACCTGGGAAAGAGTGAGGACAAGTCGCGCATCCGGCTCGTCAGTTTTGGCGATGAGATCAGCCTGGGCTCCATGGACTTCTCGGACACGAGTGTGCAGGCGAAATATCGCGTCTGGATCAAGGATCAAGGGATCAGTTCCGCGGACCTGGGGCAGGAAATCGAAACAGCCATCCCGACACGTGATGGCAACGCGCGAGCGGTCTGGTACTCCGCGCTATTTGAGCAGCGCGAGCTATTTGCCCACTTCCGCCATCTCACCGAGGTAGCTCAGGAGGTTGTCGGTCCGCAGGTATTCACCGGAGCGAACTTCTCGCCGCACGGTTTGCCGTCATACTATGGTTCCATTTCCCAATGGGTGGACCTGTTCAAATACAACGGAATGAACATGTTCTGGACCGAGGACTACATCTTCAGCATGCCGGAGTTCCCACAGACCATTTCCTGGATGTTCGCGCAGATGCAATGCGCCGTGAAGTACAACAACCAGCCGATCCACTTCTACGTGATGCCACACTCCCCCGGGCAGACCGCCGACGTCCTGCGGAAGAACATGATCTTTGCATTGGGGGCAGGCGCGCGTGATATCGACAACTTCTGCCTAGCTCCCGCTGAGGAGTTCACAGAAAACTATGTCTCCTGGAGCTACCCGAACTCATTCCGGGCTATCCATGACGCCATCTACCAGGCCGCCGAGGCAGAGAAGTACCTGGTGGGTGGCAAGCTCCGCCCCGCGAGGGTGGCAGTTGTCCTGTCCAGGGCCACCGATTTCAACGAGTCTCGTCTTGTGGTATCCAAAGATCAGGATCCTTTCGCGCGCACTTGCCAGAACGCTCCGGACACAATCCCGCAAACCCTGTGCCGCAAGGATCAGCAGTATCTGTACATGGCGCTTCGCCAGGCGCAGTATCCGGTGGACCTGATTACCGAGGACGACATAGCTGAGGGTAATGCGCTCGCAAGATACGATGTTGTCTACTTCGCGGGTGAGTGGATAGATAGTCGGGCCGTTGGGAAGCTTGACGAATGGGTGCAATCAGGCGGCGTTCTGTACGCTACCGCCGGTCTGGGGCGCCTCAACCAGTTTGGCGAACCGGAGCCGGCGATGATGAAGCTTCTTGGACTCCAGAGCGCCGGATTGGAGAAGAATGCCGTGGCGCTTCGGACGCTGCTCGAACTACCGTTGGCCGCGAAGATAGATGACATATCCATAGGCGGCCGGGTAGTTCCTGCCATTGGTATGCGGCAGCCGCTTGTCGTGGATGATGCGAAGGTAATTGGAGCCTGGAAAGACGGCAGCGCAGCGGTCACGGTGCGCTCGCACGGCAAGGGCAGAGCATACGCGGTAGGCACTCTTGCCGGCCATTCCTGGATTCGCACGGGATTGAAGACTCAACCGTGGGCACGCGGCGGGAATCGCGCTGTCCAGTATCCGGTTGGCTTCGAATCAGCCGCCACGGACTTGGTTCTGAGCGGCGTACACGCGGTCGAGATTGAGCCGGAGGTTGTCACGCAGACCGGTGTTGAGGCGACAGTGAAAGATAGCAGTGCCGGCACCGTGGTGACGCTGGTCAACTGGAGCAACCGTCCGATGAAGAAACTCACAGTAAGCGTGAAGATGCCGCAGTCGCCTTCTCAGGTGCGATCCGTCAGTCTGCAGAAGTCCATTCCATGGAGGTTTTGCGAGGGCAAAGTTACTTTCGTCACGGACCTCAAGGAGGCAGACTTCATTCTGCTGCCGAAATAGCGGAGTGGATGGGTCGGGAGAAGGAGGAGAACTGATGAGGTACGCGAGATTGCCTGCTGTATGTCTGTTGTTTGCCTTGATCTTCATTGGGACGGGCTCATTGCGCGCCGCAGCTGTGGTGGACGAGCCGCTGGGGGCGCGGTATTCGCTGGGAATGACCCTCTGGCATCTGGGCCATCGAGGGGACACGATCAACCAGTTTCACAATTACCTTAAGCAATCGAAGCTAACGCCGGACAAAGTACTTCCCGCTGCCAAGCTCAAGCCGCCGTCCAAGATGGTGAGCACTCTTATCGAATTGGAACTTCTGAGCAAAGAGCAGCTTGGCGGTTGGACTGCTGGCAGCGACAGCATCACCAGCGGCGCGGGAGACAATGGCCCCACCGCCACAATTCCGCTCATCGTGCCGCGCGCGGGGCTTTACCGGCTGTGGGTGCAGTATCGCGCCGGGCCGGGGCGCAATGGGGTCACATTCATCAAGATATACCGCACCGGCCTGGAAAGGCTTGGGCCGATATGCCAGTATGAGGAGTTCTACGATATGCCCGCCGAGAAGGATGGACCGGCGTGGAAGGACATGCTGGTCGATCTCCCCGCAGGCAGCCTGAGCATCAAGATAGGGCACGTGGTGCGGTGGTGGCATGGGGGTGGAGGATACGATTCCCGGTCGGTCGACTGCTTCTACCTCACCGACCGCATCTGGGCCGATCCTCCGGATGCCGAGGTTCGCAAGACCATAAGAGATTCCAAGAAGCCAATTGGAGCGCAGTGGACATCGTACGCTCCCCTGCCCGCATCCGACGTGGCAAGCTGGAAATGGTGGCAGGTTCGGCCACTTTCGTGGGAAGACAGGCTGGCTAACCCCAGGCTCTTCGCCCTCAGCCGTGAGTTCCAGCAGGGCATTATCGATGGGCTATCACACAAAGAATACAGTGAGACCGCTGTCCCGGATTACCGCGCCTCCGAGCGGCAGGTTGTGTTCAATGAGGCCTGGAACATGGTCGCCAACCCGGTCCGAGCGCGGCGGCAGATCAGCGTTCTCAATGCCGACATCAGCCGGAAGCCGCTGGGTTACCGCTACGTGTGGCACGATGTTGGCGGGAACATCGAGGGGCTGAGGCCGGGCGGAGACTACGACCCCAAAGGCCCTTTCACCAAGTATGGCGGTTGGTACGGCGGCCCGGGAGGGCTTTCGGCTAGTTGGGGTACTCCCGGGGGAACTGTGGCTACGAATGTGCCCGTCGAGGCGCCGGGGAAGTATTCGATGTGGGTGCTCTCCAGCGGGACCAATCTCAGCTACACCGCGCCGTGGTTCGGAAAAGCGCATGTCGATGGCAAGGAGCAGTTCACCTACCACCACGCAGGTCTGATTCCCAGCGTCTGGATTAAGATGGGCGAAGTCACAGTGAACAAGCCAGGCAAGGTGAAGGTTGAGTTCACCCTGGACGGCTCCGGATACGGCGGCACCTATCGCAACATCTTTACGCTCTTCCTGGTGGACGACCCGAAGATAGTCCCGTCGGGCACGGTGCGCCCGCCGTGGACAATGGACATGTACCGCAAGAAGGCAGCACAGTCAGGAGCCTCAAAGACCGACAAGCTGCTGGTCTGGCTATCGGACAATCCCTTTTCGCGGCTTTCTCAGGAGGTCTGGGGAGCTACAGCGTGGCCCACGAAACCCGTTAAAGGAAAGACCATGCTGGTTCCGCGAGAGGCAGTTAAGGCGGTGCAGGTCGGCCTGCGAAACCTGACGGACAACCCCATCACCCTCACCGTCACCCCCGGCCCGCTCAAAGGCAAGAACGGCTCGTTCCCCAATGCGGTCACATGGAGGGTGGAGGGCTTCATACCCTATGGATCAGACCGCCAGACCTGGACCCCGTTCTTCCTGCTTCGGCGGCCAAACATCACCGTCCCGCCGCTCAATGTTGCCGGAGTCTGGCTGACGATCAATACCAAAGGCGTACCCGCCGGAGATTATGTGGCAAAGGTGAAGATGCAAGGCAAGGGAGTGCCGGAGCACACTGTCGCGCTGAATATCCGGGTATCCAAAGTCGCCCCGAATCCAAAGCAGCCTGTACTGGTGGATGGCTACACAGGCTCTCACGAGGGCGAGGCTTACCTGCGGGACTTCGTGGAGCACGGGATGAACGTCTGGCCGGGCGAGATGAGCAAGGCGGACATGAGGAAATGGGGTATCAAGATGCTGCGCCTGGGCTGGGGCGGAACCACCGGCGCGGACAAGTGGGTGGCCCATCTTAAGTCGCTGGGGTTGGATTACTCAGACTACTTCGTTGCCATTGCGGACGAGCCGGGGGGGACAACCGAGGAGCAGCTAAAGGGATACATCGAGCCCGCCAAGGCCCTCCACGCGGCTGACCCGAATGTGCGAGTCAGCTTCAACCCCAGCGAAGCCGCCGAGCTTGCTACATTCCAGGTGCTGGCCCCATACTGCGACTTCTGGTGCCCGTATTCCAAGCACGTTTTCGCGCCATATTGGGGCAACCCGGAGAAGCAGGCGATCTTCCGGCCCAAGCCGTGGATATGGTACAGCACCCCGTGCCTGTGGGACAAAACAGCAGGCGACCCGGGCATACGCACAGTCCCCTCGCAACTGGGCAACTGCGTGGGGGTAGCGTTCTTCGCCCTCAACTACCCCTGGCGCGACCAATGGGACACCGCCTACGAGCACCTACCCGACGCCTCCACAATGGGCGCAATCCAATCCCGCCACGGCCCTGTAAGTTCGCTCATCTGGGAGCAGATAAGAGAAGCCTCCCAAACCGCCAACCTCGCAATGATGGTCCGAGAGAAGCTGGGCGTGAAGACCTTCGACGAAGTCAAAGACCCGAAGTTGCAGAAGCTGATATCTGAAGGGACGGAGGAGGAGTTGGTGAGGTGGCTGGAGCATTAGTTGGATGGTTTGAGGGCAAGGTTTGCGGAAGCCTGAGTGGGGTGGTATACTGCGGGCAGACCTTAGGCTAGTGGACTTCCACTAAGCCTACAGTCCAAGGTGGGAACATCTGTGCGAGTGGTCGTAGAATGAGGCTGAAAGAAAGCATAGTCAGGAAGGCCATTCAGAATCTTGACTGGCCTTCGCTGTGCCGTCACCTCAGCGACGTGGGTCTCGATCGCCAGGGTTACCTAGCCTTGCTAGGGCATCTTCGGCGGACGAACAATCTGATATTTCGCTATCCAGATCCTGCCAAGGAGAGATCACGTGACGTGTTTCTACAGTCATTGGCCTCTTTTGCCGAAAGCACCATCGGTGACGAGGCTGAGGAAATGCTGTGGGAGGAAACGAGAACGATTGAGCAAATCGAACAGGGTTACAGATGGATACTCAAGGCACTAGACAAGTGCGCGGCCTACAGACTGCCACCGCCAACAAGAGTCGCAGCGTACATAGCGCGCGCAGTCGATCTGTGCCAGTACACGATACGCGGACTAGTTGGGGAAATTGAGTCGAGAGAGGGGCTACACCTACCGCAATACACACTCGTTGAAACGGAAGATGGAAACCGACGCTCACCCGATTCGATGTTTCAGGCTATTGTCGGAGCCCTTACGACAAGCCTGAAAATGGAGGCCCATAAGAACGGCTGGTTTGACCGGAATGATCATGTCGTGCTGCCGCTACTTCCGCAGGTTTCCGAATCGGATGTTTTTAAGGCCGGTTCAATCTCGATGCTAGCGATTCTATGGCAACGATGGCAGCGGATAGAAGAGAGACTGCGCTATTTGGGAGGAGCGCTCAGAACAAACAATAAGGAGAATGCCGCCCCGCGTCTCCTGACCTACGACCCACCACGCGAAGAATTCTTCGACTATGCGGCGAATGAACGTCTCAATGATATGATTGGTCAGGTGTATGCCCGCATCGTATTTGAAACCCCTGCAGCCGATGTCGTTATTGGAGTTCATTCCACTGCGCGGCTGGCACCCGACGATTATGTGACTGTCGACGAGATATGGGCTCTCGTGACTCTCTCGCAGGCTTTGAGTTACGAAGTCGAAAAGGATCGTGAAACGCTGTGTGGATTACGTCTCACGGAGTGGGTTCGTGGCTATGCAGTTCTACAACAGTTGGCCAAGGAACGAGCAGAACTATCCTCGGCTGTGGCAGGTGAAGTCTTTACGGTGGATCTGGCTCAAATCATCGATATCCTAACTACGTGTGGCCTTTCAACTGCATCGGCTGGAGTTTTCGTTGATGCGGCCGCTCTAGACGCGAATAGCAAGGATCTATTTGATACGCCTCTGATGAAGACGGCCGATGGATCTCTTTTGGTTTTCGGACCAGCCTTACATTCAATGTGTATCGCCAGAGTGGTGCTTTCGAGACTTGCGTGTCTGCGCGTACCTCTGACACGCAAGGGCAAGGCATTTGAGCGTGATGTCCTGAAGATCCTACAGAGCAGGGGGCTGAATGCCAAGGGGTTTACCGTTCATCGAAATGGAGAGGAGTACGACTATGATGTGGTGCTGGACTGGAATGGGTACGTCTTCCTTTTCGAGTGCAAGAACAATGGTCTTTCGAACGGGGAACCGATTCCGGCCTATTACTGTATGAAAGAAGCAAGATCGAATATCAGCCAGGTCAAGAGACTAGCAGACGCACTGATGGAATATCCAGATATACTGCAGACGCAGATGGGCATCGACGTCTCATCGAAGACTATCGTGCCCTGTGTGCTTAACGCCCTAACCTATTCACTACCGGGGCGCACATTCGGCGTCTATGTGACCGATGCCTCGGCCTTGGAGTTCTTCCTAGACCAACGCTATGTGCGCATTAGTTGTCCTTATCGGCTGGGCGGAACGACTGTCGTCCACAGACTTCCGGCATATGCTCTCTGGAGTTCCGACCGCCCGACGCCAGACGATCTGATCCGGTACATGGATCGTCCGTTTCAGATCGGATTCCTCGGCGCCCATACCGAGATTGAAATGATGCCGGCATTCGAGATTGGCGCAGACACTCTCGTTTCGGAAGGAGAGTTTGTTCGTACAGAGACTACTCTTGATTCGTTCTGCGACTACTTTGGCGCGAATCCCGAAGTCCTGAGAGAGCAGGTGGATAAGTTCTTCCAAGCAATGGATGAAGCTGCGCCGTAAACACATTCCTCACCGCCGGCAGCAAGTCCCCGTGCGAGTTCTCGTACTCGTCAACGGTTGAAGTCAGACGTCCGGCGGGATTGGTCGGATGATCTGCTTTGAGCATGCAACTTCTCCCCCTCAACTTACGTTATACCTACTGACACCAAACTGGCACTAACAGGAGAGCCGCCCAATGACCAAACCCAACCATAGACCATTCTGCCAAACCCTACGCTTTCCGCGGGTGATCCTCTGGGCGCTCGGGGGCCTGCTGATCATGTCAGTGCTGGCTGTCCGGTTCATCCCGATGTTCGCGGAAGTGCGGATGCTGGTGGTGGTTACTATACTCTTTGCCTTGTTCAGTGGCTTGTATTTCCTGGGCAGGCTCATTGCTCGGCGGCGGATTGTGTTGGTTCCAGTGGTGCTGATAGTTGCGCTGCTGGTCTTGGTCTGGCCGGTAATTGGTTCAGGACCCGTGGATGTCGACTCCCTGCGCAATGAATACCAGCGGCAGCTTGGCGGGTTTGTGGGCGCGCCTTATGTTTGGGGCGGGGAGACCAGGTGGGGGGTGGACTGCTCCGGGTTGGCTCGGACCGCGCTTTGGCAGGCTATGCTTCGGGAGGGGATGAGAACCGGCAATCCCCGGCTGCTTGGGCGGACCTTGTGGGGGTTCTGGTGGCGGGATGTGAGCGCGAGCGACCTCAGCGACAGCAGGTTCGGCTACACGCGGGTCATCGGCAGCGCGAAGAAGCTTGCCGGTTACGATACTTCCAAGCTCAAAGTCGGAGACATCGCCGTTGCAGGCAGGGGTCACGTGCTGGTCTACTACGGCGGCGGCCAGTGGATAGAAGCCAGCCCCAGCGACTGGCTGGTGGTGGTGAACCATGCCCCTGCAGACTCCAAACGCGGTTTCTTCAATACCTCCGTGCAGTTCGTACGATGGTGGATTCTGGATGATCAGCCGAAGTCGCGGTAGCTGGAAGGCGGACCATTCCTGCCACACCCAGAAAATCCTTCGCCCACAACCGGGTACTTTGCCTTGGTACCTTCGTCTAATATACATGGACGCGATTATGAGTCCATCGGCTGTATGCGGGCAAGGAGACTGCCATGAACACCTATTTCAAGCTATTCCTGTGCGCACTTCTCACTCTCGGTTTCGCCGCGAGCGCTCAGTGCCAACAGCAGGACCTCAATATGGACCCGCCAAAGATAATCTATGTGGATTATGCGGCGGTGCTGGTGACTATAGATGGCCCGCCCGTGCTGCGGCCGATTATCGGGACTACTCTGGCGCGCGTGGTGAACAGCCCGTTCTTCATAGTCCACGACTCCACCACCAACCGCGACTACCTCTACGGAGGCGGTTACTGGTACTGGGCGCCCGGAGTGACCTCCACCAACTGGAAACCGATATCAGACCCGCCAACCGAAGTGCTGAAGCAGCAGAAGTTGGCGCGGAAAGAGGCAGGAGCGGACCAGGCAGACTCCGGCGCGGAATACGATCTGCCGCCGAGCATCATTGTGAGCACGGAGCCCGCCGAGCTGATCTCCAGCACGGGCGAGGCCAGCTACACAAAGATATCCGGCACCAACCTCTCCTATATGGATAACACCGACAGAGATGTCTTCTACGAACAGGACAGCGGCTATACATTCGTCCTGCTGTCAGGTAGGTGGTACTACTCCAAATCGCTGGACGGGCCGTGGAGCTACGTCGATGCGAACAGACTGCCGGACGACTTCAGCAAGATACCGTCGGATTCGCCCAGAGCGCGCGTGCTGACCAGCGTTGCCGGGACCTCGGAGGCTGATCAAGCACTGGCGGACGCCGAGATACCCCAGGACTCGGTCATCTACAGAAACGCCCCGGGGCCTGAGGTCACCTACGACGGCGACCCGGTGTTCGTGAGGATCGACGGCACCAGGGCATATTGGGCCGACAACACGCCTTACCAGGTGATTCGGGTAGATGGCAGATACTACTGCTGCGACGAGGGAGTCTGGTATGTTGCCAATTCCCCATCCGGCACGTGGCGCGTGGCAACATCGATCCCGGACGAGATCCTGAGGATCCCTCCGAGCAGCCCTGTCTACAACGTGAAGTATGTATATATCACCAAGTACACCAGCGACCGGGTCTATTGCGGATACTACCCCGGCTACATGGGTTACTATGTTCACGGCCCGACCGTGGTGTGGGGAACCGGTCACAGGTATCGCGGCCATTACCGCAGAATAGCCTGCCCCCGACCGATCACCTGGGGCTATGGCGCGGTATTCGTCATAAGGACAGGATGCTGGAGCTTCGGCCTGGGCTTCTCCCCGGACTGGTTCAACTGCGGCTACGGCTGGGGTAGCGGGTTCCAGAGCTGGTTTGGACCGCTTGGTTATAACGACTACGATCCCGACTACCGCTACAGACGCAGCCACAGGATCCATACCAGGTTCCGTGAACGCGACTACAACATCTACGGCTGGGGCAAGAACTCCGGGCGCAACGCCGAAAAGCCTCGTCCCCGTAACCGGTATCAGCCGCCCGCAAGGGACCGGGACGACTGGAACAACGACGGTTACAGGCGCACCCCTGGCGGCTGGGAACGCGGTGGCACTCCCGGTAACGGTCGGCCCAGCGACAAGATCGGCAATGGTCGGCCCGGAGACAGGCCTGGTGGAAATGGCGGAGGCCGCAACGAGCGACTGCCGGGCATTCCCGGACAGGACATTCCGAAAGTGAAGCCGGGCGATGGCGACAACCAGAGACCACCCGCGACCAAACCGGGCGAGGGCAAAGGCCGCAATGAGCGACTGCCGGGCATCCCTGGGCAAGACATCCCAAAGGTGAACCCGGGTGACAACGACTACAACCAGAAGCCGCCTGCGGTAAATCCCGGCGACGGTAAAGGCCGCAATGAGAGGACCCCGGGCGTAACTCCCGGGCAGGGAAGGCCTGGTGGCGACTCTTGGAAACCTCCGAAAGTGCGACCGGGCGACCAGGAAGCCGGTGGGGACAGATGGATTCCTGAAACTAGACCCATCGAACCGGGCCAGCGCGGCGGCCAGGGTAATGGTCAGGGCGGGAACATAAACAAACGACTTCCCGACACTCCGACCACCGAACCCAGACGCGGCGGCGGCACAACCTGGAGCCCAACCACCCAGGGCGGACCCTTTGGGGCCAACGGTGGCAACAACGGCAACGGTGGGAATGGTGGAAACGTCAATCGACGACTTCCCGACACTCCGCCCACCGAACCTAGACGCGGCGGCGGCTCAACTTGGAGCCCGACCACACAGGGCGGCCCATTCGGAGCCAACAGCGGCCGTGGAACAGTAACACCAGCACCCAGGAACGACAGAAACCAGCCGCCTGCGGTGATCACACCCAAAAAGCAGGACCCTCCGGCAAAGCAGCAAGACAAGCCGCGTGGGAATGACAGAAACCAGGACAAGCAGAAGACAGAGCAGAAGGTAAACTAGCGGACCGCGCCCAACGGACGCGGCTACAAAGAGACCAATATCAAGATGGCCCGGGGATTCCGTCCCCGGGCCTTTTGTTGTTCTGTTGTTTCGGGATTCCCGGAGCGGTTGGGAGGCTCTTGCCCGCGCCTCAGATCCCGAAAGACACTGCAAGTTACCGTTCTTGCCAATCTCCCCTACAATCGCCCAGTCGGCGTTGGATCAAACAGGTTACGCAGTTCTGAGTCGTACGGCGCATTGGAGATTGTTGTGTCAGCGCTCAGGCCCACTTTGCTGTCGGGCTTCCAGCTCACCAGACCGATGTCTCGCGGGGACGGGAGTTGCGGCTTGCCCGGCATCTTATCGGCAGGGACGGGCTGGCTCCGGTAGCCTGTCCCGAATGCAGTCAGGATCGAGCCGTCGGGAAGCAGGACCGATGATGTCGATTGCGAACTGCCCCACCACGCGTCCGGCCCTTTTCGATTGCTGGACCATGTGGCCAGGATGTACTTGTGGTCAAGGTCCCAGGTGCGGCCGTTGTCCCGGCTCACAACGGCCTCGATTCCAAACCGCAGGTAGCCCTCTGAATCATCGGTATAACCCCTGCGGACCACGTATGTCATCACGATGTCGCCGTTGGGAAGCGTCACGAGGCTGGGGTGCATTCTGCCAAACTCATAGAGCATCTTCAGCTCGGACCAAGTGCTGCCGTTGTCCTTGGACACCGATACCCCAAGGCTGCTGAAGTGATCCAGGTTCATCTTCCTGTATTTCTCCGGCTCATCGGTCCGGCACGCCGCGATCATGTCGCCGTTATTCGCGCGGCCAAGCGCGACCTCGTTGACCCCCTTCCACTGCGGCACCGTGATCCCCTTGCTCCACGTGCGCCCCTCGTCTTTGCTGAACCGGATGTATCCCTGTGACACGGGGGGTTGTGTGTCGTAGCTGTAGCCTGTCTCGGCAACACGGGTGACTTTGCCGGTCTTCTTGTCCCGATCCACCAGATACTGGTCCCACTGATACCAGGGCGTACCATTCGGGCACGGGTCCACTCCGGACAGCTCCGCCCAGGTCTCGCCGTAGTCCGAAGTCAAATAGCGCTTTGTCTTGCCCTCCACGCTCATCAGCGCCTTGCCCCCGCTCAGGTAAGTAAGGCTGACAGCGACGTGGTGCACGCCATCAGAGACGTCGGAGTCGTACACCAACCGAGGCTCGCTCCACGAAGCCCCGAGGTCGTCGCTGTGGGACACCATCGGTCGGTGAGGATAGTCACAGGACATCAGCATCAGCAGACGATTCTTCTCCGGCATATACACGATGTAAGGCACCGCCGCAACCCGGTTCCACGGCTCGCTGACAATCTGCGTCTTCCCCGGTCGCGTTCGTTCCTTTCCGCTCCCGTTCATCTGGCGGACCGCCTGGTCCTTCCAAGCCCCCGCAGGCGTCTTTCCCGATTCCATAGCACAAATACTCCTTCCCTGTAATCCAACAATCACCGCAACAATCCCCACCACCATAAACAACGTCCGCATAGTCCTCTCCTTCAACTCTGAACTCGTGACCCGTAACTATTCCCTTCGTTTGCGAGAGTTCGTTTCGACTCCGCTCAACGAACGGGTTGTCGCTGGTTGAGCGGAGTCGAAACCAGGCCCGCGATCAGACTATCAAACCCTCCGGCAATCAGTCGAGCCCCAGCAGCCCCACCGCGTTCCCCCTCGCTATCTTCTCGAACGCCTCGCCGCTGATCCTGCCCGAATCTCGCATATCTATCAGGAAGTCCACTATCGGCGCGAGCTGGGTGGCGTAGCAGATGTCGGTGCCGAATAGGAGCTTGTCCTGGAACTCGGTGAGGAATTGGGCGGCGTGGTCGGGGTCTCTGGCGAGGGCGTTGTATCCGCTGCCGGCGGACAGGTCGCCCCACATGTTCGGGTATCGGCGCAGGAGTTTGGGGACGGCTCCCTCTGCCCGGATGGGGTAGCTTGGGTAGCCGGCGCGGTCCGATTCGTTGTCCAGAGTTCCCATCTCCGCCCAGAATGCAGGCCCGTGGCCGAGGATATTGAGCTTGGGGAAGCTCTTCAGGCTGGCTTCGAGCTGCGGCAGGCCGGGTTCGTCGTAGAGGCCGTAGTTCCCGCCGATGGCTGTGGATATGTCGAATGTCAGAGGCAGGCCGACCGCCTCGGTGTGCTTGAAGAGGTTCTGGACGCGCGGGTCGAGGAACGGCAGGTTAGGCATCACCTCGCCCACCCCCTTGCAGCCCTTGTCCCGGTACCAACCCAGCACATAGTCCAGCGGAGCGTCCGGGGAGTTGGTGAGCGCGCGGGGGTCCACGTTGCAGAACGCGATGAACCGCTCCGGATACTCCTCCACAATCTCCAGTATCTCCTCATTGGACTCCGGCAGATACACCTCCGGCCCAATCAGCGGCAGCAGGCACGCCCGGTCGATGTCCAGCTCATCGTAGCGCTTGATAAGCTGCTCCGGGGTCGGGAAATGGGTGGTCCCGTCCTGCATTATGCCGTAGTGCTTGTATGCGTGGCCGTGAATGTCGATGAACATGGCGCCCTCCAATACAGACTTCCCCCTCCTCGCCAGGAGGGGGTTAGGGGGCGGTTCTTATCACCTGACAGTTCTGCGAGATGCTACGTTAGGAGAACCTCTCCCCAGCCCTCCCCTGCGAGGGGAGGGAGCAGAATCCTACTTCCCCCACCCCGTGTTCAGCAGCCCGGCGACGCTGTCAGGGTGGGTGGCCTTGATTGTCTTTT
>CAZTAO010000046.1:0-38111 GCA_964611645.1 uncultured bacterium | reverse complement strand
ATCCCGCGCAGCCTCGGCCTGTTTCCAGCTTGCCGGATTGCCGATGCGGATGGCGGTGGCGATGGTCTGCGGCTCTGGGATCGGGCGTCCGTCAACAATCGGCGCCGAGTTGGAGGCCTGGAAGCCCAGCATAGTCGGCAGACGGTCGATCTTCCCGGCTTCTTTATATGCCTTGTATCCGGCCCAGTAGGCGGTGATATTGCCCGCATTCCCGACCGGTATGGCGTGGTAGGTCGGAGGCGCGCCAAGGTCATCGCAAATCTCAAACGCGCCGGTCTTCTGGCCCTCGATCCGGTATGGGTTGAGGGAGTTGACCAGGGTGATGGGATAGGTGTCGGTGATCTCGCGGACGATTCGCAGGGCATCGTCGAAGTTGCCGTCAACGGCGATAACCTTCGCCCCGTGCATCATCGACTGGCTCACCTTCCCCAGCGCCACCTCGCCCCTGGGCAAAATGACCGCGCACACAATCCCCGCCCGTGCGGAATATGCGGCGGCGGATGCGGCGGTGTTGCCGGTGGAGGCGCAGATAGTAGCCTTACTCCCGGCCTCGATAGCCTTGCTCATGGCCATGGTCATACCACGGTCCTTGAAGCTGCCGGTGGGGTTCATACCCTCGAACTTCACATAAAGGGTGATCTTGTCGCTGATCTTAGCCGCAAGCCGATCCACCCGCACCAGAGGCGTGTAACCCTCCAGCAGCGACACGATGGGTGTCTTGTCGGTAAGCGGCAGAAACTCGCGGTATCGTTCGATCAAAGGAACGCGTTTGTAGCAGTTCATGAAAACCTCGGTTTTCGGCCTATGGCCTATGGCCCATAGCCTTTGGAAGTCGCCGGACGGCATATCTAGTATAATGGAAAGCTTCTCATACTGCCAACGGACTCAGTTCCGTCTGGGTGAGTACTATCCCGCAAGGCTTGTTGCTTCCCCTCACCCCAGCCCTCTCCCCGCGGGGCCGGGGAGAGGGGGTTCCCCCCCCGCGTACCCAAGATACGCCTCCTTCACTCGTGGGTCGATCAAGAGCTCCTGGGCGGGGCCGGATAGGGTTATTGCGCCGGTTTCCAGGACGTAACCCCGGTTGGCTATCGTGAGGGCCTGGCGGGCGTTTTGCTCTACCAGGAGGATAGTGACACCTGCGGCATTTATCTCGCGAAGCGTTTGGAAAATGGCGCTTACCAGCACCGGGGCCAGGCCCATTGAGGGTTCGTCCAGCAGAAGGAGTTGGCCACGGGTCATCAGCGCGCGGCCCATCGCCAGCATCTGCTGCTCGCCGCCGGAAAGCGACCCCGCCAACTGGTTCCGGCGCTCCGCCAGCCTTGGGAAGAGAGCATATATGCGGTCGTGGTCTGCCCGTAGCTCGCCCCGGTCTTTGCGGGTCCAGGTGGCGAGCTTCAGGTTTTCGAGCACTGTCAGGTTGGCGAAGACCCGCCGCCCCTCCGGCACGTGTGCGATGCCCAACTCTACTATGCGGTGGGCGGGGACGGTGCGGAGGTCGGTGTCGCGGAAGCTTATTTGCCCGCCGGAGATTGGCGTGAGGCCGGAGATCGCTCGCAGGAGAGTAGACTTGCCCGCGCCGTTCGCGCCGATGAGGCTGACTATCTCCCCCTCATTCACCTCCAGCGAAACCCCGCGCAGCGCCTTGATGCCGCCGTAGGCTACCTGGAGATTGTCGACTGAAAGCATCGAACTCATGACGCCTCCTTGCCCAGGTAGGCTTCGATGACCAGCGGGTTACTGCTGACCTCATCCGGCGCGCCCTCGGCGATGGTCTGCCCGAAATCCAGAACCTTGATGTGCTTTGAGATCCCCATCACCACGCGCATCCGGTGCTCGATCATCAGGATCGTGAGGTGGAACTCTCGGTGTATCCACAGCAGCCGCTCCATCAGGTCTTCGACCTCCGCCGGGTCCATTCCCGCCGCGGGCTCGTCGAGCAGGAGAAGGGTCGGGTCGAGGGCCAGAGCCCGTGCCATCTCCAGCCGCCGCTGCTGGCCGTAGGGGAGGGATTTGGCCGTCGCGCTTGCCAGGTCGGCCAGCTTGAATATGTCCAGCAGTTCCCTGGCGCGCTCCCGCAGACGCTCCTCGGACCGGTTGAAGCGCGGCAGGCGCAGGAGGGCGTCGAAGACCGGGTATTTTGCCAGACCGTAGAGCGCAATGCGCACGTTGTCCAGCGCCGACAGATCCTTGAACAGGCGGATGTTCTGGAAAGTCCGGGCAATGCCCAGATTGGCGATGCGATAGGGCGGCAGGCCAACGAGTTCCTGTTCCTGGAACTTCACGCTTCCCGATGTCGGGCGGTAGACGCCGGTGATGAGGTTGAAGATGGTGGTCTTGCCCGCGCCATTGGGGCCGATGACGGCCACCAGTTCGCCCTCGGCCATCTCCAGCGAGAAGTCCGAGACCGCACGGAGACCGGCGAAGTCTTTGGTAAGGCCACGGATGGAAAGCAAGCTCACGGCAGTTCCTCCATGGTAGTCTCCAGCAAGGCTCCCTTGCGGCGGTGGAACCGCTCCTTGAGAGGAACGAGGAATGGGAACTCCCGCATACCCATAATCCCGCGCGGGCGGAAAAGCATAAGCAGAATGAGCAGCAGAGGCATGGCAACCTGCCGCCACTCCGCGCCAATGTTCAGCAATTGGAGAAGAGACCGAAGACCCTCCATTACTACCGTAAAAATCGTAGCTCCCAAAATGGAACCACCGAGGCTGCCGACGCCTCCCAGGTAAACCATCACCAGCATCTCAGTCGATTTGAGGATGGTGAATGACTTGGGGTTGATGAACTGCAGGGTGTGGGCGAACAGCCCTCCGGCAACGCCTGCCAGGAAAGCGGAGAAGACGAATGTGATCACCTTCACCTGCCGGGTGTTGACCCCGACAAGCCCGGCTGCCGTCTCATCTTCCCGGATGGCGAGGACCCCGCGGCCGAAGTTGGAGTAGACGAAGTTGCGGGCCAGGTAGATCGCCCCGACCACGAATATGAAGACCCACGCCAGCGTTGTGAGCTTGTCGATGCCCAGATACCCGCGCGGGCCACCCAGGGCTTCGACGTTCTCGATGCCGTTGCGCACGATCATGTTGAATGCCAGAGTGACGATGGCGAGGTAGTCGCCACGGGTGCGGAAAGAGGGGAAGGCAAGCACCAGCCCCGCGATACCCGCCACCACCCCACCCGCCAGCAGAGCCACCGGGAAGAGATACGGCCCGGCGTCTCGCGGGAAGACCTGCACGGTAAGCACGGCGGCTGTGTACGCCCCGATGGCCATGAAGCCCGCATGGCCGACCGAGAACTCTCCCATGTACCCATTGACCAGGTTCAGGCTGACCGTCAGGATGATGTTGATACCAATGTAGAACAGGATCAGCTCGATGTAGGGGTTGAGCAGCGGCGAGTCCGTGTTGGAGCGGACGGAAACCGCCAATGTAGCCCCGAAGAGCAGCAGGAGAATCAGGTGTATGTACCATCGCGCAGCAAATCGCTTCATTGTCCGCTACACCTTCTGTCCCGCGACCCGGCCCAGGATGCCTGTGGGTCGCACGATGAGCAGCAGCAGGAGCAGCGAGAAGGCTACGATGTCGCGATAGGACGAGGAGTGCAAGAACACCGGCGTGAAGATCTCCACGAACCCCAGCAACAGCCCGCCAAGGATAGCTCCACGGATATTACCGATCCCACCCACCACTGCGGCAATGAACGCCCACCACCCGATGCGGATGCCCATGTAGGGATCGATGGGATAGGCCATGCCATACAGCACGCCGCCGATTGCCGCAACCGCCGCTCCCAGCGCGAAAGTCAGCGAGATAACACGGTCGACCGGCACCCCCATCAGCGGCACAACGCCGATGTCCCATGAGATCGCCCGCATGGCAGTCCCCAGCATTGTCTTGCGAACCAGGAAATCAAGGCCCAGCATCGCCAGCAGCGCAACCACGATAATAGTGATCTGCAGGTTGGAGACCGAAAGCCCGGCGAGGGTGATGTGGGATTCCTCCATCAGAGGAGGCAGCACGCGGGTCGCGGGGCCGATAGGCTTGAATGCGACCATGAAGTTTTCCAGCAGCAGCCCCACTCCCAGCGCCGTGATAACCACCGACATTCGCGGCGCGCTGCGCAGCGGCCTATACGCCAACCGCTCAATGGCCACCGCGAGCGTGGCAGTGCCCAGCATCGCCGCCGCGATGGTGAGCGCGAACACGATGCTGGGCGGCATCCCGACGAAATGGGTAATCAGGGCCGTTGCGGTGAAGAACGCGATGTATGTACTCACCATGAAGATATCGCCGTGGGCGAAGTTGATCAGGGTGAGGATGCCGTAGACCATCGTATAGCCAAGGGCAATGAGCGCGTAGACGCTGCCAATCTGCAGCGCATTCAGCACCTGCTGGAGATAATACATCTACTGGCTCACGGCTTCGCTGACTGATAATAGGTGAACTTGCCATCCCTGATGCGGATAACCACCGCGCTCTTGATGGGGTCGCCGGTGCCTTTGAACTGCATTGTGCCCGTCACACCGTCATAGGAGGTGATGGCGGCCAGCGCGGTTCGTACAGCCTCGCGATCCAGCTTCCCGCCTGCTTTGATTGCCTGGAAGAGCAGGCCAAAGGAGTCGTAGGTTAGCGCGGCGACGTCGTCCGGCGTGCTGCCGTAGGCGGCCTTGTAGGCTTTGATGAACGCCTGCGCTTTGGGCGTGGCGATGTCCGGGGCGTAATGGGTTGTGAAGAACGCTCCCTCGCATACCTTGCCGCCAAGCTTGATAAGCTCAGGGTTGCCCCAGGAGTCGCCGCCGAGGAACTGGCCGGTGAAGCCAAGCTGGCGCGCCTGCTTCATCTGCTGCGGGACTTCGTTGTAGTAGTTGGGCAGGAATATATTATCCGCTCCGGCCTGGACGATCTTGGTGAGCTGCGCGGAGAAGTCTTTGTCGCCGCTTGTGTAGGTTTCCGACGCGACCAGCTTCATCCCCTGGCCTTCCATAGTGGCCTTATACACCTCGGAAATGCCTTTGTTGTATTCCGAGGACACATCATAGAGCACTGCGGGCTTCTTTGACTTCAGCACGTTAAGCGCGAACTTGGCCGCCACAACGCCCTGGAAATCATCGGTAAACGCCGCGCGGAAGACGTATTTCTTGGGCTCACCGCTGCGCGCATCTACCGTAAGCTTCGGGTTGGTGGACCAGGGGCTGATCATCAGAGTGCGGTTCGCCTCGGCTGTCTCCGACACCGGGATGGCGTTGCGGCTGGCGTTCGGCCCGATCATCGCCAACACGCGCTCACTGGTCAGCTTCTGCGCCACCGCCACCGCCGAGTCGGACTTATCTTCGTTGTCTTCCACTTTCAGTGTGACGGGATACTTCCGCCCGGCAACCTCAAGGCCGCCGAGATCGTTAACTTCCTTCACGGCCATCTCCGCGGCATTCTTGGACGACTGCCCGACCACGGGAATGCTGCCCGTAAGCTCGGCATTCAGCCCGATCTTCACGGTGGTCGCCGACTCCTTCCCGCAAGAACTGAGCAATAAGCCGACGCACAGCGCGGCAAGGAGAATCAACAGGGATCTGCGGCGTAGTTGAGGCATCACAAATGGATCCTTTCGTGTACGGGTGTTGCGGCAGCTCTGAGAACCTGCCACAGCGCTAGAACTGTATTCGTCAGCAGCGGGGGTAATTCCTTTGCTCACGAAAGCTTCACCTGCGAGGGTGTGATTACCCTGCCGCGTTCTCTGCCATTCGTGCGGCTGCGCGATGTCGCTTCAGGCTGTCGCGGTAGGGAGCGTGCGCTACTCCGACCTCTGTGATGATTGCGGTGACCAGGTCGGCGGGGGTGACATCGAAGCTGGGATTGATGGTCTTCACGCAGTCGGGAGCGATTCTCGTGCCCATTATATGGGTGACTTCCTCGTGCGTGCGCTCCTCGATGGTGATATCTTCGCCGGAATCGATGGAGAAGTCGATGGTGGAGGTTGGCGCGGCGACGTAGAACGGCACGGCGTGGTGCTTGGCCAGCACTGCTACGGAATAGGTGCCGATCTTGTTGGCAACGTCGCCGTTGGCGGCGATCCTGTCCGCGCCGACTACCACGCAGTCGATCATCCCGCTCTTCATCAGCCAACCGGCCATGTTGTCGGTGATGACCGTTACGGGGATGCCGTCCTGGGCCAGCTCGTAGCAGGTGAGCTTCATCCCCTGCAGCCTGGGCCTGGTCTCATCGGCGTATACGCTGACCGCCTTACCTGCCTCAACAGCCGCCCGGATCACCCCCAGGGCCGTCCCGTAACCGACACAAGCCAGAGCGCCGGCGTTGCAGTGGGTGAGAACGGTGCAGGGGTCTGGCAGCAGTTGGACCCCATTGGCCCCCAGCTTCATGTTCACACGCTCGTCTTCATCCAGCATCTCCATCGCGAGCGACCTGAGTTCAAAGCGGATTTGCTCCGCCGAGAACCCACGCGACTCCAACCCCTTGGCCTTGTTCACCATCCGGTCGATACCCCAGAACAAGTTGTACGCGGTGGGGCGGGTGTTCTTGAGCATCTGGGCGGCGCGGAGAATATCCAGCATCAGCGACTCAGTGTCCGGCGCATTGCTCTCAGCCGCAGCCAATACCACGCCTATAGCCGCAGCCACGCCTATAGCGGGCGCGCCCCGGACTTTCATTGTGGTGATGGCGTCCGCAGTCTGGACGGCGTTGCAGAGCTCAATGGTAACCGATTCACCGGGCAGTTTGGTCTGGTCGATAATGACCAGCTTGCCGTCAACAAAGTCGACCGTTCGCATCATAAGGGCAACTACCTCCGTGTTCAGGCTTTGTTTGTGGCGCTCTTGGAAGGAGAGAAGCGGGCCTTGAATGCGAGGCCTAGCGTCTTGAGTTGAACGCTCATCAGCGCCAGGTTGACCCCGTTGGACATCTTGCCTTCCTTTTGCGTGAGCTGGCGGACTGTTGGCGCGCAGAAGTAGGCAGCGCACTGGATCGGGCGCAGGTCGCAGGGAATGCGGCAGCCCTTGTTGGTGAGCTCGCGGCAGTGGCCCTCTACCCAGGTCGCGTCGGCGAACGCCGCGCGCTGTGCATCCGTCAGATTGACCAATTCGCCGGTCAGGCGCCGGGCATTCTTGTTAGGGGTGCTTGGATTCTGGAGGATTCTGTCTATGTAGGCATCGCGCTCACGGACTCCCCCGCAGCACTTGCCCTTGCAGTCCGCGCAGACGGAGTCGTGGCTTGCGCCGATCCTCCTCAGCACCCGCTGAAGCCGCCGCCTGCGGGACTCCAGCAGGGCCAACTGCCCGCTGAATGGCTCAGACGCGAGCGCGCCGCCATCGAGGACGCGCACCAGGTGGTTGCACGACACCTCGCAAGTCCTGAAGAGGAACCTGCTGACAAACATAAACCACCAGTGCTGGGCTGAGTTCATTCTATTTTCTACTGCCATTGTGCCTGCTTTCATCTGGAGGTTCGGAATGCTCGGCATAAAACGGATGGGACATATGAGACCTATGAGACCTATGGGACCGGCCCGCGCAAGATCCAGCCTCTGCTCTCTGCTGTCACCCAACACCTATCACCTACTGCTTACTTCAACCGTATAACAACCCGGAAGCCGACGTCGTTGCTGGCGTTGGTTTTGGCGGAGAAATAGCGGCCGTTGCTGCTGACCGAGTAGGGGTGCGCTCCGCTGCCCCACCCTCCGCCTCGGAGGACTTTCGTCATCAGGCCGGGCAGCGCGGGTGAGCCGTCCGTGGGGGTCTTGGCGTAGTCGTCGTAGTCATCCAGCATCCACTCCCACACATTGCCCGCCATATCGTAGAGGCCCCAGGCATTGGGTTCAAGCTGGGCCACCGGGTTCGTTTTGCGCTTCGCGTTGCGCACAGTCCACGCGTACTTGTCGGCCAGGTTGACATCAGTGCCCCAATAGTAGGGTGTGGTTGTGCCCGCGCGGCAGGCATATTCCCACTCCGACTCACTCGGCAGGTCGAGATCCTTCGCCCATTCACAGAACGCCTTCGCGTTCTTCCAACTCACCCACACCATCGGGAAGTTGTCGCCGGTGGGCATTATGGATTTGCCCCGGAAGTGCTTGATCCACAGGTCATACGCCGGGTCGACGTCCTTGAACCCGTCGTAGCCGACGCTTGTGTCGGTGAATGGCCTGAACTGCCCGTTGGTGACCTCGGTCCGCCCTATATAGAACGCATAAGCGATGGTGACCTTGTGAATCGGGTATGCAGTTGCGGCTTCCTCGCCGGGCACCGAGCCCATCTGGTACTCACCAGGGGCCACAAGGACCAGGTCGATACCCGTCTTGCTGTGCACTACCTTGTCGGCGTAGCCGCCGTGTCCCGGCTTTGCGCCACTCGCAGGAACGCAGCCTGGAGGGGCCTTCATATCCTGGGCTGAGACGGATGCTGTGATCAGCAATAACCCCAAAGCAATCAGCAGCTTTCTCATTTCACCACCTCCAGCTTGAGCGCGATAAGCCCCCTGCCAACCAGGGATTCCTGACGGGTGAACTTGCCACCGCCAAATATCCCCAGCGACACCAGCTTTCTGTCCTCTGTCCACCGGGTCAACTTCACCTTTGCGCCCTTGCCCCAGCCGGCATACTCGGCCAGATCTACGTTCCACTTGAACTCCAGCGGGTCCTCGCCGTAGTTGAGGAAGAAGATGCCTACCGAGCCATCCGGCGCTTTCCACGCGGTCCCATCTATCGCTGAGATGGAGTATGGCCCCATCCCCGATTCCGCGTTGACCTTGGGTATCTTCCCGCTGATCTTCGGCGGCCTGAGCATTGTGCCGTATGCCAGGTATGGCCGGGCAAAGTAGTAGTGGCAGGCCAGCAGCCGCTTGAAGAACTCTCCATCGGCCTTCCACGATGGGATGTATCCCAGGTCCTTGTAAGCGCCTTCAGCTCCGGTCCAGCCGTTCTGCCCGCCGGTGATCCACCACCGCCCCTGCGCCGCCGGGTGGGTGTAGTTCTGTTTGCCGCCGCCGTAGAGCAGCGTGTAGCCGTGGTAGACCGCGTTGTAAAGCGGGGCCTTGTCGTTCGCCCGGCTGAGTGAAAGCTGCGTGTCCAGAAGATCGATCACAAACTCCGCGTTGTCCTCACCGGTCATCATAACATCAGGCCTGATCTTCTTTAGCTCAGCCCGGCACTGGGTGTAGCATTTGCGAATCGAGGAGGTCCAGAAGTTCCCACCGGAGATGGGGTGGCCGTGGGTTTTGTTGAAACAGTCCATCGTATGGATGGTGAAGAAGTCGTAGTAGACTCCGTCGAAGTCGTATCTTCCCACCAGTTCCTTAGAGTCGTCCAACAGTTTCTTCTGCCACAGGGCGGAACCCGGGCACATGCCGGCCAGTTTCTGGCCGTAGCCGTAGGAGTCCATGACAACCTGCCCACCGTCGCTGGTCTGGATGGCGGCTTCGTTGTCGGCATCCTCGACCTGGTAGCTCTCGGCGTCCTGGTCCCAGCACCAACCGTTGATATAGGGCACAAAGTGCATACCCCTGGCGTGCAATTCCTTGACTACCCGCTTGAGGTTCTCCGACCCCAGCTTGGGCGGGAAGTATTCGGTATACCTGTCATCCTGGGTCTGAGGGAAGTAGTAGCCGTAGGTGTGGCATATACCGGTCGGAAGCCCGAAGTACTCGAACTTCTTCACCTCGTTGTTGATACTGGGTTCGGCGTCCAGATAGCCGATGGTCCAGTAGGGCGATTCGGCCAGCCATTGCGGGTAGTCCGCGCGCTTGTAGATCGGCCCCTTGGCAGTCCACGGCGCTCCGGTCAGCACCCACTTGCGATAAAGCTGGCAGGCATCGTACCAGTCTCCCTGGAACGGCCCGATCACCACGTCTCCCGGTAACTTGTATGAGGTGACCAGCGTATCGGACGCCCAGCCCAGAACCGGGTGGCTGACGCTGTAGGCCAAGGTCCCGGACTGCAACTCCGGGTCCCAAGAGAATGCCTTCACGTTCGCCTGCGGGTCCTGTTCGGCAGCGTAGAACCCGATGTCCCCGCCCTGAAGCGCCGTGAACTGCATGCAGTTCGGATACTCCTGTCGCTCATTGCTGCCGGTGACCAGCGGAGACGGCTTCAGGTCGCCGACCGAGGCGGTGTTGAGCACCACATCGTCCTTGCCGCCCGGGGTCAGCGGAAGAATACCCGCGACCTCAGGGAAGGAGACCGTCTGTATACCCAGCCCCTGCTTTGCTACAGTGGTCGTCAGGCGCATCGTGAGCCTGGGAGAATCCGCCGGAAGAACCAATGAGACGCGGGCGTCCAGGTCGCCTTTCCAGATCAACTCCAAACCGGCCTTGGTCTGCCGCACAAGGTGACCAGCATCGCTGAGATTGCTTATCACCCGCCCTGAAGCGCCCTGCTTCACCGATATCTGCCACAGCGACGCGCGCTTGGGGTCAGGCGCCAGATACTCACGCTTCCTCGACTTGTCATACACGCTGATCAGGCCGAATCCGTCGGCAGCGCGCGCGAAAAGATATGCGGCGCGGGAGTTGGCGATGAACGGATAGCCGTCCACCGTTCCCCGAGTCACGCCCTTGGCCGTAACCGACTGTATCCGCGTCTTCCCGGCGCCCAGCAGCGATTGAGCTTCATTCAGGGCGATCCCGGCCTTACCGAAATCACCGGCGCTCAATGATGCAACGCCCGATGCCAGCTTGGCCCCCGCAACCGTCACCTGCGCATAGGCAGCCACCCAGGCATTACCTTTGAGAGCGCCCAAGCCCTTGCTCTTCTTCTCCAGGGCCGTTCTGACCTGCTGCTTCTGACGGTCCAGAGCATCCAGCGAGACCGACAACACCGGGCCGCTTGCAAGCGCGGCTTCCCACGCGGTCATGGTCGGGGCTTCGGTGTATGAAGTCCCGAAGTAGAGGGCGGCGCGGGTCTCGTATTCGCTCTTGCTCACGGTCTCGGTGCCCCCACGGACATAGGAGCCATAGTAAGGGCCACCGCCATCGTAGATGCCGACACCTTTGCCGTACACGCCGATCAGCAGCCCGGGGCCGTAGACTGCCGCCCACCGCGGGCCGCCGTAGAACTGGCCGTTCTGGATGAACTTACCTGATACTGAGTCTGTGATGTAGCTATCTATGGGGGTGCCATCGAAATGGATCTCTATCACGTGCAGGGACATCCAGTTGTGGGCAAAGTCCTGCGTCACGCGAGCGTCCAGCCTTGCTATAGGTTCGCCGGCATAGTGTGTGAAGGTGTAGGTTGCACGAGGCTTGGACTCCGCCGGCTTGGCCCCGCCCTGGTAGGTCGCCTGGGTCTGATAGACCACCCGCAGCGGGCCGGTGGCGATGAGCCTGGTCTTTTCGGCTGAGTGGGTGGCGAGGTAATAGACATTGCCATCATATATCTTGTCCATCCAGGTGAACGATGCCGAAACCCCGCCGACCGTCATCTTGCTCAATAGGCCACCGATGCCCTTGGAGTAGGTGAGGGTGACGTTTCCCTGCGTGACAACAACGTCATCGCCCTGCTGTGCCGCCGATACCACTGCCTTGGGCATGGGCACGCTGCCCTCGCCGCTCAGCAGAATCCGGAATGTCCGGGTCTTGCCCGGCGCAAGCTCCCCGGGAAGCTGCCAGCAGACGACGTACTTGCCGTTGTCCGATGGGTCGACCTGGCTGGGCAGATTGCCGTCCTTGCCTACTTCGACCACCCGAACGGCCTCGGGGTCCACCGGCGAGGTGACTCCCATTACCTTCGCGGCCCCCGCAAGGTCAAGCTCCCGCTCGACCACGGCGTCGGCAGCCAACTGCTTCCCGCCGGTGACTGAGACGGTGATACCGTCCGATGCCGCGAACGCAGCCCCGGCAAGACACACAAGCAAGCACGCAACAAGCACTACGAAGAATACCCTAACTACTCTATACATAGATTCTCCCATATTCCCATCATGCTGAGCCTGTCGAAGCATGCAGTATGTGCCGGTGGAGCACACGCGCATCCTTCGACAGGCTCAGGATGATGATGTAACTTCTGTTCCCCAGCACCTAACACCTAACACCCAACACCCAACACCTAACACCCAACACCCAACACCTATCCCAGCATCCGGCCGGTGGCTTTTACTACGTCCAACATGGCCTGGATATTTGCCCAGGGGTATGGCGGGACGGTGCTGTTGGTGTCCCCGATCATGTGCTTATAGCCGGAGCAATCCGCGATCACCTGCTCGGCTTTGTCCCGCACGGTCGAGGGGTCCTTGGCGTAGAACAACTCCACGTTCATTCCGCCACGGGTCGTGATGTCGTGGCCGATGTCGGCGCGGGTCTTTGCCAGATCGTCGATATCGCCGGTGGGCAGGCTGGACAGGCTCTCCACCACATCCACACCCATCTGCTGATACATCCCGGCTTCCGCAATCCGCTTGAGCTTGCCGCAGGTGTGGAGCCAGGTCAGTTTGCCCTGCTCCGCGGCGAGGTCGTTTATCTCTTTGGCCTGAGGGACCATATAGCGATTGTAGAGATCGGGGGAAAGCCACTCGTACCCGTTGATGGCGTAGGTGTAGAAGTCGAGATCGGTGTCGGCCATTGCGCCCATCATCACCGCGGTCGCCTTGGCGTGCAGGTCGAAGAGTTCTTCCATCATATCCTGGTGATCATAGATCAGGTAAAGGGCGACCGCCTGATCCATGTAGTATGAGGACAACAGTTCAACCCCTCCGCTGAACACATGGCAACCGCTGGGCAAGCCTCCGTGGAGAACTGCTGCATTGTCGGCGGTCTCCTTCCTCACGGCCTCTCCCACATTAGGGTTCTTGATCATCTCCTGGCAGGCGTTGCGCACAAACCACTCGAAGACCGGGATATCCTTCTCATCTTTGACAAAGAACTCCCGGTGATACTGACCGGTGTGCTTGGGGAACTCCGAGACTTCGGTGAGTTTGCCGACCGGGGTGACCAGGGTCTGAGTCTGCCGCTTCACCCCATCCGGGCTTTCATCCCACATGTCTTCTATGTGAGCGCCGTGCATAAACTCAACAGCATTGAAGCAGGTAGTCCCGCTGACGTGGACCATGTGGAATGTGCCGGTCTCCTCTGCCGCGTTTATCTGATCTTCAATGCTGACCTGGGACTCATCCTTGCCGTAGAAGGAGGCTGCGACGCCGCTGCCCCACGACATACACACGGGAAGAAGGTCCGGGTCGCCGTTCCTGACCCAGTCGAGAAAGCGTTCGCGTTTTGTCATCTTGCTTGCACTCTCCGGTCGAATAGTATTCGTAACTAATAGGATACACCGCCGGGCGGCAAGTGTCCAGACGGGAGCGAATGGCCTATAGCCTATGGCGTATGGCTGAGAGCGGCGTACGAAGGACGAAGCTAGATGACTCTACGCACCAGACTCCGGGTCCTCAGCCTCTTGCGGGTCTTCTTTCCAGTCCTGCTCGTCGGTTACGGGGTTGGTGCCGGACTTGAGGTAGAACTCATCGTAGATGATAGCCGCAGCGGAAGCCGCCGGGTTGGCGAGGAAGACGCCCGGAATCCCGAACAGGCCACCCATAATCGCCACCGCCAGGATCACGGTGATAGGGTGGAACGAGAGCTGGTGGGAGTAGATCATGGGCATCAGGAAGTTATTCTGCACGAACTGGATCACCAGAACCAGAATGAGGACCCACAAGCCCATCATCGGGTCCTGAGAGATCGCCATCAATATCGGAGGCACAGCCGCCAGCACAGGCCCCACCACCGGCACAGCCTCCATAAACCCGGAAATCAGCGCAAACAGCCACGCGTGCTTCACCCCTATCAGCGCAAAGCCGATAAGGCTGACAATGAAGACAAACACCATCCCTATGACCACGCCCATTGCCCACGAGCGAACCCTCGCGCAGAGCCGTTTTCCCACGGATTCCATCTTGGCCCGGCGAGCCTTGCCAAAGGCAGAAAGGACGCCGCTGGTGATGGGTTTGGGGTCGGCCACGATGTATACAGTGAGCAGCAGAATGAGGAATGCGCCTCCAAGGACTCCGGCGGCGCTGGCTGTCACTCTTGACGCGCCGCCGAGGAGCGGCCCAGCCAACTTGGACACCGCGTTCTTATCGATCTGTTTGGGAATCTGATCGGCGAGACCGGGATAGTTCGACGTGAGCCTGCGCAGGGATGAAAGCGCCTTGTCGAGTATCTCGGGAGCCTGGTTCCACAGGTCGCCCACCTGCCTGGCAGCCGGTGGAATGAGCAGGTAGACCAGAATGCCGACCGCAACCACCATTATGATGGCCAACAGAGCCGCCGACAACCGCCGGGGGATTCTGTGCCTGTTCAGATACGATACGCCGGGTTCGAGGAGGATGGCGAAGATCACGCTCACGCTAAGGACCAGTATGAGGCCGCTGATGAGCGTCACAAACCTGAACGCCAGGTATATCCCCGCCGCAAACAGGATCGATTTCCTAATCTCTCTGCCGATGTTCGCCTGAGCCGGCATAGTCCCCCACACAAAGTCCGGGGTCTCCAACCACAAGCCGAAGACCCCTGTTTACTTCATATATTCGCCAAGCGTCGGCGCTTGTCCTTCGAGAATCAGGCCTTGCCCAAAGTCTCCTCGCCTTCGTCCCAGTCCACCGGGCAAAGCTCGCCGGTCTGCAGCGCCTTGATAACCCTCAGCACCTCGTCCACGTTTCGCCCGACATTCAGCGCGTGTACCACCTGATAGCTCAGCGCGCCCTCCGGATCTATGAGGAACAGCCCTCTCAGCGCGATTCCCTGATCCTCTATCAACACGCCATAATCACGACTCACCTGCTTGGTGAAGTCTGAGAGCATCGGGTACTGTATCTGCCCGAGGTCGCCCTTGGTCCACGCTAGGTGGGAGTAGATGCTGTCCGTGCTAGCGCCCAATATCTCCGCGCCAAGCTCTCTGAACTCACCCATCCGCTTGCTGAAAGCCGTAATCTCTGTGGGGCATACATAGGTAAAGTCGAGCGGCCAGAAGAACAACACCACCCACTTGCCTTTGTAATCGCTCAACTTGAACTGCCTGAACTCGCCATTCATAACCCCAGTCAACTCAAACTCCGGGGCCTTTTGTCCTACCTGAACCATTTCGCACGCTCCTGGTATTTAGTGTCGTTCTATATAATACCCACAGTGACACAGTTCAAACACGCAGCGACAGCGGGCGCGAACTCCAGCGCTCGCCGCGGATGCTTGCCAAGGGCTATTTCCCGCCCTTGTGCCCGCGCCTGCCCCACGCTGGAGCCCAGGGTGGAGGGCCACCGTGCCACGGTGTGCTCTTCACAACTACCGCTCCCCAGCCATCCGGTCCCAGGATGCGCGCTTGCTTCGCAGCTTTGTCCCACTGGACCTGGGTTTCAAAATACTGCTGCAGAGCATTAGCCGGGACAAATATCTGCCCATCGATGAGTAGCGGATAAGCCGAAAGCTTCACGCTCTCGCCACCCGCCATCGCCTCGTAGCTGTAGGGCGACATCAGCAGCGTCTGGTCACCCCGCTCGAGGCGCACCTGTCCCTTCTTCCCATCCCACTGTGTCTGGGCGCCCAGAAATGTGGAGACATCCTTGACCGGCAGGTACGTGCGACCCTTGTGAACAAACGCCGACAAACCCGAACACTCGATCATCTTGTCTTCCGACTGGGCCGAAACGCCCGCAATCAAGAGCATCATCAACGCCAGAGACACCACGAATATGCGCGTGTACATGACTTCTACTCCTCAGAACCATTGCCGCGCCTCATTGCGCGGCGCTGTTGGGTAGTCTGGTCCGGGGCCACAAGTGACCCCGGGCAGAGAGGGTCTACAGCCTCTTGAACTGCACAGTGGTGACAGGCGATTCCTTGCCGTCAGCCGCGATGGCGACCGCCGTAAGGGTGTAGATGGTATCCCCGGCGCTGAACATCGTTCCCAGATCGACAGCTTCCGAACTGAACCCTCCGGCCGTGTTGCAGGTCAGGGTCTGCTCTGTGACCTTGCCGCTGACGGGGAATACCCCTCCGAGGACCGCTTCGTATGTTACAGCTACTCGCACCTTGCCGCTCGGATTCGACTTGCCTTTGATCACAAGCGGAGACGAGACCGATTTGCCTGCCCCCGGGACAACCACGGTCGGCGCGGACAAGTCGACCGGCTTACCGGCCAACGTCTTGTCTGCCACCATGCTGAATGTCTCCCCGGCGGTTGTAGTCAGCGACCCCACAACCGACGCTCCACTGAGGTCGTCACCTTTACGGATCGTGTACTCGCCCTGGTAGACTCCCGCCGAGGTGGCAACCAGTGTCCGTTCGAGGATCTTGGCCCCAGCCGGGTTCACAAACCAGAATGTGGCCTTGCCACCGGCATCACCCTGGAGCTTCGCGGTGATCACATCGCCCGGGCCAGCGTTGGCAGGCGCGGTGTAGGTAAATGACTTGATGACGTTGGAGGCCGTCTTTACGGTGAACCTCCACGACTTGGTGGCGGTGTTCCCGGCTTTGTCTCGCACCAGCAGGCCCACCACTTTTGGCCCGGCTGCCAGAGCGGCAGCGGGTTTGTAGCTGATGAATGCCGCCGTGACATTGGCGTCAGTTGTCACGTTCTTGCCATCGAGGGTCATCTTGACCGAGTTGGCGTCAACGCCGCTGCCCGACGGGTCTTCGTAGGTGGCCGATATGTTGGGCCGGGTCTGGCCGGAGCTGCTTGAAGGCGCAGGAGCCATGTCCGCGATGCCTGGCGGAGTCGCGTCTATGCTGATGGTACTGGGCGCCTGCATAGTCGCGCTCTTCCCCCCAACCGTAAGCTGCCCCATGACGCTGGCTCCCGAGACGCTGTGAGCATCCGCGGGAACGGTCCAGACGACCTGGTAGACCCCCGGCTCATTGGTGCTTTCCTTGATGGGTTGCGGCTGTGTGGTAGCGCCTGGAATCTCGAAGGCGGCGGTTCCGGCGGGAGTGCCTTCGAGGTAGAAAGTGACCTTCTCACCCGCAAGAAGCCAACCGCTCGCATTGTGCCGGAATGCCACTATGACAGGCTTTGCCGAGACATCCGGGACCGGGGGCGTCACGCCGCCGGGGGACGTCGTCGAACTGGTGATCTGGACGGTTCGTGTTGAACCGAACCACTTAACATCCGCGCCCAGCGCCTCACCAACAAACCGAAGCGGAACCATGGTTGTCCCAAGCAATACAACTGCAGGCGTGTCCAGGGTGACGTTCGCGCCGTCAACCTTAGCTGTCGTGGAGCCAACAGGCAGGACTACGTTGCGGGTACCCTTCTGTACCAGAATAGTGCGGCTGGGAGCATCCCACTGCACCGAAGCTCCGAGGCGCTCCAGCACACCCCGCAGGGGGACCATCACTCTTCCGCCCATCATCTGGGCGGGGACTCCCGTGAAAGCAACCAGGCTGCCGTCCACGGTAACATTAACAATCTCCGCAGCGCCTGCCACGCTCACCATCATTACAAGAACAAATAGCAATGCTGCAAATCTGAGTCTATTCATTTTGCCCACCTCCTCTATTTTGTGAGTTTACCCGCTACACCTGTGTAATGAAACAGTCAGGGGCAGCTCGACCATTCCAGCAGTTTTGCCGTGGCAGCAGGAACCTCTTCCCCTGAGGCGGAACTGTTCAGTAGGGATGGCAGGAGGTAAGCGATTGAAGAATCTGGTCATATACACTCTGTTAGCGCTGCTTGTGCTCACATTCGCGGACGGCGTTCTTGCCGCAGACTGGGATTTGCACAGCGACAACTGGGTCGCAAAGGACGCACTCGGTCGCGAGCTCCCAGGCTACTCTGTATGCGGGCCACCGCGTAAGGATAGGTACGTCGGTATCTTCTACTTCACCTGGCACCAACCGGGGCCCGGGCCCTATGACATAACGAAGATACTCGCCGAGGACCCCGCGGACCCGAAATGGGGGCCAGTGAACGCGTTCCACCACTGGGGAGAGCCGGAGATGGGCTACTACCTGTCCGAAGACCCCTACGTGATCCGAAAGCATGTGATGATGCTCTCGGAGGCCGGAGTCGACACCCTGATCCTCGATGTCACCAACGCCTTCACATACACTTCCACCTACATGAAGCTCTGCGAGGTCATGGCCGGCATTCGCAGAGAGGGGATGAGCACTCCCCAACTCTGCTTCATCGCCCACAGCAGCGAGGCGCAGACTGTGCAGAAGCTCTACGACGAGTTCTATTCAAAGAACCTCTATCCGGATCTCTGGTTCAAGTGGGAAGGCAAGCCGCTGATCCTGGCCAACCCTGCATCCCTCAGCGACACAATGAAACGTTTCTTCACCGTGCGGATGTCGTGGTTCGCGCACGATCCCAACGACTGGTTCGGCAACGGGCAAGACAAGTGGACGTGGCTCGACCCCAGCCCGCAGGAGCCGGGGTGGCATGTGAAGGGAGTGCCGGAGGAGATGTCGGTGGGAATCGCCACACACCCGGTATCAAACACTGGCCGAAGCCACCAGAACGGCAAGCAGCCTCCACACGACCAGTACGATATGACCGCAACCGCCGGCGAGGGCCGCTACTTCACCGAGCAATGGAACCGCGCCCTCAAGGTGGACCCACAGTTTGTGTTCGTAACCGGCTGGAACGAGTGGATTGCTCAACGTTTCATCAACGACGGCGGGCTGTCAGTAGCCGGCCACCCGGCGAAGAAGGGTGACTCGTTCTTCGTGGACCAGTATAACCAGGAGTACAGCCGTGACGCCGAACCGATGAAAGCCGGCCACACAGACAACTACTACTACCAGTTGACCAGCTACATCCGTAGGTTCAAAGGAGTCCGACCACCCCAGAAGGGCAGCGGTCCCAAGACTATCACCATCGACGGCGATTTCTCCGATTGGACGAACGTGCAGCCCGAGTTCCGCGACCCCATAGGCGACACCCTCCACAGAGACTTCAACGGTTGGGGCGATACCCACTACACCAACGACACCGGCCGCAACGACATTATCCGAGCCAAAGTAGCCTACGACCGAAAGAACGTGTACTTCTATGTCGAGGCCAAGGACCCTCTCACAAGCTACAAAGACCCCAATTGGATGCTCCTGTTCATCGACACCGACCGTAACCCAAGGACCGGTTGGCAGGGGTACGACTATGTGGTGAATTACCCCGTACACAGCGACGTCACGACGACTCTCATGATGAGCATCAACGGATGGGACTGGAACACCAGGTGTCTCGTGAGTTACCGGGCTCGGGGCAACGCGATGGAGATAAGCATTCCCCGCGCTGCGCTGGGGCTGGCCGGAAAGCCGGTTTCACTGGACTTCCACTGGGCCGATAACATCCGGAAGCCCAACGACATCATAGAGTTCGCCGTAAGTGGCGACAGCGCCCCAGACAGACGCTTCAACTATCACTACGAGCAGTAGGCGAAACAGAAAGGGGTGCGGCCTAAGCCGCGCCCCTGTGGTTCAACTGTTCTCCCCGCTCGAGTCTAGAACTCTCTCACCGCCGACTTGGGCTGGCGCAGGAGGTAGCTGCTGGTCATGGTCTGCTTCCAGACGAACCCGCCGGGACCAAACGAGAATGACAGGCTCGGCGATGACCACGGGACCGGCAGGTTGTTGCGCTGCTGGGCAACATCCCAGGTGCTGTATGCCGGGTCATACTCAAACACCTCTCCGCCAAAGCTTGATGTTCCGGGCTTGTTGGTGCCGGAGAATGTATTGGTGATGAGCCACCTGCCGTTGGTCAGCCACTGCACGCCAGTCGCCTTCAGCGGCACACCGATGGGCTGTGTCTCCTGCGGCACGGTCAAGCTGGGGTCGAGTATATCGTCCTGATAGCGGTCCAGAGACATATACCTCTGGCTGCTCAGGTAGTCTTCCGCGTTCTCCAGCACCAGGTTGCCCCCGGTTGCCTTGGTCTTGTAGACTCCCCGATTGTCGCAGATGAAAACGAACCTGCCGGTCGGCCTGTCGTAGACCTGGAAGAACTTTGGATTGGACAGCTTGTACTGCGCCCCGGTGGGATCGGTGATACGGTCGTTCCTGCCTACAATGACTCCGGAGTTCAGAGCCGCGTAGTTCCAGGAGTCCCCGCCTGCTCCCGCCTCGCGGTAGCCCATAGCCACTATCGCGCCGCCGGTTGCCGGGGTGCCCGCCGGAGGAGCGCCGGAAGTTCCGGTGCCCGTGGCGTAGTTGGATATTGCCGCCCAGAGCATCTCCGCCGGCCCTGTGGGCACTGTCTGGATACAGTCGAATATGTAGCGCTGCTTCTGGGCCCTTGTCTTGCTCACCCAGTTGAGGTCGGGCAGGTAGAAGCCGGTATCAGGGTCTGAACCCGAGTTGAGGATCGCTCGCGTCGCCGGATCCAGCTTATACACCAGGTCCAGCACCCGGTTGTTGCCGGAGTCTGCTATCAGGCAGTGGTAGACCAGCATCTGCACCCCGCCCATAGTCTCATACTCAAACCACATCCGCGCATCGGTGGGCGACTTCAACTCACGGGTCTCGCCCGACTTGAGCAGGTTGAGCGGATCATTGAACGACTGGTATACCCACCGGATATAGCCCGTGCCCGAGGGCGCGGTCACAGTGTCCATGCTCACAAACCCGGCTTTGTCTATCTTGCAGACCATATCGGAACCGGTGTTCACGATCAGGACGTGGTTGTCATCCGTGTATCTGACTTTGCTCGGCCTGTTGACCGGCGCCACCTTGACCGGCGGAACCCCATCCGGTGTCTGCGGCGCGCCCACCGGCACCATTATGGAGTCGACTGACCACTTCACCTCACCCGAACCGTCGACCTCCAACGCCCTCTGGCTGTCGGCCACCAGTGTGGACGAGTTCATAAAGGCATACAGGCCATCGGCCCCCGGGACCAGCAGAATGCCGTTCGCCGACGCCGGAGAGATGTTGGTCGCGGCGGGCAGAGTGCCTGTCGCGCCGATCGGGAAGTTGTTCATTATCAGGTTTCTCGCGCTCACTGCCTGGGCGTGGGATTCGCCGGTTTCCGCGTTGAGCGAATACAGGCCACCGTCGTCAGTCACGAAGTATACAAGGTTCCCCACCACCACCGGCGAACCGCTGATGTGGCTGCCCATCACCGGGAAGTACCACAACAGGTTGTTCCACCCGGACAGATCCACGGCATCGCTGCCTATGCGAACTGGGTCGAGGCCTCTGACCTGTGCTCTCGGCTGCCAGGTGGTCCAGTCTACCGGCACTTCCACATTGTCCACGAACACCCACACAGGCAGCGATGGTGACAGGCCGCCCTTGCCGATGGTCAGAAGGTCGAAGTTCGTGATGGTGATTGTCCCGCGCTCGTGGTCTATCGCGCCCAACCCACCGCTCACTGTAAATGTCCGGCCCGAGGATACCGATGGGACTGAAACCGTCCCGGCCGCGGAGTCGGTGAACAGGTCGGGCTGCCATATCCGCACAGTGCTGGGCACCGGCGGGTTCTTTGTCATATCGTAGAGCCTGCGGGCGGTCCTCCTCGGAGCGCCGCCGGCCTCGTAGCCAGAGTTGGTTACAACTCGAATGGTGAAGGACGGGTTAGCCCGGAAGCACAACAAACCTCCGGCAGGGCCGGTTCCACCGGTCACATTGCTGCTCACCGTCACAAACACCTTGTCGCCTACCACCACGGGAGAGCCGGTCACCTTGATGTCCGCCATATTAACCGGAACTCCGGCGGCATCTTTGCCAACTACAGTTGCCGGGATGGTTATGTCGTCACCGGTCGATGTCTGAACATCCAGGCCGCTGTGCAGCAGATACTGCCACGCCGATCTCTGGGTCTGGCCATCGTTCTTGTATGCATAGACCGATCCGCCGTATGACTTATCGGGGAAATCGGACAACCTGTTGGCTCCAAAGAACAGCATGTTGTCAGAGCCAAGAGCGGGAGTGCCCGTTATCTGGCTCAGAGGAACCCCGGTCGCCACCGTCGAAGACGGGTTCCGGATCGGTTTCTTGTTAGCCTTGGCTGTGCCGGCGGAGTAGTCCAGGCAGTATGTAGCATATACCAGGTCGCTCCTGGTTATGGTGGGATAGATAGTCGGAACCGGCGAAACGGTATTGCTGCCTCGATTCGCATCAGGAATCTCTATCACTTCCTTCTTCGGCTCTGGGTCAGAAGGAAAAGATCCATCCGGATTGGGCCTCGGAGCATAGATCACGAACACGCTGCATGGAGCAGGCGCCATGGCTATCCTCCCACCGGACGGAACGTGCGAGAGGATGAAAGCTCCGGGCGTTGCACTGAGGCGAACTCGCTCGTTGTTTACCTGCACCGGGACGCTGTACACGCTGTCGTTCTGCTCGTCGGTGCCGGTGGTATTGGTACCACCCATCCAGTAGACAGTGCCGATAGTCGCGCCGGTGTTATCGCTCTTGACGAACCCGAAGCTCGGGCCACAGCGCGCATCGCCGATCACTGAAGCGTCCGACGCGGTATCCACCAGCCACTCGGCCACTGCCGATCTGCCAGGGCCCGCGCCTCTCCAGTTCTCCAGAGCAGGGTTATAGGCGTGAAGCTTACCGTCGGATGTATTGGCGTATATCCAGCCATTTACGTATATCGGCGGGAATGGCGTGCCGGAAGCCGCCGCGAACGACTTGCTCAACACTATGGACGTAGACGAATCGAGCCTGCCGCCTGCGACCGTCGGGAACGCCTGCACCATATACACAACGCCGTCGCCACCCATCGTCATCACAACCTCAAGGGTCGATCCGGGGTCAGCCGGGTTGAGAACGCTGATCACGCTCGGGGCCGACAGAGTCGACGCCCCCGGCGCAGTCCACACCCACACAATGTCCTGACCGGTATCGGTCATGCCGGAGGGCAGGCCCTGGACGCCGTCATCAGGGTTGCCATCGTGGTCGAGGTCTTCCTGAGGCATCAGGTCAAGGGCATACAGCTTGCCTTCGCTGGCGTAGAAAGTCACATTCTTGTAGATTGCAGCGGAGACAGAGGATCGGCCGGTTGCCGCGCCGTTGTCGGGCGGAGCCTCTATGCTCCAGAGTTTGTTCAGTCTGGAGCCGCTTACCGTTCCTATTGTCGCGCCGGAGCGCCGCACGTCCTTGCGGAAGTCGGTCCACGCCGCCGCGTAGGCCATTACATTGTAAGCAAACTTCATCGCCGGGAGGCCGTAAGGATAGGGCCTGTAGCACGCCGCGCCGACGTAGTTCGATGTAGCCACGATCCTGCCGCTGCCGTAAGCGTTGGCCGCGATGCTGGGCTGGTCTATACCACCGTTGCCCACCACGGGCAGCAGCACGTCCAGGTATATCGGCGCATCGGCTACGCTCGCCCAAGTGCCGCCAAATGAGTACCCCGGATAGCAGTAGTTGCCCGGGTTCTGGCCCATGATCGCGATATCCTGCTCGGTCAGCCAGTAAGGAGCCGCCAACAGCGGATGGTGCCTGTTGACCGGGACATCCGGCGCCGCCGACGTAGCTGTCGCGAACTTGAAGTTCTTGATGAAGAACGTGCCGTTGAAGTCCAGTGCGTTGACGCCTGTCCCCACGTTGTCTATCCACAGCACTCCGCCATTGTCCACGAACTTCCGCAGTTTCTCACTGCTGGCTCTGGTGAGGTTGAGCGTTCCCGTGGCGGGAAGGTACAACACATCCATCCCCGACAGGTCATCCGCCGACTCCAGATTGATCTTCCAGTAGTCGACCGTGGACTTACCCGCGCCCGAGGACGCACTGACCCCGGCCATAACGTTGTTGAAAGTCCAACCAGCCGGCTTCATTTGGGCGTTGGTCTCCAGCAGGAAGAACAGCGTGCCAACGCTGTCCCATACTCCGCTGCCCTGGCCGACATCGAGAATACCGCAGTTGACCGTCTTGCGCTTATCGGCGTACAGGTACGCCGCAGCATCCGCAGGGATAGCTAGACCCGCCACAAATACGGTCAGCAGAATCAGGCACGTGAACAAAACAAGCCTGGACATTTTCGTTACCTCATAGAAGCCAGAGACTGGAGACTATTCCCTCCAACCCTCACCTGGAGCGGTGAAGAAGCCTGGCGTCATTCGCCTTTCCTATTCAAACTACTTAGAACACAATCGCCCTCTCCCATTGCGGAAGAGGGCGAAATGAGCTTTGTCTCGTCTCCCCCAATGGGCGAGAAAGTCAACATCGGTTCCCGCTCACCCCACCAAACAGGGAGAGCCGGCCGACACTACATTAGGTCCCCAGAGTATATGAGGGTGCGGCTGACAGGCAGCCTGGGCGCCATCGGCAGCGCTCTCCCGAACTCGTCTGTGCGAATCGGTCTCCGGGTGCCCCCGTTCCTCATGTTGGTCAATGGCCAGCCAGCGTGATCGTCATACAAGAATGTAAGGCCCTCACCCGGGTGGGCCGTCGGCCTGCCGCTGGAGCCGTAGGTCGGAGGTATTCTTCCCCACTTCTCCATCCACGCAGCCTGATCGCTCACTACCGCAGGCATGTTCTCGCTCACCGCTCCATCTATCAGCACCCTGATGTCGAGCGCATCGCCAAAGAACGGGAACTCCCCATTTACTCCATCGGGCCTGGTAGCTGTCGGTCTGTCCGAATCGTTGTCCGGCGCTCCGTCCGAAGGATTCGGGTTGAACCATGAGCCCGGAATCACGAAGAACGAACCTTCCTGAGCATAGATCACAGCCTCTATCCTGATGTCCATCGGCTGCACAGCCATCCCGCCCAGCAGGTAGTTTGCCCTGGTGTAGTAGGAATGGTCCAGCGATACCTGGAACATATTCGGATAGCCCGGAACCGTGCTGAGCGACGAGTTTATCTGGTTGCCGGCGGCCGGAGTGATATCAAACATATTGCCCGCGAACGCTGAATCCAAACCCCACCCCGCCGGGTTGAATGCCTCATCACCAACGCCCCACACGTAAGGAGGAAGCCCATTTGCCACCTGGATAGGATAGGGCGCGATGTTGAGACTGAGCATACCGAACCCCGGAACCGCGTCGGTGCCCGGGTTCAACCAGGAGTTGATATAGGACGCCCCGAACTGCCCGCCGTGGCGCAGCAGAAGCTGATACGCGTTAGGCTCAGCGCCGGGCGTCGACTGCCACCAGGTGTCGCTCTCGAACGGCCCAAACTCGAAACCGAGTCTGAACCGGCTGTCCGGGTCGTTGTTTACAATCACATGATACGGCGGCTCGCCATTCTGAGCATCGGACCCGATCTGGTCGGGGCTTACGCTGTCAACCGGAGCGAAGAAGGCTGTCGTATTCACAACCACGTTCTTGCGGGCCAGCAGGGCCAGTCCGCAGCGCTCGTCGGCTCCCCGCCACGGGTCGGTCTGTCCACCGTTGTCGACTCTATGCTTGAGGATATTGCCCTCTATGTATATGTTTTCATTGCTAACAATGGTAAGCTGCATATTCGGAGGCAGCATACCACGGATCCGGATGTTGCCTTCAGCGTAGATGACGCCGTTACCGGAAATGCGCTTGCCGGTCCCACCCACAGCCGCCGTAAGGATGCGGCCGTTCCTGGCATCAGGGTACGGCATCCGGCACGTGGCTCCCCAATCGGGCCTGGGGTTGCCCGAGGCATCATACCAGACTTGGCCGTCGGTGCGGGTTATCGTGAAGTCCGCCTGGCCGTCGCCGTCCGAGTCGCCCGGGTTAAGTCTGATGCTCACCCCCGGCGGGATATAGAACGGTCCCTTCCAGTAAGGCGACATCAGGGCGTTGGGGTTGAGCCAGTCAGAGCGCAGTGTGTAACCACCAAACAGGGTCTCGCTCTCATCCTGCACATCGCGGAAGTTGTCTACATAGACTCCACGTCCCCAGCCTTCGCCGCCAAGGTTGACCCAATTCGTGCCAACTCGCACCTGCTCGCCGGAGTTGATGGTGAGTATCCGGTATCGTAGGGTTGTGTTGGTGAGGTCGGCCTGATCGATGATCGGCGGATCAACTCGCTTCACGTTCCTCGCCTGCAGGTCGTTATCGGTCGCTCCGCTGCCGTCCCGGATGAACGATCCTCTGGTCGTGAAATCGGGATCACCGGGGAATCGCTTGTTGCTCTGGTACAACTCCGCGGGGCCGCCGTCCGGCGCTCCGCCCGCAGTCAGGACCTGCAGCCAAGCCTGTGTAACAGGGTCGCCGGCAGTTGCGCGGTCATCGTCAAACACCAGGTCTCCCGCGATCAGGAACTTGTCGATCGGCAGTATAGTGCCGTCAGCCTGGCGCACACCCCTCATATAGACGAACACCGAGGCGTCATCCGCAGTGTGCGTTGAGCTGGCGATGCCGAATATCTTGACGTTACCGTTCACCATAATGGAACCTGAACGCCAGCCATAGTTACTGTCGGACGCCCTGCCGTATGTGGTGATGAACCCCGGCACTCCCAACGGGAAATCGTTGGTGCGGTTGTCCTTGTTGGTGATAAAAATGGTCGACTCCGTGATCCCGATAGGCTTGAAGGCCGTCAGTTCTTTGCGGACTCTGTCGGAACTGCCCTTCATGGTTGTGGGGTCGACCTCGCCGCTCGCGAGAGTCTCAATACCCTGGCCCCACCGCCCGACCGAGTCTATCCTGATATACTTGGACATAGGATCATCGGGATCGGGGGTGTAAGATATTCGCAGCAGGAACCTGCCCTGCCCGGTCTTGAATGTGGTGTATCCGCCGGACGGACCGGCGCAGCCGATCTCCCCAGCCCCGGGCGAGTAGCCTGCCGGGAAATATTCCTGAGGCCAGTATGCTCGCGTCCACTCAAAATCGGGATAGTTCTCCCGCTGATATTCCCAGTTGGCGGCAGCCACCGGCACAACCCCGGAATCGGGATTGGGGACGTTGGCCACACCGTTGTTGTCAGGACGTGGGCGGAAGTCCGCGCCGTCCTCACTGGCAGTCAGCATCGCGTTGGCGTAGTCTATTCCCGACTGCGCTATCTGACCGACCGCATCCACAATGGACACAGCCCGTGACCGCGTCATGTTGCTCGCTACCAAAGCAATAAACGCAGCCGCGATAATCGCAAGCACGAACATGACCAACAGGGTCACGATCAGCGTTTGCCCCTTCGCGCCTATCCCTTTTTTCACACGCATTAGCTGCAACATTTCTACGTTCCTATCCCAGGTAATTCGCTTCGCGAACTATCCAGCGTGGGCTACCTAAGTGCGTTCCCGACCGGAATGGCATCCTCAGCATTCACCAGGTTAGGTTTGCCGGTCTGCGGATCGAGCAATCGCATGCCTACCGTCACCTGCACCACCGACTTCGTCATATATGTAGCTTTGACTATGTCGTCGTTTCTGATGAAGTATACCTTGTAGTCCACATTGATATAGCCGTGGCCCTCAGGCAGATCCTGGTCGTAAACCGGCGAGAACTCGATCTCACCAGTCTCATAGTCCATCTTGTACTGGTTGATATCAGGGTCGCCCAACCCCAGCGGCACGCGCTGGTAGCGGGTAGTCCGCGCGGGGAAGAGCATATCCGGACCAAAGACTTTCTCGCTGCCCGACACTACTCTCGCATTAGCCAGGAAGTTCGGCGAACCCGGATCGAATGTGGTCAGCAAGTCGGAACGACTCGCGGTCCCCGGATCAGGAGGATTGCCACCGGCGCCATTGTAGACGTCGTGGAACCGTTGGTTCAACACAGCGGGATCGACCGGGCTTATGGACGGGTCCGTGGCGCTAACCTTGCCGGGTATCAGCCCGAAATCAACCGTGCCCCTGTTGCTGTCGATGGTGAAGCCCATCTCCACAACCCCATCGCCACCGGGAGCATCCATAACCCGACCAGTGTTCAGATACTCCGTGATGTCGAAGTCAGGTGTGGATGTCCAGGTTCCGCCGGAGTTCACGTGCTTCATCACAGCCAGGTGCGTCACTCCGGCATTGGTTACCCACTGGCTGGAATACGCAACCGCGTAGTCATTTCTATAAACCGACACCGAGCTTCCCGGTATCCAGTAGCCATACTTGCCTCGGAAGACAGTCGGCGGAGTGTCCGGCGAACTAAACGTGGTATCCGAGGAGTAAGCCCCAGGCAACGATTCATTGTCCACCGAGTAGAAAGCGAACGAGACAGTGGGATCCACCGTCACCGGCTCATCGTTCTGGTATGTGGCTCTGACCAGGTCCTGATACTTTGCGATACCCACAGGCTGAGCGAATCTGGCCCAGTTGTCGCAGCACCTTCCGCCCGTGATCGATTCAGCGGGATCGTAGAAGAAGTCCGGCTTGGCAAGCCTCTGCCCGGGGTCCGCGCTGTCCGCTGCCGAGAACAACCGGTCATCTCTGGGGTCGAACTCCACCCGGTAGATGACGACTTTGTTCTCTTCACCCATAACCTTCGAGTTATCATTTCTAGAGTGCCAACCAAAGCTCTCGCTGGTTGGATCGTTCGATCGAAGGCCAAGAAAGTATCTCACAATTCTCTTGCTCTGCTCTATGGGCAGCCTGGGCCTGATCTCCACGTTCTTGGAACTGCACACCGGGCAGATCGGAGCAGCCACCACAAACCCCTCGGCATCTTCCCGCTCGAAATCGCGCGGATCACCAGCCGGGTGCGTGGGGTTGTTGCAGTGGGCTATCGTCCTGGCCGGAACCATGTCCAACTTGGCGAAGCGCAGCAGGAATGAAGTGGTGTCGACCGATTTGTCCAGCTTTCTCACCGGAAGCATAAGGGGAGTATTGCTGTTGTCATATATGAACATCGCGCCGGAAATGTCGGCCCGAATCTGTCCCATAAGGTTGCGCACCGAATCCTGCGCATCCACCATAGCCTGCGCGCTCCGAGTCAACTCGAAAGACCTGATGAGCGGCCACATAACGATCAGGAGCAGCAGCCCCGCGATCGCCATGACCACCAGCAGTTCCATCAAGGTAAAACCCTTATTGTGCGTTCGCCTTACGCTAAGCATCGTGCTCATCTCCGAAGCCCTTACTGCGGGCTTCTGATACCCTGTCCATCTACGTCCACGTGCCGCCAAAGCTTGCCGTCACGCCAAACCACTCTAACTCTCAGGGATATACCCACTACAGCATACACTCTAGACACCGTCGCCCCAGCCGGCAGGCTCAGGTCTATGAAACTATTGCCCCGGTTAGCCAGATCGCCCGGAATCCTGATGGTGTCGGTGGATACCCTGTGGCTCTCGCCCGACATCTTGTATTCCACACCACCGAGAATGTAGGTGTAATCCACCGCAACAGTCTGGCCCGCATACATCTGCGAGAACAAAAGCCTGCTTCCGAGGTAGTCCCTGGTGTCGCCCGTAACTTGAGAATACTGGTTGTATGCCACCGGCGCGTCTATCGTGGTGCCGGGAGCCATCGGGTCTCTCTGATAGGTCGAATACGACTTCGAATTGATTATCGCCCAGTCGCCGTCCGCTCTGTAGAGGAACCGCAACCGCCTGCCCACAAGGCTCACGCCACCGGACCTGACGTTACCGTAGTAGTCGGTAAGGTCGGACACAAGGGGCAGTCTCACGACGCCGTTTATGTAGTCCTGCCTGGACATTGCCGGAACGGGAACCCACAGCCCCGTGGCCGTATCGATGATGACTATCGAGTTCTCAATGAGCATGTTGGTAGTGCTGGGCGGTATGCCCAACTGCGGCACCACCACATCCTGCCCACCGATGTTCACAGTCTTCGATCTCATCAGGCCTTCGAATGTCGGCTCATCGGGGTTATCTGTCGGTGTGCCGTCGCCGATCACACCCGGCTCTCCCGCGCCCAGTATCTGCCTCAGCGCAAGCTGCACCACAATCTCGCCACCTGCGCTACCCGGAGCCGGAATGACCTTGTCTTCCCGCATAATGCGTGGGTCATACAGCCGGTAGGAAATCCTCGCGGTTATCGGTCGCCTGCCGGTGGAAGTGTATTCATACATTCCATGGCCAAGCGGGTTGAAAGCTACAACACCCATGATCGGGTCAACCAATGCGAACTCATAAGGGTTGGTGGAACTCCAGGTCACCGTGGCATCGCTGCCGGGGCTGATCTCACTGAACCCGCGAGCACAGTTGTCGGAATATCTGTCTATCTGCACCAGGCTCTCGCCCGCGGCCAGCGGAATGCTGGTGAAGTCCAGGTTGAGCCATCTGCCGTCATAACCGGGATCAAGGCTGATCTTCTGGTCAACCCGGGTGCGTCGATCCAACCGGAACGCCCCACCACCCTCATCAACCGAAACCCAGTAGGAGTAGGTGATGTAGTAGTCGTGGCCCGCGCCCGAGACCGGGAATGCTACAAGGACCGCGCTTCCGGTGCCGCCATAGTTGATGGCATAGTCGCTCGCCCGAAGGACCGGCGGCCAAACATTGCTGTCCGAGCTCTGTCTGTTCAGGTAGCCGCTGGTGACCACGAAGTTCTGCGCGGCGCCTGCGGCGTCTCTGTAGGTGTCCACCGGGCCCATCGCGAGAGTGTATCGCGAGCCATACATAGTACCACTCGCTGTCTCAAAGTAGCTCTCACTGGGGATGGCGGTGGTCTCGCCCATAACATACGTGTTATTGAGGACGTTCCCTCTTATGAACGACCCATCGCTTGTCTGGTCGGCAGCGTCGAAAACGCCGTTGCCGTCAACATCGATGAATGTCTGGAAAGGAGGACCGGGATATTCATTCTTGTAGACGCCATTGTCGTTGCTGATGACTATGGTCCCGTTGAAATCGATTGAGACTATAGCCTGCGGCAGGTTGGAAGACTTCTGTTTCCAGTCTTCCAGGTTCTGCTGAGCAATGCCCATGGCACTCGTGCGGCTACGAGCGTACTTCAGAAGATCGAAGCCGCTGGGGAACATCTGTATGACCACCATTATGCCAATCATGAGCACAACCATGGTGATCAGGACTTCCACCAATGAGGCGCCTCTTCTGTTGGCAAATACTTGCTTCATGTGTTATCACCAGTGACGCTCAACCGGGCTTGTCTCAACTCAACAAAACTCCGCTATCGGCGTCCGGTAGATCACTCTCTACCCGGCTCTTCCTTGAGCCAATAATAGGACTTAACTTGCGCTGTCATTGTTCCAACAGCCAGGCTACACGGAAACGTCTTTGGATGTTTCTCAGAGACTACTTCCAGCACGATCCGTTTCCACCATTCTACTCTTCGTAATCGGAGCAGCCGACTCAATCCCGGCCGCCCCTAGAACCTATGCTACTTCCGGATTTCCATTGCCCGATTCCGAGCTATCCCTTGGGCCGAATCCGCCACATGCACTTGACCACGTCCGCAGCCTGGTGCACCTCGGTGTGGCCGTCCAGGAAGACCACTATGGCCTTGCCCTTTGTCTCGGGGGTGTAAGGATAGTCGGAATGGAACATACACCACGTAACCACGGTGTTGTCCGGAGGAGTCCGCCACTTCAACTGCCTGGCGTAGTCATCCTGCCGCTTGGCAACAGTATCTCCCGAACCTGGCGGGAAGCAATCCAACGGAGCGCCGTCAACAAGGTTCTGAGTGGCGAGAACAGCCTCGTCAGCATTTGCCCCCACAGCCCAGCTCAGTGTGTACTGCTTTACCGCAGGCTCACCGGGTTTCGCGTAATAGTCGTAGCTGTTATACGCGTACACGTTGGTGATTGGGCCCACGGGGTCAGGCTGAAACATTCCCACCGCATCCTTGGCATCGATAGGATCAGACAGGCAGTGGAACTTCGCGATGTCGTTGATCTCGCCCGGGTAGAGCGCGTTCGCACTGTGCCTGGCAGAGTCTATCGGGACCGTCCCACCGCCCGCATCCGCCTCGTAAGCCGGACCAAGACTGTCGGGATAGCTTCCCTGCGACTGCTTATACATCCTGGCGCTCAGCGCAATCTGCCTCAAGTTGGTCATGCAGTGATTCTTCCTCGCCTGCTCCCTCACGCTGCCCATAACAGGGAAGATTATCGCTGCTAGTATGGCAATGATCGCGATCACCGTCAGCAGTTCAATTAGCGAAAAACCGCGTTCTCCTCTTGGTCTGCACATCTTTATCCCCTCGCTGCTTATAGAAACTCGCGCGTTTGCGCGCAATAGACGAACTTCTAACATGTTGTTTGGCGAACATAAGGCCCTATATGTTCCGTCCAAACTCAACCCGCGCCCGTAAGTCCCAGGTACCATTTCCAAATCAGGGTCAACTGCGGGTAAATAAGGATCACCGCCAGCGCGCCTGCAACCATATACGGGCCGAACGGGATCTCCGTTCGCCACGTCGCGCCCTTCTTCTCCGCCTTCGACTTGGACACCATCAGCGCGATGCCTACCACCGCGCCCAAGACGACCGCGATAAAGAAAGAAACCATCGCCGGGACAACTCCCAGCACCGCCCCGGTCACCGCGGCCAGTTTCACGTCTCCGCCGCCCATCGCCCCCTCGTAGCCCTCGGCTTCCTTGGGGTCCCTGGGCTTGAACAGCGGATAACTGATCGCCGCAACAAGATAGAACGCTCCGCCCCAGATAACCATACCCACAATGCTGGGCAACATAGGCCACCCGACCACCGGCAGATGCATAACCAGCGGCATCCCACTCATAACGCTTGGCTCGCCAACCGCTATCCGGGCAATGTCGCCCCCAATTCCAAAGACCAGACCCGCGATAACAACCTGGTCCGGTATTATGAACCATCTCAAGTCAACCGCGAACGCCACAACCAAAGACGCCACAAACAGCACACCCACCGCTGAGTCTACTGTATACCCATATTTCAGGAATACCGCCACAAACAGCAGCGCGGTAAGCAGTTCCACCGTAAAATACTGCCAGGAGATCGGTTCCCCGCAGTATCTGCATTTCCTGCCCAAAATAAGAAAACTCAGCAGCGGAATATTGTCCGCCGACTTCAGCTCCGTATCGCACTTCGGACAGTGCGATGGAGGGGAAATGATGGATTGTTCCTCCGGCATGCGACAGATGCATACGTTCAGAAAACTCCCGATCACTGCACCCAACACAAAGGCAAAAGCAATGCCCAATTCAACAGGCGGCAATCCAGTCTCCATTTAGGCGGCGCGGCGCTTCCATATCTGAACGCGCCGCGCCACAACAATCCACAGGTTGTCTGTAAACCCGAATGAGCTAGTCGCTGCTGCCCATCAGGCTGTTAATAACAGCGATCATCGGCAGGAACAACGATATAACAATGAACCCGACGATACCACCCAGGAACACGATCAACACCGGCTCAAGGGCCGACGTCAACGACGCCAGGGCCGCGTCGACTTCATCCTCATAGAAGTCGGCTATCTTGGCAAGCATCGGGTCCAGAGAACCTGACTCCTGACCGATAGCAACCATCTGCACAACCATCGGCGGGAACATCTTGCTCTTCGCCAACGGCTCAGCAATCTGTTCTCCCTCTCTGATCCGCTCTCTTGCGGAGAGGATGGCGTCAGACATAATGTCATTAGAGACGGTCCCAGCCACTGTCTCCATCGCCTGCAGGATCGAAACACCGCTGGAGAGCAGCGTCGCAAGCGTTCTGGAGAACCTGGCCAGAGCCACCTTATGGTTCAACGGGCCGAATACAGGCGCCTTGAGCTTGTAAAGGTCAATCAGGCGCCTACCCACTTTCGTCCGCCCAAAGATCTTGATGGCAACCACAAACGCCACCGCGATCAGCGTGGCAAAATACCACTTGGCCAGGATGAAGTCGCTGGTATTCTTCAGGATGGCCGTCGGCAGAGGCAACTCCTTGATTCCAAGGTCTTTGAACATGTCCAGGAACTTGGGTATGATGAAAGTCATCAGCAGCAAAACAACCGCCAACGCAAACACCATAACGATAGTCGGATAGGTCATAGCCGACTTGACCTTGCGCCGGAGTTCCACGTCTTTTTCAAGGAACTGCGACAACCTCTGAAGGCTCTCCTCCAGAGTTCCACCGACTTCCCCAGCTCTCACAAGACCGACGAACAACCGGTCGAACACGTTGGGGTATTTCTCCATCGCCTTCGCAAGCATCTGGCCGCCCTCGACCTCAGACCGAACATCGCTCAGAATCGCTTTCATTCTGGCGCTGGCCGCCTGGTCAGAGAGCACGTTCAGACACCGCACAAGGCTGACACCAGCGTCGATCATGGTCGAGAACTGGCGGCACATAACGGACAACTCCGTCTTCTTCACGCCGCCGAACCCGCCGATACGCCGCGCTGAACGGCGCACCTGCTTGACCTCGATTACGTCAAAGCCCTGCTCAGTAAGCCGGCGACGTAATATTTCTTCGTTCTCAGCCTCGGAAGACCCCTCTATTACCGCCGCGCTCTGGTCTCTGATTACATACGCATAGTTAGGCATGAGCCGGCACCCCCTTCCCTACTAACATTTCGACTTCACACAAATCCACGTCGCGCCGGACTTGATCCGGCACATAGAACAAAGTCGTGGACCCTGAATCAAGTTCAGGGTGACGGTAGAGCGTCAAGCATATTACCGTCAACCGCGGATGTTGGGTGTTGCCCCGCCGGCCGCCGATACCATGTTTTTGAAGTCGTCCAGATTGACCGAATGCGTGGACGCTTCCTCGTAGGTCACAGCGCCTTTCAGGTATAGCTCTTTGAGGCACATGTCCATCGTCATCATCCCAACAGCCCCGCTGGTCTGGATGATGGATGTTAGCTGGTGGGTCTTGTTCTCGCGGATAAGGTTTCTCACCGCGTTAGTGGCGATCATAATCTCCATTGCGCAGACTCTTCCAGGCATTCCTGCCCTCGGAAGAAGCTGCTGGCACAACACCGCCTCCAGAGAGTTGGAGACCATCAGTCTGATCTGCTCCTGTTGACTTGGAGGAAATGCGTCAACAAGGCGGTCCACCGTCTGCGCCGCCGTATTCGTGTGCAACGTCGCGAAGACAAGGTGGCCCGTCTCTGCCGCTCTGACGGCGTTGGACATAGTCTCCAGGTCTCGCATTTCACCAACCAGTATCACGTCCGGGTCTTCGCGCAAAGACGCTCTAAGAGCGTTTGCGAACTCCTTGGTGTCCTGCCCGACTTCGCGCTGGTTGATGATACACTTCTTGTGCTGGTGCAAATACTCGATCGGATCCTCGATGGTGATTATATGCAGGCCCCGCTCGGAGTTGATCATGTTGATCATAGACGCCAGCGAAGTGGACTTGCCCGATCCTGTAGGTCCGGTGACAAGCACCAGCCCTCTTGGGCGGCGAGCAATAAACTCCAACACCGGTGGCAGACCCAGTTCCTTGAGGGTCGGTATCTTCATAGGGATAAGTCGGAACGCACCGGCGTGGTTGCCTTTGTCCTTGAAGATATTGACCCTGAAGCGCGCCAGGTTCTGCAGCGAGTATGAGAAGTCCAGTTCCCAGTTCTCTTCAAATCGCTGTATCTGTTCGTCTGTCAGGATATCGTACAGGATCCGCTGAGTAATAAGAGGGTTGAGCTTGTCGAAGTTCATCGGCACCAGCTTGCCGTCAATCCTCAGTATCGGCGGAACTCCAACGCAAATATGAAGGTCGGACGCCCCTCGCTCCACCATCTCGCGGAGCATGTCATCTACATGCACCTCTTCAAGCGAAACAGGCTCGCTGATCTTCTTTGCTTCGGCCGTCGAAGGCCTGGTCAGACTACTCCTAGGCTCCAAATGTCAAACTCCTTGCAAGGTCATCCGCCCCAGGCAAACAACCGGTTCAGTCAATGTCAGCGCTGCAGGCTCAATACTTCATGCCGCCCGGACCTAGCCGCCGGCGGTGAATACGACTCTCATAACCTCGTCCGGGGTTGTCATACCTTCGAGGACTTTCAAGAGTCCATCTTCTTTGAGCTCATACATACCGTTCGCCTTGGCAGCTTCGCGGATATCCGCCAGCGACGCTCGGCGAACGACCAATTCCCGAATCTCGTCATTGATCCGCATCAGCTCATACAAGCCGATTCGGCCTTTATACCCGGTGTTCCGGCAGACATCGCAGCCCTCGCCCTTCCACAAGGTAACTTCTTCGTCTTTCTCTTTCGGCCTGAACCCGAAACGCCTAAGCTCGGAAGCGCTCACGGTGTAAGACTTCTTGCACTTCTGGCAGACCTTTCTGGCAAGCCTCTGCGCAAGAACCCCGATGACCGTGGCCGAGATCAGGTAAGGTTCAATTCCCATATCAACCATTCGGATGACGGTGCTGGGGGCATCGTTTGTGTGCAGTGTCGAGAGAACAAGGTGTCCTGTCAGCGAGGCTTCAACCGCGATTTCGCCCGTCTCCAAGTCTCTCATTTCTCCGACCATGATAATGTCCGGGTCTTGTCGGAGGAAGCTCCTCAGAGCGTTACCGAATGTGAGGCCGGCTTTCTTGTTGACCTGCACCTGCGCTATACCACCCAGGTGGTATTCGACCGGGTCCTCTACAGTGATGATGTTCTTTTCGATGGAGTTGAGTTTGTGAAGGACCGAATACTGCGTAGTTGTCTTGCCGCTTCCCGTGGGTCCCGTGGACAGGAACATTCCGTTAGGCTGAGAGGTGAGTTCCTCAACCTGGGCCTGCACTTCGGCGGTGAACCCGAGTTTGTTAAGACCCAGCAAAACGCTGGACTTGTCCAGAACTCTCATAACGATCTTTTCGCCGTGTGTGGTGGGCAGACAGGAAACGCGGAGGTCGAAGTCTTTCTTGTCCAGAACGATGCCGATTCTGCCGTCTTGCGGGATTCTGCGTTCCGCAATGTTCATATCGGACATAATCTTGAACCTGGAGATGAGGGGCTTATCGATGTATTTCGGCAGGGGCATGACTTCGTGGAGAACACCGTCAACGCGGTACCTGACTCTCACGCCGCGCTGCTCCGGCTCCACGTGGATGTCTGACGCACCGTCCCGGATAGCCAACTGGATGATGCTGTAGGCCAGACGGACGATCGGCGCTTCGTCGACCATCTTCTGAATCTCGGCCTCATCCTCAGCCGCCTGCTCTCCCCTTGCGCCATATCCCGCGATCTCTCGCCGGATGTCCGCGGAAAGGGCGTTGAGACCCATCCCGACGGCGCCACCGGTGCTGCCGCCGTCGGGAGCCCCCGCAGGCGTGACTTCACTGCCCGTGCTGCCACCCGACTTGTAAGCCTTGTCGATAGCGGCCAGGACATCGTCCTCAGTGGCTAACGCGCAGACAATCTGCTTCGCGCCCGTGGCAAGCTTGAGGTTTTGAAGAGCAACAGGGTCACTTGGATTGACCACGGCAACCAGGAACCGGTCGCCATTCTGGCCAATAGGTATGACCTTGTGCCTTCTTGCCACGTGCTCGGGAAGCCTGTTGACTACTGCCTGGTCGAACTTATGCGCGGCCAGATCAATGAACTGTAGCCCCAAGACGTCAGCACGCGCCTCGACTACCTGCTTATCAGTGGCGTAGTCAAGGTCAGCAATTATCTTGCCTATATCGCCAGGGGCGCTGCGCTGAACGCTCCTCGCCTCGGCCAATTGCTCAGAGGTAATTGCACCCCTGGCGACCAAGGCCTCTCCCAAATCTTTTCTCGCGACGGCCATAATGCACGCTCCCGGAATCGCTAACGACTTTTGGCAATAGTAGAAGATTATAGCACAGATCGTCTATGTCGCGAGCGAACCGATAAGAGTTTCCTGCATTATTGTAACCGGTGCTGCGCGTCCTGTCCACATTTCCAATGACAGCGCTCCCTGCCACACCAGCATGCCAACGCCGCATTCCGCCCTGGCGCCTGCCTCTCTGGCCTCCGATACCAGCCTCGTGGGGTTTGGGTTGTAGACAAGATCATAGATAATAAGATGATTGCGTAATAGAGACTTCGCTATCGGAGTCGAATCTTCCTTCGGCCACATGCCAACACTCGTAGTATTTACCAGCAGGTCTGCTGTATGAATCGCTTCGGCCAGGCAACCCGGCTCAAAGCCTGTAACTTGCGCGACCTGCGAACCAAATGAACTGTTGAGTTTTCGGGCAAGTTCCTCGCCCCGGCCCGGGGTCCGATTGGCTATGGTCACCTTGCACCCTATCCCCGCAAGCGCGAAGCATATAGCCTTGGATGAACCGCCCGCCCCAAGGACCAGCGCAGAACACCCGTCTACCTTGCCCCAATGCTCCTCGACCGACTTCAGGAACCCCGCTCCGTCGGTGCTGTCTCCAAACAGCTTCCCGTCCCGGTTGACCACGGTGTTCACCGATCCCAGCGCTCCGGCGGTCTCGGAGACTTCATCCAGCAGGGGTATCACGGCCTCTTTGTGCGGTATGGT
>CAZTAO010000045.1:0-38421 GCA_964611645.1 uncultured bacterium | reverse complement strand
ACGACTAGCAGCGGCATAACGCAAAGCCGTGTCCAGATGACCGGGTGCGGTACAGCGCTGCTTTTTGTACATTGCATACCTCTTGTGCTATGATAGTGCGGCAACGCTGTATCGGAGGCTTGCGTGGTGAAGTATTTCAGGCTGGGTTTGATGTTCTTTGGGCTTGGAGCTATTGGGATACCCCTGGGTATGACCGTTCTCGGACTGGCAGCAATGGGGATAGACTCGTTCCTGGTCGAGAGGCTTGGCCTGCTATCCTCTGGCGTTGGGGCAATCCTTTCGTTTTTGGGAGTGGTCTTTGCCGTGGGATGCTGCGTCTGGGCGGGGTGGGTTTCTGTGAACCCGGCTGGTCTGCGCGTCTGGCCTGCTGCAGTCTTCGGGGGTGGACTCATCGGCTTGGGCTCATTCGTGCCCGGCACAGTGCTCTATTTGTTTGTGCCTCACATGCGCAGGGTCGCGCATCACCCTCAGCACTATCCATTCCAGTACGTGTTGCTTGGCTGGCTGGCGTGGTTGGTTTGGCTTGCTGTTCCGGTTGCGCTTGCCTACATCGGCGCGGCGCAAGCCCACAAGAGAATGAACCCTCCGGCGCTTGAGAATGAGGAGGACGGTTTCGACCCTGAGATCGACCACGAGCCCGACCCGATACTGGATCGGGACCCCGATTCGGAACCACCTCCGGACCCGGAGTAGCGGTCTTTCCATGGCAATATCTCCCGTCCCTTTTCGGGTTTTCGAGTCTTTCGGGGTTTCGTGATACATTCGTTCTTTGACGGCCTGTAAACCATTCACATTCCCGTGCGTTGTGATAGCATGTTGGGTGTACGCTTTTCCCGGGTGATCGACAATATGTGGAGGCCTTCAGATGCTGCTTGGTGTGTGTATCGCAGGTGTGGTGTTGGGTCTTTTGGGGTTCGTGGTCTCACTGGCCAGGTGCAGGGCGGTGGGCAAGGTTGAGACAGCGGGCGGGTCGCCGTGGATGGCTATTGGAGCCGCCCTGCTGATCACCGTGGTTTTCTGGGGATGGGCGATGAAGACACGCGCGCCATACTCCCCCGGCCAGACCCTCGCATACGGATTTCTCATCGGCGGCATACTCGGAGCCTTTGCCATCGGCTTCCGCGCGCACTTAGGCGTCGCCGCGGCAGGGGCCAGGCTCAACGCAATGAGCTTCCTTGCCCTGCTCGGCGCATTCATAACCCTCCTGATCTTCCGTGGCTATCCCGAGAACGCGCTTATTGGCTTTGCCATTGGTTCGGTCATGACCGTAATAGTTGCGGCGGTGTTCGGGGGCGAGCGGGCAGCGATAACGGTGGACGGTGTCTGCTACGCGCTGGTCTCCGCCGTGCTATCCGTGGCCACCGTGATGGCCGTCTACCGATACGATACGGTCCTCAAGCGAGAGTTCTGGTCACTGCCGATCTGCTGCGGGATGATCGCGCTTCTGGCAAGCCTTGTGGCCTCGGAGATCCGCTCCGGCGCATTTGCCAAACTGAGTGCTGCGGCCGCACGGTGGCTTTCCGCCCTTATATCAGCCGTTCTGACCCTTGGAATTACCGCCATCGTCGCGTGGCGGGCAGTCGGAGATATGAGGCTCTTCCATGCGGCTGCAGTTGGGGCGGTTGTGTTCGGCATAGCGGCCTGGCTGCTGGACCGTGGCGATGATGACAAGCTGGTCGGCCCGGAGAAGAGCGCATTTGCGGCAGTGTTGGTGGTGGCGTTCTTTATGGTGGAGTTCAAGCTCATGGCGGGCATGGGCATAGGCATGGGCCTTATCGCGGCGTGGAGCGTGCTGTCGCTGCTCCTGCCGAGAGAGGCTTCCGAGGGTAACGAGGCAGGCGTATCCACTGCCCTCACCGGCCTGTTTGCCTTTGGGGCGACGATACTGCTGCTTCGCCTGTACATCGAACAATACCGTTACGACATCGGCACGCGGGAGTTGGAGATGCACCTTTCGCTCATCGGCTCGATGATCGGGGCGTTCCTGCCTATGATGCTGGCGGCCTGCGCGCTGCGTGGGGCGTTCGGGGCAGTGAGGCTGCCCAGGTGGATGATTGCTATGCAAGGGCTGGCTGCGGGGTTAGCGGCTGCGCTGGCGCCTGTTGCAGTGTATATGATGTGGGAAACCCGCGCGCTGACTGGCCTGTGCTTCGGCCTGGCCCTGGGAGTGGGGGTGCTGCTTGCGCTGGCAAGGTCGGCAGATGAGTTCGACGCAAAGCGGCTGCTGTTGGCTGTGCTGTTTGCTGCCGGCGCGCTGCTGGTTGCCTGCCAGTTTGGGGATTTTCTGCTCAAGCTGGAGATAACCAAAGTCATGAAGTTCTGGACCCTGGGCATCACTGCCGCGGCGCTTACGCTGTGGGTGGTGGTCACGGGCATCGCCGCGCGCCGGGCGCAGTAAGGGAGGAAAGCAATGGGTAACAGAGCGATTCTCCGATACGTGCTGCCCGTGGTGGCGGCGATTGTGGTGGCTGCTGCTCTCTTTGGCGTGGTGATCTCAGGGGAGGTCCCGGTGGGCTCAGTCGCGGGGACTGCAGTGGCGCAGGATAGCGGCAACGCCCTCAAGGCAAGCGTAACTCTCACCGCCAAAGACACCGCCGGGGACTCATACGAAACCTACGAAGCGCAGTGCGATGAAAACGGCGCGTTCAGGTTCTCCCGCATCCCGACCGGATGGTACAAGCTTTCGGCGACCACCAGGGCGCATCACCTCGACGCAGTCATCGTGCACGTGAAAGAGGGCAAGACCGAGCGGCAGGACATCGAACTTCTGCCCGACCCGCCATACCTCGAGCTTATGGTCAACCAGCACGTCTACACCCCCGGCGAGATTCCGCAGGTCATCTGCGACGGGCTGTCGGACTCCCTCACTGTAGACATCGCACTCTACTCCGTCAAAGAAGAGGCAATTGTCACAGGATTGGGAGGTTCACTGCGCGAACTGCTCGGTGGCGCACTGGGCAAGTATGACAACGAGGGCCGCAGGTCGGCTCACCCGCAACTGCTGGAATCGAACGCCAACCTGAGGAAGACCTCGGTTGAGAAAGTCGTGATATCCAAGCGGGATCGAGAGGGGCTGTTCACCCAACGGGCGAACCTGCCGAAGCTCAGCCCGGGCCTCTACGTGCTAGGAGCGACGGCGGGCAAGGGGAGGGCGATCAGTTGGATACTTGTCACCGACATCGGCCTGGTCACAAAACAGAGCGCGGGAAGCGTGCTTGCCTATGCCGCCGACCTGAAGACCGGCGCGCCGCTGTCCGGGGTGGATGTCACCGTCTACGATTCATATAGCAAGAACAGGGTGCCAACCCAAGGGACAACCGGTCCCGACGGAACCACCACCCTGAATATGACCTCCGTCAAGAACCGCAACAGCAGGTGGAGCGTGTTCGCCAAGCGTGGAAGCTCCTACGCCGTGGTATCGAGCTGGTTCAGTGGTGGTTCATCCTCCGACGGATATACTATCTACGCCTACACCGAGCGCCCGGTCTACCGGCCTGGGCAGCGGGTGTTCTTCAAGGGCATCGTGAGGAAGTCTGGGCAAAACGGCTACGAAAACGCGCCGGGGAAGAACGTGACGGTGGAAGTTCAGGACGGCCAGAGCACCCTTGTCTACAGGGATACCGGCAAGACCGACGAGTTCGGAGCATACGACGGCAGCTTTGTACTGAGCCGGGAATGCGCCAGCGGGTCTTACACCGTTATCACGACCGTCTAGGACGAGGCCAGGAGGGATGTCGCCAATTTCGATGTCGCCAGCTATCGCAAGCCTGAGTTTGAGGTGAAGGTGACGATGCCGAAGAAGCGGTGCGTGCGTGGGGAGCGGATCAAGGCGAAGATCTCCGCGACCTATTACTTCGGCTCGCCGGTGGCAAACGCGAAGCTCAACTACTCCATATTGCGTGACAACTACTACCTGTTCGGCGGCGAAGAGGACATCGAGTATCCCGGCGCGTCCGAGGACTTCTCCGGCGGTGAGACCATAGACGGCGGAGACATCACCCTCGACGGGAACGGCGAAGCTATCGTGGAGTTCGACGCGAAATGGGATGTCCCGAAGGACTCGGAGTATTGGGACTCGGACCAGGAGTTCACGGTGGATGCCTACGTCACCGACGACGCCGGCAGCTACGCGGATTCCTCCGCAAGCGTCATAGCCACGCGCGGGATGTTCGACCTGCAGATGGACCTCAGCAGTTGGGTGGTTGCGCCGGGGGGCAAGGTGCGGGTGAATGTGCGCGCCGTTGACTACGACGATAACCCAGTCGCCAACCAGAGCATCGAACTCTTCACCGCCAAAGAGACCTATGATGACCTGGGCAAGAGCCAGATGACCACGCTGCAGAAAGGTGAAGTCAGAACGGACAGCGCAGGCAAGGCAACCTGGACGTTCACGGCCTCGCGCTCCGGGGATATTTCCGTTATAGCGACTGCCATAGACAGCATGCGCAACAAGATTGCGCGGAGGGACTATGTCTGGTGCTACTCCGAAGCGGAGCCGGAATCAGTCGGCGCGCCGCTTTCGGATATCGAGATAATGACGGACAAGAAGATCTACAACCCCGGCGACACGGCTACCGTTCTGGTGAGCGCGAAAGCTGAGGGAGCAAGCGTGCTCGTGACCCTTGAGGGAGACAGGGTGTATCAGCACCAGACCGTGAAGCTGGGGAAGGGCCCTGTCGCCGTGCATTTCAAGGTCAATGAGGAGTATCGGCCAAACTTCTACGTCACAGCCAGCTTCATCAAGAACAAAGACTTCAAGGAGCGTGAGGTCAACCGCAAAGTCTCGATCGCCAGCAAGGAAATGACGGTTGATGCGACACCCGACAAGCAGGTCTACAAGCCCGGGGAGAGGATAACCTACCGGGTGAAAACTACCGCCAACGGCAAGCCGGTCCGGGCGCAGTTCTCGCTGGGGGTGGTCGACGAGGCCATATATGCCATCAGAAGCGAGAAAGCCGACCCGATTCTGGACTATTTCTATGCCAGAAGACGCAATTCGGTGGAGACCAACTTCTCATTCCCCGAGATATATCTGAGCGATGCCGAGAAAGACAGTGGACCTGCAAAGGAGCTTCCGCGCACGAAGTTCAAGGACACGGCGTACTGGTTGCCGAAGGGGGTCACAGACGCAAATGGGCAGGCGGTTGTGTCGTTCATACTGCCGGACAACCTCACCAAGTGGCGGGCTACTGTCCGCGCTATCGACCAGAACACGGTGTGCGGGCAGACCATCGGGACGGTCATCGTGCGCAAGGAACTGATGGTTCAGATGGTAGCGCCGAGGTTCCTGGTGCAGTCCGACAAGACTACCATCAGGGTATCCGTTCACAACGATACTGGAGCTAACGGCAAGTTCTCCGTGACCCTGGCCGCGCAGGGTGGGGCGCTGGATGGCAAGCCGACGAGAGACGTGTCGGTCAAGAACGGCGAGGCTGCGACGGTGGAGTGGGGGCTGTTGGCCTCGCAGATCGGCAAGATCAAGCTCACCGCTTCCGCCCGGGGTGCGTCGAGATACGATGGAATGGTGACGAGCCTGCCGGTGATTCCGCACGGGGTCGAGCGCGTAACCAGCAAGGTGGGATCGATGTCCGGGAACGGCAGCGATGAGATAGTGCTGCAGTCGAGAGCGAACGCGGTCAAGTCGGCGGGGCGACTTACTTTGGAGTTCACGCCGTCCCTCGCGGGTTCGCTGCTTGGTTCGCTGGACTACCTGGCGACCTATCCATACGGATGCGCTGAACAGACAACAAGCTCGTTCATACCGGACGTAGTGTTGTGGCGGGCAATGAAGGATCTGGGGGTCAAGCTGCCGATGTCTGAGGCGAAACTGCCGGATATGGTGAAGACTGGCCTTTCGCGGCTCTATCGGATGCAGATGCCGGACGGGCAGTGGGGCTGGTGCGAATACGGGCAGGGCGACATCTGGATGACTGCTTACGTGTGCTACGGCCTGCTGCAGGCTCGGGAAGCAGGGTTCCCGGTGAACCCGAGGGTGCTGGAGAGCGGGCTGAGGTGGCTCTCGCAGAACGTGATGCAGGGCAAACGAAGTAATGGAGACCGGCTCTACGCGCTTTACGTGCTGGCTTTGGGGCGGTCTGACGTTACTCAGGAACTGGCGAAGCTGCGGGTAGATGAAGCGAAGTTCGACGCCAGAAGCCGCGCTCTGGAGGCGCTGATTCTGTTTGAGATGAGCAAAGACTCCAAGTACCGGAAGACGCTTCCAAACGAGGCCCGCAGGGCGCTGGCCGGGCTGTTCAGTGTGGCGTCGAACGAGTCCGGAATGATCGGGTGGCGCGATGGCGACCGGTATTGGTCCGAGGGGGTTGAGACCACTGCTCTCGGGCTGCTGGCGGCGGTTCGGATTGCGCCCGGAGACACCCGAATCCCGGGGATAGTGCGGTATCTGATGAGCCAGAGGCAGGGGGATCATTGGTACTCCACCCGCGACACCGCGCTTACGCTGTATGCGATGACGGAATTCCTCAGGGGCACCACGGAGCTTCGGCCCGACTACACCCTGAAAGTCACCCTCAACGGCAAGTCGGTAGGCACAATCAGGATGGATGCAGCGGCTATACTGGACCCCGTGAAGCGAATCGAACTGCCGGGGGCGCAACTGAGCGACGGCATCAACCGGATCGGGATATCCAAGGTCGGCGCGGGGAACCTGTACTGGTCGGCCTCTCTGACGGAGTTTGTGGCGAAAGAAGATATCGCCAAGTCGGTTTCAGGATCAGATCTGAATGTCAGGCGGTCGTGCTACGCATCCTCCAAGGATATTCGGGCGGTCCACGAGGATGAGTCGCAGCTTGGGTCAAGACTCACCTCGGCCTCGGAAGGCGACGTGATCCTGGTGCGGCTGGTGATAGACTCCAAACAGCGCTTCGAGCACCTGATGCTGGAGGACTACGTTCCGGCGGGGTGCGAGATCATTGACCGTGGCGATGTGGACTTCTGGGACTGGAGCTATTGGTACGTCTCCAAAGACATCCGCGACCAGAAGATATCGTTCTATCTGGAGTCGGTTTCGCCGGGGACGCACGTGATCGAGTATCGGATGCGGGCATCCATCAAGGGAAGCTATGCGACACTGCCGACGCAGGTGTTCGGAATGTATACCCCAAGTCTGCGGGCAGCGACTGCCGAGCAGGCATTCACGGTGAAATGATGCAACGGAACTATGCGCTGATTACTGGTGTTCTGGCTCTGCTGTCTATTGGTGGTTGGGCGGCCGCGCCGCGTGACGTCGAGCGGCCAATAGCCAGATACTCGACTTCGCTTAGCGGCCGCACAGCCTCTCAGACCCAGAACGCCAAGCACGCTGCCGAGCGGCTTAACGGGTCGGTGGTTCTGCCGGGGGAGACTTTCTCGTTTCTGAAGACAGTGGGGCCATGGAGCGCGGATATGGGCTATGAGCGCGCGCCGGTCAGCTACAACGGCGAACTGGTGCGCGCGTTCGGCGGGGGGGTGTGCCAGGCCTCGTCGACACTGTACAACGCGGCTTTGCTGGCTGGTCTGGAAATAGTGGAACGCCACCGCCACCACTGGCCCGCTAGATATGCGCCAATGGGCAGGGATGCGGCAGTCGCCCACCTGGACATCGACCTGCGCTTCACTAACAACCTCCCGAAGCCGGTCACCATTCGCAGCGAGGTGAAGGGCGGGTATCTGGTGTGCGAGATACTGTCGAGTTGGAAGCCCGAGAGTTCTGTCCGCCTGCGAACGGAGACCGTCTCAATGACCGCCTCCCGGCCGGTAGTGCTCGGCGGCAAAGACTCCGGAGAGCGGCTGCAACTGATAAACCGGGGACACCCGGGATACGAGGTGGCGACTTACCGCGTGTTTGAGTCCGCCGACGGCGCGCGAAGCGAACTCATATCCAGGGACTCATATCCGGCAATGAACCGGGTATACCGGACCACGCAGTGGTGAAAGGCGACTAGGCTGGTATCTGCAGGGCTGCGCGCAGGGTGTCTATGTCCTCGCTGAGTCTGGCTCGCCAGTCGAGTTTGCCTTCTATGGCGTCCAGGAAGTCTCCACAGGAACCGGCTATGCCCCAGTCCGACTCGGTTACGCAGTCAATCGTGCCGTCCGACCACCGCATCTCGTGCTTGCCGTCGCCTGTGAAAGTGACCGATAGCGACTGCTGCTCGCCAGTGACCCACATTCCCCTGGTCTCACCCGAGCCGTGCCCGAAGATATACCATTGAGTTGTGCTGGCAGCCCCGTTTGGGTGCTGCATCGTCAGCGTCCCGCCGATGTGGGTACAGTAACCGGGCCTTTCGGGGTCGGGTCTGCTGTCTTCATAGAGGCTGGTCGATTCAATAGGCCCGACTATGCGCTTGAAGAACTCCGTGTGGTGATATAGAACAGATGGCGAGAACGGGCCTCGAACCTCCGGCTGCATGTACCACACATCCCTGAATTCCTCCAGACGGAACGTAACGCGGGAAGCGGCGGTGAGGGTCTTGCCGAGCTTGTCCTTGTGCGCCAGAATGTATTTGAACGTCTCCTCGTGGAGGATGGTGTTGCCCGTCATCAGGGGCGAACCGGCCTTGTCGCTTTGCGCGGACAGGGCATTGGCTTCAGCGAGGTCCAGGCACAGCGGATACTCCACCAGGCACGCTTTCGCCGCGCCCAAGGCTGTGCGAGCGAAACCTGCGTGGGTGGGGTTGGGCGTGCATACCACCACTGCGTCCACATCGGCAAGCATCTGCTCGAACTGTGCGTACGCCTTCGCGTCGCAGGTCTGTGCGAGAGCCTGAGCCTTATCGTGGCCGCGGGAGTAGACTCCCACCACTGTCGCCCTGCCGGACTCCCGAAGCGCCTTGATCCTGCCTCCGGCCATAAGGCCCGTGCCAACTATTCCTATTCTGGTCAACTATGGTTCCTTTCAAGTATGGTGGGTTTGTCACGATCCAGTCAGTTGTCGGACTTGCGCTTCACCACCAGCAAGGTTATATCGTCTCTCTCACGCCTGTCCACATTGCTGACGAGGGTCTTGAATACCGCGTCGGCGATCTTCCTGGCGCTTCCCCCGGCCTCTGAGACGAACAAGTCACGAAGGCCTTCCAGCCCCAGCCTGCCGGAGGGGGTCATTATATCAAGCGCGCCGTCGGTGTAGAACAGCGCGGTGTCGCCTTCTTCCAGTTGGAGTGTGTTCTCACTCAGATCCAGATCACATCTCAGGGCCAGTATGGTGCCTGTCGGCTGCATCAACTCCACGCTGCCGTTCGCTCGGAGCACAAACTGGATATCATGGCCCGCGCTGGCGTAGGTCAGCCGGCCTGACGCGCCGTCAATCTCTCCACAGGCCATGGTGACAAACATCTCGTCCGGGAGGAAGTCGGTGAGTTCGTGGTTGAGGAACTTGAGGGTGTCGGCGGGGGCCAGTTTGCTGTCTACTGCCTGAAGCACCAGATACTTGAGTGTCGCGGCAAATAGCGCTGCGCGGATACCTTTGCCGGATATGTCTCCGATGCAGAAATGGAGGACTCCGTTGACGTTCCTGACGTCAAGAAAGTCACCGCCAACCATTTCGGCGCAGGAAATGCGCGCGGCTACATCCAGATTGGGCACTGTCGGGGTTGCGCCCGTGATAAGGACGCTCTGGAGTCTGGCGGCGGAATTGATCTCCGAGTTGATGGTGTCCATGCTCTGTTGGAGCCTGCTGGCTATAGATTGGTTTTCCTCGGCGATGCTGGCCACGCGACCAACCAGGTAAGCAATCACCAGGTAGATCACGATGCGCAAAGCGAGTGCGGTGAGAGATTCGACCAGGGGAACAGGCGAACCCTGTATGAAGATCATGTCGTAGCTGTCCAGAGCGATATCGGATGCAGCAAACAGGAGCCCGTACGATGTGCCGACGAACGTAGCGACGATCACTGTCGGAATCAGGAAGAGAGGCGCCGTTTCCACCGCCGAACCTGTGGCATAGTCGAGAGCGGCTACAAGCACCGTCACCATGGCTGCGGCGATGAGCACAAGCAGTCTGTGGGGTGTGTTCTCTCTGAAGTCAGTACGTGCGGATACGAGTCTGCCCACGGTCAACTGCGCGTTTTGTGTCCACTGCGTCATGCGGCAAGCTTCCCTTCTCTGATAATTGTAGACCCAACCAACCCTCGCGCGCAAGCCAGCCGCCCTCCACCAGAGCGCTTCTTGCCGGGCAGGCACGCAACGTGGTACCATAGTTTCCGTCGTGGGTTTGTCCTGCGGCTGACATGTTGAACAAGACCATGGGAGGACAAGATGGCTTCGATAGGTTTGCAGTGCTATTCCCTGCGCGACAGGGCCGAGAAAGATTTTCCGGGTGCGCTCAAGGCGATAGCCGATATCGGTTACGCGGGGGTTGAGCTTGCCGGGTTCTACGGCAGCCAGCCGGCTGAGATTGCCAAGCTGCTCAAAGACCTGGGGTTGCAGGCGTTTTCATCGCACGTCGCAATGCCCACCAAAGAGAACCTCTCCGAACTAGTGGAAACCGCCGTGCTTACCGACACCAAGTTTCTGGTGAGTGGATACGGGCCGGACAACTTCAAGACAGTGGATGACTGCAAGAAGTCAGCAGCGGATTTCCAGAATGCGGCTCAACTTCTGGCCCCCCACCGGATCAAGTTCGGTTTCCACAACCACTGGTACGAGTTTGCCGTGCGCGATGCCCGGTACGTCTATGACATCCTGATGGCCGAAGCTCCGGACGTTTTCAGCGAACTTGACGTCTACTGGTGCGCCTATGCTAAGGCGGACCCTGTGGCTGTAATCAACCAGTACAAATGCCGCCAGCCTCTGTTGCACATAAAGGATGGCCCGATTCCCGAACAGATGCCGCATACGGCGGTCGGATCGGGGAAGATGAACATCCCCGCAGTTGTGGCCGCCGCGGACCCCAGCGTGGTGGAGTGGCTGGTTGTTGAGCTGGATGAATGCGCCACCGATATGCTGGAGGCAGTTGCCCAGAGTTACAAGTACCTTTCCACCACCGGGCTGGGCACGGGACGGAAGTAGTTGGAACCCTCGCCCACCGCAGTGGGAGGGCAGGGTGAGGGGCTTACCGCCTGGCGGACAGCCGCTGTGGTGTGGTTGTCTTGGGGAGTCTCTCGCCATGATTTGGTAGGTCATCGCTACCCCTCACCCCAACCCTCTCCCCGGAGGCCGGGGAGAGGGGGTAGCTAGAACCCTCGCCCACAGCAGTGGGAGAGGGAGTTTCACTTTTGGAGAATATGAATGAATCAGTTTGACGAACTAACAGGTTTGGTGGGCTGTTCCTCCGCGATGCTTGTGGGAGACGGTGGCAGGGCCATCGTGTGCCCGACGCTGGGCGGACGGGTGTTTGCCGAGATAGATGGGCAGTCCGTACACAGGATTGCGCTTGACCTGGTGAAGACCCCAGCGGATGACTTCAACAACTACGGCGGCTGCAACTTCTGGCCTGCGCCGGAGGGTGGCAAGTTCGGCTGGAACTACAAGGGCGACGAGTGGTACGTGCAGGACGGGATCAACAAGCAGCCGTTTGAGCTTGTGAAGTGTGATGCTTCTTCCGTGGACGTGGCCAAGACGATTGCGCTGGTCAACAGAGCCGGAAACAAGCTTGATATGTGCGTAACTCGGCGCGTTGAACTAGCGGGCATCCCCGAGATGCTCAAGGGAGTATCGGCGAAGGTCTTGGCGTTTGTCACCAAGGACGGCATCGAGATGATCTCTCCCGCAACTCGGAATGACGCCTTGCTGGGAGCGTGGACGCTGGAGCAGTTCGACGCGAGCGATACTACCGTCTCGTTCTGCAAGGTGCGCAATCCCAAGACAGCCATCAACTTCGACTTCTACGAGCCTGCTAACGACCGCATCGAATACTACTCAGGCGGCTTCACCTATCGAACAGATGGCAACAGCACAGGACAGATAGGTGTGAAGGTCGGCCACGAGGCGGAGATGATTGGTTTCTACGATCTCTCGCGGAACTTGCTGTGCGTACGGCAGAATGTGAAGTCGGACGGCCTGTTCTTCAACATGGCGGACAACGACCAGCCCGACGGCCCATTCTCAGCCGCCGACAACTACAGTATCTACAACTCGGGCGGCGGCGACAGGTTCTTTGAGCTTGAGACAGTTAGCGGCATGAGGGAGTCGGCCGATGGGCGGATAGTAGGGTCAGAGATGGTTTCCCTGACTGCATTCGCGATATTCGATGACACTGAGAGTCTGCGGAAGTCCGTGGCGGGGCTGATTGGGGAGCGGGTCTAAGACGCACCGACAGAACAAGTGAGGGAGCAGAGATCGAGCCAGCTTCTGCTCCCTCGGCATTCGACACTTGTCTATCTGTTCAGCGCTTTGTCTAGCCTGGGCACCGGCTCAACCTTGACTGCTACCTTGGACAGCAGGTCGATAGTCTCATTAGTCATGGGAACGGGGTGTGGGTCGGGAGTACATCCGACATCTACGCCGCCTACAAACTTGAGGTCCTGTGAATACACCACGATGCCCGTCATTGACCACGTCCCCGTAACAGACACCCACAGCTCACCCATCGCTGGATGCCAGACGATGCCCACGCCGCTGCCGCTCCTGTGAGGCAAGTTTACCTGTCTAGTCTCATTGGTCGATGGGTTGGTCGCCGTGACTTGGTGGCTGACCGTGTAGAACAGGGTTTGGCTGGCAAAGTCAACCGTCCAGTCGCCGAAGAGCCTGTCCTTTCTGAGGAGTTTTTCCGGCAGTGCAGCGAATCTGCTCTCGGTGCCGTCAGATAGCTTGTGGATGAATATGCTCCCGTCGGACTTGAGCAGTGCAACCATATCCGATCCGGGCCGGGAGTCCGCACGCGCCTGAATTGCATCGCGCAGTAACGAGCATCTCCTGGTGTCGGTGTTGAGTAGCACTACACCGGAAGGCTGGTAGTCGCTGCCGACTGTGTTGAGCAGTACGTAGCTGCCTCCGAAGACCTGAACGCTGTCAACTGACCAGCCTTTCTTGAGAAGCGGTTTGGGAATGTCGAACCATCCAAGGGCTCCGCCTGGACGGATTCCTGCAATCGCGTGATCCTCACTTGACCAGTAGAAGAGCGCTCCGTTGTCGCCTGAGAGCAACGGATACGCCCACTCGTCCTTGGGTGCTTTCTTGCTTCGAGTCGGAAGGACGTAATTCCTTGTGACTCCTTCGGGAGTGAACAGGTACACGCCGCTGCCGCTACTCCAAGTATGGGATATCGGCAAACGCGGAGGCGGCGTCATCAAGCGCCAGAATGCAACTGCCCAGACGCCAACAAGCGCCACCGCTGCACCCACACAAGTGATCACTACTCTGCGCACTATCCTGACGACCTTGGGATTCAAGCTCATTTGCTTCTCCCGAGTAACGGCCATCGGAGGCCTATTAGTTTCTTCGGCAGCAGTGAATTCTGAATGCGCTATCAAGCCCCCACAGTCTCGCTGCCGAAGCCCCCTGAGTTATGAGTCTGTGCGTCCGGCGGCTTCGGCAGCGAGGTTTGTGATCGTTGGGGCGTCCGTTGAGGATTACCTGCTACCTGCAACGAAATGCTGCCTCTGCTCCCTCAACATTTGGCACCATTCTACCTTTTCAGCAATCTGTCCAGAGCAGGTACTGGTTCAACCTTTACAGCTACCTTGGACAGCAGGTCAATAGTCTCCTTTGTCATTGGAACCGGGTGTGGGTCAGGCGGCATATGCCCTATCTCGGAGCTGCCCTTATAGTTGAGATCGCGGTCAAAAACAGCAACGCCGTCAGTCATCAATGGCCCTCGAACCGACACCCACAGTTGGTCAGTTGCCGCGTGCCACGCAATACCAGAACTGCCCCCGTACCTCCACGGCAACTCGACTTGGTTTGATTGGCTGGTAGACGGTGTGTGCGCAGTAACCTTGTCGTCCACATTGTAGAAGAGCGTCCGGCTGGCAAAGTCAACCGTCCAGTCATCGAAGAACCTTGGCTTCTCCAGGAGTTGGAGTTCATCCGGCAGCTTGGTAAAGCTGTTCTCGGTGCCGTCAGAAAGCTTACGGATAAAGATGCTTCCGTCAGATTTGAGTAATGCCACCATATCGGATCCAGGCCGTGAGTCCGCTCGCGCCTCAACGGCTTCGGAGATCAACGCGGCTTTCCCGGTTCGTGTGTCCAGAAGTATCACCCCAGCAGGATAGTGTTCGGGGTTTGATAAGTTGAGCAGTACGTGCTTGTCGCCAGTGACCTCCATGTCCCTGACGTACCAACCGTCTTTGAGCATTCCCTTAGGAATGACATACCACTTAGTCGTCGCGTCCGGTCTGATGCAGGCGATTGCCAGAAAACCGGCAGGGGCCTTATAGACGTTCTCCTCACTGGCTTCATAGTAGATCGTCCCATCGCTGACCGCAAGCATGGCGCCGCGTGATTCTTCTGACGTTTTTCCGTCTCGAGTCGGCAGCGTGTAGGCTTTTGTCGGACCGTTGTGACTGAACAGGTATACGCCGTTCCACAGGAATGTTATTGGGGCAGTCTGAAGCGGAGTCGCGAGTCTCCAGAAGACATAAGCCCAGACGCCAACCAGCGCCACCGCTGTAACCACGCAAGCGATCACTACTCTGCGCACTATCCTGACGACCTTGGGATTCAAGCTCATTTGCTTCTCCCGAGAAACCGGCACGGGAAGCCTGCTGACTTACTGCGCGGCTTTCCTGATGGTAATCGAGCACTTGGCCTTGTCGCATTCGCTTGCGTCGAAGTCGTATGTGTAGCCCATAGGCTCCAGGACTCTGCGGTACAGGACATCGCAGTGGCCGCAGTAGTCGTAGTAGGGTTCTATGTGCTTTGTGTTCAGCAGCAGGCCCTTGGATGGGCAGCCGTGCATGCTTATCTTGAACTCCTGCGCCTCGTCGTCCACTTCCATGGTAAAGTCCGCGGCTTCCTCGTTGAGGGTGTGGGTCCAGTACATCCAGCAGCCCCGGATGCCGTGCTCGGTTACGAGGTCTCGCAGGTTGTCCAGGAAGTTGTCTGAGAGGTAGTTCCAGAAGTCATCGACAGCCGCCCTGCCGCCCTTCTTTTCCAGATACTTGAAGAGTTCGCTGTAAGCGGGAATGAACTCAGTGCAGGGGATCATGGCAGCCTCCTGGAAAAACGCTGGACGCTCTTGCCGGTCTGCTCGTCATATTCCAACAGTTCAGCAGCGTAGGGTGTTCTCTCGCACATCGCCTGGTTCACTGTCCGGCTTGTTTCCACAAACAGCCGCGCGACCGGATAGTTGTGGTCCCGCATATGCTTCACAGCCGGGCAATACGGGACTTTGACCATCAACTCGCTGTCATCGTCCAGTGTTACCTCAACCGGGCTTTTCTCCACAGCGTAGATCCTCTCGAAGTGTTCCTTGAGAGCCACCAGCCCGCGCTTCTTCAAGTCCTCTGTTAATGGGGCATAGAACACCAGCGTGAAATCTCGCAGATACTCCTTCACCGCGTCCTCGCCGAAGTTGGTCTCCAGATACTCGATCCCGCCGCTCAAAGCGCCGTGGAAATCCTTGTGCAAATACTCGTTATCACCAGCGGTCCGCCGCATTACTTCCTTGGGCATGTGATCCTCCTTCGGAGTGGCGTATAGCCTATGGCCTATGGCCAATGGCTCGTGGATGCCATCTGCTATAGGCTATAGGCCATAGGCTGTCAGCTATTGTCTACAGCAGGTCGTTGGCTGCCATATACTCTTTCACCTGCGCCTGCTGCGATTCGTTAAGTGGCAGCGCGTAGTCGGGCTTGAAGTTGCCTTCGTAGCCCAGCAGGTTCATGCAATAGGAGAACCCCGGCCAGATGCCGAACTTGAGCAGGAATGTTCTGGTGTTCAGAATCAGGTCCAGATGCTTGGTGGCGCTGGCGATGTCGCCCGCGTATGCGCTCTTGTAGAAAGCAGCTATGGTCTGCGGCATCATCGCGAACATTCCGTCGAGTCCCTGGTGGAGTCCGTAGACGTGTGCGGCGTCCAGCATGTCCAGGCCGCTGAAGAACATCTCGAACTTGCCCGCGGTGCGAGGGTCGCTCTTGATGAAGCGGCACATTGTGAGGTCAGCGGTCTTGACTCCCTTGATGTTCTTGTGTTCCGCCAGCTCGAATGCCATTTCCGCCGTGATCTTGTGCTTCACAACCGTGGGCAGGTCGTAGAGATAGATCGGGAACGGGGACTTGTCTGCAATAGTGCGGAAGAAGTACATCAAGTCGGGGGGGCTCAGCACAAAGTAGAACGGCGCGGTGATCACGATGCCGTCGATGGCCAGGCCCTTGAGGCTGTCGATCCGGTCGATTACCCGGGAGATGGAGTTATCCATCGCGCCGACGAACAGCGTCGAGCGGCCCTTGTTTGCGTCTACCGCGCTCTGGGCGACTGCGCGGAAGTCTTTGTCGCGCATACAAGGCTCAACGCCCATCGACCCCATAACAAGCAGACCGGATGCGCCATGAGCGATCTGGTCATCGATCTGTTTTACAAAACCGGCCGGGACAAAGCTGCCGGCATCGTCAATTGGTGTGCCTAGAGCAGTATAGAAACCGTCTTTCAATGTATTCTCCTTGGTTGTTGGTTGCTGTTATTGAATGAGGTCTGTCAGTGATTCCCTGATAGACTTCAGACTCGCCATGGTTGTGTTGAGAGGCAGGGCGCATTCGGGGCCTATTACGTCCACTTTGGCCTCTGTCGCGTCCCATACATTCTTTCTTATTGCACCCATATCGCCCCGCAGCAGTGAATGCACGTTGCTCACCCCGCCCATCAGCGCCATCTTCTCTCCCGCAAGCTTCCTGGCTTCTCCGGCGGGGACTCTGGTATCGAAGTGGAAGCAGCTAAGGCCAGTCTTGGCGAAGTCTTGCAGGCGGTCGGCGGTGCTGCCGCAGGTGTGCAGGACCAGAGGGGTGTCGATAGCCTTGGCGAATTCGCAATGAAGCGGATATAGGAACTCCCGATAGGTATCTGCCGAGCACATATCGCGGGGGCAGTGGTCCGCAAGGCAGAGGGTATCGGCTCCGGCATCAATCTGAGCTATTATCGAGCGCATTGTCGCCTTCATCGTCCCAGCCAGGATAGCCTTGAGGCCGTCCGGATCGTCGATGGTCATCATCAGCACGTTCTCAACGCCGAACATGTTGTAGGCAAGGGTCCAAGGCCCGAATGCCTTTCCCACAATCGCATACTCGCTGCCATACTGCTTCTTGAGGGAGCGGATGGCATCTAGAATTGTCTGCATCGAGGGCCGCGACTCGAAATCCGCGGGAATAGTGATGTCTGCTGCGGTTTTCCAAGCCGGCCGGCGGATGGTAGGCATCACGTCCTTCGCGCCCCAGTCCACTTCTGCGCCCAGCGCGGCGGCCTCGTGGATAACGCTGTACACGGGGAAGATCATATCGAATCCGGCTTCAATACTCACGTACGCGGCAAGCTTGGCCATTCCCGCAGCATCCAAATGCACATGCGGAAAAGCGGCTCCACAGGCATCCATAGCCTCTGTGTTTGCGATCGATGTAACCGTGCCGATGGAGGGCCTGTCGGTTTTCCCACGCACAATTGCGGCGAGAAATCTCTCTCTAGGGGTCATTTCTGTTCTCCGTGAGCCGTAGTATCAGAGGAAAGAATACCACTTAGCTGCTTTCAATGGCAAACGAGTGGCAACCGTGTCGCCATTGCTGTAATATGATACTGAAAGCATTCGGGGAGAGAGGATGGTGTGCAGGTGCACATAGCCCCATTGAGCCACAATGAGCGCGTAGACCTTGCGCTGCGGCATTGCGAGACCGACAGGGTGCCCATCGCGATGGTCTGCTCCAACATCAACCCGCCAGCCTATGCAGACCTCGCTGCCTATCTTAGAGTCCATCGCTCCTTGAGCGTGGAAGACTACCTCAAGCCTATACTCGACATAAAGCAGATCTCTCCGCGCTGGGTTGGCCCCACTCTTGCGCCGCATCAGGATATGTGGGGAGTGGTGAGGAAAGAAGTCAGCTACGGAGCAGGGTGCTATGATGAGATCGATTATTATCCGCTCGGCCACGTTGATTCCGTAGATCAGGTGGCTAACCACAACTGGCCCTCCACCGATTGGCTGGACTACTCCGGCATTGCGGACGCCATAGAGAGCGTCAACGCAGAGCAGAAATACTGCGTGATGGCCAGGGGAGGCAATCCGTTCGAGACTTCCTGGTATATGATCGGCTTTGAGAATATGCTGGCGATGTTGCTGCTGGAGCCGGAACTGGCGGAGTGCGTCTTAAGCCGGGTTACCGACTTCTACCTGGAGCACACCAGGAAGCAACTTGAAGCGGTGGATGGGAAGATCGATCTGGTGTTCACCGGCGACGACATCGGGGGGCAGTCCGGACTGCTGTTCTCGCTCGACCTTTGGGAACAGCGCATCAAACCTCACCACGCGAGAATCAGCAAGCTGATCCACGATTTCGGAGCGAAAGTGATCTACCACACCGACGGTTCGATAATGCCCGCTATCCCCGGACTGCTGGACATGGGCACAGATATTCTCCAGGCTCTGCAGTTCGACGCTCAGGGAATGGACCCGGTCGCGCTCAAATCGCTCTATGGTGACAAGCTGTGCTTTGAGGGTGGGGTCAGCATCCAGACCACGCTGCCGTTCGGGACGGTGGAGGAAGTCCGCGAGGAAGTCCGAGAGCGCATAAAGGTCCTCGGAGCGGGCGGAGGCTATATTCTGGGCCCCTCTCACTCCATCCAGGCAGGAACACCACCGGGGAATGTGGTGGCAATGTTCGATGAGGCGTGTATATATCACTAGAAGACGTCGGCTCCCTCGGTGAGTCGCATACCCCAAACAGGAGAATGAGTATTGAAGAAGATCCCGCTGGTTCTGTGCCTGCTGATTTTCGCAGCCGGTGTATGCCGCAGTGCAGTGCTTATACCTCAGCCAAAACAGGTTGCTCATACGGCCGGCACGTTTACGCTCAAGGCCAGTACCCAGATAGTGACCGATAAGCCGAATCTCGCCACTGCGGAGTATCTGCGGAGCGAGTTGCGTAAGCTGTTCGGGGTGGAGTGCAAGGTGGTGCAGGCATTGCCCAAGGGCGACAGCCGCAGCCGGATTATCTTGCAGGCCGCCGCAAAAGGCAGAGTCCCGGGCAACCCTGAGGGCTACACGCTGTCTGTCGGCAAGGGGCGGGTGGTTGTGAAGTCCAGTGGCGCAGCCGGGGTGTTCTACGGTGTACAGACCCTCAAGCAGCTTCTTCAGCAGACCGATTCCGGAGTTGTTGCGCAGGTATGTGAGATTCGGGACAATCCCGCGCTGGCGTGGAGAGGGGTCTACCTGAACGTGCGTTCCCTGGGCAATGGCCAGGCGTCGATCCAGGCGATGAAAGACCTGTTCAATGCGTTTGCGTCACTGAAGATGAACACCCTGTTTCTGGAAATCGCGGACAACATCCAGTTCGACAAGCAGCAGTTCCCGCTCTCGGCAACACACGCCCCAACGAAGGCGCAGGTGCGTGATCTGGTGGACTATGCAAAGTCCCTTCATTTTGAGGTCATACCGACTCTCCAGACGCTCAGCCACTGCGTGTGGGTGCTCGAGAACCCCAAGAATGTCGAGTTGTTGGAGGGTGGCCAGCAGGCGGGCTGGAATACTGCATGGTGTCCGTCCAACCCGGCCGTGGACGAGCTTGCCAAGGATGTGATAGAGGAGACCATAGATGTCTTCCACCCGAAGTACTTCCACATAGGCATGGATGAGGTCAACTACGGGCCGTTCGGGGAGTGCCCGTTGTGCAAGGAGAAGAAGCCGTCGGAGCTTTTCCTGGGCGCGATCACCCGGATGCGCGACATCATAGCAGCCAAAGGCGTCAAGACCATCATGTGGCACGACACGCTTCTCCCCGCCGGCCAGTATATGACCGGAGCTACGGACAAGGCCCGAGGCTGGGAGATTGTGGACAAGGTCCCTAAAGACATCATCATCGCCGACTGGGACTATGGGGTCTATGGCAAGGCGAGCCAGAAGCAGTTGAGATACTTCACGGACAAGGGCTTCAAGGTGCTTGGCGCAACATTCTGCGCCCCGAAAGGCATTCAGACATTTGCCGAAGGGCTTAGCAAGGAGCCTAACGCGCTGGGCCTCTTTGACACACTCTGGTTCTATGCGAACAACTGGACAAAGCCTGAGACGCAGGCTCCCGAAGCTTGGGCGGCGGTTACCCTCACAGCCCAGTATGCCTGGAACCCAACAACCCCCACGCTCTCCGCCATAACCTACGACCCGGTGTATGAACTTGCCAAACTCATCAAACCTGCCGAACCGGGCGCGGGCAAGTGGGCGCCTGTCTCACTGGAGAAATACTTGAACTACCGCATATCCGGTGCCAAAGACTCCTGGCCGGGCTATGATCCGGGCGATACTCTGGAGAAGGTCTTCTCAAAGGACATCACCAGCGGGCAGGTGAAGTTCCAAATGGCAAAGGGCAAGACCGCTAACAATGCCATTCTCCTCTCGGCTCAGGGGGACGACGGCCTGCCTGCCGGGCCTGTTACAATAGAGCTAGGCCGGAAAGCCAACAAGCTCGCGTTTCTCCTGACCTGCAATGTGCCGATGGACAAGGACTCTCTAAATACCTGGAGTCGCGCAACGGCGCAGCCGCTGGTAGGCAAATACACTATTGAGTACACTGACGGTTCATCCGAAGACACCCTGCTTCTCTACAGGTGGAACATCGTGGACTGGAACTACAAGTTCGGCGTGTTCGGTGGGCGTATAGCCTATAGTGGGGAGACAGCGGCAGGCAGCAGGATACAACTTATCCGCACAGACTGGACAAACCCTCACCCTGAGAAGACCATCAAGGGCGTGACGCTCGCTTCATCGAACCAGAATGGGATGTCGCTTGCCGTGTTTGCGCTGTCGGCGGAATCCGGACGGGGGAACTGAACCATGAAAAGCAGCTATGTTTGCGTGGTCTTGATGATTCTCGTTCTGGCCTTTTCCGCTTCGGCCCCGATGGCTGGGGCAGATGTGAGGGATGGGTTCGAGTACAACACGATCCAAGAGGCCCGCGCCAGGTGGGAGATTATCACCTCGGGGTTCTCCCAGCCGGTGGATGTCGAACTGACCTCCAGAAATGTGAAAGAGGGCAAGAAAGCGCTTGCTTTGAGCTTCCCGGCGACCGCGCCCGTTTCCAATGGCCGGGTCGACCTCATCGTAACGCCGGATATACCCCTCAAGCAGGTGAAGCAGATCAACTTCTGGCTTTACATAGACAACCCGATGTCCATCGCCCAGACCGGCATCTACTGCACCCACGCCGATCTGGGCGGCGCTTATGTGAGGTTTGGCTATGTGGGCCTGGTCAAGGGTTGGCAGAGGGTATCTGTATCCGTCGACTCGCTCACGGTAACAGAGGGCAATGCGTCGTGGGACCTAGCAACCAAAATGCAGCTAACCTTCTGGTTCGCCGGAGGCTCCCCAGCCACAAAGATAATGCTCGACGACATCACCTGGAGCAGAACCAGAACCCGCGACAAGACGTTGAATAAGAAGTGGTACGAGTGAGGACAGATCCGAGCTGGTGTTTGAACAGTTTGCGATGCCAACAACGTCGTTGGCTTGGCCGGGGGGCATTTACATCTCATGCTTTGGGCACGTAAACTAGACATACGAGACTTCGCCGGGAGGCGTAACTTTGACGCGACCTAGGCCACGATCCTTGGAACACATTCTGGCCTGCATGGCTCTGGCCTTGCTTCTGTGCAGCGCTTGCTCGGCTGAGCGACTCTTCTTTGAAGCCGAGAGTATGACGGCCGATGGCGTGAACTGGGTTGCCGGGGACCACTTCGGGGGCTGGTACTCCGGCGCGCCTTCGGGTGGGAAGATGCTCTCCGGCGCTCAGGGTGGCGCGGGGGAGGCGCGGCATAGTGTTGAGGTCACTGCAGGTGGGAAATACCGCTTATGGATGAGGTACCTTTGCGGAGGCCATCGCGGGCCTTTCAAGGTGACAGTTGTGCAGGGCGGCGCGCAGCTTGGCGAGAAGACATTCGACCAGACCGACATGCGCCTTGCCCCTGAGCAGGCCGAGAAATGGGGCAGCGGCTACATCTGGGCCTGGGAATCGCTGGATGTCGAGCTGAATCCCGGAGAGGTTGAGGTGGTTGTCTCAAAGGTCGATCCGATGACTGTCTCCTGGATCACCCGCCACATCGATTGCTTCGTGCTGACCGATGACCTGAAGTACGAACCCAACGTCACCGATTTTCTCGCCCCGCTCTACATCAAAGTCAAGATGGGGCCAGCCCACAAGGACCCGTGCGTTATCCACATCTTCGGCAGGAAACCTCGCTCACCCTGGTGGATGGCCCACAGCAACATCTACAGGACCGGTCTGGTCGTCAACCAACACTATACCGGCTACGGGAATGGAGCCGCCGCCGACTCATTCCTCACCGCGAATACTGAGTCCCCCTGGGTCGATATTGCGCCGTTGCTCGATATCCAGGGCGAGAACCGGATCGAGCTGATGGCGATGCAGGAGTACTACCAGGGCTTGAAATCCTCTGACTACACGGTGCTTGTGTCCAAAACCGCCTCCGAGGACGGCATCTTCAAGCGGTTCGCGCGGTCGGGAAAAGGCTCGGTTATGTTGCTGCTGGTGGATTTGCTCAGGCGTGAGGACATCCGCAGCGACGTCGAATGCAGCAGCGAGGCCCTGAGGGAGGCGCTCAAGACACCGAAAGTGCCGGGCAAACGGCCTGTGAAGTTCCCCATATTCACCGGATGCGCTGTCAGTCCTGGAATCCACGGAGACCAGACTGTCAGTAACGAGGCTAAGATAATCTCGATTCTGGGAATGAACGGCAGCAATAAGTCTGTCGGCGGCGCGTCCTACTTTCACCTTACTCAGGGATGCTTCAGCCAGCCAAAACTGCCCGAGATCCGCGCCTCGATAATGGCAACCGCGAAGTCGCTGGTCGATGGAAAGCAAGTGAAAGATACCATCGCTGTGAGGCTGATGGACGAGCCGGGATCAGACAGCCTGGATCACATCGTCGGGTGCCAGTTCTGCGTGGCGAAGTTCCGCGATTACCTCCGGAAACAAGGCCTGAAGCCATCGCTTTTCGGGAAGGACTCGTGGGAAGAGATCAAGCCTGTCGCCGCTGGTGAGAAAGAACCTGAGCTTTACTACTATTCCGTGCTGTTCCGAAGCCAGGTCCTGACAGACTTCTTCAAGATCGCGACCGACCTCATCGAGAGCGTTGACCCCAACATCCGCACCACCGCCAATTTCGCCGAAGACCACACATTCTACGGCAACGGCCTGCAGTATGGCGTGGACTGGTTCGAGGTTCTCGAGCAAGGCGCTCTGACCTACGGATGGACGGAGGACTGGCTGAACTATGCCACCAGCAAGCAGTTGTGCGGCTACCGGGCGGACCTGATGCGGGCGGCATGCGCGCCGCGAAAGCGGCAGTTCGGGATGTATACTATCCTGACCAACGGGTGGGATACTCCGCTCAAGGCGGTAACGGAGATAGGCCACGGCGTAACCTGTATCCACGAGTACAACTACGGCCCCTATTATGCCTTAAGCTCTGACGCCAGTTCCAACAACTACAGCCTCTACGCGCCGCTCAAGAGGCTCAATCACGCAATCGGGGCGGTGGAGGACTACTTGGTGGGCGCCACTGTGCCAAGGAGCAGGATCGGACTGGTGTATTCCCAGACAACCGATATCTGGACCCTGAATGACGGCTATTCGGTGTTCGGCAGGGAGCGATATGGCCTCTACCTGCTGCTGCGGCACCTGGGATACCCGGTGGACATTGTGACCGAGAAGGACATAGCTGCAGGCAGGGCCAAGGACTACCGTATGCTTTTCTACATAGGCTCTCACGCCGAGCGAGACGTGCTTCCCCGACTTCTGGCGTGGGTGCGGTCGGGCGGGATTCTCTACATCTGCCCCGGCGGACTCACGCTGGACCAGTTCAACCGCCCGTTGGGGTTCGACGCTCTCGCCGGGCTGAATCGGGAGCCGTTCGTATACAAGAGTTCGCCGGGCAGGGATTTCTACGAGTTCCCATCGCTTGAGAAGCTCGACACTGTGGACTTCCAGGGCGGGAAGATGGACGCGGTATGCGGCTTCCAGAAGACCAAAGCCGACAAGAAGTCCGCGGCAATAGCGGCATTCGCAGACGGTTCGCCCGCAGTTGCCACACGCAGTCTGGGTAAGGGCAGGATCGTCTGTTCCGGGTTTTTTGTGGGCCTGTCTTACTGCAAAGATGCCGTCACGGCGTGGAAGAGCAGCCAGGAGACGGTGAACACCGATGGCGCAACCGACTACCCCAAAGCCCCGCGAAGTCTGATGTCAAGACTGATGGGTCTGCTTGCCTGGAAGCCCGCCGTCACGACCAATAACCCAATGGTGGAAGCGAACCTGCTGGAAGGCCCAAAAGGATATGTGATCACGCTGTCGAACTGGTCAGGGAGGCCGGTGAAGGACGTGGTTGTGACAATCGCGCTGCCCGGAAAGCTGGAAAAGCCGTTTGCGGTGGAGAAGAAGCTCAAGTCGGTCTCCCAGAAACCGGGAATGCTGCGGCTGAAGCTGGATATGGACGCGTTTGATTTCATTGTTGTACCGCGTTCTTCCGCAAAATCCGAGATTCGGAACAGTAATGTGTAGTATGAGGAACCATTTCCAGCCAACCGGGTGCTGGACACGCGGAGGATGTTCAAGATGAGATGTGCTATTTTTGCTGCGGTCTTGCTTGCAGTCTGTACTTGCGGGGCGATGCCCCCTGCCCAATCAGCAACCCTGCAGGATTCCCAAGGCTGGTTGCGGCATTACGCTCTGCTAAGCAACAACACCTATTATGACGGTCCCGCGCTCAAGACCGGCGCGACCTACAGCTTCGATCCCGCGTTTGATGGGGACGTGATTGGTGACGCCTATCGCGGGACGCCTGGCGAACCTGCGCATAGACTCACCGATGGCGGGGTTCCCTGGAATGACTGGAACGCTTGCCTTGTGTTTCGTCGCCCCGGTCAGCAGGCTGTGATATTCGATCTGAGATCCGGCTATATCGTGGGTGGGGTGCGGATCGAGGCGCATGCGAAGGCTTCGGATTCGCCTCAGAAAGTGGTAGTCCTGACCTCTGCATCGAAAGATGGCCCGTGGATTGAGCTGGGGTCATCTGGGTTTGATGAGCGGTGGACTGAGTTGGTGGCGGCGAAGCCAGTCGTGGCCAGATATGTGAAGCTCGACTTCACGGTTAGCACATCGACCGTGTGCGAACTGCAGGTTTTTGGCGGTCCGATGGAACCAAAGCAACTGGCCAAAGCGCCGGGATACTTGGTCAAAGACGGCAAGGCCGCTGCGGTTATTGCTGTGCCCAGGAACCCGTCCGTTAATGTGGCTCGGGGCGCGCGGGAGCTTCAGCGGGTTATCCACCGAAGCACAGGCGCGTGGCTGCCGGTATGCTATGAGTCCGAGGTCGGGAAGCGGCCTGCCGTGTACATAGGGCTAACCAAAGCCGCCGCGAAGCGAGGGATTCGGGTCCGACAGACTTACCCCAGCGGCGAAGGCTATCGGATGGTGACAAGCGGCTCCGATATCTTTCTCCTGGGCAACGACAATGTCTTTACCGGCTCTGAATACGCCTGCTATGACTTCCTCCAAAGGGTTACGGGAGTGCGCTGGCTGTATCCTGGCGACCTGGGAGAGGTCCTCGAGCCTCGGCGGAGCCTGAAGATGCCGAAGCTGGCGGCGTACGTGAAGCCCCAGATCATGTTCCGCAAGCCGGGCATGTACAGCGAGAGCATCGAGGCCACCGTCCCAATAGCCCGCTGGTTTTCTCACAACCGGCTTGACGGCGCGCCTATGCCATTGGGTCACACTATAGCGGCCGGCGTTCCCGCAAACAAATACGCCACCGATCACCCGGAATACTATCCGCTGGTAGGAGGAGAGCGCAGGACAAGCGGGGGGAACCCTTGCACCTCCAACCCGGATGTTATTCGGCTTACCGCCGAGGCCGTGATGAACGTGTACGCGAGCGATCCACGATCAGTGGGGTTCTCGCTGATGCAGGAAGACGGGACGCCGTTCTGCGGGTGCGAGAAATGCGCCGCTCTCGACGGGCCCACAGTGGGTAATTGGTACCACGACAAGGGCCCAAGATTGCTTCACTTCACCAATGCAGTCTCTAAGATCGTGCGCCAGAAGTATCTGGACAAGTTCCTCTTCACCAGCGCCTACTGGCATAGCCTGACAGCGCCCAAGGAGGTCAAGGGTGAAAAGGGTGTGCGGGCGCTGGTGGTGTTCGCTGGCTGCCTGGGACACGCCATCGATGACCCCAAATGCCCGACGAATGTCTTGTACAAGCAGATAGTAGAGCAGTGGGCGAAAATCGCCGGGCCTATCGGAATCTACGACTACTCCATTCCGCAGAACTGGAAACAAATGATGAGGCCGCAACTGGATATGCAACTGCGCAATATGCGGCTGTACAAGCGGGTGGGGACATGCGGCTACTACATAGAGTCCTGGCCGAGCTTTGGTCCGTATGGGCCTATCTACTGGGCCGCGGCGCGATCGGGTTGGGATGACCCGGACAAGCTCACGCGGGACGGCCTCTGGTCGGAATGGTGCAGCCAGTATGGCCCGGCAAGCAAACAAATGCAGGCGTTCTACCGGGTTCTGGAAGATGCAATCGCCAACTCCAAGGCTCATCACGGCATGGGCTTGTCATGGAATATGCCTGATCCCGTTGCTGGAATCTACACTGAGGATGTGCTCAAGAAAGCCGAAGTGAAATTCGCTGCTGCCGAGAAAGCCGTCAAGAACGGCAGCGCCGTGCACAAGCTTAGGCTGGCTCGTGAGCGCAAACTCTGGGACTACACCAAGGCAGGCACGGCATTTCTGGCGGCATCGGGTGAGACTGTAAAGCCGGAAGACCAGGCAGCCCAGAACGAGAAACTGGCTGCCCTCTCAAAAGACGCCCACGACAGATGCGTTGTACTAACGAATGAAGGTATAATCAGCGCGGCAGCGTGCAGGGTGTTCTCGGGAGGGTTCTAGCCGGTCCAGTGTTGAATCAGTGAGGCGTTGGGCATGGGATTTATCGCAAGGGAATATGTGTCAATTGCCGCGTGTAATCGTCTGGTGATGGTGTTGGTGTTCTGTGCCGCAATCTCGGCCCAGGCAGCTACTCAGCAGGACCACCAGGGATGGGTGGGACACTACGCCCTGCTCAGCGACAACACCTACTACCAGGGGCCGGCGCTCAAGACGGGTGCAACCTACAGCTTCGACCCGCCTTGCGCGAATGACATTGTCGGCGACGGCTATCGGGGCACGCCCGGAGAACCATACCACCGACTGACCGACGGTGGTATTCCCTGGGACGACGGGCATGCTACCCTTGGCTTCGATTCCAACGTAACCCAATCGGTGATATTCGATCTGAAGACGAACTACCTCGTCGGTGGCGCACGGATACAGGTTCGGGCAAAGCCATCGAATGTGGTGGTCACCACCTCACTAGCGCGGGTGGGGTTGTGGGTGGATCTCGCTGCCTCCAAATTCGATGCCTCCTGGATAGAACTCAAGCCAGCCAAGCCCGTTTTGGCCAGGTTCGTAAGATTCGACTTTCCTCCTGGCAGCTACAGCATTTCCGAGATACAGGTCTTCGGAGGTCCGGTGGAGCCTGCGAAGCTGGTCGAAGCGCCGGGGTACCTGGTCAAGGATGGCAAGGCCGCAGCGGTGATAGCGGTTCCTGGGAACCCATCTGACCAGGTCGTTCGCGGAGCGCGGGAGTTGCAGCGGGTTGTGTGGAAGTGCACAGGCGCGATATTGCCGTTGTGTGAGGAGTCGAGGGTGGGAAATCGACCGGCGGTATATGTCGGGCTTACAAGGAATGCGGCGAAGCGTGGGATCAGCGTCCCGCAGACCTATCCCAAGGGCGAAGGATACAAGATAGTGAGTAGTGGCAGCGAAGTGTTTCTTGTCGGCAACGATAACCGCTTACATGGCTCTGAGTATGCCTGCTACGACTTTCTGAATCTGGTGACGGGAGTTCGCTGGCTCTATCCGGGCGAGCTCGGTGAGGTGGTACAACCGAAACGCAGCCTGGCCTTCCCGAAGCTGAAAGCGCATGTCAGGCCGCAGATTATGTTCAGAAATCCGGGTATGTATGGCGAGACCAATGAAGCGAATGTGTTGATGACCCGTTGGTTCTGGCACAACCGGCTATCCGGCGTGCCGATGCCTCGGGGGCACAGCATATCAATCTGCCTAAAAACCGAAAACTGCTTCAAAGACCACCCTGAGTACTTCCCATTGGTTAACGGGCAGCGGGTATCAAGCGGGAATCCATGCACTTCAAACCCCGGCCTGATTCGTGCAACTGCAGAGGCGATAACGAAGAAGTTCGCAGAGGAGCCGGGCCTGGTGGGGTGGTGCCTGATGCAGGAAGACGGCACTCCTTTCTGCGAGTGCGACAACTGCGCAGCGCTGGACGGCCCCACAATAGGTAGTTGGTATGGTGACAAAGGGCCAAGGCTGCTCCACTTCACCAACGCAGTCGCAGAGATCGTTCGAGAGAAGTACCCCGACAAGTTCCTCTTCACCAGCGCCTACTGGCACAGCCTGACCGCCCCCAAAGAGGTCAAAGGTGAAAAGAATGTGCGGGCTTTGGTGGTGTTCGCCGGATGCCTCGGCCATGCCATCGATGACCCCAAGTGCCCAACCAACATCCTCTATAAGCAGATAATAGAGCGGTGGGCGAGGATTGCGGGGCCGGTCGGCGTTTTTGACTACGCGATACCCTCCAATTGGAAGCAGATGATCCGTCCACAACTTACCGCCCAACTGCGCAATATGCGCCTCTACAAGCGGCTGGGGACCTGCGGTTACTACATTGAATCCTGGCAGAGCTTCGCGTCGCAAGGCCCTATCTACTGGGCGGCTGCGCGGTCCGGTTGGGAAGACCCTGAGAAACTGACGCGGGATGGTCTGTGGTCCGAGTGGTGCAGCCAGTATGGCCCGGCGAGCAAGCAGATGCAGGGGTTCTACAAGACACTCGAGGACGCTATAGACAACGCCACTGTGCATCATGGGATGGGTAAGTCGTGGGATATGCCTGATGATCAGGCTGGCATATATACCAGACAAGTGCTCAGCAGGGCGGAGGCCAAATTCGCGGCGGCTGAGAAGGCAGTCGAGAGCGGCAGGTCTGTCCACAAGCAGCGCCTCGCGCGCGATCGGAAGCTCTGGGATTATACCAAAGCAAGCATACGCTACCTGGAGGCGCTGGGCACGAACGTCCCGCCGGAAGAGGAAGCAGCCCACAAGGGCCGCCTACAGGCTCTGGGCAAAGACGCGGGAGAGCGAGCAGTTGAGCTATACACAGAGGGGATCATCAGCTATCAGTACTACCTGAAGTTCCACGGTGGATTGTGACATGGAGAACGTCTTGGGGGGTCCAGCGTACAAAGAGTGGCTCCCCCCGGTGGACTCGAACCACCAACATCCTGGTTAACAGCCAAGCGCTCTGCCAATTGAGCTAGAGGGGAATAGCCATCAATATTATAGGAAATCACGGGGAAGATGTCAACACTTTGGCGGAGTGGGCTTGTCTCTCGCGGGGTGGGTTCTTGTTGACACCAGCCTGCTGGGACTATATAATGACTTAGCTGTTTCGCATCATTGGTCGAGCGCATGGTGGGGAACGCTCAAGGCCGACGGCGGCTGTTTGCCGCTCTTGGTTCAATTAGTGCTACGCGCTGGGCTGGTCCGTGCATCCCCGATTGGCATCGACCGGCCTATGTGTCGCATGGGAGGATATACTTTGTCGAGATACCACTGGCATGGCTTATTAGTTGTCGCTCTGGTTCTTATCGCGGTGGCCATTTGTTTCTTGAAGCCCATCGTTAAGGGCTTGGACATCGACGGCGGAATCAGGGTCCTGATGCAGGTAGACCCTCAGCGTCCGGAGGATTGGCCCACCGGTTCGCAAGAACGAGCCACGAAGATGGATGCCATCAAGACTACCATCACGGGGCGTGTCAAGGGTATTCAAGGGGTAGCCGAACCCCGAGTTAATAAATATGGCGAAGACAGAATTGGCGTCGAGCTCCCGGGCGTAAAAAATGCCCAGGCCGCTCTTAACCGCATCAAGTCTACAGCATCTCTTGAATTCTACTACCTGCGGGATGTCATCAACAGAAATAACCCCACTGGTCAGTGGCGAATGGATTCCCCCAGTTCCGAAGGGGAGCCGTGGATATTCACCGGCCCGAAAGGCGAGACCGTTGACAGCAACAAGCAGGCGAAAGAAGTGCTGTCAAAGGTCGTGAACACCAAGCGTAATCCTCCGGTAATCACCGGCAGCGACCTGCTGTCCAACGCCACATCCACTATCGGGCAGAATGGCAAAGTTGTTGTTGTCATCAACTTCACCACCGAGGGCACCAAGAAGTTCCGCGACTTCACAAGAGCTCACGTGGACGACTTCCTCGCTGTTTTCTTTGACGGCAGGCTCCTGACTGCTCCGTCCATCAACGAAGCTATCCCCAGCGGCAGCGCGGAGATTTCCGGTTTCCGGAACTTGCAGGATGCCCGCGGGGTCGCCGATCAGCTCAACTCCGGCGCTCTGCCGGTGCCGCTCAAGGTCATAAGCTACGATGCTGTGGAGCCAACTTTGGGAAAGGCTACAGTGAAGCAGGTCCTCTTGGCTGGGATCGTGGGCATACTCTTGGTTCTGCTCTACATGGCTATCTACTATCGTTTGCCCGGTGTCCTGGCCGGCGTCGCGCTGGGCTTGTACGCTCTGTTTGTCGTAGCTGTCTTCAAGCTCTTCGGTGTCACACTGTCACTGCCGGGTATGGCGGCGTTGATCATATCCATAGGTATGGCTGTTGACGCCAACATCCTGATATTCGAACGTCTGAAGGAAGAGCTCCACGACGGCAAGACGCTGAAGGCTGCTATTGACGCCGGTTTCAGCCGGGCGTTTACCGCGATCTTCGACTCAAACGCGTGCACCGCAATCACGTGTGCCGTTCTGATGTGGTACGGGAGTCCGGCGGTTCAGAGCTTTGCCCTTACTCTGCTCGTTGGTGTGGCCATAAGCATGTTCACGGCAATTACGGTGTCGAGAACATTCCTGCACCTGCTGGTCGGATGGGAATGGGCACAGAATCCGTCGCTATACGGTTTGTCGAACAACTGGCTTAGCGCTGCGAAGCTGCAGTGGGATGTAGTCGGTAAGCGCAACACCTGGTTCATCCTGAGCGCGGTTATCATCGTGCCGGGCCTGCTTGTGCTGGCAACGTCTGGCCTCAAGCCGGGAATCGAATTCAAGTCCGGAACAGCCATCCAAGCTACTTTCAAGAGCGACATTCAGCTAGATGCCGTTCGCGAGGTTGTGACCAAGTACTCGCCGTCCCAGGAAGTGCAGATCGGCAAGGACAAGGATGGCAAGAGCAGAATTGCGTTCATCAAGACTCTGCCTCTGGAAAGCGATCTTTACACGCAACTCAGGGACGACCTCGACAAGAACCTGGGTGGTATAGCGACCGTTGGGGAAGACGGCACTCCCCAGTTCGATTCAATGAGTTCGGTCGATCCGACTGTCAGCAAGGAACTCACCAGAAACGCGTTCTGGTCGGTACTGATTGCCTGTCTGGGCATTGTGCTGTATCTGACCTCTCGATTTGCCATCGGTGGGCTCACGGCGGGCCTGAAGTATGGTGTCTGCGCAGTCCTGGCGCTTGTGCATGATGCCGCTTTCCTGTTGGGGTTGTTTGCCATTCTGGGCAAGTTCCTTGGCTGGGAGGTTGACAGCCTGTTCGTGACCGCCGTGCTGACCATCATCGGTTTCAGCGTCCACGATACCATCGTTGTCTTCGACCGGATTCGAGAGAACCTCAAGCACAGGCTTCGGGGTGAGTCATTCGAGCAACTGTGCAATCGCAGCATCCTGCAGACCATGAGTCGATCCATCAATACCTCGTTCGGGGTCGTGCTCTCATTGCTCTGCCTGATAGTGTTTGGCGGACCGCTATTGAGGCACTTCTACATAGCGTTGTTAGTGGGTATCATCATAGGAACATACTCATCGATATTCAACGCGACCCAGTTGGTCATCGTGTGGGACAACCTCGCTGCGAAGAGCAAGGAACCTCGCAAGAAGGCATTCGAGGACAAGCCTATTGTCGAGAAGCCCATGGTTCCCAAAGCTGCGTCGACCACATTGACGGCGGAGACCGAAGAGCAGGCCGAGGCCGCTGAGGGCGAAGAGTCCGGAACCAGCGATGCCGCCAAGGCAGCCAGAGCCAAGCGAAAGACTACTAAGAAGCGACGCTTCTAGTCCGCGCTCTTACTTAGGAATGTGTCGCAAGCCCGCGCAATGCGCGGGCTTGCGCGTTTTATGGGGATGGTGTGATATGCGGGTGGTTAGCGGCGAATGCAGATGGGCGCTCCTTGAAAATGACGAGGGGGCGGTGTCCAGGCTGGCCAGGGACTCCGGCATTGATCCCATTATTGCCCGGCTTCTGCTCAACAGAGGCCTGCGGGACCCCGAGGATGTCCGCCGCTACATGTCCCCGTCTCTTGCTGACCTCCACGATCCGTCCCTGCTGCCCGACTACGAGGTCGGGGTCAATCGAATTGCCGCTGCCGTGTGCTCCGGGGAACTCATAAGCATCCACGGCGACTATGACGCAGACGGTGTGAGCAGCACAGCCCTTCTTGCCAGGACTCTCCGTGCGCTCAAGGCGAACTGCGAATTCAGCGTCCCCCACAGAGCCAACGACGGCTACGACATCAAACCCCAGGCAGTGGAACGTGCGGCGAAACGGGGCGCGAAAGTCATAATCACCTGCGACTGCGGAGTCACCGCGTTTGCAGCCGTGGACCGCGCCAGGGAACTGGGAATCGATGTGATTATCACAGATCACCACGAGCCCGAAGCCGAACTCCCCAATGCCCTCGCCGTTATCGATCCTAAGCGGGGTGACTCGCGGTACCCATTCAGAGACCTTGCCGGGGTGGGGGTTGCGTTCAAGGTCGCCCAAGGGGTCTCAAAGGCCCTTGGCTGCCCGGATGACTCATTTGTTAAGCGGTTCCTCGATCTGGCTGCCATAGGCACCGTGGCGGACGTTGTGCCGCTTCTGGATGAGAACCGGATAATCGTGAGCAAGGGCCTGGAGGCGGTCGCGGCAAGCGGCAAGGCCGGTATACAGGCGCTGCTGCAGAGCGCGGGCCTTTCCGGGAAGGCTCTGAGCGCATACAGCCTGGGGTTCGTCATCGGCCCGCGGATAAACGCGGTCGGCAGAATGGCAGACGCCGAGGCGGCGGTGCGGCTTCTCTACACTCAGGACCAGGGTGAAGCAACAAAGATAGCGCTGGAGCTGGAGAATCACAACCGAGCCAGGAAAGAAGCCCAGGAGGTCGTGGTCAACCAGGCGCTGGAAAAGTTGGCGGAGAAAGACCTGGACTCCCTGCGGGCGATTGTGCTTGCCAGAAAAGGCTGGAACAAGGGGGTTGTGGGGATAGCAGCCGGACGCTTGACGGAGATGTTCAACCGCCCCACCGTCATCCTCTCTGTGGACTCCCACGGGACGCTTGCGGTCGGATCGGCGAGAAGTTGTGGCGGTATCAACCTCATCGAGTGCCTGAGGCTGTGCGGTGATCTGCTGGAGGATTTCGGAGGCCATGCGATGGCCGCCGGGGTGGGAGTGCGGCTGGAGAACCTCGTCAAGTTCGAGGAGATGCTCAACGCCGTTGTCTCCCAGATTGCCCCCGAGGTGGAAGCGGTTCCGACTATCGAGATCGAGGCGTTTCTTGATCCCTCCGCAGTATCTCTCAACCTCGCCAGGATGGTGGCGAAGCTGGACCCATTTGGAGAAGGCAACCCCGAACCTGTGTTTGCGAGCCGGGGCCTTCGCGCCGTGGATGTGCGGGCCGTCGGAAACGGGAGTCACCTCAAGTTGCAGTTGGCCGATCCTGCGGGCGTTTGTTCACTTGGGTGCATTGGGTTTGGCATGGGGGAGTTGGCTGACACAATCACAAACGAGCAGCCGATAGACGTCTGCTACAACCTTCGTATAAACGCATTTAATGGCTCTGAGTCCGCAGACCTGAACATCATCGACATCAGGCAGTCTGCCGGCTCCGAGTTAGCTTGAAAGATAGAGAAAGCGGATACCGCTCACGCGGTATCCGCTCATATCTACCCGGCTACTACTGGGGAGGTGGGCCAGGCATTGGCATCGGCGGTGCGCCCTGCATGGGCTGTCCCGGCGCTCCCGGAGCCATTCCCGGCATACCAGGCTGACCCGGCATCGGGGGGCCACCCATCGGTCCCGGTCCCATGCCCGGAGGCATTGCGGGGGCAACCTTCGGCTTGCTAATCTGCATGTACGCCAGAGCAATCACAACCAGCACAACAAGAATCACGATTATGATCACCGGCATCGGCAAGTCCTTCTTCATCTGTGCACTCTCCTTTCATCAGAGATTCACCTAGCCGACTGAGACCAGGACTGCGGCCGCAGTTCGGAATGAGGTGTCAGTGATGCGGTCCCAGGCGATAACCTGGGCTACTACACATCTATTCGGCGATTAGAGTATACCCTCCTTCTTGATTTGTCACATTTTTTTGCACACAATTTGTTGCGGCGCTCCAGTACAGGCGCGAATGCGGGTTCTTGCGCCTGGATATTGCTTGATGGGCCACACTTGACAAATGAGCCGCCAACAGGCAAGATACACCTGCGGAATTTGGTAACCCAAACCAGGCCCAGCCTGGGTTAGACAACGGAGGCAGAGCATGAAAAGGCAAGTATCGGTTGGAATGGTTGGACATGCGTTTATGGGCAAGGCGCACAGCGTGGGATATCGCGATGTGGCTTTTGCGTTTCCGGACGTGAAAGCTGTTCCCGTGATGAAAGAGATTTCGGGCCGGTCGTTGGCGGCTGTGAAAGAACACGCTGCACAGTATGGCTGGGAGCGGTCCAGCGAGGGATATGACAGCATAGTAACCGCTAAGGATATTGACCTGGTAGACATATCCACCGGCAACGACAGCCACTGCGAGATAGCCGTCGCCGCCGCGAAGAATGGCAAGCACATCTTCTGCGAGAAACCGATGGCGATGAACGTGGCCGAAGCGAAGAAGATGGTCGATGCCGTCAAGGCCGCGGGCGTTGTGGCCATGGTCAACTTCAACTACCGTGCGGTGCCCGCTGTAATCCTTGCCAAGCAGATGATCGACGAGGGCATGATTGGGACTCCATACCACTTCCGAGCGGTCTATCTACAGGACTGGATCATTGACCCGGAGTTCCCACTTGTGTGGCGGCTGCAGAAGGAAAAGGCGGGCTCAGGGGCTCACGGAGACCTCAACGCCCACATCATCGACCTTGCCAGGCTGCTGTGCGGGGAGTTTGATTCGGTGTGCGGTTTGATGAAGACGTTCATCTCCAAACGCAAGATTCCGGGCGAGTGGAAAGGCGGGCTGTCCGGCAAGACCGAAAGCACTCAGTGGGGCGATGTGACCGTGGACGACGCCGCCTTGTTCCTGGCCAAGTTCTCAAACGGAGCCTTGGGCACGTTTGAGTCGACTCGCTTCGCCGCCGGACATCGCAACGACAACCACTTTGAAATCAACGGCAGCGCCGGCAGCATCCGGTTCAATCTGGAGCGGATGAACGAGCTCGAATACTACAATCACCAGGACGACGCCAGGTTCCAGGGCTGGAAGACCATATTGGTTACCGACGGCCCACACCCGTTCATCAACGGTTGGTGGCCCGCCGGGCACATCATCGGCTGGCAGCACACGTTTGTGCACCAAGTCTACAAGCTGATGAACGGAATTGTGGACGGCGTGAACCCCGCGCCCAGCTTTGTGGATGGTCTGAAGTGCCAGGAAGTGCTGGAAGCCGTAGAGAAATCGGCTGAGACCGAGCAGTGGGTTGGAATTGGGTAGACTTGATGTAGCGACTGATAGACAGAAATTGGTCGCTGTATGCGGAGGATATGTGAATGCAGTCTGACGACTTTGTGAAGAAGATCCTGATTGTTGTTGCTGTTCTGTTGGTGTGTCTGGTGCTGATGGCGGGGGATATGTACTTCACCGTCAAGAGCGGCAGGATCTGGGAAGGTATGCCTGTGCCAAGCAGTCCGGCCTTCATGCCTGGTCCCGGCGGAATGGGCACAGGTGGTATGATGCCCGGTATGCCCGGCGGTATGGCGCCTGGGGCGGGAATGATGGGACCCGGCGGTATGGGACCTGGTGCGATGCCGGGTAATGTCGGGCCGGGTGGCAGGGCTGGGATTCCTCAGATGCCGCCTGGTGGACCTGTGTCGGGCCGTCCGCTGCCTGGAATGCCGGGGCCGGGAATGTCTGGGCCTCCGATGACCCAACCGGGTATGCCGGGCGGGATGGGACCAGGGGCGACGCCCGGACCTCCGATGCCTATGCCACTGCCAAAGCAGCAGGGAACCCAGAAGCCAAAGACTAAGTAGTATACCGGCTCAACAAACGCGAAAATGGTGTTTTGGTCGGGGGCTGTGTGTCCCCGACCATCAAACGTACGAATGTATCTAAGTGACAGGAGTGAAAGAAGTGTATAGTCAGACTCTCAATGGCGATTGGCAGATGGCCAAGGTCGGTGATGCCAGTTGTATAGCGGCCAGCGTTCCGGGTTGCGTTCACACGGACCTCCAGACGGCAGGCAAGATTCCTGATCCTTTCTACGCCGACAACGAGTACCGCGTAGCCTGGGTGGCCGAGACCGATTGGGTCTACAAGCGTGCTTTCGTTGCTGACAACGAGTTGCTGCAGCAAGAGCTGGTAGTTCTTGAGTGTGATGGCCTGGATACCCTGGCCAGCATCAGAGTGAACGGAATTCCGGTCGGCAGGACCGACAACATGTTCCGCCGCTATAGCTTCGATGTGAAGTCTGCTCTGAAGGCCGGCGAGAACCTCATTGAAGTGGAGTTCGAGTCTCCAGTGAACCATGTGAAGCCGTTCCTTGGGTCTGTGGCGACGGTCATCAGCCCCGGAGACAGCATTCCCGGCTCGCCTTATCTGCGCAAGTGTATGTGCCAGTGGGGGTGGGATTGGGGCCCCAAGATTCCGACCAGCGGCATCTGGCGTTCTATCCGGCTTGCCGGGTATTCGGTTGCCAGAATCGAGGACGTGAAGACCAGCCAGAGGCACGTAGACGGCACTGTGGAACTCATGGTGAACGTGAGTGCGGAGTTCCTGAGTGCGGATGAGTGCGTGGCGCGGCTGTGCGCAACCTCGCCGTCAGGGGAGACTGTTATCGCCGATCTCTGCATGGATGCGAACGCGCCGGAGTGCGAGGCTGTCCTCACTATCGATAACCCCGAGCTCTGGTGGCCCAATGGCTACGGCGAGCAACCTCTGTATGAAGTTACCGTTGAGTTGTTGGCCTGTGAAGGGGATCCGCCGCTGGACTGCCGCAAAATGAAAATCGGCCTTCGCACGCTGGAACTCGTCCAGGACAAAGACCAGTGGGGCAAGACTTTCTACTTCAGGATCAACGGTGTCGCAATCTTCTGCAAGGGTGGGGACTGGATCCCCGCCGACCAATTCCCTTCTCGGATCACCCGCGAACAATACCGCGACCTGCTGGAGTCGGCGGTCGACGCCAACATGAATATGATGCGCATCTGGGGCGGCGGGATATATGAGGACGACTTGTTCTTCGAGCTTTGCGATGAACTGGGCATCCTCATCTGGCACGACTTCATGTTCTCTTGCGCCCATTACCCGGTCGACAAGGCGATGCTGGAGAACATCCGCGAGGAAGCCATCGACAACATCAGGCGCATTCGTCACCACCCGTGCATGGCGCTTTGGTGTGGCAACAACGAGATGGAGTGGGGCGTGGCCATCTGGTGGGCCGATGAACTCAAGAAGACGCGTGAGAAGGAATATGACGTGATCTTCCACGAACTCCTGCCGGAGATATGCGGCATCGAGGACCCGGCTACTCCCTATTGGCCCAGTTCCCCGTCTTCGCCGGGCCACCCGTTCGAGGACCCCAACGACCAGACCCAGGGCGACAGCCACTACTGGGATGTGTGGAGCGGTATGCTGCCATTCACCGAGTATCGCAAGCGCTACGACAGGTTCATGAGCGAGTTCGGGTTCCAGGCAATGCCCACCATGCCGACCATCGAGACTTTCGCGCCGGAGGACCAGTGGAACCTCTCCAGCTACCTGATGGACTGCCATCAGAAGCAGGGTTCGGGCAACTTCCGCATAGTTCACTACTTCGCGGCTACCTATCGGTTCCCGAGCGATTTCAAGTCCATGGTCTATCTGAGCCAGATACAGCAGGCGGAGGCCATTCGGTACGGTGTGGAGCACTGGAGGCGAAACCGCAACGATAACCACTGCATGGGAACCCTCTACTGGCAGTAT
>CAZTAO010000044.1:26018-38583 GCA_964611645.1 uncultured bacterium | reverse complement strand
TCCTCGATCCCCTCGGCCATGGCGACGCTCACCCTCAGTTCGGCACTGCGCCGACCGGCGTCGATGACGCCGATGACGCGGCGCGACTGCTCGGCGGTGACGAGCAGCTCTTCACCCAGCAGCAGGTGATCGGCAATATTATTATAGTAGGGAGCGCAGACCAGGCCGCCCGGGGTGAGCTTCACGATGCTGTCCTGGCGCACGCCCGAGGCGACGCTGACCAGGTGAATTTGCTCACCGGTCCAATCAGCCTCGATGGCGCCTTTCGTGCCCAGAATGCGCCACTTCGGTCCAGCCAGGGCGGCGATGGAGGAGACCAGGTATTCAGCGGTCACGCCATTCTCGAAGCGGAGGTAGACCTGGCCGTGGTCCTCGTTGCTCACGTTGTCCCACACGCGCTTCTGCAGGTCGCCCATCACCTGCGTCACCTTTCCCGGCACCAGGTTGAGGATCCAGTCGATGAAGTGCGCGCCCCAGTCGTGCATCACGCCTCCGCTGATCGCCTTGTCCGACCTCCACCAGAACCCCGGATGGCTGTATGAACTGAACCCGGCTTCGATGTGGAATATGTCGCCGATCATTCCCTTGTCGACTATCTCCCGAATGAGCAGATAGTCGGGGTCCCAGCGGCGGTTGTGGAAAATGCTGAGCATCACTTTGTTGGCCCGGGCTGCATCGATCATCGCGTTGGCTTCGGCAACCGTGATGCAGAATGGTTTCTCGATAACCACGTGCTTGCCTGCGTTGAGGCACTGGATCGCGGTCTGGGCGTGGACGTTGTGCGGAGTGATGTCCACCACCAGGTTGACCTCGGGGTCTTCGAGCATCGTGTCCAGGCAGGTGTGATAGCCGGACAGTCCCGGCATATCCGCTTTGGCTGCGGCGATCCTCTCCGGGTTCGCATCGCAGACTGCTATAGTCTCCATGCCGTCGGTGGCGTTGATGGCGTCGGCGTGATACTTGCCCATACCAAATGCCGGGCCGTAGCCCAGAATCCCGCAGCGGACCTGCTTCTCGGTCTTTTCCTCTCCGGACGCCCACGCAATCGAGCGGATCAACAGCTTCTGGAAATCGGGGTTTGCCCACGTCGAGAACGTGTGGCCGGGGGCCAGATATACAACTCTGCCCTTGCCATACTCTCGCACGTAAACCATCGGCTTCTCCTCGCCGCCATAGGGAGTGGAGGCCAGGAGGCGCACCTTTGCTGGGTCGTGGTTCTGGAGGTGGTATAGCTCATCGGTGATGGTGAGATCCGGCATTCGGGTGGTGAGGTAGTGGCATTTGTCCGTGATCTTCACGTTGAACTCGTGAATCTCGGGGTGGGTAATGAACTCGCCATCGATCATCTCGACGTAGTCCCGGTTCCCCCGGAAACTGTCCGCCGCGCTGTGAAGCGCCACGTAGCCTCCGCCATTCTTGACGAACCCCATCAGGCCTTCGCCCCGCGCCCCGCCGAGGTCGTTCTCGAAGAGGGTTGTGTAGTCCACCACCACGTCATACTTGCCGCCGGGCAGCTTGGCAAATGCGTCGAGGTTGTCTGTGACATCAACAGTATACCTGCCGTCCTTTGCGACTATCTCCTTGAGCTTCTCCCCCGCCCACTGGGTAGGGTGAAAATCGGGTCCGCCGAACACATACAGCACTTTCTTCATGGTATTTCTCCATCAGCCCGAAACGGGCGAATTTACACAGTCGGGAAGCATGGTAACAAAAGCTGGTTCAAAGTTCAAAATCACAAAGTTATCCGCAGATGTCGCAGATGGCACAGATGAAGTCTTCATCCCTCCAGGTATCCTACCTGGAGGGCGGGGCTATGCTGCGGGAACGCCGGTCTGCACTAATCTACGGAAATCTGCACAATGTAAGTTCCCGCAGCATAGAAATAGTGTGATCGGAGGCTTCGAGTCTTGAGTTGGGTTACGGTGCAGCTTTGTTGCCAGACCCTGTCTTCCTGATGATCGGTAGGATATCCCTCAGTATCTGATAGATACCAAGGATGATCAGGATGGGACCGCCGATGATGTAGAAGTACTGGACTGTGACGTTGGATTCGTCAGTAGACCATCCGATTGAACCGAGACCTACCGAGGCGCAGAGAAGACCTACACTCATAAGGCGCAGGGTCGATGGCCCGAGCAGATTCAGAAGACTACCTGCCAGCAATCCACACGCCGCAATGATTTCCGCAGCATTGTGCCGGCTTGTGCCTTCTAGAAAAAGCACAGGAGATCCAAGCATGAGAAGTAAGCTTCCTGGGTTTATATGCCTTTCCCTCCAGCTTTTCTCCCGTTTCTGCTCTTGCGATTCTGTGATGTCAGTGCTCATGTACGCCTCCAGAACGCTGTTGTCCCTGCTCCTTGTTCATCTTCAAGAGGGCTGTGGTGATTTCCTTCATACGGGGGGCAGAACTCCGGGGTACGCAAAAAGATGAGAACGACTCTCTCGCTGGTGCGGGGCGAGTCGTTCTCGAGGTTTTCGCCGCGGGTCAAGCGGCGAGTGATCAGAGAGTGCGTCAGAGAATGCTCTAGATATAGGAGGCTAGTCTTCCTACTACTTCGTATGCGTCAGAATACCTTCGGTCAGGCAATTCCTCTATCACATCCAAAAGCGCGTCGGGGGCGTCGTTATCCTCGGCGCATCTCAGGAGTTCGTCACGGGTGCAGGGAAAGACCGCTTCGTCTATATACACTCCAAGCTGCGATGGTGTAACGCTTTTTGCCATTTGCCACATATCGTATCCTCCTTGCGATAGAACTATGAGGCCAAGCCAAAGAGAGTGGTCAACAAGCTAAATAGCCGCTTGTCGCGCTATGCGCGTTCCGATAGGCAAGTCCCGAGGTGTACGGGTAGTGACAACAAATGCGAACCTGCTAGTCCCGCAGGTCAGAGAAATCCTGTGTAATAGACTTTACCCAGTTTTCGGCGCTAATCAAACTATTTCAAACGGATGTTCTGCTTTACAATGAGACCTCCCACGGCTATAATAGCTCTGTTATGGAGAAGACAAAGACACTTGGCATCGGTTGTGACCACGCTGGGCTTTCGCTGAAGATTGCCCTTATGGAGGGCCTTTCGGCGGAGGGCTACCAGATCAGGGATTTTGGGGCTTATTCGACCGACAGGGTCGACTATCCCGATATCGCGGTGGCGGTTGCTCAGGCGGTCGCTTCCGGGCAATGCGAAAGAGCGATCCTGGTCTGCGGCACCGGCATCGGGATGACAATCACCGCCAACAAGATCAACGGCATAAGGGCGGCTGCGTGTTCCGAGCCTTATTCCGCGCGAATGTCCCGGGCCCACAACAACGCCAACGTGCTGGGTCTCGGAGAGCGAGTGGTGGGGGGCGGCCTGGCGCTTGAGATTGCTAAAGCGTTTCTGGATACCGAGTTCGAGTCCGGAACACGGCACGAGCTTCGGGTAGATAAGATCAACAAACTGGATGAATCCTGCGGCTGCGCGTGAGGACAGTGGCGCAGTACGCAGAGAAGAAGGTTCTCACTTGGATCAGACATGTTCATTCGCGCCGGGAATCGGCGCAAGCCTCGCGGATTCTGACCCCGAGGTCAGCGCGGCAGTATGCGGCGAGATCGCTCGCCAGAACGACAAGGTCCTGCTGATAGCTTCCGAAAACTACGCCAGCCGGGCCGTTATGGAAGCTCAAGGCTCGGTATTCACCAACAAATACGCCGAGGGCTATCCCAACAAGCGATACTACGGCGGGTGCGAGTTTGTGGACAGTGTGGAATGCCTGGCCATAGAGCGCGCGAAGGAGTTGTTCGGCGCGGAGCACGCCAACGTGCAGCCGCACTCCGGCTCCGGCGCCAACATGGCGGCGTATTTCGCTTTCATGAAACCGGGGGATACATTCCTCGCGATGGAACTGGCCCACGGTGGTCACCTTACCCACGGCAGCCCGGTCAACTTCTCTGGAGTGATCTACAACCCTGCCTCTTACGGGGTGGACCCTGAGACCGAGACCCTGAATTATGACACAATCCGCAAGCGCGCGATCGAGTGCAATCCCAAGATCATCGTGGCGGGGGCCAGCGCCTATCCGCGCGTGATCGATTTCGTCGCGCTTCGGAAGATCGCGGACGAAGTGGGCGCGCTGCTGATGACCGATATGGCTCACATCGCCGGTCTGGTCGCGGCGGGCGAGCATCCGTCCCCAGTCCCGCACTGCCACATAGTCACTTCCACGACGCATAAGACCCTGCGCGGACCGAGGTCCGGGATGATCCTGTGCAAGCAGGAACTGGCCGCGAAGATAGACCGCGCGGTTTTCCCTGGTCTGCAAGGCGGGCCTCTGGAGCACGTGGTGGCGGCGAAGGCAGTCTGCTTCAAGGAGGCTATGGAGCCTTCGTTCAAGGAATACCAGAAGCAGGTCCGCCTAAATGCGGTCGTGCTGGCGGAAGAGTTGGTCAAGGGCGGACTCCGGCTGGTAAGCGGCGGCACAGACAACCACCTGATGCTCGTCGACCTCATACCGATCGGTGTGACAGGCAAGGTCGCCCAGGAAGTACTCGATGATACCGGCATAGTTCTCAACAAGAGCATGATACCGTTTGACAAGCAGAAACCGACCATTACCAGCGGTATTCGCATTGGGACTCCAGCGGCGACGACCAGGGGTATGAAGGAACCGGAGATGCGCACCATCGCCGAGCTTATCCTGCGTTGTCTGAAGAATGTTGGAGATAGCCCGGAGAACATTCGAGAACGGTTGGCAGTGGCCGCGGAAGTGAAGCTTCTGACGAAGCGCTTCCCGGTGTACGACGCGTCGCTTAACGTATAGCGTTGGGCTCCGGCGCTTTCGGAGCTTCGGCACTGTGATGCCGGCGGATGTGTGAAATGAAGTTGGCCCTACTGGCCGCGTCGATCAGCTTTGTCGTGGCTTACGTTCTGATACCGCCTATAAGGATCCTCGCCCTCAGGCTGGGAGTTGTTGCCCACCCTGGGGGACGCAGGCTTCACGTCAAACCCACACCCCTGCTTGGCGGCCTCGCGATGTTTGCCTCGGTGATGCTTGCGGCGTGCGTGTGCGTTGCCCTGGACGGGCGATGGTCGCAGGGCAACTATCCCCTCTGGTTCAGCAGGGTTGTTCTTGGCGTGCTCATCGGGGCTTCTTTTGTGGCCATGGTCGGAGTGCTGGACGACAGGTTCGAGCTTCCCGGATGGGTGCAGGCGGCGACCATCATGGGCGGTGGAGTGATCCTGGCCTTGTTTGGCATAGGGGTCCGGCAAGTCAGCCTTCCCATTCTCGACTCTGTGCCGCTTGGCCTGATGAGTGCGCCGTTCACAGTGATCTGGGTTCTGATGGTTACGAAGGCGATCGACTGTATGGACGGGCTGGATGGGCTGGCAGGGGGAATCACCGCCATCGCCTCCGCCACTCTTCTGCTAATGGCACTTGTCGCGCGTCCGGTCTCGCCTGAAAACATATTCGCGATGCGTTTCACCGCAGTCTTGTCGGCGGCCGTGATGGGCGCTTCCCTTGCGTTTCTGAGGTTCAACTACCCACCTGCAAAGGTCTTTATGGGTACGGTTGGCGCTCAGTTCCTGGGATTCATGCTTGCGGCGATGGCCATTCTGGGCGCATTTAAGACCTCTACCCTGGTAGCTATGCTCATACCGGTGCTGGTGTTGGGGCTGCCGCTTGGTGATACCGCGTTCGTTGTGATCCGACGCCTTACATCCGGCAAGAAGATTCATGAAGCGGATACCACCCACCTCCACCACCGCCTGATGAGCAAAGGTTGGTCGCCTACCAAGGTGATCTGGATAATCTACGGGCTGACGTTCGCACTGTGCGCGGGTGCGTTTCTCTTGTTCTGGTACGCGAGGTGGTAGAGGGCAGCGTGTTGGCTATCAATACAAACAGAAAGCGGCTGCGGGTGATGTGCGTTTGCGGCACCCGACCCGACACCGTCAAGATGGCTCCCGTGGTCCTGGAACTGCTGGACCATCCGGATGAGGTCGAGACGGTCCTTGTAGTCACGGGGCAGCACAAAGAGATGCTTGCGCAGGTTCTGGAGACTTTCGGCCTGCATCCGCAATACGACCTCCAGATAATGACTGCCGCCCAGACCCTGGCGCAGATTACCACGCGCTGCCTGGAGAAACTCTACAAGGTGATGGGCGAGGTGTCTCCCGACCTCGTGCTGGCGCAGGGCGATACAAGCAGCACATTCGTGGCCTCGCTTTCAGCGTTTTATGCCAAGGTTCCATTCGGCCACGTAGAGGCCGGCTTGCGGACCGACAACAAGTACGATCCGTTCCCCGAGGAAATGAACCGGCGGCTGACGGCGGTTCTTGCCGATCTGCACTTTGCTCCGACCGACACCGCTCGTGACAACCTCCTGGCGCAGGGAGTCGATCCTCAAGATATCTACGTGACAGGCAACACCGGAATCGACGCTCTGCTCAAGGTTGCCTCCAAAGAGCAGGCGTTCGACGACCCGCGCGTTGCCAGGGCAGCGGCGTCCGGCAAGATGATACTGGTCACCGCGCACAGGCGCGAAAACTGGGGCGAACCCATGGCCCGCATCTGCGCGGCTGTTCAGGAAGTCCTCCGCAGGCGACCGGACCATACCGTGGTGTTGGCTATGCACAAGAACCCCATTGTCCGTGAGACCATCGTTCCCGCGCTCGGTGGGTTGGATAATGTCGTTCTGATCGAGCCTCCGGACTACGCGGCGTTTGTCCATCTGATGAAAGCCGCCAGGATTATCCTGACGGACTCCGGCGGCGTGCAGGAAGAAGCGCCGTCTTTGGGGAAACCGGTATTGGTGCTGCGTGAGACTACAGAACGCCCGGAAGGCGTGGTTGCGGGATCGTCCAGACTGGTCGGGACATCGGTGGATGCTATCGTGGATGCCGTGGAGACACTGCTTTCGGACCCAGGCGAATACTCACGGATGTCTGAAGCCAGGAACCCGTATGGCGACGGCACGACCGCCGGGCGCATCTGGAGCGTCATAAAGGACAGATTCGAGATCAAATGAGCAGTCAGACCGACATCTCAGTTGGCTCCGCCCTGCTGCGTATATGGCATTCGCTGACGCGCTTCCTGATAGTCAGCGCCGCAGCTATTCTCGTCTGCTTCCTGGTCTACAAGAGCGGCTACATCATCGGAACCATGCTTGCGGCCGTTGTCTTTTCCTACATCGCCCTCCCCATTGTGGATGGACTCTGCAAGACCCCGACCGGCAGGCTTCGCGGGAAGCCGCAGCGGCTGGTGGCCACGATTGTGGTGTTCATACTGCTGATCGGTGTAGCGTGGATGATGGTCCAGATGATGATCGTGCCGTTCGCGCAGGAAATCCACGATTTCAAGGGCAATGCCAAGGGCTATACCGCGACGTTCAAGTCGTACTTTGGCGAAGTCACCTCCTGGTACTCTGAGTTCGTGCCCCGGCAGATCCAAGACGCTATCCACAAGTTGGACTATACCATGGTCTTGAGCAAGGTGACGACAACTGCCGAGCGTGTCCTGGCTTTTGTGGGGTCGTGGATCCAGGTGCTTGTGGACCTGATTATCATCCCGGTCTTCGCATTCTACTTTGTGTTCGATTACCGCGCTATTTCCAAGGAACTCTACGGTCTGTTCCCGCGTCGGAGATGGCGTGAGGCTCTTCGGATCGGGCGCAGGGTGGGGGAGATTACCCAGAGCTATGTGGTCGGTCAGTTGATTTTGTGCCTGATAGCCGGGAGCTTTACCACGGCGTTTCTCGCGGTCCTCGGAATGCCATACGTGGTTGTTCTGGGGCTTTTCGCCGGGGTTACCAGGGCGATACCAATAATCGGCCCGATAGTCAGCGGAGTCCCGATAATCCTTGTGGGAATCCTGAACTCATCCGGCCCTGCAATTCCAATCACTCTGCTGATCTTCGTTACGGTCGTCCACTTTACGGAAAGCAAGTTCGTAATGCCCAGGCTTATCGGCACTCGGCTTCATCTCCACCCAGCGATAGTCCTGGTGGTGCTGTTGATAGGAGCGGAATTCTTTGGCCTGGTCGGGATGTTCATTGCGGCCCCGCTAGCGGCTATAGTGAGAGATGTTATCCGTTTCTACTATCTTGGCGACAGGGGCGGGGCCAGCCGACCGCACCCCGTGGGCGACCAGTAGTAGCCGGGCTCCGGCATAATCCATTCGATGCTGATTCTTTGTGAGGTGGTCTTTTGCGCTATTTTCCGATTGTAGCGGGCCTTGCGGTCCTGATTGCGCTGGTGTCCGCGCCTGCCTGGGCTGTGGTTGGGCAACCCCCCGAGGGTGCAGTGTGCCCTCCGAAGCAGCAGATGAACCTCCTCCAGGCTGTTGTGCTTGGCGCGGTAGAGGGGATCACCGAATACCTGCCGGTCAGTTCCACCGGTCACCTCCTGATAGCCCAGAAGCTCATGGGGACCGATGGCAAGACGGAATCCGACAAAGCCGCAGCCGATGCCTACGCGATCTGCATTCAGGGCGGCGCGATTCTGGCCGTCTTGGGGTTGTACTTCAAACGCGCTCGCAGCGTGCTGATGGGTCTGATTGGCCGAGACCCGGTCGGTCTGAAGTTGGGTCGGAACCTGCTGGTCGCGTTCCTGCCGGCGGTGGTGCTTGCAGTGGCTCTCGAGGATCTCATCAAGCACTACCTCTTCACCGCGTGGCCGATTGTGGCAGCGTGGTTCGTGGGCGGGATCGTGGTGCTTCTGATAGCCAAGCGCACGCAAGCCAACAAAGACACGGGAACCGGCGTGGAGGACTTGTCCGTAAAGCAGTCGTTCTTCATCGGGTTGGCGCAGTGCCTTGCCATGTGGCCCGGCGTGAGCCGCAGCCTTGCGACTATAGTCGGGGGAACCTTGTCCGGGCTGACTCTGGACGCGGCCGTCGAGTTCAGCTTCCTGCTGGGGGTTATTACCCTTGGCGCGGCCACATCCTACGATGCCCTCAAACACGGGGCCTCCATCATCAGTTGCTTCGGATGGGTGAACCCTCTGGTTGGGTTTGTCTGCGCGTTAGTTTTCGCGTTGTTGGCAGTGAAATGGATGGTTGGTTATCTGAACAAGCATGGGATCGGGATATTCGGATACTACCGAATTGCGGCGGCCATAGTCGCCGGGGCGCTGATACTTGGCGGGGTGATAAGCGCGTCGGTTTAGCCTCGGGACCTTAGTCTTTCTTGCTTATCCCTTCTGCTTCTGATACAATCACGTAGGGCGACCCCGTGTGGAGGCACCAGATGATCTCGGATATTCACGCGCTTCTCGAAGTCCAGGAGTTGGACATGCTCGCGGACAAGATAGTCGCGCGTTTAGAGAAATTGAACCGGACTCAGATGATCGATGACAAACTCGTGACGGCTGCGAAGATGTTGTCGAAGGCTGAAGGCGACACCATTCATCAGGATGTTCAGGTGAAAGACCTGGAACTCGAGGCGCAGTCCCTTGATGAGAAGATCAAGGCTTGCGACAAGCGGCTGTACGGCGGGAGTGTCAGCAATCCCAAGGAACTCAGCGCCCTTGAGAAAGAGCTTGCTGCCCTGAAAGACAAACGCAAGCGGATGGATGATGACCTGCTTCCGCTGATTGAAGCCGCAACCGCGATCCAGTCGAAGAAGGACCAGGTCCTTGATGCGACCAAGACCCTCAAGGAGCGCAGAACGCAGACTGAGAAGGTCGAGAAGAAGGAACGCAAGCTGCTCGAGGGAAAGCTCAAACTCGTGCGCGCCAAGCGCGAGAAGGAAGCTGCGAAAGTCCAGGACAAAGCTTTCCTGGCGCGATACGAGTCTGTGCGCAGGAAAACCAAAGACAGCGCCATAAGCAGGGTCAAGGGTGGCAAGTGCGAGACTTGCCGGGTGGTTGTGGCATCCAATGCCCTCCACCGACTTGTGGAGCCGGGCAAGTTTGACGGGTGCGAGAATTGTGGTCGCATTCTGGTGATAGTTGAATGAGTTTGGTTCACGTATGGGTGGACGGCGCTTCCAAGGGTAATCCGGGCAACGCCGGCATCGGAGTGGTTGTAAAGGACCCTGAAGGCGTCACGCTATGCCAGGTATCCCAGTATATTGGCCGCCAGACCAACAACTTCGCGGAGTACAGCGCGCTGATTCGTGGCCTTCAGGAAGCTAAGGGTGTCGGGGCCACGTGCGTCCTGGTATTCACCGACAGCGAGCTGATGGCCCATCAGATCAATGGTCGGTATCAGGTGAAGTCCCCAACCATTCGGCCCAAGTACGAAGAAGCCATGAGGGCGATCCGGGGCTTTGAGCGTGTAGTTGTGCGGCACGTATTGCGCGGTGGAAACAGCGAAGCAGACCGACTGGCCAGCGACGCCGCCCTCCGCAAAGGAATCGACCCGCTAAAGTAGCGCGACAAACCCGACAGTCAGGTGAGCTAGGTGGAACCACTCGTTCTCAACCCTGGAGACTCGCTGATCACGCTGCACCTGCAGGACTGCGTGGCGGGGATGCGCGAACACCTCACCGACGGATCGGTGGACGTTGTTGTCACTTCTCCTCCCTACAACCTCGGGATCAACTATGACGGCTACGACGACACCCAAACCCGGGAAGAGTATCTGAAGTGGTGCGACGTCTGGGCTGCTGAGGTCTGCGGGGTGCTGGCGGATGACGGCTCATTCTTCCTCAATGTAGGCTCCAAACCAAGCGACCCCCTGGTGCCTTTTGAACTCCTCAACGTGATGCTTCGGCACTTCAAGCTCCAGAACGTGATCCACTGGGTCAAGTCCATAGCCATCATGAAGACCGAGGTCGGCAAGTATCCGGGAGTGGTCAAAGACATCGTGGTCGGTCACTACAAGCCCATAGCCGGGAAGCGGTTCATCAACGACTGCCACGAGTATATCTTCCACCTCACCAAGACCGGCAGCACTCCTTTGGACCGGCTGGCCATTGGCGTCCCCTACCAGGACCGCTCAAACGTCGCCAGATGGGCCAAGGCGGGGCGTGGAGTGCATTGTCGGGGCAATACCTGGTTCATCCCCTACAAGACCATCCTGAGCAGGCAGAAGCAGCGTCCGCACCCCGCCACTTTCCCCATTGAGCTTCCGGCCAGATGCATAAGGCTGCACGGAGTCGAGCGCGTCGGGTTGGTGATGGACCCGTTCCTGGGAATTGGCGCGACAGCGGTGGCGTGCGCGAGGCTGAAAGTCGGGTTTGTCGGCTTTGAGATCGCCAAGGAATACTACGACTACGCCGGTGACAGAGTTCACGACGAGATAGTCGGCGCCAGCGGATACCTTACCGGGCTGGACGACTAGCTACCCGAACCCCAGCTTCTCACGTGTCCCCGAGTCGAAGTTTGCATAGCCTCGGAAAGACTCCTCGTTGGCAAACAGGGCAGGCGCTCCGCCTGTGTGGATGAAGACCACGGTTCGGTTGGCGTCGAGCAGACCTCTGGCAGCCATATCGAACAGCCCGGACATTGCCTTGCCGGTATAGACCGGGTCCAGCAGGAAGCCTTCATCCCGGGCGCACGCAACTATCGCCTCGTTTCCAGCTTCGCTTGGCACCCCGTATCGCGCGCCTACGTAGCCGTCCAGGATCCGGAAGTCTTCGGGCGTGAACGTCTCATCTGCTTCCAGCAGCGCGGCGGAATCGGTGGCGACACTTGCGGCTGTTTTTGCCAGAGATTGCGCGCCGTTGCCTACGCTCACTCCGATCACCTCGGCGTCCGGCAGAAAGAGCCTTGCGCCCAGAGAGCATCCGGCGATGGTGCCGGCGGAGCCGACCGCCGTGAAGATCACCGCGTTCTTGTCGCCCTCGCCAAGCTCTTCACTCAGTTCCCTGATTGCGTTCACGTATCCCAGCGCGCCCACTCCCGTGGAACCGCCGAGTGGGATTGCGTAGGGTCGCCTGCCTTCTGCTTCCAGCTTCGCGGCCTCTTCCCGCATTGCGGTGTCCATTGCGCAGATGGTCCCGTTTTCGATGAACGTCACCTTGGCTCCGAACAGCGCATCGAGCAGGAGGTTGCCATCGAGCGCGTCGAACGGCGGTCCGGCAAGAAAGAGCCTGCAGTCCTCGATTCCCACTGCTCTCGCCGCAGCGGCGGTGAGCCTGGCGTGGTTGGACTGTGGTCCGCCATCGGTCAGGATCACATCGGCGTTGTTGGCAATTGCGTCCGCCATCAGAAACTCAAGCTTGCGCACCTTGTTCCCGCCCAGACCCAGTGTGGTGCAGTCGTCGCGCTTGATCAGCAGCCGGCGCAGACCCAGCCGGGCCGCCAGTCGAGGCGCATCCTGGAGCGGGGTAGGGAACGGCGAAAGCTTGACTCTGGCGATGGTGTCGAGGCGCATTGATTACTCTCCTGGTTTCTTTGTTGAGTTTCGCTGGCGCAGTTGGCCGCAGGCGGCGGACTTCGACGCGCCCTTCTCCAGCCGCTGAGTAACAGCTACCCCGTTCCTCTCCAACAGCGCCCTGAATATGCCGAGGGCAGCGCCCGACGACCGCTTGTAGGGCAGGCCTTCGACCGGATTGCAGGGAATGAGGTTCACGTGGCCGTTGATGCCGTCTATGAGGCGCGCCAACTCCACGGCGTGTTCCGGCTTGTCGTTCACCCCGGATAT
>CAZTAO010000044.1:0-26008 GCA_964611645.1 uncultured bacterium | reverse complement strand
AGGCGTCTTCCGGTGACCTCGGCATACTGCTTGCAGACTTTCATCAGGTTGGCGAGCGGGTACTTTCGGGCGTAAGGGATGAGCTTCTCGCGCAGTTCGTCATTTGCCGCGTGGAGGGAAACCGCAAGAGTCACCTGTGTCGCGGCCTTGGCCAGCCTCTCGATCCCCGGAATGATGCCGACGGTGGAGACTGTGATGCGCCGAGCAGAAATCCCCAGTTCGGAGTTGATGAGGTTTACTGCGGCAAGCGTCTCATCGAAGTTGAGCAGCGGTTCGCCCATCCCCATAAACACAACGTGGGAGATGCGCCTCTGGTGCAGCTCCTGCGCGGCAAGCACCTGGTCTACAATTTCGCCGCGCGTGAGGTTTCTCTTGAACCCGCCGATTCCGGTGGCGCAGAACGAGCACTTCACCGGGCATCCGACTTGCGTGGAAATGCAGCACCCCACGCGGTCGGCATAAGGCAGGTAGACGCTTTCCACGGTCTCGCCATCAGCCAGTTCGTGCAGGTGCTTTGCAGTGCCGTCTTTGTCGGAGGTCTGCTGGGTCACTTTGGAGCGGGTGAGAGTGCAGAACTTCTCCAGCCGCTGCCGCATCTGCAGTGGCAGGTTGGCCATTTCGTCGAACGTGCGAGCGGCCTTGCGGTATATCCAGTCAGCCAATTGCTTGCCCCGATAGCTCGGGAAGCCCGCGGAAACACACCACTGCGTTATCTCATCCGTGGACAAGCCCAGTAGTTCGACGCGACTTGCATCAGTCATTCTTCACCAACCCATCGATGAGTGATTTGGAGGCGGATTTTGCCTGTTCGGTTGCGCGTTGGTTGACTGCCAATGATACCTCGATCACGCTGCCTTCTCTGGTGTCATCGGGCAGCAGCGCTGCAGGCCACGCAATGGAGTACGCTCCATCGCGGACCAGCAGGACGGCCACATCTCCTTCGATCCTGTCCACAAATGCTTCTATAACCATACTTGGTATTACTTGACCTCATTTCGGAATATAATCAGAGTGCCGTCGGTGATGGCGTCGATGTTGCCGGAGCGGTCCGTGCGGTGGAGGATTGCGCCGGAGTTTGCAGGTTCGACGCGTTCGACAACTCTCCGGCTCGGCAGACCCAGCGGCCTGCCGCTTGTGAAGACAATATGCGCCGGTCGGACTCTGGCAAGGAACTCCAGCGACAGCGCGCCTCTCCCGCCGAACTTGGGAGTCTGCATCACGTCTGCCGTGATGCGCTGGCCGGAGTGGATGAGGCGGTTCTGGGCAGCGGAACCGATGTCGGACGGCAGCAGAAACTTCTTCTTGCCGAACTTCACGAACAGCACCAGGGAATTGTCCTCAAAGCTGTTCTCCAGGCCCGGATAGAGCTTGGCAGGCGGGCCGCAGGCGGTGATCTCGGCTCCGCCCGGCAACTGCACTTCGTCGCCGGCAGTCATCACAATATCCGGCACGCCGGTCGCCGCTATCTCGCGCACCAGCTTGGTGAACTCCGGCGAGGAGTCAGTAACCTCGCCCCTCACTATTCGTTTCACGCTGAAGCGTTGTCTCAGAGTCTCGAGGGCATCTGCGCGTCGCGGTGAGTCATTGGTTATTACCACGGTAATCGACTCGCAACTTCTGCTCACCAGGTAGCTGCAGAGGTCTTCGACAGTGCCTGCCGGACCGGGGTCGATGAGGGTGTAGCTGTGAGCGGCCGTCTCAACAAGCACGCCGCCGCCGAGATCGGCCCTGAGGAATGTAACCCTCAGCCTCGGACCGGAGCCCAACGGGTCCCTGTGGGCATATCGAGCGCCGATATAGACCCCACCGGCCATAGCTATGAGAACAACAAGTATGATAGTCAGTCTGCGCATTACACACTTCACAACGCACGCCAACCCGGAAAAGCTTACCGGCCGGCCGCATTTCGCCAATCTATTACTCGGAGAGACTTCCGGTCCGTGTGCATCCGCGTCCCTGAGTAGCCGCAGCGTATCGAAGGGCGCTCCCTCGGCCGTGCTTCGATACGGTCTGCGGACCTACTCAGCACTAGCGGCGCAATCTTCCCGTAGAACTGTAATCACTCATTCCCCGCAGGATTTCGGCTGCGGGTGTCGTATATATTATAGTGGGTATCAACGAATTGAGCATTGTTGGCATTGGCGCCGATCTAGTGGAGATTCGGAGAGTCGAGGAAGCGTGCAAACGCGAGCGATTCGCCGAACGTGTTTTTACGCCTGCGGAGCTTGAAGCAGCCGGCATGGGCGCGCGTCGTGCTGAGCGTCTCGCGGGGCGGTTTGCTGCCAAAGAAGCAGTTGGCAAGGCCTTTGGCAGGCCGCTGTCCTGGCAGGATGTTGAGATTGTGAACGACGAACTCGGCAAGCCGATAGTCATCTTGCACGGAAACGCGGCGGAGCTTGCCCGTGGGGCCAGGGTGCACGTTAGTATCAGCCACACCAGGGAATATGCCTCGGCCTTTGCCGTGATGGAGAGATAATATGCGAATCGTTACCGCCGCCCAGATGCGCCTGCTCGACAGCGTGGCCGTGAGCAAATATGGAATTCCCGGCATTCTTCTGATGGAGAACGCCGGTCTGAGTGTGTTTCTGGCCGCCGAAGATGCGCTGGAGGGGCTCGCCGGCAAGCGCGTTATCGTCATGGCAGGACCCGGCAACAACGGCGGCGACGGCTACGTTGTGGCCAGGCACATGGCCAACGCCGGGGCACTGGTCGCAATCGCCGGCTATGCCGACCCCGCGAAATACCGCCCAGACAGCCGCGCGAACTACGATATTGCCCGCGCGATGGGTCTACAGATAATTGATCAGCCGCTTGGCCCCGCGCTTGAGACGCTTCTCTCAGAGGCTGACTTGACCGTGGATGCTCTCTTGGGGACGGGATTCTCCGGAGGTCTCAGGCAGCCCATGCCCGAAGTAATCGAAGCTGTGAATGCTTACTCCGACTTCGTGGTGTCCGTCGATATTCCCTCGGGAGTCGAGGCGGATACCGGGATTGTGTCTTCCACGGCCGTCCTCGCAGATCTCACGGTCACATTCGCCCTGCCGAAGGTCGGGCTGATGGTCTACCCTGGCGCGAAATACGCGGGCGACCTGGTTGTGGCAGACATAAGCATACCCGTGGACGAGTTGGACTCCACCGATTGCGCGGCGTTTGTGCTGGATGCGGATGCCGCGACCGCAAGGCTGCCCTATAGACCCATCGATGCCCATAAGGGCACATTTGGCCACGTGGGGATCATAGCAGGTTCGGTCGGGATGACCGGCGCGGCTGTGCTGTCGGCTAACGGAGCGCTCGCCATTGGCGCGGGGCTTGTGTCGGTTGCGGCCCCGGAATCACTCAAAGACATTCTGGAGTGCAAGCTTACCGAAGCCATGACTTTCCCCGTCCGCGAGAGCGGTTCACGCTGTTTTGGCTTGGGTTCGCTGGATGATGTCAAAGAGTTCTTGCGAGGCAAGGATGCGGTTGTGCTCGGGCCGGGTCTGGGCAGGCGGGAGGAGACTGTGCAGTTCGTACTCGAACTCCTGCCCACGCTTGAGGTTCCAGTCCTCCTGGATGCCGACGCCCTCTACGCCATTTCTACTGATCTCTCTGTTCTGAAACGGCTGAAAGTCCCGGCGGTTATTACGCCTCACCCGGGCGAGATGGCGAGGCTTGTGGGCGTGGACGCCGCGCAGATTCAGTCCGACCGCCTCAAGGCCGCTTCTTCGTTCGCTGCCGAGCATGGGGTGGTGGTGGTGCTGAAAGGCGCGGGGAGCATTGTGGCCGGGCCGAACGGCGATAGCTACATCAACACCTCCGGCTGCGACGGCATGGCGAGCGGTGGAGTGGGGGATGTGCTTTCCGGAATCATCGGCGGGCTGCTGGCCCAGGGTGTTGCAGGGTTGGATGCAGCCGCCGCAGGGGTATATATGCACGGCTTGGCGGGAGAGTTCGCCGCGAGGTTGCGCGGGCACGCGTCTATGACAGCATCGGATGTTGCGCAGTCCGTTAGCGAAGCGCTGAGGGTTCTGAATGGGGAAAGTGAAGCTACGGGTCAGTCGGACTGACCTGTCTTGGAGGTAGTCTATGCTCAGATGGTTCTTTGTCGTGGTTCTGCTCACTATGGGTTTGTCCGCCTCTGCAACGGTAGTGCGGTTCACTGTGCCGCAGCCGGGTGATTACTCGTACTGGTTTGAGGTGACTGATTCGGATGGTACCACCCGCATGACGCCTCCTTTGGCCTATTCCGGGAAGTCAGCAGAACTGGACATCAACAGCGTGAGTGCCATGCCTCAACGCGTCAAGCTGGATGTTCTGGATATGAAGACTGGTGACTTACACGTCGTCGTCATAACCGGACTCAAAGGGAACGGAACGATTATCCACAAGGTTTCGGACTTCACACGTGCATGGGGCGTCGTTCTTAACGTGGTGGGCAGCAACGGCAAGCCCGTCAAGAGCGCCCTTGTTAAGCTCACGGACGCTGCGAACAAAGACCGCTTTGTGGTCCTTACCCCCCAGGACAGAGGGAAAGCGATCTTCCGAGAGATATCTGCGGGGCAGGTGCGCGTTACTGTTGAAGGCAGCGGCATAGACAGCGTTGATGAGCCTGATTTTGAGGTTCCCAGGGGCCGTGGGTTGGTTCCGTTCACCCACACGGTCAAGGTGTCGGGAAGCGTTGGCACGCTGGAAGCGGCTTCCTCTGACTCTGAAGATAACGGCGAGAGCAAGCCCGAGGGCGGAGAGTCGAAGCAATCGCTTCCTGCTATCTTGATGCAGAATCTGCTTGGGCTGATTCTTCTGGTGATAATTGTAGTGGTTGGCTATATGGTTCTCAAGAACCGCGGTGTGACCGTGGCGGATACCCTCAAGAAAGCGGGCGTTACGCTTCCCAACGAGGAAGCCGCCGCGCAGGTGGTTGCGGACCCGGTTCCCGCCGAGCCTGCCGTGGACCCGAACATCTGCCCGTTTTGTGGGGGGAGGAAAGACGCCAACGGCAACTGTGCCTGCACACTGGGCGGGGCGCCCGCGGCTGTCCAGGCTCCTCTGACTCCGGGTAAACTGCGGCTGGTGGGCAAGACCGGAGTTTACGCGGGCTACGTATTTGAGCTTTCCTCAGGTTCGACAATAGGCCGGGATACCTCCAATACGATTGCTCTGCCCAATGACAGCGCGGTCTCCCGGCAGCACGCGTCGCTGGCGATGGATATGAGCGGGGCGACACTTGCCGACCTCGGCAGCAGCAACGGCACACTTGTGAACGGGCTCAGGATCGCGACCCCGACGATTCTGAAACCCGGCGATGAAGTCCAGATAGGCCAGACCAGGTTCAGGCTGGAAGCATAGGCGGAGAGATCATTTGGGAAGAGTAATCCTAAACACAATAGCGGCCGCGGTTGGCGCGCTGGTGGCGTGGCTTGTGATGGAGCGGACTCCATTGATGCCCGATATAGATACGAGCATCCCGTTCATCTACACTGCCATCATTGGGATCGTCGCAGGTGGCTCCATGGGGCTGTTACTGGGGCTAGTTGAAGCCTACTCTGGGATCTCGCATCTGGACAGGCGGAAGGCGATTGTCTCCGGGGCGCTGTTTGGAGCCTGCGGTGGGCTGGTCGGTCTGTACTTCGGCAACACGATCTACGGCGCGATGGTGGCGATAGCCGGGCGGCACGACAGCCCCAAGCTCGGGCCGCTCTCTCTGGTGCTGTGGATGATAGGCCGAAGCTGCGGATGGGCGCTTATAGGCGGCTTCATCGGTCTCAGCCAGGGCATCGCAACAGGCTCACCGCGCAAACTGATGAATGGTCTGATCGGTGGCCTGGTTGGTGGCGGCGTGGGCGGTGTCTCATTCGAGCTAATGGCATCGATGCGGGTCTGGCAGCCGTGGATGGTCCGAATGGTCAGCTTTGGCATCACCGGAGCATCTCTGGGATTCTTTCTGGGCCTTGTTGGCGAACTGACCAAGGTTGCGTGGCTGATGAAAGTGCTTGGCCGCAACGAGGGCAAGGAATACCAGATATACAAACCGGCGACCGTCATTGGCCGCAGCGAACTGGTGGACATACCCGTGTTCGGAGACCCGGACGTGAGCGAGAGACACGCGATGATCCGTTCAGCAGGCGGAAAGTTCGTGCTGGATTCGCTGGACAAGAAGTCCTCCGCGCTGGTCAACGGCCAGCGCGTGCTGAGCGCGGAGCTTCGTGACGGTGACCAGATCAAGCTGGGCAACACGCTCTTTGTCTTCGGCTCGAAGTCCCGGTTGAGGACCAGCAAGCCTCCCGAAATAATCAAAGAGAGCGTGGTCGGCCCGGATGCCTGCGCTTACTGCGGGCAGGCGAAAGATGCCTTCGGCAACTGCGCGTGCAGCGTGGGGCAAGCTATTCCGCCGGTATCGCAGGCGCAGGGCCCTGCCGTGATGGTTCAAGGCCCAACGGTGATGTCGCCGAGCGCTCAGACAGCCGGCGCACGGCTTGTGGGGGTGTCGGGGCTTTATGCCGGCACTGTGTTCCCGATCCAGACCGACCAGGCGACCGTCGGCAGAGACCCGAGCACAGCAGTTTCGCTCGGGAACGACAACACGGTTTCGCGGAACCACGCCGTTGTCGAGCGTGTGGGCGGTTCCTGGGCTATCAGGGACGCAGGCAGCAGCAACGGGACGTTTGTGAATGGTAACCGGGTAACCCAGATAGCTCTGAACAGCGGAGATTCCGTGAAGATAGGCGAGACAGTATTCCGCTTTGAAACATAAGGCTTAGTGGGGCCGTCTTACTGTTGAGATTGCACGATAGGTGGTGGAGATGTCAATCGACCCTAATCAGACAAAAATGGTGAGTTCCGACCCGAATGCCACGCGAATGCCCGGGGGCGATCAGACGTCCATGGCGGCATTCGGCAAGTCGGTGGAGCTTTCCTGCGCGACAGAGAACGCCTACGCGTTTGCGCCGCAGAGCAGCCGAACTCACGTTCTGGCCAGTGTAGTGGGGATGGGTGGCGTGATGACTGCCCGGATGCCTCTCAACCTTTGCCTGGTGCTCGACCGCAGTGGGTCGATGGAAGGCGCGCCGCTGGAGTTCATGAAGAAGGCCTGCGCGTACGTGGTGGACCTCCTCGAGCCCAACGACGTGCTTTCTATAGTCGCATTTGAGGAAACGGCGCAGTTGGTGATGCCGGCGCGCAAAGTGGTCAATAAGGCCCTGGTCAAAGACCACATCAACAAGCTCGAAGTCGGCAACACCACGAACATCTACGATGCTATCGCGATGGGCGCGGGGCAGGTGGCCTCGGTTGGCTCCAAAGGCTATGTGAACCGAGTCCTGCTGCTGACCGATGGCGAACCCACCGCCGGCACCAAGGACTTTGCCTCGATTGTTGGCCAGATAGTGGAGCAAAAGAGCCGGGGTATCACATTCACCGCGCTGGGCTTCGGGAGCGAGTACAACGAAGAATTGCTTGCCGCGATAGCCAAGCGCAGCGGGGGTAACTACTACTACATCGCCCGCCCGGACCTGATTCCCGAAGTCTTCCGCAAGGAGCTTCAGGCGCTGATGACTGTGGTTGCTCGGAACCTGCGCCTGCGGGTCGAGCTGTCCAAATGGGTCCAACTGCGGCAGGTGTACGGCAAGCTGCCGACGTTTGCGCCACGGTCGGCTGAGGTGGTCCTTTCCGACCTCGAACGCGGAGAGACCCAGACCGCTTTGATCGAGCTTGAGATGGGGCCTCGCGCCGGTGGGAAGTATCGCGTAGCCAGGCTGGAGCTTATCTATGACGATACCGTGACGGGCCGGAGCGAGACTGCAGAGGCCGATGTTGTGCTGGAGTTTACAGCGGATGGCGCCAAGCTGGCTTCCGGGATCAACCCTGTCGTGCGCTCGGCAATCGAGGTTCAGCAGGCTTCCAGAGAGCTTGAGCGTACCGTGATGGGGATGCGCACTCAGCAGGTGTCGACGGTCGCAGCAATCGGGGAGCTTGAGAAGACCCGCGCGCTGCTTGTGAACCAGGGCAGGACGCTGCAGGCCGATGAGATAGGATCCGCGATTGCCGACATGCGTAGCGGTGGCGCGGCGGAAAAGACATTGATGGGAACGATTCTGGAACTGGATTCGGGGAAGAGCAAATGACATTGCAGACAGACGATCCGATGGCGACACAATTCATCTCCGCCCAACAGCCTGACGCCAACGCGACGCTGATGGCTCAGCCGGTGAAGTGCCCGGTGTGCGGCGCGGATAACTCTACCCTGGACATCTATTGCCGCGATTGCGGGTTCATGCTCGCGCAGACGCCGGCAGTTGAAGAAGAGGTTGAAATCGAGGACACAGGCCGACGGTTGGTTTCCCTCGACGGGCTGCGAGAGTTTTCCCTCCACTCGGGTGAGAACACTGTCGGCAGGGAAGACAGCGATGTGCTCCTGAGTGACTCAAGCGTGTCACGAGCGCACGCCGTGGTGATTGTGGTCGAGGGCGGAGTCAAGGTCAAGGACATCGGCAGCACCAACGGGACAAAAGCCAGCGGGACTCGACTGGGCGCAAACGAAGAGCGTGCGTTGAGGTCGGGAGATGAAGTAGTGTTTGGCACGGTTGTCCTGCGTTATGAGTCTGATGTTGAGGAAGCTGATGCGGTTATAGTTGATGAAGTCGATGGTCAGCCCGAAGCAGCAGGGGAGCCAGCGGTGGCCATGGTGCCGGCGAGGCTGGCCTCCACTGATGGCTCGATGGTCTTTGAACTGAAGGCAGGCTTGAACAAGATAGGTCGGCGGGTAGATATAAATGATATAGCTCTGCCGGACCCGTTCAGTTCGGGCAGCCATGCCGAGATCACCGAGGATGGTGGAATCTACAGGTTCGTAGACCTGGGCAGCACCAACGGGAGTCTGGTGAATGGTGTGAAGATGGCTGGTGGAGACGTGCGGACGCTGATTTCGGGTGACGAACTGACGCTTGGGAAAACGACACTGAGATTTGAGGTGATAGATAATGACTGAGAATGACGCCGGCGAGGAGATGGGCAAGATCTCCGCTGATGAACTGGAAGTAACTGCTCGGATGGAGGTCGACAGGCTCAAGCGCGTGTTCGATGGAGACGTCGACAAACTGCGGCTGGTTTCTGTCGACGGGACAATGTGCTTCGCGATTGAGACCGGGATCAATACCATTGGTCGCCTCAGCGCAGCTAACATGATAGTCATCAGAGATGAGTTTGTGTCCGGTCTGCACGCCGAGATCAGTGTCTTTGACAACAGGATATACGTCAAGGACATCGGCAGCACCAACGGCACATACGTGAACGGGGTGAAAGTGCCGCCGGCTGGTCAGCACGAGATAGCCATCGGCGATGAAGTCACAATCGGGCACACTGTGATGACGCTTGAGGTTGCGGCTGATGAGCAGTGACGCTGGCGGCGCGGCGGGCTCAAACGGTCAGGAGATCACTGCGGACGTAACCGCTGAAATCAACAGCAAGGGCGTTATACTGGATTGGGAAGCCCGTTCCCAGGCTGCGAGGAAAGTCGCGGTTACGCTGTCATTCGGCGCGCGGACCGATCTGGGGCGGATTCGAGAGAACAACGAAGACAAGTTCGAGTTCTTTGTTACGGACGATGAGGAGACTCTGGCCCGCAAGGGATGTCTGTTTGCGGTGGCGGATGGGATGGGTGGTCATTCCGCCGGGCAGATAGCCAGTGAATTGGCGCTCAAGACCCTGATAGACCACTACTATCGCGACACCACCCCCCTGCTTCTGGAATCGCTGCGAGCGGGCCTGCAGAAAGCCAATGCTCTGATCTTCGACGCCGCCAGGATCGTCCCCGACCGCTCAGGGATGGGGACGACCCTTACGGCCCTGCTTATCAGGGGCAGAGAGGCCTTTGTGGCCCACGTTGGGGACAGCCGGTGCTACATGCTCAGAGGCGGGGAACTGACTCTGCTCAGTGAGGATCACTCGTGGGTGGCGGAGCAGGTCAGGTTGGGTGGGCTTACAGAGGAAGAAGCGCGGTTCTCGCCGTATCGCAATGTGATCACTCGCTCCCTCGGCACCAACCCGAATGTGGACGTCGACCTGTTGGAGTTGGAGCTCGAGGTCGGTGATCGGTTCCTGCTGTGCTCGGATGGCATTACGGGCGATCTGTCGGTCGACGAGATTCGTGGGATTCTTGCCCTGGGTTCGCCTTCCAGGGCGGCTTGGGACCTTGTCGATGCGGCTCTGGACAAGGGCGGACAGGACAACGCCACCGCGGTCGTGGTGGGCGTCCGAAGCATCGAAGGGAAGAAAGCGAAGAAAGCCCGTCTAGGTGGGATGCTCCATTGGAGATGATCTGGCCATGAGCACTCAGAACCTCGGAACGCTGGGCAAGTATCAGCTTGTGCGTGAAGTGGCGAAGTCGAATGACATCGTCTACGAGGCCATAGACCCGACTATCGGCAGGAGGGTGGCGGTCAAGGAGCTTGTGATCCCTACCGACCTCGCGGGTCGCCACAGGCGTGAGCGACTGGAGAGGTTCTGGCGGGAAGGCAAGGCTGCGGGACGGCTTTCTCACCCCAACGTGGTCAGCATATTCGAGGTCGGCAAAGAGGGCGACCGCTACTTCATAGCTATGGAGTTCCTGGACGGTCAGAACCTCCGCGAAGTGCTGAGGGCGCGTGGGCACATCCCGATGCAGGATGCTATCGACTATACCCTGCAGCTATGCTCAGCCCTTTCATACGCCCATCAGAACGGCGTTGTCCACCGCGATCTCAAACCCGAGAATGTCCAGGTGTTGCCCGGGAACCAGGTGAAGCTCACCGACTTCGGCATTGCCAGGCTGACCGGCGAGTCCAACATTACCCAGGACGGCCAGGTTTTCGGTACTCCGAGTTATATGTCCCCCGAGCAGGTGATGGGCAGGCCAATCGATCAACGCTCCGACATCTTCTCGCTCGGCGTGGTTCTCTACGAAATGCTGACAGCACGGAAGCCGTTTGTCGGCGACAGCATTATCACCATCACCTACAACATCCTCAACACCCAGCCAAGCACTCCAAACGGAGTCCCCGAATACCTGCGCAACGTTCTGGACAAGGCTCTTGCCAAGGACCCGGAGAACAGATACGCGTCCGTTGATGAAATGGCGCGGGACCTCCAGGAGAAGCGAGTGGCTCCGGGCGCGCTGAAGTCCACGGTAATGGCTCCCATGAGCAGTCCGTTCGCTTCGCAGCAGCCGACTGTAACAGGCAGCCAGCGCGCAACAGGCCAGTATGCCGCCGCAAGCGGGGCGATGGTCTCCGACCCGTTCGCCATCAGTGGCGGCCAGAACGCTGCTGCGGCGGTCGATGAAGTGTCGGTCGGCCCAATGATAGTCCAGCGTCCCAGGTGGCACATGTACGCCGTGGCGGCGGTTGTCCTGATAGGCCTTATCATCTTTGTGGTCTGGGCGTTCAACAAGGCCCAGCACAGCATCAGTATTGCCCGAACAGAAGGCGCCGCGATGCGGCACTATGAGCAGGGCGTTAAGCTGCAGGAGAACGGGGACACTGCGGGGGCGGAGAGCCAGTGGCAGCTTGCCATTCAGGCTTCGCCAGAGTCCAAATATGCTAAGCTTGCGGACGATCAGATATTCGCGCAGGTAGTGCTGAAGGCAAAGTCGGCCTCGGAGCGCAACCTATGGCAGGAAGTATACAGCCTGGCCGGCAGACTGGTAGACATGCACAAGTCCGATCCTGAGGGGTATTTCTACCTCGGGATCTACTATGAGTCCGCGCAGAAACCGGATGTAGCCATTGCCAACTATGAGATGGCTGAGCGTTTCGGTGGTAATGATCCGTATGCGATAGAGGCCCGCAACCGAATGATGACGCTCGAACAGGCAATGCCGGCAGCGCCCACGCCCGCGCCCACGCCTGAGCCAGCTCCGCCGGCGAGCGGGAACTCATTGCAGGTTCCAACCCCGGCTATCAGGCTTGGGTCGCAGGTGGGTGGGTCTTCCATACCGTCGCCAAATCTCGCCCCGCAGCCCACGCCGACCCCTGCGCAACCAAATCTGCCCGCCGCGCCACTATCGGGGAACGGTATTCCGTTTCAGCCGTCTGACTGATGGCAGTACTTGTTGGAGGCGGGGGTTAGTTGATTTCCATTATCAGAGTTGCAGCTTTGTGCATAGCCATATTTGCGGTGTTTTCGACGGCGGTGGAATCGTCCGGATCGGTTCGCGGAGTGTGGGTCACTGCGTGGACCGCGGGACTTCGCACGCCGCAGGAGATAGACGCGACACTGGACGCAGCCCAGAAGGCCGGTATCAACACACTTTTCTGGCAGGTGCGCAAGACCGGGGATGCCTACTACTCCAGTTCCATCGAGCCTTTGGGTGACGGCGTGCCTCAGGGTTTCGACCCGTTGGCTTATGGCATCAAGGAAGCCCACCGCAGGCGTATGAAGCTGCATGCGTGGGTCAATGTTCTGAGGGTGTGGAAAGTCGAGAAGCTGCCGAGCGACCCGAAGCATCTGGTGCTGTCCAAGCCGGAGTGGCTGAGTCGCGACTTCAGCGGCGAGGCGGTTTCGCCTGACGGGATGTTCCTCGATCCCGGTGTGCCTGAAGCGAGAGCCTACCTGGTCAAGCTGGTAGCCGACATCTCCAAACGCTACTCGGTTGACGGCATCCACCTGGACTTTATCCGCTACCCCGGAACCGATTGGGGCTACTCTGAACTCGCCCTGAAACACTACGCTCAGGACACCGGCCAGGCAGGCCGCCCAAAACCTACTGACGCGCGCTTCTCCAAGTGGCGGCGGGATAGGGTGACTTTGCTGGTGAAAGCCATCAAAGGTGTGGTTCGAGTGCCTCTGACAGTGGCGGCTGTTTGCTGGGGGCAAAATCAGACCAGATTCTCCAAGTCTTCCGCTTACACCCGCGCATTCCAGGACTGGTCGGGCTGGTGTTCGAGCGGACTGATAGATGCCGTGGCCCCGATGTGTTATCTGAAAGAGGGCGACAAACGCTATTCCGTCTGGTTCCGGGAATGGGTGAAAGCCTTCACAGACCACGCCTCGGGAAAGCCTGTATATGTGGGGGTGGCAGCCTATCTCAACACACCCCAGCAGACCATTGCCCAGATGAATGTGGTCTCGCAGGGGGGCCACGGTGGCTTTGTTCTGTTCAGTTTTAACCAATCGCCCCAACGCGACGCGCTCGTGGAAGCCTTGTCGGCAAAACGATAGTTGCATCTGCCACGCTTCTTGAAGGTTATCCGACTACACATGTCTAATACGGCTATGGGAGCCGTTGACACCAGACTAAGCTCCACACCGAGAAGTTCCAATTCCTCAGGAGGTCAACTGATGCCAAAGATACTTATCAGCGACAAACTAGCTCAGGAAGGGATAGACATCCTCAAGAAAGTGGCCGATGTCGACATCAAAACCGGTCTGCCGGAGGATGAACTGTGTAAAATCATCGGAGAGTATGACGCTCTGGTCATCCGCAGTGGCACCCAGGTGACTGCGACCGTGCTCGAAGCCGCAAAGAAGCTGCGCATTATCGGCAGAGCCGGGGTGGGGGTGGACAATGTGGACGTTCCCATTGCCACCGAGAAGGGCGTTATAGTTGTGAACAGCCCTGGCGGGAACACGCTGGCTGCTGCGGAACTCACCGTCGGCCTGCTGCTTTCTCTCACGAGAAACATCCCGCAGGCGTATTTGTCTATGAAGGCCAAGGAGTGGGCGAGAAGCAAATTCACTGGGAACGAAGTCTATACTAAAACCCTGGGCGTGCTGGGGTTGGGCAAGATTGGCCAGGAAGTGGTGAAGCGGTGCCAGGCGTTCGGGATGAAAGTGTTGGCTTACGACCCATTCATCAACCAGGCCGCTGCCGACGCCCTGGGAGTAGAGATGGTCTCGTTCGACGACTGCCTCAAGCGAGCCGACTTCATCTCGCTCCACCTGCCCAAGAACAAAGACACCCTTGGCATGATCAGCGACAAGCAGTTTGCTATGATGAAGGACGGAGTTAGGATCGTCAACTGCGCCCGTGGCGGAATCATCGACGACGCGGCACTGATCGCTGCCCTGAAAAGCGGCAAGGTTGCCGGGGCCGCCATTGACGTCTACATCAAAGAGCCGCCGGACTTCGCCTCCGAGATCTTCGACCTCCCCAACGTCGTGACCACTCCGCACCTGGGCGCGTCCACCGAGGAAGCGCAGACCAATGTTGCGATAGACGTAGCGGAGCAGATCGTGGACTACTTCGAGGGCAGGCCTTGCCGAAGCGCGGTTAATATGCCTGCTCTTCCCGCCGAAGTGCTTGCGGCCGTTCAGCCTTACCTTCCGCTCGCCGAGAGCATTGGTTCCCTGGCGGCACAGTTGGCTGAGGGCAGGGTGACGGGTATGGAGATCAAGTTCGCTGGCGAGGTTGCGGGCATCGAGACCGGGCCAATCACTCGCGCGGTCATCACCGGTTTCCTCCGGCCCAGTATAGGCGCGGACTCCGTAAACTACGTCAACGCATTCGTGATGGCGAAGTCCAGAGGAATCGAGGTCGCCGAGACCAAGGCTGCGGATGGCGGTGATTACGCCTCCATGATCACCCTGAGCGTGTCCACGGACGCCGGGCAGAAGACAATCAGCGGAACAACTTTCGGCACCAAAGAGCCGAGGATAGTCTCGATGGACGGGCAGCCGATGGAGTTCGTGCCCAAGGGGATTATCTTGGTGTCGCCGCATGTCGACCGCCCCGGCACAATCGGCAAAGTCGGCACGATCCTTGGAGACGAGGGAATCAACATCGCGGGTATGCACGTAGGCCGGCAGGTTCCCAATGCCAAGGCGATAATGGTGCTCAACGTCGACACAGAGGCTTCCCAGAAGGTCCTGGACAAGATCCTCAAGGTCCCTGGAGTCGAGGGTTTGAAGCAGGTGTTTCTTTAGGACCGAAATCTGCTAACTGAATGCAACAGCGCCTCTCCTGGTTCAGGGGAGGCGCTGTTATTGTACGTTCTCGCCAACCAGAATCAGGCCGGGAGTTTGGTGTTTCGGGATTTGAGGACGGATCACTGTAGCCTCTATAGAGCAACGATCTCCTCAACCCGTCCGGAAATCCCGAAACAGAACCCCGCAGTCGACAGGCTTTGTTTCGGGACTTCCGCTCCGCTCAAGTCCCGAAACACCCCGCAGCCGTCCAACTACCCCGGCAACTGCCTGAACAAGGCGTAAGCCTTGTCTATGGCCTTGTCCTCGACCGGGTGGTAGGTCTCCGGCTCGCAGGACTGGCGCACCACCTCCCGCGCCTCCTGTAGCGACCCGATTGCGCCTGTCCCCATCGCCTGCACTAGCACATTGCCCATTGCAGTTGCTTCAACCGGCCCGGCGATGACTGTTCGGCGGGTGGCGTTGGCTGTAAGCTGGCAGAGGAGCTTGTTCTGGGTCCCGCCGCCTACTATGTGTATGGTAGGTACTGTCATGCCCTTGAATGTGTCCAGGGCCTCGGCGGTTTCTCTGTAGATCAGCGCGAGGCTGTCCAGGGCGCATCGGACAATCGCCCCAGGGCTTTCGGGAACCGTCTGGCCCGTCTCCGAGCAGTACTTCCGAATCCGGGCAGGCATTTCACCTGCGGGGAGGAAGACAGCGGCGTTGGGGTTGACCAGGCTCACGAAGCCGGGTGACGCCGCCGCCATCGAGGTCAGTTCCGCGTAGCTGTATTCCTTGCCTTCTTTCTGCCACGCCCTGCGGCACTCCTGCACGATCCACAGCCCCATGATATTCTTCAGGAACCGGATGGTCCCGCAGACTCCGCCCTCGTTTGTGAAGTTGGCGTTGCGGGCCTCGTCCGTCACGGCGGGGCTGCTAAGCTCCAGCCCCATCAGCGACCACGTTCCACTGCTGATGTAGATGTAGTCGCTGCCCTGAGCCGGAACTGCCGCAACTGCACTGCCCGTGTCGTGGGTGGCCGGCGCGATGACTTTGATAGCCTCGGTCGCGCCCATTTCGGCGGCCAGGTCGGATTCCAGATTCCCGATAATCGTGCCGGGATCGACTATCTCCGGCAGGATCCCCGTCGGCAGGCCAAGCTGCCTGAGCAGGTCATAGGCCCACGTTCGGGTTGTCGGGTTGTAGAACTGGGTGGTCGAGGCAATGGAGAACTCCGATACCTTGCGCCCGGTCAGCCAGTAGTTGAAGATATCCGGGACCATCAGCAGTTGCGACGCCTGCTTGAGCGCGGGGGAATCCGCCAGAGCCATCGAGTATAGCTGGTAGACTGTGTTGATCTGCATGAACTGGATGCCGGTCTGCCGGAACACCTCTTCCCACGGGACCTTGGCAAAGAGCTTCTCCGGAACGCCGTTGGTGCGGCTGTCACGATACTGGAACGGGTTGCCGAGCAGTTCGCCGTCCTCGCAAAGCAGGCCAAAGTCTACGCCCCAGGTGTCCACGCCTATGCCGTCGAGCTTGCCGCCGGTTTGACCAAGGGCCTTGTGCAGGCCCCTCTTTATCTCGTGGAACAGGCGCAGTATGTCCCAATGCACATGCCCCATTACCTTTACCGGTTCGTTGGGCCATCTGTGAATCTCGTGCAGTTGGAGCCCGCCTCCGTCCAACTCGCCCAGCAGCGCTCTGCCGCTTTCGGCCCCGAAATCCAGGGCCAGATATTGATTCTTGCTCATGTCTACGCTCCGAATTTCTCCTGAACATTCATCAACTGGGTCATCATCCGAACCACGTCGATTCCCTTGATCCGCCCAACGCCGCCTGCTGTTACCGAGCGCTCGTCAAAATGCTGGCATCGGTCGGTGCGGACATCCTTGCCCCAGAATACAATCGGCACCGGGTCGCCGGAGTGGTCCATGAGCTGGCAGGGAGTGGAATGGTCAGCCGTCAAAACGATGTAGGTGCCTTCCGGAGAATTGCCCATCAGGTAACTCACCATCTCGTCCAGCTTGGCGATCATGGATATCTTCACATCCACATTGTCATCGTGCCCGCCAACATCCGCGCCCTTCACATTGCACAGAACGAAGTCGCAGTTCGCAAGTTCCTTGACGATGGCTTTGCCCATGTCCAGCACGTTGCTGTCAGCCCCACCGGTGGCGGTCGGGACGTTGACGATCTTCATACCCACATACTTCGCAACGCCGACTATCAGCCCCGTCTCCGCAACGCACGCAGCCTTGAGGCCATGTTCTTCCTGGAAGCTCTTCATATCCGGCCCGATGCCGCCGCCTCTTGGCAGCGCCACGTTTGCGGGAACGTCACCCGCTGCAATCCTGGCGAGGTTGACCGGGTGGTCCTTGAGTATCTCGTACGACTTCAGCACGAACTTGTTGACGATGTCGGCTGTCTTTGCACTGGCTGCGTCGTTGGGGGCGGTAGCCTTGCTCTGCCAGACCTTGCGCAGGTGGTCGTCGCCCGGTTTGGTGTTGCCGAGGTCGTGGTGAGGGTCGGTGTCGGTAATATCAGGCCCCAGACCCGGCGCTCTCAGAACCAGCGCACATCTGTGCCCGACGGATTCCTTGAAGAACACCTTGACCCCGTCGATCTCCATTCCATCCAGCGCCGCCGCCAGTTGATCGGTGCCTTCGGAGATGCGGTTCGCGCGGCGGTCGATGACAAGCATGTTCTCGTCAACCGTGGTGAAGTTGCAGCGGAATGCGATGTCTCCCTTGAGTACTTCCATCCCAATACCGGCCGCCTCGTAGGGTCCTCTGCCTGTGTAGTAGGTGTACGGGTCGTAACCCAGGATCGCCAGGTGAGCGGTGTCGCTGCCTGCCCTCACTCCAGGACCTATCGGATCCATCAGGCCGCACTCCCCCTGCGCTGCCAGCAGGTCCAGGTTCGGCTTCGTTGCCACTTCCAGGGGTGTTCGATTCGCCAGACACGGTATCGGCCTGTCACCCAAGCCGTCTGCGATTAGTAGTATTCCTTTTGCCATGTCATATCCTCCAGATTAGTTCGTCTTCTATGCTAACTCGATCGCTCTGTGTCGCCCTGTCCACGTCATGCTGAACTTGTTTCAGCATCCAGAGTAGACCCTGAATCAAGTTCAGGGTGACGTGGTATGCGCACCCTGTCGGCCGCAGTAATTGAGTGGACTTCGTTGCCATGCGTCCTCAGCATCAGGTGGCCCAAGTCGTCCACTCCAAGAATTGTTCCTCTAAGTTCTGCCTCGCCCACGGTCACATCAGCCGTTCTACTCACTCCATACATCCGTGTGCGCCACGCCACAAGAATCGGATCAAAACCCTCAGCCTCATACTGCTCGCATCGGCCCAATACCGATTCGGCTATCTTCTCCGCAAGCGATTCAGTAGCGTACCTGCGGCTTGTTTCCACGAAGACTGAGGTGGCGGTGTCTGCAATCTCCTCCGGGAACTCCGACTGCAGCACATTCACCCCAATGCCAGCCACAACCACAGTCTGTCCGGCTGTGATGCTGGTCTCTACCAGAATGCCGGCGAGTTTCCTCTCGTTAGCCATCAGGTCATTGGGCCACTTGATCCTGACCGGCAAGCCGCACTCCCCCTCAACTGCCTCGCTCGCGCCCAACGACACTAGAAACGCGCTCTGGTAGGCAGACTCCAGGCTTCCCGGCCAATGAAGCACGATACTCATCAACACGCTCTGGCCCGGTATGTCCCACCACTGCCTGCCAAGCCTGCCTTTGCCCGCAGTCTGAGCTTGCGCGCAGACAACGGTCCCGTGCGCACAACCCAACCTTGCGAGTTCCAACGCAACTTCGTTGGTCGAGCCCACAGTCTCAAAGTGGCGGTAGATAGGCTGCATCTGCTCACACAAAGTTCAGGCTAATGTCCATCGCGCGGACGCTGTGGGTTAGCGCGCCGACGGAGATCAGGTCAACGCCGGTCTGCGCAATGCTCGCCACGGTGGACTCGTCCACCCCGCCGGACGCCTCCAGTGGCACACGGCATCCCGTAATGCTTACGCACTCCGCCAGGGGCTCCAGTCCCATGTTGTCCAGCAAGATGGCATCCGCTCCGGCGACCAGGGCTTCCTCAAGCTGGGCGGTATTGGAGACCTCCACCTCGATTTTGAGGGTGTGGGGAGCCTGTCGCTTCGCGGCTGATACTGCTTGCTTGATCCCGCCGGCTGCCGCGATGTGGTTGTCCTTGATCAGAATCCCGTCGGAAAGGCCGAATCTGTGATTCCTGCCGCCTCCGCAGGTGACAGCGTACTTCTCCAACCTTCGCAGCCCCGGCGTGGTCTTGCGGGTGTCGACTATCCTGGCCTTAGTTCCCGCAACCAGCGCAACGTATCTGGCGGTCACAGTTGCAACCCCGGACATCCGCTGGAGGAGATTCAGAGCCACACGCTCGCCGGTGAGAATGCTTCGCGCGGAGCCTGACACAGTCGCCACAATCATATCCGGCGAGACCATATCCCCGTCTTCCGCTGACAGCTCAACCGACACGCCTGCGTCCAAGGCAGCGAACGCGGCGCGGAAGACCTGCAAGCCGCAGATTATCCCGGGAGCCTTGATCAGGACCTTCGCCATTGCGGTCTGCATTTCCGGCACGGTAAGCGCCGTGGTTATGTCCCCACTGCCTATGTCTTCGACCAAAGCGGCTCGGACAATACTGTCGATGTAGATCAGGTCAAGGCTCGTCATATAGCGATCATCCTTTCGATGGATGTTCGTGCTTTGGCGATGGTCTCTTCCGGAAGCGTGATCTCGTAGCGCATATCCTCGAGGCTCCAGAGGACCTTCTCCAGAGTGATCTTCTTCATATTCGGACAAATATTCAGCGGGCTGGGGTTGTAGAACGTCTTCTCCGGGTTCTGTTTCTGCAATCCGTGGAGCAGACCTCGCTCGGTGCACATTATGAACTCCGTCGCCGCCGACTCCCTAACATACCTCAGCATGCCCGATGTGCTTTCAATGGCATCGGCCAGAGCCAGCACTTCCTGGGTGCATTCGGGGTGGGCGATGACCAGCGCATTTGGGTGCTCCTGTTTTGTTTTCAGCACATCCTGGGCCAGAATCCTGTGGTGCGTGGGGCAGAACCCGCAGTACGGGATGATGGTCTTGTTGGTCTTGGAGGCGACATACGCCGCCAGCGATTGGTCCGGCACGAACAGCACGGCTTCATCCGGCAGGGATTCTACAACTCTCACAGCATTCGCCGATGTGCAGCATATATCGGACTCAGACTTCACATCCGCACTGGTGTTCACGTATGCCACCACCGGCAGGCCAGGGTGCCTGCGCTTGAACTCCCGCAAGTCCTCCGCCGTGATCATATCAGCCATTGGGCATCCGGCTTTGGGGTCGGGGATCAGCACAGTCTTGGTCGGGCTGAGAATCTTTGCAGTCTCGGCCATGAAATGCACGCCGCAGAATACAATCACGCTCTGGGTCGCCTTTGCCGCGAGCCTGCTTAGCTCAAGCGAGTCTCCGGTGTGGTCCGCGATGTCCTGAACCGGTCCCGGCATATAGTTGTGTGCAAGGATAACGGCGTCCCGCTCAACTCTCAGCTTGCTAATCTTCTCGATCATTGCCTGATCCAACGATTACTCCTCCGTGACTTCTGGCCTGTCAAGCACGGCGTGCCTGATCGCTGCGGCGAGGGTGGGGGTGCCGATGACCCGTAACCCAGCCACATTACCGCAAGACTCCGCTATCGGCGAGGCTACCAGCGCAGTCGTAAATCCAAGCCTTGCAGCTTCCCGGAGCCGCTTCTCTGCCTGGACTACTGTCCGAACCTCACCAGCCAGCCCGATCTCTCCGATGGCCAGCAACTTATGATCAACAGGCCTGTCCAGCAGGCTCGACGCAACCGCCAGCGCCACTGCCAGGTCTGCCGCCGGTTCGACTATCCGCACCCCTCCGGCCACGTTTACGTATACATCCTTATTACCCAGCGCCATCCCCGCCCGCTTCTCCAGCACCGCGAGTATCATCAGCATCTTGTTATAGTCGATGCCGGTGGCGGTGCGCCTGGGGCTGGTGAAATACGACTGCGCAACCAACGCCTGAATCTCAACCAATATCGGGCGTGTGCCTTCGATAGTTGAAGTAACCACCGACCCGCTCCCGGTCTCTGACCGCTCAGCCAGAAATGCTTCGGAGGCGTTGGGCACCTCAACAAGACCCTCTTCCCGCATCTCGAATATACCTAGTTCGTCCGTCGACCCAAACCGGTTCTTCGCCGCGCGGATGATTCTGTATGAATGTCGGCGGTCGCCCTCGAAGTAGAGTACCGTATCAACCATGTGCTCCAGGACCTTCGGACCGGCGAGGAAGCCGTCCTTGGTAACATGCCCGACGATAAAGACCGGCACCCCGCTCTGCTTCGCTATATTCGCCAACCGATTGGTGCAGCTTCGGACCTGGCTGACAGTCCCCGGCGCGCTGGAGAGGTCGGTGTCATTCATTGTCTGTATCGAGTCGACTATCAGATAGGCGGGTTTCATCTCCCGGGTATGATGCTCAACCGCCTCCATCGAGGTTTCCGACAACAGATACAGGTTGCCCGACTCGATTCCGATCCGGTTCGCCCTCAGCTTGATCTGCTGGGCCGATTCCTCCCCGGATACATATAGTACTCTGTTCCCATCTGCGGCAAGCTTCCCCGCTACCTGCGTGAGCACCGTGGATTTCCCGATACCAGGGTCACCGCCCAACAGCACCAGCGACCCGTGGACGATCCCGCCTCCCAGCGCTCTGTCAAACTCGCTGATGCCGGTGGGAGTCCTGGAAGCGCCTTCGGCAGGGATCTCAGTGAGTTGGAGCGGGGCAGAACCCCCGAACGTGGCGGCGGCGGAAGATGTCTTGCCGGTCGGCGCGAGTTCTTCTGTAAGCGACCCCCATTCATCACATTCCGGACACCTCCCAAGCCATTTGGGAGAGCTGTGGCCGCAGGACTGGCAGACAAAGATTGTTCGAGTCTTGCTCATTGAGGGCCTTGAGTGTTCAATGGAAGTGGAGAACAGGCGGCGCAAAACCACCCTGTTCTATCTATAGGATTATAGGTTCGCGAGCCTCTGGTGTCAAACGGAGAATCTAGGGCCACACGCTGCGGAGCAGGTTCTCGCGGGTCCAGGAGACTGGCTCTTCGCCGGAAGCAGGAAGCCAGGAGATGTACTTCGTTCCGGCGTTCCCCGCACTGGCGAAATCGCAGAGCGTGATCCCCTTGCCATCCTTTGTGCCGAACCTGAGCAGCAGCATTGGTTTTGGGCTTGCTTTCCAGGTGGTCACTCTCGTTAACGGAACCGTCAGGTCGATCATCGGCAGCTTGTCCGGTTCGTAGGTGTCGAAACGGCGGTCGTAGGCTAGCAGGATGGGGCCGTGATATACGGACACTTGGCCGGCGAATGCCTTCTCCCCGACCCACAGCCTTGGGGACATATCCAGTGTGAGTTCGATCTTGTCGCCCGGCTTCCAGTTTCGCGCCAGCTTCAGATACTTGCCGGGCACGACGTCATCCATGTTGGCCCTATTGAGCCTCACTGATGTCTTCCGAGACCAGGACGGGATTCGGAGATATAGCGTGTATGACTGCGCTTTGTCCGGGTTCACACTAATGCTCAAGCGGCCATCGACCGGGTAGTCTGTCTTCTGCTCGATATGCACTTTGCCGCCGGAAGGGGTTGATGCTGTGAATGTGGACTGGCCGTAGTAATTCAGCACGATCCCATCAGACGCGGACATCACCGCCCACTCCGATAGCATTCCAATGCCCCTCGGACCATTCATAGCGCAGCAGCTTACCTCCGGCATCCCCGGACGAGCCTGGCCGGCCGTGCCGGTAAACATGCTGGCAGCTTCACGGAGGCCATTCATCGGTGTATCATAAGTCCACCAGCGTCCGCTGGGGCTTTGTGCTCCGAGCATTCCGTTCCATGTTGATAGTTCGAGTTCGTCGGCAACGCGTGAGTCTCCGCTCATTCGCAACATATCGACTGACAGCGCCATCCAGGCAACAGTGCAGCAAGTCTCGATTGGTCCTGTATTGTAGGGGTCGCCGACGGCAGTCTCCCACGAGGAGAATCCGCCGGTATTGTGCACATCATATTGGGCGATCCCCCACCAGAATTGCTCGAATGCCTTGCGGTACCTCTCGTCTCCGGTGATGTAGTAGAGCTCGCCAACCCCCTGCAGCGCGTGCAGTCCTTCCCAACGGGCATATGGAAGCTGGCTATAGGCTTTTCCATCCAGAGAGGCTCGGATGTAGTCGTGGTTCACCCAGCTCACGCTCTTCTCCAACAAGGCGGGAGGAGCCGGGGTCTCGAAGTCTTTCTCGATCTCGTGCGCCAGTTGGAGGTATCTCGGTTCGCCGGTAACTTCGTAGAGCAGCGTAAAGATATGGATGCACGACTCGTTTGTGACACCGTATCCCGCGTCCATTACTCTGTGTCCGTCGTCCAGGAAAGTCTTGCAGAAGAAGTCTGCAGTGCGGCGGCAGGCTGCGAGCGCTTCTTTGTCGCCGGACTCGACATACCAGGTGTACAGCCCCAGCATGCAGTGGTACTGACCCCAGAGGTCCCACACTCCCTCGTCGCCAATCCTGCCCAGCATCCGTTTGTCTTTGGGGAACGGCCCGATGTAACCGTCATCTGCCTGGGCTGAAATGAGGTCGGCGGCGAAAGTCTCGATAGTCTTGCGCAGGGCAGGGTCTTTGGTGATGCGATAGCACTCCGTGGCGGATGTCAGATACTTGCCGGGAAACTCACCGATGAAGTGGTAGAGGTCTCGGGCGGGGGGCTTGTCGCGGTCGCGCAGAATCTGCAGCATCCCCGGATTCGACGCCGGGGCCGTCAGAAGCCAGTTGCGCTGGTTGGCCGATATGCGGTCCCCAATCGTTCCGCCGAAACGCATGTCCATTCCCTTGATGCGCTCGAATGTTGGTGATTTCGACACGAACCCGCCTCCGTTGACGCTCTTACCCGCGGCTACAACCGCAGACGCGCATAGGATCAGCGCCGCCAGAGTCAGAACCTCCATACCCAGCACTTTCATTCCGCCTCCTCGGCTACCAGTCACTGCTGTCCAGGTCTTGGCCGTTGTGGTTGGCGCGCGCAACATAATCCGCCGCCAGCTTGGACATCTCCGCTGTCTGCCACGGAGGCCCAGGGCCATCGCCTGTTGGCTCGAGGCTGCTGTTGATCATGCCTACCCGTTTCGCTATCTTCACGAATCGGTCAAAGGTATCGCTCATCGAATCGGAGAACGGCCAGGGCTTACCTTCGGCATTCGCGACTTTGCGCATCTCATCCCATCGCACCATGAATGTGTGCATGACGGGCATCTGCGCCACCTGCACGCGGAACCGCAGTTCAGGACTACTCTCAACTGCCTTCTCTGCCGCTTTGAGGTGCTTCCAGCTTGCGCTGAGCGTATCGAAAGTCAGATACTTATCGTGCGGGCCTGAACCCACGTCGAGCCAGTCTCCGCTTGCCGCGACCGCATCATGCATTGTGCCGAGATATGCAAAGACTTCATCTCCCGCAGGGCCATAGTAGCCGTGGCAGAACTCCTCCGCCAGCTTCCATCCGTCGAGGTTTGGGTTCCACATCAGCTTGGATACGACCCACGCCCTAAGCTCGGCAAGCTCGGTTCCGGGGAAGTCCATATAGGTTTCCTGCATGACGCCTGTCACGTTGTTGTCGACGTACGCCTTCATATTCGGACTGAGCATCTTGAGGTTCGGCCACGGCACAAGGTAGTTCTGGGCATTGCAGATGTAGTCCCAGATATACAGGTGCCTGGTTATCTTGCCCCAGCCAACCAGATCATCATACGCGGATTTGTTTCGCGGGTCGGTTAATGGGTGGCTGTAGGATAGTCCAAGATAGGCGGCTTCAGCTTGATCCGGCTTGTAGTATTCAAAGCAGCCGATCTCAAGGGTGACGAACACATTGTCGCGCGGCTTTACGTGCAGCGGCGGTTTCTTGGTCATGTGATATGCCATAGTGCGGACAGGAATGTTGGTAGCCGGGTTCTTGGCAAGCTCGTCCGCGATGGCGTTGGCGAAACCGATAGTCAGCCCGGAATAGGAGCCTTCCGCCCTCGCCACTGCCATACAGTCTGGGCAACGGCAGCAATTGTCTCCATCCGGCTGGCTAGCATCCGCCCAGGATGCAATCGGACTCCAGATGACTCCCATCTTGGTGTTCTTGGCGCACTCTTTGATCATGTCCTGGTTGGTCATGCACAGTCCCTCAAGGCCCAAGGGGGCAAACGGCGGCTTGTCGAGATCCTCAAGCGATTGCGGCCTTATCAACTCGCCGCTCTCCATGCTGGGCAGCCCGTCGGGGCCGGACCCAGCCATGTATGGAGAAGCGGGTTTGTTCTTGGGCAGCGCCGCGAACCATTCAGGGTGGTCCGGCAAGTACAAGTGCCGATCTATCATCATTCCCGGCACCCCGCGTATCCACCTTATCCACTTGTGGAAAGCGCGTATCCTGCCGCCGAGCTTTGGATTTTCGCGGGCGTTGTGGAAGCCGTCGTCGGTGAATAGATGCTGCCAGTCGCCATTTAGCTTGTTGCGCACGGAGAAGTCGTCATCCCTGGCATCGATGTACTGCATCGTGCGATACTCGATCCGAGGCACATACCGGACCTCCAGAGCCTCGAACTTCAACGTGGGCTTCTTCGGAATCGTGCTGGCTTTGGAGGTCCACCAGTGGCAGCCGACATAGTCTTCAAGGAATGAGTAGACTGCGTAGAGCGTGCCGCGCGGAGCGCCGCCTGCGAGTATAAGATCATTTCCAACCGTTCGAATGACAATACCGTCCGTTCCAAGGCCGTCGGTGGTGAATGTCGGGTCGGCCATCTTCGCCGCCCCGATTCCTACATAGATGGAACTCTTCCCAGCCACAGGTTGGTATCCGATTGTGAACTTTGCCAAAGTCACCTGGCTGAGGAACGTGGCCAACTCCTTGGCAGCATGCCGTTCATCGGGGCTGGAATCCCGCGCCACGACGATGCTCGCACGGGCGGAACCTTTGTCGGCTATGGTGATCGCGTTTGCGGAGACGGATATACATAGCAGGGCATGTACCGCACCCGGTCATCTGGACACGGCTTTGCGTTATGCCGCTGCTAGTC
>CAZTAO010000043.1:0-40061 GCA_964611645.1 uncultured bacterium | reverse complement strand
TTGGCCTTGACTGGCGCGATATCCGTCACCTGATGGCGCCATTTCACCGATCCGCCCGAGAGTTTCCTGCCACAGTCAGGACATACATCGAAAGCATGAACACATATCTCGTCAGCCGCCAGATTCTTGCGCGCGAAAGAATGCTCGCGCTTCTTGCGAGGCCCTTTCTCCTTCTTGGGAACGCTGGGCTTGATGCACATATCTGACCCCGGACGCCCCCCACGCAGACGCGCAACCTCCTCCTCAAGCTCCGTGATACGCTGCGCCTGACGCTCCACCACAGCACTCAGCTCGGCAATTTGCTTCTGCTGAGCCTGCACTGTCTCGTCCAGCCTGATCACCAGCCTCAACAACTCTTCTTTTGTCAGCTCATCCAGTCCACTCACATGGACTACTTAGACGTCCACCTACCTGATTCATGCTTTTTGAGGCAACTTTTTAAGTTTCTTTCAGCAACCTGAAATACCACAATTCATGCCATTCCCAGAGAACTGAACTCTCTCAATACTTGAGCTTCGCCCGGGCTTGTCGGGATAGGGCCACTCGTGGTATGATGAATGATATAGTAAGTGGTGAACCTACCAGAGTGGTGTCAGGGGATTTCAGGAATGATGGCGAGATATTCAGAGGCTATTGTGAACAGTCGGCTCTACCAAGGAGACGCTGGATGAAGCGTATTCCAGTCGATGGCATAATAGGCACCCGGCCGAACATGATCAAGATGGCGCCATTGGCGCGCGCCTTGGCGGCTGACGGCACATTCGGCCTAAGGCTCATACACACCGGTCAGCACTACGACGAGGCTATGTCTGGCGCGTTCCTCCGGGAACTTGGCATGCCCGCTCCTGATGTGAACTTGGCTGTAGGTTCCGGAAGCCAGGGCGAACAGACCGCCAGAATCCTCGAATCCTACGAGCGATTACTGCTGAGCGACCCGAAGCCCAGGGGAGTGATAGTAGTGGGAGATGTCACCTCCACCATGGCCTGTGCGCTGGCGGCGGCGAAGCTGAACGTGCCAGTGGCGCACGTGGAAGCCGGTCTGCGAAGCGGGGACCGTACAATGCCCGAGGAGATAAACCGGATTGTCACCGATTCCTTGTCCGATCTCCTGTTTGTGTCGGACCCTGACGGCCTCTTCCACCTAGCCAAGGAAGGGCATCCGCGCGAGCGAATGTGGCTGGTTGGCAACATCATGATGGATGCTTTGTATCAGCAACTGCCCACTCTGAATGAGACGACCATACTGGGTGATCTCGGTCTCCAGCCGGGTGGTTACGTCTATCTGACATTGCACAGGCCGTCCAATGTGGATGATCCCGACGTACTGAAGCGTTTGATGGGCGTTCTGCTGGAGCTTTCAGGAGACATTCCCTTCGTCTTTGCCGTTCACCCGAGGACACGAGCCAGGCTGGACGATTCCGGGATCGTTATCCCCCAGTCCGACCAGTTTCGGCTGATTCCACCGCTGGGGTATAGGGACAACCTCAGAATGATCCAGTCTGCGAGGGTCGTTCTCACCGACTCCGGCGGCATCCAGGAGGAGACATCCGTTCTGGGCGTGCCCTGCCTGACCCTGCGGTTCAACACGGAGCGCCCCGTGACGGTGGAACTCGGCAGCAGCGAACTGGTAGGCAACGATCCCAGCCTCATCCGGAGCGCCTGGGACCGGCTGATGTCTGGAAACTGGAAGCAGAGCAACCCCATCCCGCTCTGGGACGGGAAGACGGCGGAGCGGATAATTGATCGGTTGTTGGGGAAGTGGGATGAGTGATTTGGAGAAGAGTCACACAGGAGAGCGCTGTTGGCAATTGCGCGGAGAGAACGTGATGTGTTGCGGCTAACGCCTGACGAGCTCTTCAATTCTGAGCATCTGACCCGCGAACTGACCAAGAAGTCCGTCCGCGGCGGCATAACCACCCTGGGTAGCCAAGGCGCTAAGTTTGTACTCGGTGTGGGTAGCACGGCTGTTCTTGCTAGGTTGCTGACGCCTGCCGATTTCGGCCTCATTGGCATGGTCACTGTGGTAGTAGGATTCGCCACGATGTTCACGGAAGCAGGCCTTTCTATGGCAACTGTGCAGAAAGCTGAGATTACCCAAGAACAGATCAGCACACTGTTCTGGATCAATGTGTTGATCAGCGTGGCATTCGGGCTTTGCGTTCTCGCTGGTTCACCGCTGGTCGCCCGGTTCTATGGCAAGCCGGAACTAACTGCAGTCACGGCGGCGCTCTCATTCACGTTCATCATTAGTGGCCTGACACTGCAGCACCAAGCCCTTCAAAGGCGCCACATGCGCTTCGGAACGCTGGCAGGCATCCGGATCGCTTCGCAAGTCATCGCTTTGGTTGTAACGATCCTGCTTGCGCTTTATGGCTTGCGCTACTGGGCGCTAGTCGTAGGAACGCTGTCCAATGCGCTAGCTGTAACACTGCTGACGTTTGTGTTCTGCCCATGGATTCCCGGAAAGATGAGGAAGGGCACTGGTGTGCGCGAGATGCTCAAATTCGGCGGGCATCTGACTGGATTCAATTTCATCAACTATTTCTCACGCAATGCCGACAATATTCTGATTGGCCGATTTATCGGCGCCGACGCATTGGGCCTTTACTCAAGGGCATACCAGTTGTTCATGCTGCCAATAGGTCAGGTCCGGGGACCTCTGAACGATGTCGCCCTGCCGGCTCTCAGCGCGCTTCGGAACGATCCGGAGCGCTATGCAAAGTACTACCAACGCCTTCTCGACATTATGGCGTCTCTGACGATGCCTTTGACGGTGTATTGCGTGATCGAGGCAGATTTTCTGATTCGTAATTTACTCGGCCCCAAGTGGCTGGGGGCGGTTCCCGTGTTCCGCATCCTGGCGATCGCCGGGTTTGTCCAGGTACTCGCCAGCACCCGTGGCTTGGTGCTCATGAGCTGCGGGTTAGCGCGTCGATACTTCTATTGGGGCCTGTTTAACGCGATTGTCTGCGTCGCCTCATTCATCGTGGGGATTCCGTACGGCATCCAAGGAGTTGCCATGTCATACGCCATCGCCAACTATGTAATTCTGGTCCCATCGCTATTCTACTGCTTTCCCAAGACGCACGTTACGGTATCTCTTTTCTTTCTAACGCTTCTTCCTCCGTTGGCGACCGTCGCGGCGGCCGGGGTGGCACTAGTTCTTTTGAAATACGCTTGGCCAAGCGATTCGTTCATTTCGCATGTAATGGGCTTGGGCATATTTGTGTTGATCTATATTGGGTTATCCTTGCGCCGGCAATCCATCCGTGAAACGGCGAGGATGATTCTGAAGGAATCCGGGGTAGAGCCAGCCACTCGGAATGAGGCACCGGTAAAGGAATGAACATCATCATCAAAGGAGCCGGGTTTGTGAACAAGGGTGCCGAAGCCATGGCGCGAACGGTGCAAACGGAGTTGACCAAACGGCTGCCCGAATGTGAGTTCTTCCTATGGCGCCCCTCCCAGCGTGATTGCCGCCCGGCCTTGGACTCTGGATTCTCTCTCTTTCGATTGCCATTTGAAAAGATAGATGCGCTCTTGCGTTGGCGTAAAGCAGAACGTGTTAGTTTGCTTTTGTGGTGTTTGTTGGAACTTTGCCGGACTCGAGATCCCAGGGAAATGCGCTACGCTTTTGTGACGACTCGGCTAATGAAAAGAGCACTTGTACATTACGTTAAACGTAGTACGTCAGGTCTTGATGCGCTAGTTGACGTCAGTGGCTTCTGCTACGGCGACGAATGGGGCATCGGTAAGTTTCGTAACATTGATTGGCTGATGAGTTACTTTCGACACAACGGTAAGCCAGTTGTGTTCTTGCCGCAGGCATGGGGGAGTTTTGACAAACCACAGGTGCGACAGGCTGTCAGGCACCTTCTGATTAGTGATGGTGCTTCTTTCTACTCGCGCGACGAGATCTCCTCTAGGTTTTTGGAGCAAGCGTTGGAGAAGCCGATCTACTCCATTCCGGTGACTCCTGACATAGTGTTCGGATTTCAAGGCGGGACTGCGGAGCAAGGCGAGCATATTTTGAGGGGCATGGGGTGCTCACTGAGCCGACCGATTATTGGAATCGCTCCCAACATGAATGTTTACAGAAGGGTTCTGGGCAAGGGTTCTGGGAACAGATATCTCAAGGCGCTGCTAGATCTGATCACGCACTGCCAAGCAACGCACGATGTGGATATCGTACTACAGGCGAATGTGATCAGCAGTTCCGACCGCCTGGATGACCGGTATCTTTGTGGTCTGGTTGCCGCTTCGGTAGGCAAGCCTGAGCGTTGTTTCACAACCCGACAATATCTTACCGCTGAAGAAATGAAAGCCTTGATTGGCCGATTTGACTACCTGATAGGGTCGCGGTTCCACTCCTTGGTATTCGGTCTGTCCCAAGGGATTCCTGGAATGGCAGTGAGTTGGTCGCACAAATATCGAGAGCTGTTTTCCCTGTTTGGCATGGAGGATGCAGTTCATGAATGCCAGAACCTTGATGCGGGCGCATTGATCGAGACATTTGAGAAAGGATGGGCAGAACGACACCAGCAACGCATGGCTATCCTTGGCAAGGCTCAACAGTTGCAGGACGAAGTGAGCGCTCTTTTTGATAGAGTAGCAGACACGATACACAGGGTCGCTGGGGGCGAGAATGACTGACACGATCAGGAGTGTCGTTGACTCGGTTCTCTGTACACAATGCGGGACCTGCGTAGCGGTTTGCCCGACAAAGGCTATCGAAATGTGCGAGACGCCTGCTGGGTTATTACTGCCTCTGATAAGGGATGAAAAGTGCATAGTGTGCGGAAGATGCCGGAAGGTATGTACGGGCGCAGGGTTCGACCTGGACTTGCCCGAACACGTTGACCCGTTCAAGGGCAAGGTCCATGGTGCTTATGTTGGCCACGCTATCAACGATTCGGTTCGCGCCGGGGGACAAAGCGGTGGCGTCGTCAGTGCTTTGCTGCTGTTCTTGTTGGAAACCGGTAAGATTGATGCGGCAATGGTGACCGCCATGCCAAATGACGGTTCACTGCGTCCCAGAGCTGCTTTGGCTAGAACAGGCCAGCAGATATTGGCGGCGCAGGGATCGAAATACTGCCCTGTGGCATCAAATGCAGTGTTGGCCGAAACACCAGCCGATGCTCGCATTGCCGCTGTCGGCGTCTCCTGCCAGATGCACGGTATTTATGTGTTAGCACAGGACGGAAATGCCCTAGCCAGAACCATTCAGTATCGAATCGGACTGGTCTGTGATCGCACATTGCTCTATTCGTGTATTGACCACATGGCGTTGACTGCCGGCCTGGCCTTGAAAGATATTGCCGGGCTGGAGTATCGCTCTAAGGCTCGCAATGGTTGGCCTGGTGAAGTCTGCTTTCATTTGGGTTCTGGCCAGAAGCGGTATTTCCCGTCATCTCTGAGAACAAGCACCAAGGATTACTTCACTCCTCCAAGATGCAGGCTATGTTTTGACAAAATGAATATCTTCTGCGATGTCACGATTGGTGATGCTTGGGGTATATCTGAATCACCCCAGGGGGATTCGATCGTCATCGCACGAACTGAGAATGCAGCGTCATTGCTTCAAGATGCCTGCTCGCTGGGATTTCTAAAGCTAAGAGAGGTCGCCCCGAATATCATCTTTGAGAACCAGGGCGTTGAGCGCCGGAGGCGGGATTTCTCTGCATTTATGAGCGAGTGCCGCAAGTTGGGGCGATACTCGCCTGAATACAAGGGATTGAAGTCCCACTGCCTCGCGTCTGGCGATTCCGCCACATGCACCTGCAACCGGAAACTGTTGTTCAACTATCGCGTCGCAAGTACTACCACGCGTAAGGACATTTTGGCAATAGTTCGCCGCCGGTTGTTCTTGTCTCGTATTCAATCCCTGGCTGTTAGATCGGTCAAAGGAGTATGGAGAGAATCCAACTCTCTCCTTCGACCTCCCAAACGCAGATGAGGGATATGTATCATGATGGACACCGCAAACCACAAAGACACGCCTGATTCGAGAACTGTTGGATGAACGAGGAATACGAAGCGGGCCTTGTCACATGACACAACTTAAAGGGTTTCAAGAGCGATCTTCTATGCCAATCCCACCGAATGATCGATCACCCAACTTCATAGCGAGCATCGAGAACGAAGATGATGCGCCATTGAGCTCTCGAGAGCGGCTATTGGTGGCATTCTTATGGATATTGTTCTTCTTGTTGAATCAGGTGGCGATTGTACAACGTACAGTTGTTGGGCAGGTGCTCTCGCCATTCTGGTGCGCCGTGATTCCTGGTTTTGTTCTGATATCAATAATCGCCGCGGTTCCGCTGTTTGGCAGACGGATATACTACGCAGGTTTCTACGCAAAGGCGATTGTGATACTGGTGCCAATTGCTCTCGTTCCTCTCATCTTGAGTGGAATGTTGTACTACCATGAAGACATACTCAGCGTCTTGCGTACAATGTATTTTCTGCTGAGTGGTTTGCTCCTATTTCCGTATTTGATGCTGCTAAAGCCACGACCGAGGGTTATCAGAGCTCTGTTCAATGTGCTGTTTGTTGAGACAACACTTGTGTTCATTCTGATAACACTTCAGATTTCTACTGGAGTCCCGCATTTCGTCGACGACTTTGCGCTTCGAGATATCTATACCAGAGCCCCCGTTCAAATCCTTTACAAAGAAGGCTTGCTCCTGGTCTGTTTTGTTCTGTCAAGCATTGGGCATAGCAAGTCTCACCGCTCCAAGCCGTGGTTGTTGCTTCTGCTGTCGTTTCTCCTTTATTACACTATTTTCGTGTGGATCACTCGCCAAGTGATGATTCATATCGTTGTCATGCTTGTGGCTTTTGTGATGATACTGTTCAGGGTCTCAAGAGGCACTTTCAGCAAGGTAGTGTGTGGAGTCATCGCCATAGCCATTCTGACTGTAGCGCTCGCCCCAAGCTTACTGAGCGGTATCGTTGCCTTCGGTGACGTCATGTACTCAGGTGTGTCTTATGATCTGGCATCTGGCAGTGGAACTCTATCCGAAAGAGAAGCAGGAATCGCGTACTACGGTAGAGAGTTCTTAAAGAGTGGGCTGGTCGGATTTGGCGCGCAACACGGGGGAGAAGATCAAGTATTGACGCCTGAATACAGCGGATTCAATCTGAACGATCTTGGATTACTGAATACGCTTTTTAGATATGGGTTCCCCGCCGTGGTCTTTGTGGTTGTTGTCCTACTGCGAATGGAAGCAGACTTGCGCAAGACGATACCTCATGTGCCACACCGGTATAATGTGCACGCTTACGCCGTGCATCTTATGGTCGTAACCCAGATTATCACCCTGCCATTCTCGACTGCGTTCTTCTTGGCAAAGTACAATGCGTTCTTTGCGTTGCTGATGTTTTATGCGTGGCAACTTACAACATTCTACGGAGACGACAGGAATGGCCCTCGTGACTGAGATTAGAGATGTGTCCTTTGTCATTATTGCGCGGAATGAAGCATTTGCTGTAGAGAAATGCTTGCGGTCGATTGCGTCAATGCAGTTCGAACACCGCGAGGTCATCTGCGTGGATTCTGATTCCACGGACGATACGCTGGACGTCATGAAACGGTATGCGGCGAAGATTCCTGGCATGCACATCATTCAGTGCACGGGTTATGTGAATGCCGCAGTCGCCAGGAATGCCGGCATGAGATACGCCACCATGCCCTACATATTCTTTGTAGACGGCGATGTCGAATTGTTCCCGGAATTCGTATCCGAGGCGCTAGAAAGGATCCAGAGCGGTAAGGCCGATGCAGTGACGGGGAAATTGCGGGAAATCCAGTACAGTCCCGACTATCAGACGGAACTTCGGCAGTTGGTCCGACGAAAGCATATGACGCAGGAAAAGGTCTGCCTGATGACCGGGGGGATATTCATTGCCAGTCGCCGAATCGTCCAAGCCGTGGGCGACTGGGACGAGCGATTTGCGAGATTCCAAGATTTCGACTACACCCTCCGACTATCGAAGTGCGGGATTCTTCTTCAACTGCCGGCATTTATGGGCATACACCACTCACAGCAATATCGAGATCGTTCCTGGAATCATCTCAAGACCGGACGTTTGCTGCTCTACGGACGACTGTTGCGAAAGAATCTCCGGACACTCAAGTTTACTGCCCTACTGCTCAGATCGAATCGAGGACTCTTGAGCTTCTTACTCTTCGGCATGATTCTGCTGGCTACTTCGATTGCAGCAATCCTGTCATGGGTTCCTTTTTCGGCCGTGGGCTTTGCGGCTCTTGTTTGCGTTGCGGTTGACTGTTTGTACTCAGTTATTATCAAGCGTCAGAGGTTCGACCAATGGCTGCTACACAATTATCTAGGACCCCCGGTGATTCTGTGGGGCATGTGCTTGAAATGGCAGGCTTCTGGTGCATCTAGCACAACGGTCGTTCTTCACTATGGCTGCTCTAGAGATGCGCGCGTCACTCGGGAACGATAGGGGGAATTCATTGGTATGAAGGTCGTGTATGAGTCAATTCGACGTATTCTAAAGAGCAAGTGGGGTCGATTTGTGCTGCTCCGCAACCTGATTGTTGGATGGGTTAGTCACTCACTGCAGGACCGTGACCGAAGCGAAGTCATTTTCCATCTGATTGTCGAGAGTTTTCTGGTTGTGATCCTTGCAATAGGGGCTTTCCTTCTCTTTTCACCGAGCGACAGATGGGGTCTGTTTTGTGCGTTAGCCGGTATATTCTTGGTAGCGCACACGCTAATGTTTATCGCAGATGGCCAATTGCACTGTTACTTGCACGAGGCCATCGGGGCAATGCAGAATGCGGGAATAGACGAAGCTCTGAGATACATGAGCGAAGTCCAACAGGTATACTCAAGGTCGGACGCGGTTCTTGCAGTGCTTGTCTACGGTAGCTTCTGTCGTCGACAATTCCATCGAAGAAGCGATCTTGATATTCGTGTCTTGAGACGGCCGGGGATATGGTGTTTTGTCAAGGTAATGGTTTCGACTTTCAGGTTGCGGTATCTGTCGGTCTTTAGACGCTTGCCCACCGACCTTCTGGTTGTAGATAGCTTGGGATTCGTAAGGCGACAAATGCGGAAAGACGAATCGCCAGTTGTCTTATTTATGCGGGATGGTTTTGATGAGGTATCGGAAGCGGGACTAGACTTCGAAGCTTTTATCGCGAATCCGTCGGCCTTGCTAAAACAATGACGTTACGTGCCCGCGACTGGTACTGGGCGATTCAGTCTGACACCACGTTACGGTCAGGAGTTGCTATATGAGTGCTTCAATAAGAGTCTTCAGCCTGGTCAAGGGTTTTCACGGTGGTGTGGCCCGGTACGCAGCCATGTTGTCGAAGCTTGATGAACGTCCTGGAATTGAGTTCAAAACGGTGGTCATCAACAGTGCCGATTGGATATGCAATCGGGATGATCTGGATGCGTACGGCCTTGAAGAAATCGTGGTACGCGATCAGTTTGATTTTTCATGGATCGGGCCTTGTGTTGAACGATTGAACCGCTTTTCTCCTGATTTGTTGTTTGTTCATGGAGGTTCTGTGGCGAGTGGATTGGCATGGTTGTTACAGCGGAAGGCAAAGCGCTGCTTGCCGTATGTATCGTCATACCATGGTTTCTATACGGCCCCTAGTCCAAGTAAGAGACTCATCCAATCAACCAGAAATTGGATTACCCCTAAGCTGTATCAGCGGCGAGCTCTCGCGATCGTTACGGTGGCTGATTTCTGCAAGCAATATCTGATTGCGCGAGGAGTTGACGCGGAGAAACTCACCGTTGTGCATAACGGAATCGATGCAAATCCACCTAAGTGCGATCCTATCCAGCGTTCATCTTTGGGACTAGACAATAGCGACATTATCGTTGGCGTCCTTTCGAGATTGGATGTTGAAAAGGGGTTGTCCTATCTTCTTGATGCAGTTTCATGTGTTATCAAGAGACATCCCAAAGTACATTTGGTGCTGGTTGGAGACGGGGGTTGTGCAGAACAGTTGCAGCAGCAAAGTCGGCAGATTGGAGTCGCTTCCAATGTTCATTTTGTTGGTTACCAGAAGAATGCTCAGGCTTGGCTCGAGCTATTTGACATATTCGCACTACCTTCGTCGGCTGAGTTTCATTCTATTTCTTTGCTCGAGGCGATGCGTGCAGGAAAAGCAATTGTTGCGACAAATGTCGGCGGGAACACGGAATCCGTTCGTAATGAGAAGGAAGCGCTGGTTGTACCGCCCAAGAGTTCTGAAGCCCTTGCCGCTGCGCTGAACCGCATGATTGAAGATCCCGAGATGCCTCGAAGACTTTCAGCAGCAGCCAAGCAGCGTTTTGCCGAGTATTTTACTATCGACCAAATGCTTGACGAAACTGAGGCATGGTTACTAGGGTGTGCCCATCTGGCCCAGTCACAACAGCGGCAATGCTCGGAAAAGTCTTGTTGAATACGCGAATTGCAATAGTAACATATGAACTGTTACCCGAACGCGAGCGTTTGATGCCTTGGCGGACAGTGTGCGAAGTGGTCAGGGGAATGCGGCGCCGCGGATATGATGCTAGGTTGATTTCTATCAATCGCGATATCGACCAATCCTACGACAGCAAAGACTACGACTTTCCCGTTTGTTATTGTCCAAGCATTGACGACTGCCGTTCCGGCGTTGGCGATTTCCTACCTGATCTGGTGTACTGGCCAATAACATGGCGTGATGGCATGAAGCTCAATTCTCATTGGCATGATTGGGATTGTCCTACAATTGTCTATCACGGGGGAAGTTGCTATAGCATTTTGCACGTCCTGGCCACGATGAGGCATATGCCTTCGCTTCGGCTGAAAAACCTAGTGATCGAAGCATTTATACCTAAGGGCTGTCTGGTTCGACAATTGCAGAAAAGAAGAGTCTCTGGAGTCGTGTGCATGACTGAGTTCACACGACGAGCTTTAGTGAAAGCTGGGTGGCCAAATGAACGCTGCATCGCCATTCCTCCGGGCATACCCGCATTAAATGAATTGGACGAGGATACGCTGTGCGCCGAGGAACTTGGTATTGTGGATCAGGATTATGTTTTGTTTCTTGGCAATCCTCTTCCGATTCGTGGCATCAATGTGCTACTATCAGCTGCACCGAAAGTCTTTGCGCGATGTGAAAACCTGAAAATAGTTTGCTTGCTTCGTCTTGACCCTGGAAAAGAGATGGTGATTGCCCTACAAAAGCTCTTGCATGCCGCTGACCGCCTCAATGCATGTGGACGCTTTGTCTGTGTCACAAAGAGTCTATCGCCTAAGGCTGTTCAACAATGTATCAAACATGCCAGGGCGGTAGTCATGCCGTTTATCAGTGTTCCTTCAGAGATTCCGTTGGGATTATTAGAGGCTATGCAGTTGGGTACCCCTGTTATTGTAACCCAGTCAGGCGGCACATCGGAATTCGTTGGTGAAGCAGGTTGGATCATTCCTCCCGGTCTAGCAGGCCCCCTAGCCGATGCAATGATTTCAGCCTCACTGGATGTTGAGACGAGGAATGAGAAGGCGAAAACGTGTCTGACAACAATGGGAAGCCATCCTACCTGGGAGGCTACTGCCGATTCTTGGATAGAATTTAGTGAACAGGTCTATGAAATCGCATAAAAAAGTACCTTCGATAATCGTGATCAGCGGCATCGATGGAAGTGGGAAAAGCACGATCATCAGTCGTTTGGAAGAATCTCTCCAAAATCAAGGAAGACGGACGTGTACCCCATGGTTGCGGTATAATCACTACCTCACCAAAATGGTGTTCGTTTTGGCGAAGCTGGTAGGATGTTACAGATATGATCTGAAGGATGGTGTTCGCATTGCAGCGTATCATGAGTTCCAGCGTTCACGAATCGTATCAGTTCTCTTTGTGTTGGCGACGTTTGTCGATACTTTGTCCGCGTCCTTGCTAAGAGTGTATTTTCCGGCCTACATCCTGAGACGAACCGTGATATGTGACCGCTGGGTGCCTGACATTCTCGTCGATATCGCCATTGATACAGGAGAAAGGAACTTCTGCAGAAACGTGGTGTGGAGGATGTTCTGGGCACTGGTTCCTTCACGAGCGCACTCGTTCGTCATTATGCGCGAACGCGACGAGGTGCTGGGATGCCGGGCAGAAAACCGAATCAATCAGAACTTTGAAGAAAGATTTCATTTGTACCAAGAGTTGTGCCTGTTCGGTCCATGTCGATCCGTCAGCAATGACGGAACTGTGAACCAGGCCGTACAGCAGATCCTGGATGTGATAGAGTAAAGCGGTCGTTGAGTTGCTCACTGCCTAGTCGCTACAAAAGTCTATGATAGACAGGACGTATAAGTATTATGGACAGACTACCCGTCACAGTCATCATGCTCTCCCTCAATGAGGAATACAATCTTCCTGACGCTATTGAAAACGTCAAAGACTGGGCTGAAGAGATATTCATATTTGACAGTTGTAGCACAGATCGGACGGTCGATATTGCGCTGGATCTTGGAGTTAAGATCGTGCAGCGGCCTTTCACGAACTTCGGCGATCAGTGGAATGTCGCCCTTGAAAAGCTGCCAGTCAAGACAACTTGGACATTTAAGCTAGATCCAGATGAGCGGTTGACTCCGGAACTCAAGGAGGAAATCCGGTCACTCCTTCAAGGAGAAACAAAACACTCCGGATATTCAATGGATCGCAGGCTCTGGTTTATGGGGAAGCCATTGCATGTAATGTCCCCGGTGTTGCGTTTGTGGCGTACGGGTAAATGCCGTTTTTCGGATGTTATTGTCAATGAACATCCTCTGATTGATGGTCCCATTGGGAAGCTGAGGGGAGTCATGGAGCATCATGACAGCCCCGATCTGCACCACTGGATGGATAAGCAGAACCGGTACACGACAATGTTGGCGATTCAGAAAGCACGCGGTGGCAAGTTGTCCGCTGAGCCGAGACTCTTCGGCACTTCCCTTGAGCGCCGGATGTTCTTCATACGCCTATTCTTCCGACTTCCATTTCGATACCAACTGCAAATGATCCACGAACTGTTCGGTCGCGGTGCATGGCGGGATGGAAGAGTAGGCTGGGATTGGGCGCGTCTGCGAGTGGAATCCCGCCGACTCCGGGAGTTGAAGGTGAAGGAAATCGAGATGACTGGTCGCATTCCGGAGTTGCCGAAGGCACCACATGGCAACTACGACCCTCGCATTCTGAATTCCGACTTACAGAAAATGGTGGAATTGTCCACCGAGTCGAGAGCACAATGATGGAAAGGCCGATCCGCTTCTGCGGCGACACATTTCTGCGGACACGCGATGGCGAGGATCCGTTTGCCGAAACATGCTGCATGATTCGAGGTAGCTCGGTTTGCCTCAACCTGGAGACGGCTTTGAACGGTGGTCGGCAAAAAGAGAAAAACGTCTCACTGAGTGTCAGTGAGACTGCTTTGTCTTGGCTGCCCAAAGAGGTCCAGGTAGTTACTATCGTGAACAACCACACGGCAGACAGCGGAAACCCTGGCAGTCTTGCGCGTGAGTTGGCGAAGCGGGGAAAGACGGTCGTTGGGCCTGCGAATCCGGCCACAACACGTGCCACCATTGAAGGGGTCACGGTGGACTTCCTAAGCGCCTATTTCAGCTTACCGCGACTGCATGTTTCCTATAACGGGTCGAAGGCCGCCGCGCTTGAGAGGATGTTGTCGGAATCGGTTGCCCAACGTAAGATCGTCAATCTACACTGGGGATACGAGCACACCAACGTACCCGCGCCGTTTCAACGTGAGTTGGCACATCGCCTGATAGATGCTGGTGCTGACATCATCATTGGCCACCATCCGCATGTGCCGCAAGGCTGGGAAGTCTACAAAGGAAAATCGGTCTTCTACTCACTTGGGAACTTCAATTTCTGGCAGTTCGACGCAGAGACAACCGAGAGAAATCGTTGGGGATATATGGTGGATTATGATCTCGCAAGCGGGAAGACAGAGCCGATCCTGTACCGTATCAATGACAACTATCAGCCATATCGAGTTACAGGCGCGGATGAGGCTGATCTCCTCAGGATCCTCAGCAAACTGAGTGAGTCGGTCCGCGTGATCGATACCGGAACGTGGTTCAAAACGGAATATGCCGAATGGTATGCGCGCGAGATAGCGGTCTGGAAGAGGCGTTGCCTTGAAAAACGATCGCCGCAACTCTATGTGAAGTGGATTGCCTGGATGTGTATGCCGATGCAGTGGAAGTACCGCGCGTGCGTGGCGCGACACAAAACGTCGGCTATTCTCCGGAATGGATAGGATGCTCTTGGACCACAGCGACAAATCAGTGGCTAGGGCAATAACAGATGCTCCTTCATCGAATAAAGACATACGCTGAGAAGATACCAGAGCCGATTGGGAGACTATTTGCAGGTGTTCCCTATTCAGTGCGATTAGGCTCAACCTATCAGAACAGCAAGAGGCAGATCGATCAGTTCAGTAGACTGGATGCGCTGAGCCAACAAGAATGGGTTCTTAATCAAGTCAGGAATGTGGTCACATGGGCGAGTGTTCACCACCCTTTCTACGATGGGTTCTATAAGGATTTGCACTATCACCCGAGCCATCTCAAGGGATTCTCGGATATCAAAGACATCCCGATTGTAACCAGAGAGGATTTGCAGAGGGTGGCGTTGGAGCAACGGTCTCTTCAGGACAAGGGGCGATATCTGACCAATACCGGCGGGTCATCGGGCCATCCCCTGGTCTTCTGTCTGGATTCCCAAGCGTTCGCTAGGGAATGGGCGCACATGCATTTCATCTGGCAGCGACTGGGCTATCGTCCGACTGATCTAAAACTGGTATTCCGCGGCAAGAACCTGGGCGACCGACCGCTGGCCTATAATCCCGTCCATAACGAGTACGTAGTTAATGCGTATTGCCCGTACGACCGGATAGTCGAAGCATTGTGGCAGAAAATGAGAACGAACCGAATCCGGTTTTTGCACGGCTATCCCAGCGCAATCTACGATTTCATCAAGCACTGCTTGGAGCATCGAAGCGACATTATAGAGGAGTTGAGTAAGAGCCTCAAAGGGATTCTCTATGCTTCGGAATACCCGGCACCAGTCTACCGCGAACCTGTGGAAGCTTGCTTGGGCGTAAAGAGCATCTCGTGGTATGGGCACAGCGAGTTCTCTGTTCTGGCCTATGAAGTGGAGAAATACCTGTACGCGCCGATGCACACTTACGGCTATGCCGAAGCCATACCAAGTGACGAGGGGCATCGGTTGGTTTGTACGGGATACTACAACCGCGTGTGTCCATTCATTCGATATGATACAGGAGACCTGATTGAGCCAGTAGAACAAGATGAAATGCTGCGGACCTTCCGAATCAGCGCGGGACGGACCGGGGATTTTGTAACCGATGGCGAAGGCAAACGGATCAGCCTGACAGCACTGATCTTCGGCCGACATCACCCGGTCTTTGACAGAGTGAAGTTCCTCCAAATCGCCCAGCGAAATCCGGGCGAAGCGGTAATCATCCTGACCCGTTCCGAACACAGCCCATTGCTCAAGGACGAAGCTAGGGCGCTGATGGACCTGAGGAATGTGGATATCAGATTTGATTTTCTGATCGTTGATCAGCCGTTCCGGACAAAAGCGGGAAAAGTCATATTGAAAGTCCCGTATGAGCAGTTATCCTTGGAATAAGTCCAAGAGTCTACTTGAGAATAGCAGGGCAAATGAAACAAATCCTACAAAACCTGAAAACCGGCGAGATGGAACTGGCCGATGTGCCTTGCCCTTTGGTGGGGCGGGGGATGGTTCTTATACAGACTTCGCGGTCTTTGATTTCGGCGGGGACTGAGCGGATGCTGGTGGAGTTTAGCAAGGGGAACCTGATCCAAAAGGCTCGGAGCCAGCCGGACAGGGTCAAGCAGGTGCTGGACAAGATCAAGACCGACGGCCTGGCGCCGACCTTGGAGGCCGTCTTCCGCAAGCTCGACGAACCGCTGCCGCTGGGGTACTGCAATGCCGGGCGGGTGCTGGCAGTTGGGGCCGGGGTGAATGACCTATCGCCGGGGGATCGGGTGATCAGCAACGGCAACCATGCGGAGATCGTCTGTGTGCCCCGCAACCTGGTGGCCAAGGTTCCCGATGTGGTTACTGACGAAGCCGCCGCATTTACCGTGATGGGGGCGATCGCGCTGCAGGGAATCCGCCTCGCGCAGCCTACTCTGGGCGAGCGATTTATGGTCTTCGGCATGGGACTGTTGGGCCTGCTGACGGTGCAGCTTCTACGCGCGCAAGGGTGCCATGTGCTGGCGGTGGACATGAACACCACACGGTTGGCGCTGGCAGCCGATTTCGGCGCGCAGACGGTGGACCTTTCAGCCGGTGGTGACCCCATTGTCGCGGCGCAGGCCTGGACGAACGGCGTGGGCGTCGATGGCGTGCTGATCACTGCTTCAGCCAAGACCGACGAACTGATGCACCAGGCCGCCGAGTCCAGCCGAAAACGAGGGCGGATCGTGCTTGTGGGGGTGGTCGGGCTCAACTTGCATCGCGACGACTTCTACAAGAAGGAACTCAGCTTCCAGGTCTCCTGCTCCTATGGCCCGGGCCGCTATGACGAAGACTACGAACAAGGTGGGCATGATTACCCACTCCCTTACGTGCGCTGGACCGAGGGGCGCAACTTCGAGGCGGTGTTGGGCGCGATGGCCTCCGGGGCGCTGAACGTGACCGCGCTGGTTACGCATCGTTTCCCGCTGGGCGACGCGTTGGCGGCATACGACAAGATCCAGCACGACCCCTCTGCTCTGGGCGTGGTGCTGGAATACCCCGAGACGGTGGATACCGCGACAAGCATGCGGATGACAGCAACGCCCGCCAAGCCGGCGAAGCGTTACACCGGCGCGGGACAAGCGGTGGTCGGGGTAATCGGCGCTGGGAATTATGCCAAGGCAACCCTCTTGCCGGCGCTAGCGAAAACGTCGGCGCGGATCGCTTATGTGGCTGATCTCAATCCTGTTGCGGCACAGGATGCGGCGCGCAAGTTCAGCGCCAGCATGGCGACCACCGACTATCGCGCGATGCTCGATGACCCGGAAGTACAGGCGGTGTTCATTCTGGTCGGGCACCACCTCCACGCGCGGTTCATCTGTGAGGCCTTAGAGGCGGGCAAGCATGTATTTGTGGAGAAGCCGCTGGCGTTGAACGCAGAACAACTGGCGAAAGTGGAACAGACCGCAGCCCAACACCCGGACCAGATGGTGATGGTGGGTTTCAATCGGCGCTTCAGTCCGCATACGGTCCGGATGAAGAAACTACTGCGGGGCCGAGCCGAACCGCTCTGCATGAGCATGATGGTCAATGCCGGGGCTATCCCGGCGGATCACTGGACTCAGGATCCCGAACGTGGTGGTGGGCGAATCATCGGTGAAGGCTGTCACTTCATCGACTTGCTTGCGCACCTGGCCGGGTCGCCAGTGACTACGGTAACCGCGACGATGGTCGGCGAGGGGCCGGCTGTTCGTGATGACAAGATGTCGATTGTGATCGGGCTTGAAGATGGCTCGGTCGGAACGGTGAACTACTTCGCCAACGGCTCAAAGAGTTACCCCAAGGAGACGCTGGAGGTCTTCAGCGATGGGCGGGTGCTGCGGCTGGACAACTTCCGCGAAACGCTGGGCTACGGTTTCAAGGGATTCAACAAGCTCAAGGCCTGGCGCCAGGACAAAGGCCATACCGCGGAGATCGCGCAGTTCATAGAGACCGTCAAGAGCGGCGGCGAGCCGCTGATTCCCTTTGATGAGATCGTCAACGCGACGCAAGCTAGTTTCGCGGCGGTGGAGTCGGCGAGGCTCTCCAAGACAGTGGCAGTTGGCCCACGTGATTAGAGCCAGGCTGCGACTGCGACGCCAACGCCAATCAATGAACAGCCCTAAGCGGCCCTTGGAGGAATAATGCCAACCATCTACGAAGACAACTCGTACATGCAGGCTAACCCCACATGGCATGAAGAGGATTCGCCGTGGAAGGCAAGCCATATCATCCGCATTCTTGAGGCAAACGATGTGACAGTCAAGTCGGTTGCTGAAATAGGGTGCGGCTTTGGCGGAATCCTGCGCAGTCTCTATGAATCGATGCCGGATGACGTAGAATTCGACGGCTATGATATCGCGCCCGAGGCTATTGCGCACGCGAAAGCCAGTGAGTGTGAGCGGCTTCACTTTCACGAGGAGGATCTGCTCAAGAGCAGCAAGACATTCGACCTGCTGTTGGCGATTGATGTAGCTGAACATGTGCCGGACTTGTACGGTTTCCTGGAGGGGTGCCGGCGGAAGGCGACATACAAGGTCTATCACATACCGCTTGCCATTCACGTTTCATCGGTAGCTCGCGCATCGCTGGCTGACGCACAGGCAAAGGTTGGACATATCCACTATTTCTCGTCTGAAACAGCTCTGGCTGCCTTGAAGTACACAGGGCATGAGATAATAGATTCATTCTACACTGATGGCAGCCACCTGCATCCGGCATTCAAGACTGCGCTTGCCAATGTCCCCCGCAGGATAGTGTCCTCCTTTTCCACTAGATGGTCAGCCCGCCTGCTTGGCGGCTATTCATTACTCGTGTTGTGTAAGTAGTTGGTCGTGACTAAGTTGACGGGATCGCACTCGAATGAGGAATATGCCGGACCGATGAGCAAACAGCGAACAAAGGCTTGGACGTGGGTTGTGGGGATCGGGCGGTGGTGTCGCCGGGTGTTCATCGATGTTTCGGCTCTGGGCTTTGCGTCATTTCTGCTGCTGACGTTCACCCCTATCGGCAACTTCATATCCGCGCGCTTGATAGAGTCGACTCCTCTTGATGAGTTACCACAGGCGGACGCGATAGTCGTCTTGGGGGGCGATCTATTCAGGACTGCGGACGCAGTCCGCGTCTACCGGGCGGGCAAGGCACCAATGATAATAATATCCGGGGAAACCAATGACTTCTTGCCCATTCTGCGAGCCGGTCTGGTGCCGCCCGGGGCAGTACGGATTGATGGAGCACCCAAAAGGACGGTGGACCACCCAAGGACTATCCTGTCCGTCAATGGAATCAGCCGATCCAGCAAGCTCATCATAATCTCCAGCGCTCTTCAGCAGCGTCGAGCGCTTCGGTTGTTCCAGAAAGCGGGCTATACCAACGTGTGGGTGTGTTCCATGGAGTGGGAGCGGTATCTGGCCGAGGGCAAGGGGCGCATGCCCAGCGACCAGTTCTCCCGAATTCTCTACGAGTTCGGAGCTTGGATCAAGGGCGGTATTGTGGATTGAGTTTCTGTTGGAATCGGCCGCTGTTCCTCAGTTGTGCAGAGGGATCATCACCAACATGATGGGTGTTCCAATCCATAACGGGGTGTTTTGTTGGCACTGTGATGCCGGCGGATGTGTGATATGAAGTTGGCTTTGCTGGCTGCGGCGATCAGTTTCATCGTGGCCTACGTGCTGATACCACCTATAAGAATACTCGCTCTCCGGCTGGGAGTGGTTGCTGAGCCTGGGGGACGGAGACTTCACGCCAAACCCACCCCCCTGCTTGGCGGCCTGGCCATGTTTGCGGCGGTGATGATTGCCGTGGTAATCTGTGTGGCCGTGGACGCGATGTTTCCGGCCAACAAGGTGGTCTGGCTGTCATTCAACAAGGTGGTTCTGGGAGTGCTTATAGGTGCCACTTTCGTGGCGGTGGTTGGGGTTCTGGATGACAGATTCGAACTGCCCGGATGGGTCCAGGCGGCCACCATAGTTGCGGGCGGCGTCATCCTGGCGCTCTTCGGGATCCAGGTGGTCAACATCGGCAATCCTGTTGGCGGGCCGCTGATCCCCCTTGGCCTCTTGAGCGCTCCTTTTACGGTCATTTGGGTGCTGATGGTCACCAAGGCTATCGACTGTATGGACGGGCTTGATGGACTGGCAGGGGGCATAACTGCCATTGCTTCCGCCACCTTGTTGCTTATGGCGTTGGTTGCGCATCCTGTGTCACCAGAAAACATTTTCGCTATGCGTTTTGCTGCGGTATTGTCGGCGGCTGTAATGGGTGCTTCTCTGGCCTTTCTGAGGTTCAACTACCCGCCCGCAACGATCTTCATGGGCACCATTGGCGCTCAGTTCCTGGGCTTCATGCTTGCGGCGATAGCCATTGTCGGTGCGTTCAAGACCTCCACACTGGTAGCCATCCTGATACCCGTGCTGGTCTTGGGCATTCCTCTCTGTGATACCGCATTCGTTGTGATCAGGCGATTGGCGTGCGGCAAGAAGATACACGAAGCCGACACCACCCATCTGCACCATCGGCTAATTAGCAAAGGCTGGTCGCCTACCAAGGTGATCTGGATAATCTACGGCGCGACATTCGTGCTGTGTACAGGAGCGTTTCTTTTGTTCAGGTACGCGAGATGGTAAACAACAGCGTTTCACTCAGGAGCCGGGCAAACGGAGACCGGTTCCGGATACTCTGTGTCTGTGGGACTCGCCCCGACACTGTCAAAATGGCTCCGGTGGTCCTCGAACTGCTGGATCATCCCAGCGAAGTGGAAACGGTTCTGGCCGTTACTGGGCAGCACAAAGAGATGCTCGCCCAGGTCCTGGAAACATTCGGTCTGCACCCACAGTTTGACCTCCAAATAATGACGGCCGCACAGACCCTCTCACAGATCACCACGCGGTGTCTTGAGAAGCTGGATCAGGTGATTGGAGAAGTGGTGCCGGACCTGATCATTGCGCAGGGAGATACCAGCAGCACATTTGTTGCTTCGCTTGCGGCGTTCTATGCCAAAGTTCCCTTCGGGCACGTGGAAGCCGGTCTGCGGACCGACAACAAGTACGACCCGTTCCCCGAGGAAATGAACAGGCGTCTGACGGCGGTACTGGCCGACCTGCACTTTGCCCCGACTGATACTGCCCGCGACAACCTTCTGGCGCAGGGAATCAATGGTAAAGACATCTACGTAACCGGCAACACAGGTATCGATGCGCTGCTCAAGGTTGCGTCCAAAGAGCAGGCATTCGACGACCCACGAGTTGCGAAGGCAGCGGCGTCCGGCAAGACGATCCTGGTAACGGCGCATAGGCGTGAGAACTGGGGCGAGCCGATGAGCCGGATCTGCGCGGCTGTCCAAGAGATCCTGCGCAGGCGACCCGATCACACAGTCGTATTCCCGATGCACAAGAACCCGATAGTGCGCGAGACAATCGTTCTTGCACTAGGCGGGATGGACAACGTCATACTGATCGAGCCTCCTGACTACGCCTCGTTTGTCCATCTGATGAAAGCCGCCAGGATTATCCTGACAGATTCGGGCGGCGTACAGGAAGAAGCGCCGCCGTTAGGCAAACCTGTTCTCGTGCTCCGCGAGACAACGGAACGGCCGGAGGGGGTGACTGCGGGGTCGTCCATACTGGTCGGGACGTCGGTAGAGGAAGTAGTAGGCGCGGTAGAGAAACTTCTCTCAGATCCTGGTGAGTATTCGCGGATGTCTGAAGCAAGAAGCCCATATGGCGACGGTCGAACCGCCCAGCGTATCTGGGGCATCATAAGGGGTAGATTTGAGATCAATTGAGCGGGCAATGAAACTATCACGCATCTACCATACCGTTCGCTATTTGAAACCGCGTCAGATTGTGGGCCAGGCGCATAGTATAGCGCGGGCAAGACTGGAAGACCCAGCACGATTCGCCTCGCGGTCGGTGCCTTCCTATCCAGGTTGCCGCTGGAAGCCGGCAGGACCATTCCTTTCGCCGGGAATCCAGGACAACGACGCCGGGGAGATTCTCGCCGGGCGCATGTCTTTCATCAATCAGACACAGGCGATTGGATGGATGCCCGACTGGGATAGAGCCGATCTGCCCAAACTTTGGTCCTACAACCTGCATTACTTCGAATGGATATGGGCGTTTGACGGGGATGGCGTTGAATCGGCCAAGGAAGCCGTTCTCGATTGGATTGAGCGCTGTCCCTTGAAGAAAGACTCCGTGGGGTGGGAAGCGTATCCGACCACCTTGCGGTTAATGAACCTATGTGCGTTCTTCTTCGGCGAGAACAAATCCCGGGTTCAGGCCGACGAGGCGTTTACAGAAAGGCTGTGGAAAAGCGTGTGGCTCCAGGCGGAATGGCTTTCGAGTCATCTGGAGTATCGCCTGCTGGGCAATCACCTGCTGGAGGATGCAGGCGCCCTGGCGCTGGCGGGGGCCTGCTTTGACGGGCCTGATGCAGCGCGGTGGCTCGAGTTGGGATTGAAGTTGCTGCGCGAACAGGTGGCAGAGCAGGTACCCAGTGATGGACTGCATTTCGAGCTATCGCCGATGTACCACTCGCGCATAGTCTACCTCTTGCTGACCCTCCATAACACGGGCGATTCACGGGTTCGCGCAATCGTTGGCCCGGTACTAGGTCGAGTGCTGGACGCCCTGGCACACATGTGTCATCCCGATGGTCGGATATCTCTGCTAAACGACAGCGCCTTCGGAGTATACAACAAGCCCGACGATTTGTTTGGCTATGCGGCGTCGCTTGGTATTGGAAACGACGCCAAAGTCAGGGAAGCGTCCGGTCCGTGGCTCCTGTCTGACGCCGGCTACTACGGTTACCGTGGGAAAGACGGCTCGTATATTATCTGTGATGCTGGTCAGCTTGGACCGGACTATATTCCCGGCCATGCGCACGCAGATATGTTTTCATTCGAACTGTCGCTCAATGGTTGCCGGGTAATTGTGGATTGCGGCGTCCATGACTATGAATGTAGTGAGACGCGCGCCTACTGCCGCTCAACTCGGGCGCACAACACGGTGGAGATTGCAGGGCAGGACCAGGCCGAAATGTGGGGGGCATTCCGTGTGGCCCGGCGCGGTTATCCACAGGGTGTGGATTGGCGACCAACGTCCGACGGGTTTGAGCTTGCGGCTTGTCACAACGGCTACTGCCGCCTGCCAGGTCGTCCGATACATTGCCGGTCTTTCTCGTGGTCGAACAGCGGGTTCCTTAAGGTCACGGACCGCGTGACTACGTCGCGCGCCGTGGAATGCCGGTCATATTTGCATCTGCATCCGGATTGCTCGGTCGAACAGCAGAGAGATGACGAGGTCTTGGTAACTTATCCGGCCGGTCATTTCCTGGTTAGGTTTTCCGGTCCGGGGAGACTTGAATGCGTAGACGGGCAATACCACCCGGAGTTCTACGTCACACAAAGAAACACCATCCTGGCTTACTCCTGGACTGTCCTTCCAGGCGGCGAAGAGGTTGGATTCAGTGTACAAACACAACCATCTTTTTGACCGACGGCAACGTTTCTTTTGAGAAATTGGCTTAAGATTTGAAGGAGACCCTGTGGGTAATGCCTAATACATGCTTGTTCGTTGGGAACAATGAACGGTTGTTTGCCTGGCCAAGCACGACAGAGGCACCATTCTGAGCAAATGACAATCATAGTGTTCTGCAAGGATGTGAGGGCCGCCAAGCCGATAGAAGGGAATGGCTGTCCGCCCTTGTCCCGAATTCCGCCTGAAGCGGAAGGACCCAGCGCAGATGCTATTGTGGACAATCACCAAATCACTGAACTCCGTCTACGTCGTATAGGGGTCAGCGACAAAGAGGTCAATCGACAAGTATGAGAATTCTTTTCTTTTCCCATTACTTTCCGCCCGAGTCGAATGCGCCCGCGAACCGCACTTACGAACATGCCCGGCGCTGGATCAGGGCGGGGCACGAGGTAACCGTCATTACCTGTGCTCCCAACTGCCCGGACGGAGTTGTGTATCCGGGGTTCAAGAACAAGCTCTACCAGCGTGAAGTGATTGATGGGATTGATGTACGGCGTGTCTGGACCTACGTCGCAGCCAACCAACGGAAGATCCGCCGCACCCTCAATTACGTCACCTACATGACAAGCGCATCTTTCTTCTCCCTCTTTGTGAAGCGCCCGGATGTGATTATCGCCACCTCGCCACAGTTCTTTTGCGGTTGGGCCGGTGTGTTGTCCAGTTTCTTCCGTAGAGTCCCATTCATTCTGGAGATCCGAGACATCTGGCCGGACTCGATTGTAGCCGTGAAAGCTATGCGCGATGGCCCCCTCTCGCACATTCTGGAACGACTGGCAGATACTATGCATGCCTCGAGCAGGCACATCGTCACCGTTGGCGATGGTTATCGTCAGCGTCTGATCGCGAAGGGCGTCCCTAGTGAGCACATATCCATCATTTCCAACGGGGTCAATCGTGACATCTTTTATCCCCGCCCGCCCGATGAGGATCTAAAGCGTCAGTTTGGGGTGGCAGGCAAGTTCATCTGCAGTTACTCCGGAACTATCGGTATGGCTTGCGGACTAGAGATCGTCCTGGATGCAGCGCAGAAGCTAAGAGAACGTGGCATCAATGATATTGCTTTCATGCTCGTCGGCGGTGGCGCAACCCGGAATGGTCTTGAGACGCAGGCCAAGGAGTGCCAACTCGATAACGTGATCTTCACCGGCCGCCAGCCCACCAAGAAGATGCCTGACTTTCTGGCTATTTCGGATGTATGTCTGATTCATTTGTGCAAGAGTGAGGTATTCACAACCGTTATGCCGTCCAAGATTTTCGAATCCTGCGGCATGGAAAAGCCGATCATCAATGGCGTCAGTGGATTTGCGGCCGAATTCATTGAGAAGGCGGGAGCGGGAGTCAATATCGAACCTGAAAACAGCGACCAACTGATCGAAGCGTTGCTCGCAATGAGAAGTGACCCCGCCTCGTGCGCGGCGCACGGCAAGGCCGGCCGAGATTACGTCCTGGCCCACTACGATCGCGACAAACTGGCCCAGGACTACCTGGATACCATTGAGATGGTGCTTTCAGGGACCCAATCCGAAACGGTTGAGCGGGACAAGCAGAACATTTGAGTGTTCCGGCGGGTGTTGGACCTCTGTACCCCTCAAACCCCCTTCCCTGCGGTTTCCCGGTCTCCGGGGTTCGGATTGGTGGCCCTCAGCAGTCGGTCGAGCCAGTCGTTGCAGGGCTTCGACACTGCAATAGGCCATTGTGACGTCGGGAAGCCGAGGATTGGACCGCTCAGCAGAAAAGCAGACGTGACGAGACCCCGCCGTGCTGGTGTAGGCGAGTCAATGTGATGCGTCTATCGGCAATAGCTCAGGCACCAGTTCGCAATCACATTCGGGATGCCCCCGCCCAGTGATTCAGACGCCGATTTCCGATCCCTGCGGCACACAAAAAAAGTGCGGATGGATTATTGTGGAGCAACGTTTCCTCCACCAACAACCAGGAAGTAAACGCTCTCTCTGCAAGAGCCTCGGGACCACACCATCCCGGGGCTTTTCGGCGTTCTACGCGTGGGATTCGTGCCTGAGACGGCCTGTAGGTCGCAAAAACCCCATCCCGGCGCTTCTCCTGTCCTCCGAGGCAGCATTGGCCCGGTTCTCGTCGGTCAATAGAGCCGAATGTTGCCGGGATTGGGAGCATGGCGAGGCAGTTTGGGGCGTCGGGAACCGAGGATTGGACCGTTCAGCGGCACAGCAGACGTGACGAGGCGCCCGCCGTGGTGATGTCGGCGAGTGAGTGTGAGGTGTCTGTCCCCGAAGAATCAGGCGGCCTTTGCCAGGTAGCCGTGGTAGAGCCCGCCGAGGATTGGCTCTGACACCAGATCGGCGTCCTCGAATGATCCACATACAACAACCGATGAGCTACCAACGGGCGGCTCGTGGTTCAGACTGCCGTGAGTTCGGATCGGGTGATAGTAGTCATCGATGAACTCCCGGAGCAATCGTTCCAGATGTCGTTCGTTGAGCGGGATGATATGATCCAGGAGTTCGCGACGTAGAATTCCGACGAACCTTTCCGCGAATGGATTTTGCCAGGGAGAGCGGTAGGCCGTGCGGACTTCCTGGATCCCGGCGGATTCAATGAAACGCCTGACATCTCTACCGAAGATGCTGTCATTGTCACGGATCAGGTAGTCGGGCTTTGTGTTGAACGGCGTGGCTTCCCGCAGTTGCTGGGTTGTCCACGCCATCGTTGGATACCGGGTGACAGCGAAGTGAACAACCTGTCGCCTCGCGTGATCGATTATCACGAACACATAGAGCAGGCCAAACGACAGCGTTGGAACCGTGAAGAAGTCCATCGCCCACGTTGCGTCCATATGATTGGCAAGAAATGTCTTCCAGGACTGCCGAACATTCTCGGAGGGCGGCCTGCGCGTCGCCGGTATGTACCTGGCAATGCTGTTCGGGCAGGGAACGTCGGTCATGCCCAGCGCGACCATTTGATCGTGAATTCGCTCCGGTGACCACAGCGGGTTCTCCCGATGAATGCGCTTGATGAGAGCAATGGTCGACCTGGATATCAGCGGACGGCCCGGCTTTGACTTGCGCGCCCAGTACCAACGAAATGCCGTTCGATGCCAGCGGATGACTGTGTCCGGCTTGACAACAATCAGCGCGGACTCCCAATCGGCCCAACACCGCGATAGGATCACCCAGAGTTGGCGGAATGCCGGGGTTGGCAATCGCTTGGGACGCTTGCGGGATAATACCTCGTGCCCATAGAGTGCCAGTTGGCTTCGCAGGGCGAGGTTCTCGATGGTAAGAGCCTGACGCGACATCAGAGCGCTTCGGCAGACATCCAAAAGGAAACGCCGCCACTCGCGCAGAAAGACAAGAATCATTCGAAAGTCTATCACGCTGCCAGCATAGCACAAACCGGGCCTTCTGTGCTCGGATGGAAGCTGATACCAATAGGGGATGCGAGATGAAGAGTGGGCCAACGGTTTCGCTGCAGAAAAACAATATGTTTGTTTGTTGTTCGCTGAAACCTATTGATTTTAGTGCCGTCAAAGGATATACTGAACGCGTGATAGCTGTGCGGCTTAACTGGCATTAGCCTGTGTTTAGAAGCGTTACTAACAGCCAGTGGATCTCTGGACGCTTACCATCGGCGCCAGGGCGTCGCATTAGTATAGCAGGAGTAGTTGTCTTGTCGCAGTAACCAATATCGTAGGAGGGAACTGATGTACTTGCGTCAAAGTAGACCTTGCATTGCCCGCACTAACCTACCACCCATCCTCGCCCGAGGCGGTATAGCCCGTGTTGCTGCGCTTATGCTTATCTGCCTGCTCGTCATCCCCACAGCGTGTCTATGCGCGACCTCCAGCGATTTGGTTACTCCCTCCAACTGCCTCTTCCAGGACGGCACTGTGTCCATCGGTTACCTCCGAAATGGCACGTTCGTCGATTACAATACCCAGTTCGCGGTGCGAGAAGGGGTTGTCGGCTGGTGTATGGACAAGGCTCCCGGACCCGAAGGCGATGTGACTATTAACATCACCAAGGCTCCTATCTCACGCGGCGGGGCCGTCTGGCAGCCGGGGGTGCTGTATGTCAGTCCCGGTGACGAGTCGAAAGCCGTTGCCGTTCGCTTCAAGCCGTCGAAGGCACAGGCTGTCAGTTGTGTCGCGAGTTTCGCGGTGAAACCTGGCAGCGGTGACAAGGTGACAGTGCGACTAGCCAAGAACAGCGCGGATCTTAAGACCGCCACCATGGATACTACCCAGAAGCAGGACTCCACGGTTCTGTCCTCAGTCACGCCGGTTGAGCTTTCCGACACACTGTACTTCATCATAGGCAACATCGAACAGGAGCGCAGCGGTCTGGTCGGCGTTCAGTTGTTCGTGACTCCTGATGCGGCGAAGGTCGACGCCACCAAGAGCATCAAGCCCGCGTTCGTATCAAGCAAATAGAATGTGCTGTGAGCGTTGGTATTATCTGAATGTGATGGAGGCGATGATGCGTAGTCGACTGATGCTTATTGGGATTTTGGTTTTTACATTGGTGAGTTGCGTTTGTGGAATGGCGCTGTGTTCTACTATTCGCGTGGCCACGACCGGCTCGGACGGCAATGACGGCTCCAGTTGGGCCAATGCCAAACAGACGATAGGCGCTGCCCTTACTGCCGCGAGTTCTGGGGACGCAATCTGGGTGAAGTCCGGAACCTACTCCGGTTACACCTCGACCCTTATCCTCAAGCAAGGCGTCAACGTCTATGGAGGGTTCGCCGGAACGGAGGCGAGCCTTCAGGAGCGCGTTCTCGACACACAGACCCCCAGTGTGATTAGCGGCGCAAGTATGAACTCCTCCGTCGTTAAGGCTCCGACCGGGGTAACCAACGCGACAGTCTTTGACGGGTTCACGCTCACGGGCGGCACGGGCACACAGGTCAGTTCCGTCTTGTACGGCGGCGGGATCTATGTCGCTGGCACCGGGCTGACGATAAGCAACTGTCGGCTGGACACCAATAGCGCGACCAGGGGCGGTGGCATATTTGCCGTCTCGGGGGCCATCACGAACATACACAATTGTACGGTAACGGGAAACAGCGCTACCAATGGCGCGGGCATCTACTTCTACAATGGAGAGTGCCTCAACAGCGTAGTAACTGGGAATGTGACCGGGTGTTCGTACGGCGGGGGAATTGAGGTCGGGAGCCACGGAGACTGCTTGATCCAAGGCACAGAAGTATCGCACAACACTTGCAGTCTTCGAGGCGGCGGCATCTTCATAGATACCCTCGGGACACCGGCAATAGAGGATTGCGACGTTCACGGCAATAAGGCGAAAGATTTCGGCGGAGGTATCTGCGCAAGCGCTTCCTCGCCTGTGATTACGAACTGTGAGATCACATCCAACCAACTGACTGACAGTTCGACCTCTGCGCGCGGTGGAGCGGGTATAGCCGGAACAAGCTCATCTACCCAACTGATCGGGTGCAATATTGAGAGCAACAGCATCGACGATTCAGCCAACACCATTGGCGCGGGCGCGTATTTCTCCAGTGGCACCCCGATAGTCACGGGAAATACTATCCACGACAACGACAATGCCGAGAATGGCTCGGGGCTTACATTCTACCTTGCGGCCGCGTTTACGGCGGCTGAAAACGTTATTGATGGGAATGATGCCGATCCCAACAGCACCAGCAAGGGCGGTGGTGTCGCCATCTATGGCACTTCGACGGGAACTTTCGACCGCAACAGGGTTTACTCGAACACCGCCGCCAGCAAGGGCGGGGGCATCTACTTCAACTCGAGCTACGCCACCGCAACCACCGTGACGAGCAATCTCATCTACTCCAACTCCGCGACAGAGGGTGGCGGTGTGTATGTACAGCAAGGGAAATGTAGCCTCAATAACAATACTATAGTAAAGAACTCCAGCGATGGGGTGTACGTCATGAACATGGCGGGCATCGCGGCGACTCTCAGCAACAACATAGTGGCGCTCAACGTAAACGGGGTGAAGCGCTACAACACTGTGCCAAGCGTTACTTTGAACTACAACAACGTCCAGGGCAACACCGGCGCGAACTACGTGAACATAAACGATCCCACCGGATCGAATGGGAATATAAGCTCAGATCCATCGTTCACGAACGCGACAAACGATGACTACAGCCTGCAATCCGGTTCCCCCTGTAGAGAAGGCGGGGATAACTCGGTGGTTGCGAGCGGGGCGACAGACGTCGTTGGCAACAACCGCCGCATCGTGACCGTGGACATCGGGGCCTATGAGTCTCTGGCTTCTGACACCACTGCCCCTGCCTCGGGTGCCGCGGACTCGCCAACCACAGTCCAGTACTCAACTAGCCACACTATAGAGGTGACCTATTCGGGGGTTGGTGACGAGCAGTATGGCAGTGGCCTTCTGAAAGTTGAATTGTGGTACAAACTCGGGGCCGGGGGCACCTGGACAAATACGAACCAGACCAGAGATACCATATCGGGGTCGTTCACATTCACTCCACCCGGCGGGGGAGGAACGTACTATCTCGATGTCGTAGCTGAGGACGCGGCCGCCAATAGATCATCCGCTGCGAGCGGGGATGGGGATACTTGTACCGACTACCAGACCTACCAACTGACTCTCGAGCAAAACGCTCCCGCCCCGCCCCAGCCATGGTTTGTGCTGGGATTGCCCACGGTGGTAGCCCGCGCCACGGATAGCGGCGTCGGCCTCTCCGGCCATAGGATATACTTCACGCGAACTCGAAGCTATCTGGCTGGCTATATGCTCTCAGAAACGGTTACCACCAATGGCACTGGCTATGCGGTATCAATGGACATGGGCAGCCCGGCATTAGAAATATGCGCCTACACCGCAGTGGACTTGGATCACTCCGATGCCACCACCACGCTCCAAGTCCAGATCTACGGGGTCGACCTGCAGGCTGATTCCAACAATGACGGCGTAATCAGCGACCCATATCCGCACCCCTGGGATACAGCAGACGAAGCCGTGGAGATTACGGCGCCCGGTCTTGTGATTCCCATCAACGACGACGATGACAACCAAAACAGCACGGCCGATAAGGATGAGCCGGTTCCCCCCGCAACCACTGTTACAATAGAGGAGGAGGATGACCTGTGGCCAGTTAATCTCAGGTGTAGCGCACCAGCCTCGAACTACACCGTGACCCTCAAGTTCAGTCTGCCGACAGGCTCCAACAAGCCGGCGAGGATTTGGTCAGATCGCACCAAAGGAACACTGCTGGTCGGTAATGGAGACAATGACTCCAAGACATACGCAGCCGATGCCGTTCCTGGTATCGTCTATGTTGAGGGTGTAGTTGGCGGCCAAACTACACTGGATATGATTCTGAAGGATCCCAGCGGGAATGCCGTCGCGTCAGATCAGATCATAATCACGGTCAGGACCGTGAAAATCGATTCGCCCGCCACCGCCGCCCCCACGAGCACCACGCCAGAAATCACCGCCTACCGAGTGCTGATCTCGAAGCACAACTACGTGGATCCATGGCCCAGCACTTGTCAGACAGAGAATCGGAAGATCAGGATAACGGCATCCGTCAATCCGCCAGCTCAGGGAGTGAAGATATACTTCAAGAACTGGGACTATGATGACCAATCTCCGTACGAGCCGCTTGTTGGTTATCTACCGGACAGAAACTGGGGTGACAACAAAGACGAAGCCGTCGGCGCCGGCAGCCTATCTATCCCGAACGAGTACCCAGATGAGTACACAGGTGGAACAGAAGGGGGCTTCACCTACGTCTACACCAACGCCAGCGGAATAGCAAAAGTTGATCTACAGATTACTGACCACTGCGCCGGTGACAACTACATCGTCACGGCCAACCCGGGTCCGTCGAATGCCCTGCCCAAACCCGACTGGAGGAACGCTACCGGTAATCTCGTGGCGTGGAAGCGAGTCTATGTGGAGAATGACGCGATGTTCAGGGTCGGGTGCTACCTCGCATCTGACTTTACCCACGACACGGATCTATTTCCGGACACGATTGAGGTGGAGGAAGGCTGCGGCTCCCTCTTCCACGATGGCGAAGACATAATGATAGTCGATGCCTTGTCCCACCAAGAAGTCACGATCATGTACGTCGAGGGCGACCTTCTGCGTCTGTGGGACGATATCGACGACGACTACCGCATAGGGTACACGGGCGAAGGAAGAGGGGCTGCAGTTGGGTCTCTGGAGGCTGGCTTCTTCTGGGCCGATCCCGGCGAGGTACACGATGCCTTCGGCGACCCTGGCAACGTAGGGGGAACCGATGGCGGGACCTTCGTGGAGTTCTGGGCGTACACCGGTCAACAGGCTGGATCGGGAGTCGTGCCATACGAACACGAACTGAACGATGAAACGTCCCCTTCGATGATCGAATTCCAACACATGTGGTTTGCACACCAGAACCAGTACAACAATGTCTGGCTACTGGGCGCAGACGTCTACAGTCAGACCCAGAACGTCCTCGGTTGGACCCCGTCAGGCCTTATGACTTCCTGCGTCTATGTGGGCAAGATCGAGTCTTTCCCGGAGCTCACGGAGAATTCCGTCCGGTTTGCGACAGTCCACGAGTTGGGGCACGTATTCGACTTATCGTGGACCGACTATTTCCATGCAGATAACCACTGCCACTTAGGTCCACAGGATTCGCGGTGCGTGATGGACTATGCGAGTACCGGTTACACGCCTGAGACAACAACGGTGGAGTTCTGCTGGGACGACATCAATCACCTACTCGAGGTCCGCAAGCAGGCGGACCCGCTGGTACCCCCGTGGCCGTAGATTGAAAGGATCAATACAATGCAGATACCTGTCTTAGCAATGTTCACTGCCTGCCTGTTGTCGCTCTGCAGCCTCTCGGGTTGCGCCGATGAAAGTGTGGGAACGACACCGAGCCTCTACTACAGAAGTGTGCAGGCTCCACTTTCCGCGAGCATAGAGTCAGGCCTTAGCGCAATATCCAAAGCGAAGCCGCTCTCTCCCGAGCTTCGCGAGACCGTACGAACTGCGGTAAAGACGTTCAATCACCGTAATGCGCGACAAAGCAAGGCGCAGATGGATGCCATTAGAAAGGTCGGGGCCGGCGCGATTCCTGTGCTGGCAGATCTGCTATCCTCGCAGGACGACCTCATCCGGGCGAACTCTATGGTCGCCTTGGGATCCCTTGTGCCTGGTCGGTGGAAACAAACAGATTACCGCTACGACAACATGGAGCCGGTTCTTACGCTGCTGGGCCAGCGTTCACTTCTAGACAGGAATGCCAGGGTGCGCCTCTTGGCGTTGGGCATTCTCGGCTCAATCGGATTCCGGCACCACGGAGACGTGCCGCAAGGGGTGGTAGCTGGGCTCGAACAAGCGCTCAGCGATCCCGACGAACACGTAGTTCATCAGGCTCAGGTGCTCAAGGACTGGCTTGGCCTGGCACCCCATGATCGCTCCCATGGGATGCCTTAGCCCGCTGAACCGAGTGATTCCACGCGCAAAGCTGACCTGTAGGTCGCAAAAACCTGTGGGCCGCAAAAACCCCATCCCGGCGCTTCTCCTGTCCTTCGAGGCAGCATGGGCTCGGTTTTCGGCGGTCAATAGAGCCGAGTGTTGCCGGGGTCGGGAGCATGGCGAGGCAGTTTGGGGCGTCGGGAACCAAGGATTGGACCGCTCAGCAGCAAAGCAGACGTGACGAGGCGCCCGCCGTGGTGATGTCGGCGAGTGAGCGTGTGGCGTCTGTGGGTGATAGCTCAGGCACCAGATCGACTCTCGGGATGCGAGCCCTTCGCTCCTCCTGGTAACTCGCTCACTTATCACTGCGTTAAGTCAGATTACGTCGACTGGACCGGCTCTTGGGGCTAAACACCGCCCCTTCGACGTCAATGGTCGACGTCCATGACGTCTGGTAAATGCCGCAAAAGCATGATCGAAAAGAGGGTGGGTTCACAGCTTTCTGGCCCCAAATTCGGCACACAAAAAAAGTGCGGATGACCAATTGTGGCGTATCATTTCCTCCACCAACAACTAGGAAGTAAACGCTCTCTCTGCAAGAGCCTCGGGAAGTTAGACTCCCGGGGCTTTTTGCCGTTTTACGCGTGGGATTCGAGGCTGGGAGCCACAGATTCGGCGGGTTGCTGACCGTTCGACCTGTGGACGCACCTCCGGCCATTTCGACCACATTTCGGCCCCAAATTCTCTGTTCTGCCACTTTCTCTCTGAAAGCTCTGAACTCGGGGGGGTGAGTTCACAGGTCGGTCTCTAGCCTCGAAATTGCGGGCTGGCGATGTGTTTCTTGATGAGTACGCTCGGAGTAGGAAGTGTTGCTTGAGGCTAGTGGCGTTGCCGCGAGCGTTACTGGAAGCCAAACAATGCTGAGCAGTGGTATAATGGCGCTGTGAATACCAAGGAATCAGAGACAACCGAAAACAAGCTGTCCTTGTCCGAGCGCAAGGAGATCACGGAATCCGTGGCAGCGTTCGCCACGGCGTCGGGCGGCGTTGTACGAGTCGGTGTGAACAACGACGGCGTGAGAATCGGGGTACAGATCGGGAACAGGACTCTGGAAGACCTCGCCAATTACATCAGGGATAACACGGACCCGCCACAGTTCCCATCCATTTCATATGACAGCGTAGACAGCACAGCCGTGATCGCCGTGACAGTCGAAGAGAGTCCGGTCAAACCGGTCTGTGCTTTTGCCCGTCCGCTGAAGCGCGTCGGCAGAACGAACCAGAAGCTGTCTCGCGAGGAAACCAAACGCCTAATGGAAGTAACCTCGGGACGGACTTGGGATTCGCTGCCTTGCCGTGGCTTGACGGTGGATGGCATTGATCGAGAGCTAGTAACATCGTTCCTCAAGCGCGCTGGGCAGGACACCGGCACGTCGACGGAAAGTGTAATGCAGAACCTGAATCTGCTTGCTGGCGACGAGCCCTGCAACGCCGCCGCACTGCTTTTCACCCCACACCCCGGCAGATACGTGGTAGAAGCCCAGGTGATGTGCGCTAGGTTTCTGGGAACGGATTCAGTGAGGTTCCTCGATGAGAGAAGTTTCACCGAAGATGCATTCTCGCAGTTGGGAGAAGCGCTGGCGTTTGTCGCGCGCAACACCCGGCAGCAACCCGTGATTACAGGTAGACCCGAGCACGAGGTCGTTCCTGAGTATCCCGCCGATGCAGTGCGCGAGGCGATCACCAATGCCATCTGCCACAGAGACTACACGATGACCGGTACCGTGCAGGTCCGCATCTACGATGACCGACTAGAAGTGTGGAACCCGGGAATGCTTCCATTCGGACTCTCCGTTGAGGAACTCTATCGCGAGCATCCATCTCGTCCGCGCAATCCGCGACTGGCTGAGGCCATGCATCGTGCGAGGCTCATCGAGCATTGGGGCACAGGCACTCTGCGGATTGTCCGCGCTTGTGAGGAGCGAGGTATGCCGAAGCCAGAGTTTGTGTCTGCGATGGGGTCGTTCATTGTGCGCTTTGGCAAGCCGGCGATTGGCCCAGAAGAAGTAGCCGATATCGGCATCAATGAACGTCAAGGACAGACACTGGCGTATGTTCGCGAACACGGCAGCATCACGACCGGCATCTATCGTGGGTTGTTCAACCTTGGTAGAACCCAAGCATTCGAAGATCTCGCATCAATGGCCAATTCCCAGATGCTTAGACGAGTCGGGGAAGGTCGTTCAGCACGCTACGTGCTAGGCGAAGCCGATCAGCCGAGCGATTAGCGAGCGATTAGTGAGCGATTGGTAGGCAATTGGTGAGCGATTAGTGCGGAATTGGGTCGTCGGGCCACTAACTGCCAAGATAACAGGAATCCCGTACCGGTCGGCTTGCCGATGGCCCTATCCATGCCGCGAAAGCCCCCGGCTGTCACACCAGGGGCTTTCAGGCGGTACAACCCTAGAAGGAAACGCCGAGCTGAACCACTCCAACCTGGCCCTTGAAGCTCTCGGAGGGTCCTGACGGAGCACCCGAATCCATCTGGATCAGTTGATAGCCGACCTTGAGGTTAGCATTCTCACCGAGCTTGCGAGCCCAGTCGAGTGTGAGGTAGGAGATGGTGGGCTTGTCGAAGCCCGCCAGCCTAGACTTAGCGTCGACGACGACCAACTCAGCGTTCAGGCCGATGGCGTCGTTGCCGCTGAAGGCATAGTTCACACCACCCTTATACTGGTTGAGCTTGTCGTCCTTGGTCGCCAGACCAAGGGATGATGTGAAGGTCTCAGACTCCCTAAGCTTCAGGAACTGTCCGCCGACATTCACGGAGAACTTGTCGCTGAAGTTGTAGGCGAGGTCAGCGTTGATACCCTTGACGTTGACAGGGTTGTTGACGAAGGCGATCTTGTCCCAAGCGCCAGGAGCCACGAAATTGTCGGCGATATCTCTGTAGCCAACGCCGAGCTTAAGGCCGGCGATCGGGAATGCCAAACGGCCTTCCCATGCTTCGTTGTCATCGTCAACAACCTTCACTCCCAGGGCCTTCTGACTAGCCTGGGTCCAGCTTCCAGTGAGTTCCATTCCGTTCACGAACGGAATCGGAACGGCAATGTCGCCACTGATGTACTCGAAGAGATCAGTGGAGGCGGTCTTGTAAGCGTTCTTGTCCCAGCCCTGGTAGTAGGTTGCGCCCAGCTTGATGCTGGCAGGCAGGCCTATGCCCAACTGCACACCAGCGGACTGAGTGAACGGAACGCCGTAGACGGGAGTTCCAAACGCAGTGTATGTCGGGACCTTCTCGTGCTGAGCAGCGAAGAAAGCCCAGTCAATTCCGAGCAGACCAGTCTTGAGCATAGCGCCATCTACCGGCCTGTTACCGCTGGTTGTCTTAGCCAGGTTGACATAGCTGTCCGCAACCGGCATCTTGAACGTGTAGTTGGTCAACTGCAGTGGGAAGCGGCCGACTGTCAGTTGACCAAACCCGAGGTCGGTAGCTATGTTCATGTAGTAAGGCACAAACGCATCAATCGCCCCAGGGCTAGTGCCTGTGTTGAGGTAGTTGATGTAGTTGCCAAAGTTGAGCGTCGCGTTGGCAGTGGTGGTTTCGTTGACTCTACCTACCAGGTTCAGGTCGAAGTCACGATATACGTTCACATCGCGGAAGCCGCCAGATGAGAGACCTCCGGCCCGATTCTCTCTGCGGCCATCGATGTCACGGAAGATGTGCGCAGGGAAGTCGGAGTAGCTTGTGTTATCCCAGTTGGCTTTGACCGCGACATTGAGTACTCCAGTGAAGCGAATCCTCTTCAATTCGGCCTCGATGGCGTCAATTCTGGCACCGAGGGCAGCGAGGTCTCGCTCTGTCTGGTCAACGTCAATGCCTAGTGACTGCAGTTCGCTCTTGAAACCGTCAACTAGTTTGCTGATCACTGCAACGTCATCCTTGGTTGCAAGGGGACTGAGGTCCACCGTCCCAGGTATAGGTGTCGCCAGGGCCGGGAACTTGGCCTTGAGCGCATCCAACTCCGCCTTTGTCGCCAGGTTGCTCGTATCCTGTGCCGATGGCATCTGCTGAAGCAAACGAGCGATGACCGTAGCCAGCTCATATCTGCTCATGGTTCGTTTGCCTTGGAATGTCCCATCTGGATAGCCCTGGACGATGCCCTTGGCCTGAAGCGTTTCAACGGCATCATAGGCCCAATGCTCGCCCGGCACATCTGTGAACGTTGTCTGAGCGCAGATCGGAGCTACACACAGTAAACTCAGTGCGATCACTAGATACAGTGTCTTCTTCATTTTGTTCTCCTTGATTCAGTTACCGCAGAGAGGGTTTCTTCCAGAAGACCGCGTATCGAATTTTGCATCAGTGTCCACGTTACCTGCCGCTTGCTCGATGCAGTCTTCCATCGATCTTTCCGCCTGGCTGCTATTGCCAGCACTTACAGGCGAATTCAAGGATATCACCCCCTTTCTGCCTGCGCTGACATATATCTATAACAGCCCAATGGAAATCTTACTGCAAGTTCAGTCCAGCGTCAAGTCGCAATACACAAGTCGCAATAGTAGTTCTCTGTCTCCCCGGCACCTACTCACCCTGCTCGCTTCATAGTATCCTACACAAAGACACGTGGAAACCCCAACCGCTCCCTTTGCTCTATCCATTCCGCCGGCACTGGCTTGCATAACACACGCATGGACAATCCCTCCGGCTCACGCCCATCGAGAATCGCCTCAATGATGTCTGGGGCCAGGTATGTGAGGCGATAGATTCTCGCGGCGTAGGAGACGGCCAGTCCTATCGCTGTGGCTAGCTCTGACAAGGATGCAAACTTCCCTGAGTCTATCAACCCCTTCCAGTGGTGGGCGCGGGCGATGGCCAGGGCGAGCGACTCGGAGTAGGTGCGGGCGACCTGGCGGGATGGCACTTGTTCCGTGACGACGATGCGTCGTCTGCCGGCACGCCTCTTCATCTGGATGGGCACGGTTACGGTGATAAGTTGGTCCCTCGGAGCATTGTTGGTAATACTCACAGCGTCCATCCCGGAATGATGGCATCGGCACCATCCTCTTTCATTTCCGCCACCAATGAATGCAAACCTCCTGCCCTTACTGTCACGGAAATCCCACTGCGCGTGACCGTTACGCGTTCGACGAGTAGATGAACTATTCGTATCTGCTCCGGCGGATACAGTTCATCCCACACTGAACTTACATCGTGGAGCGCTCGCCGGACTTCGTCTTCTGAGATACCGTACAGATCGTCGCCATATCCCACAGCCTGCGCGCACATGGACCTGTGCGTCTGAGCCACCATTTCCGGCGAGATGAAGATGCCCCGCAATTGCGCCATTACTGCGCCCTCGATTTCTCCGGCCGGCACTGACCCGACAGGACAGGAATCAGTACCATTCTTCGAGGCCTTGCAGCAGGTGTAGTATCGATAGTACTTCCCTCGGCTCTGAGCCGACACTGGACTCATCGCTGAATCACAGGCTCCGCACCGAATGATGCCTCGAAGCAATGATGGCTCCTTGGCCCGGGCGTGTTGAACGCGGGTCCGGGCATTCTCCCCAATCACATCATGCGCCTTTCGCCACAGTCTTTCATTCACTATGGCTTCGTGCTCCCCTGGATACGTCTGGTCTTTGTGAATCACCTCGCCGATGTATGTCCGGTTGTAAAGCACCCGGTAGATGTGAGCCTTGTTCCACGACTTGCCTTCGCGGAACACGCCGTTCTTGGTCTTCCAGGCTTTGGTCGTGATGCCCTTCTTGTTGAGTTCGGCGGCGATGGTTAGTGGGGAACCAGTCTCGGTGAATCGTCTGAAGATGTGGCGCACGGTCTTAGCTTCCTCGGGATTAACTATCAGGCGCGTTTCTTCCGGATGTACATCGTATCCCAATGGCGGAGTACCGCCAGTGAATTTCCCTTTGCGCTTCGCGGCTGCCACTTTGTCACGGATCCTCTCGCCGATGATCTCGCGCTCAAATTGCGCAAAACTTAATAAAATATTGAGGGTGAGCCTGCCCATTGAGGAGGTCGTGGAAAACGATTGAGTCACAGATACAAAGGACACGCCATTGTTGTCGAAGACCTCCATTATCCTGGCGAAGTCCAGCAGCGACCGGGACAGCCGGTCGACCTTGTAAACCACGACGCAGTCGACCCGGTGAGTCTCCACATCCTCCAGCAGCCGTTCGAGGGCAGGCCGCTCCATATCTCCACCGGAGAAGCCGCCATCATCATATTTCTGTGGCATAACGGTCCAGCCCTCGTGGCGCTGACTGGCAACGAATGCCTCTCCGGACTCACGCTGAGCGTCTAGAGAATTGAAGTCGCTGTCCAGACCCTCCTCGGTCGACTTGCGCGTGTAGATGGCACAGCGAACGCGCGGGGTAGTTGTTGTGACTGGCGGCTTGTTCATGTTGTAGTCCTCGCTTTCTTCTCGTGGGTCTTCTTCAGACCGAAGAATGCGCGCCCATTCCAGTGGGTGCCGGTAATAGCCTGCGCTATCGCTGATAAGGAGCGGTAGCGCCGCCCCTCGAATTCAAAGCCTCCGCTGACCACTGTTACCTCGTATGTGCGCTCCTTCCATTCCCGTATAAACCGAGTGCCCGGGATCGGCACACCAGCTTTGTACATCTTCTCAGGGCGTCGTCCGTTCAATCGCCCCCCGTTCTCGTCGAAGACACGGGCGTCAAGGATGCCGTCTATTGTCTTGCGGGCATTGTCAGACAGGCCGCCATAGGCAATCTCCTGGATACGGTACGCCAATCGCTTGATGAGATACGGCCGGTTACTGGCCGTCGGGTCTTTTTCGAAGAGCGTGCGCCAGCGTTCACATAGTTGGTTGTATGTCAGGTTGTCCAGGTCAGCGATCTGCTTTAAGACTGAGTCAGGGGCGCCATTGGTCATATCGGCTGTAATCCTTCTAGTACTATTCCTCATTGCATCTCCTTCACACGTTGCTTCCGGATACGATTCTCTCCATTCGGAAGTGGTTTGGTGTCATGAACGCTCTCCAACAGGGATCAAGTCAAGTCACGGGGCATTCGGGTCCTGCCCGTGCGGTAACGAGTTCTTTACCCGTGAGCGCGACTACTAGCATTGAAAAGTCAGGAACCTGGCATTGGCCGCAGAAAGCCAGCCCCTAGATATTTACGAAGCAACTGACCGTGGTGGAGATGGTGGAAGTGGTGGAAGTGTTTCTAACTCTTTATATACTGAGAGTATAAAACACGGTACGAGTACAGAGATAGAGTACAGTAATTGCCCCGCCCCCGGTTTTTCTTGGACACAGAAATGAGGTAAACTGTGTCTATGG
>CAZTAO010000042.1:0-40204 GCA_964611645.1 uncultured bacterium | reverse complement strand
GGCGGACCTTGTTGGCTTGCCGGTCGTAATGCAAACTCATACTATTGGCCTGCGCACCTGTGTCCGATACGAGCAGGTAACACTGCTTGCAGTCCGATGCGCCGTTGCCGTCCGAATACACAGCCCGCAGAACAAACTCACTGCCGGTCGGCAGCCCACCGGAGCTGGGGGTCAGGCTGGTATTGGTCGGGGGCACATTGGTGTAGTAGCTGGCCAAAACGTCCCAGGTATCCTCGTTGCCGTCGAAGTCAACGGTCAGCAGTCGACCCTGAACCTGCTTCGTGGACATGGTGCTTTTCACGGTGATTGACCAGGCAATGGTCATATTGTTCCCGCTGCGGGTCACCGTGGTGGCGGCGGCGTGGAGAATGCCCTGGCTGTTCTCAAGTGTGGTACCGGCCCCGGGGGTTATCGGGCCAAGCCATGCCACGCTGGGATCATCTCGCAACCACAGCGTATTGGAGGCAGGAATGTACTTCACAAGGACTGTGCCTGCTGTCAACGCGGAATCGTTGAGCAGCAAGCGGATCTCTTTGATGTTGGCGTAGCCGTTGGGGTCCGAGGACACCGTTGTGAAAGTCATTGGTGAGCCGAAACTGACAGCCCCCGAGTTGGGTGTGATGCTGACATTGACCGGAGGCGCGAGCACGTTGAAAGTCGTGCTCGGCCCCGCAGCCAGAGCAGCGTTTCCGGCGGTGTCGGAGGCAGTCCCGGCGGTGATGGAGATACCCAGGGTCCCCTTGCCGGAGATGCTGCTTATGGTCACGGTCCTGGTATTGCCCGATCCCGTAACCGCTACCGTCCCGTTGGCGTTGCCGGTCTTGTTCAAGGTCACGTTGGCTGGGACAAGGGTGATGGAGCCGATTCCACCCGTGTCCGCGTAGGTCACAGTGTAGCTCACCGGGCCAACGGCTGTAGTTGAGGCCGATGGGGCGCTGATGGTTACCGTGGGTGGGGTATTGTCAACGGCAAACGTGGCGCTAGATCCGGCGGCCGGAGCAGTGTTGCCTGCGTCGTCTGCCGCTGTTCCGGCGGCCACCGAGATCCCAAGCGTCCCGTCACCGGTAATCCCGGAGATCGTGACCGTTCTCGTTGTAGTGCCGGTTCCGGAGACTGCTACAGTTCCGTCAGCACTACCGGTCTTGTTCAGAGTGACATCTCCCGGCGCAAGAGTAATCGAATCAGCGCCACCATAGGTGATCGCGAATGTCACCGGGCCTCCCGAAGTCGGCGAAACGGACGGAGCGCCAATCTCAATTGTCGGCGAGGTGTTGTCCACACTGAACGTGTCGCTGGGTCCAGCGGCTGGAGCGGCATTGCCTGCGTCGTCCGCTGCAGTTCCCGATGCTACCGAGATACCCAGCGCCCCGTCACCGGTGATGCCTGAGACGGTGACCGTTCGGGTTGCAGTACCGCTGCCCGTGACTTCCACGGTTCCGTCGGCGGTCCCGGTCTTATCGAGGGTTACGTTCTCCGCAGTAAGGGTGACAGTGTCCGCGCCAGCGTAAGTAACGGTATACGTCACAGGCCCACCGCGAGTCAACGATGCAGAAGGAACGCCAATCTCTATAGTCGGAGTGGTGTTATCGACAGTGAACGTATCGCTGGGTCCAGCGGATGGAGCAGTATTGCCCGCGTCGTCCGCCGCCGTGCCGGAGGCTATGGATATTCCCAGCGTGCCGTCGCCGGTGATGCTTGAGATTGTGACTGTTCTCGTTGTTGTGCCGGTCCCCGTAACCTCCACGGTTCCGTCGGCCGTTCCGGTCTTGTTCAGAGTAACGTTGGCGACTTCGAGGGTGACGCTGTCTGCGCCGCCATAAGTGACCGTGTAGGTTACAGGGCCACCACGAGTCAACGAAGCGGACGGTACCCCTATCTCGATGGTAGGGGCCGTATTGTCGACATCGAACGTGGTGCTGGGTCCTGCGCCGGGGGCGGTGTTGCCCGCGTTGTCCGAAGCAGTGCCCGATGCTATGGAGATGCCCAGCGTGCCATCTCCGGTGATACCGGAGATAGTGACCGTTCTGGTTGTCGTTCCGGTTCCAGTCACCTCCACAGTTCCGTCGGCCGTTCCGGTCTTGTTCAGAGTAACATTGGCCACTTCAAGGGTGACGGTGTCTGCGCCACCATAGGTAATTGTGAATGTTACAGGGCCGCCACGAGTCAATGGCACAGAAGGAGCGCCTATCTCGATGGTCGGCGCGGTCTTGTCGATAACATAAGTCTGGCCCGAGGTGTAGTTGGAGCTGTAGTCATTGCCGACCGCATCGCTGATAGTGGCTGCCGTAAGGACATCGAGCAGAAGCGTACCGGCACCCGAACCGGTGTTCGCCGTAACGTCGATTGTGGTCGTGGAGCCGGATGTCGGAGTGGTTGAGGTGACCGACTCTCCGGAGATGGAACTCGACACGTCAGTCAGAGTGAAGTCCGAGCCTGACACCGTAGATGCATCGACCGACTCGCTGAATATAACTCGCCAGACCACGGAGGCGGCGCTGGTGTACTGCTCCGGCGGAGTCAGCCGATCTATATGCGCGATGGTCGGGGCGGTCTTGTCGATGATGTAAGTCTGTCCGGAAGTATAGTTGGAGTTGTAGTCATTGCCGACTGCATCTCCAATAGTAGCAGCCGTAAGGACATCGAGCCGAAGCGTGCCGTCCCCCGAACCGGTGTTCGCCGTAACGTCGATTGTGGTCGTGGAACCGGATGACGGAGTGGTTGAACTGATCGACTCACCCGAAAGCGAACCCGAAACGTCAGTCAGAGTGAAGTCCGAGCCTGAAACGGTAGATGCGTCGACAGCTTCGCTGAAAGTCACCCTCCAGGTTACCGACGCCGCATTGGTGTTCTGGCTGCTGGGGGTCTGGCGGTTTACCGAACCCACAGTCGGCGCGGTCTTGTCAACGATGTAAGTCTGGCCCGAGGTGTAGTTGGCAGAGTAGTCGTTGCCTGCGGCATCGTTAATAGTGGCTGCCGCCATAACATCAAGCCGCAGAGTGCCATCGCCGCTGCCCGTGTTCGCCGTAACATCGATTGTGGTCGTGGAGCCGGATGCAGGACTGGTTGAGCTGATCGACTCACCCGAGAGCGAACTCGACACGTCCGTCAGCGTGAAGTCAGAACCTGACACTGTAGACGCGTTGACCGCTTCGCCGAAAGTCACCCTCCAGGTTACCGACGTCGCATTCGTGTTCTGGCTGCTGGGGGTCTGGCGGTTCACAGAGGTGACCGTCGGAGCAGTGGTGTCAATCACTATGGCCTTGTTGTAGCCCAGCGAATGGGTTGCGCCAGGCGAGGCAAGCGTTCGAGTGGCATCATTGCCTGCAGCGTCTCTGATGGTCGCTGTGCCGGTCAAAGCCAGCGCGCTTGTGCTCAGGTAGTCCAGATCGGATGAAGTGTCACCCGCCTGAATGGTGTAGTTGAACACCAGAGTGCTTGTCCCGCTGCCGCTGGCATACACGGCCTGGCGATCCGTTGTGCCGGTCTCAAGCTGAATCTGGGCTACGCCGGTTCCCGGTGTGTAGGTTACGTTCTCGCTGAATGTCACGCGAACGTCAACTACCTGGCCGGCCCTGTAGCTGCCATTCGCCAGGTTGCTGGTGACGTCTGTGACGGTCGGCGGCGTGGAGTCGTTGACTACTGTCCCAGTCAGGCTCCAGGTGCCGCTGCCGCTTACTCGCTTGATAACAAGGTAGAGCGTCTCACCGGATACCGAGGTGTAGTCGATACTCTCACTCGTCCCACTGGACGTATTCGTGCTGGACGCTCGGATGACAGGGTTGCCCTTGCTGTCAGGAGTGCCCGAGTACAGGTACATGTCATAGTCGCCGGCGCCGGGAACAGTCAAACTCACGTTGACGCGTCCTCCGGCAATAAGCACGACATTTCTGGCCCACGCTCGACGATCATAGTACCCGCCCGCAGAGGAATCGGTAAGCGCGCCTCCCGTATACGACAGTGAAGCCGCCTCGACTGCCGCGTCAAGGTTGAGAATCCCGTATCCCTCATAGAGGTCTTTGGGAGTGGCAGCCCGCCCGAGGGTCGGATCCGTTCCGGAAGCCACCTCCCGCGCGGCGTTAGTCTCGGTGCTGGTTGCGCACAGCAACATCTTCACGAGCAGTGGGTGGGCGCTGCTGCTGAAGCTCCAAGTGACTCCGTGATTCTCCAGAGCCTGAATCACCAACGCCGCCGCCCCAGCCGCGAATGGAGTGGCCATGGAGGTTCCCTTGATGTTCTTGTAGTCGTTGGCTCGCCGATCCGCGAATGTCGAAATCTCCGCGTCTGCATCGTTGGTGTCCACGGACATAATGTTGGAGTAGTAGTCGGACCCGCCCGGTGCAAGCAGGTCCGGCTTGTAGTCTTCAGTCGCACCAGGTGACGTAAACCCACTGCTGGTATACTGAGTAACCTGGTTGACATCATTGCTTGCCCCAACTGTAATCGCCAGAGCCGCCCTGCCTGGGTCATCCACCAGGTTGGCACCTGCCGTGCCCGGCCCATCATTGCCCGCAGCCACAAGGGCGATGATGCCATTATTGACCATGGTGTTGACCTTTGCGCGTTCCGTTGTATCCAGGCCGGGGGTGCCATTGGTGCCAAAGCTCATACTCACTATCTTTATGTTGTGAGTGGACCTCTGCACCACCATATCATCCAGCGCGGCGTTGATGTCTATACTTGATCCCGACCCACTGTCACTCAGCACCCTCGCTCCTGCCCAGCGGGCTCCCGAAGCCACTCCTCGCAAGGTGTTGAAACCATCGCCGACACCAGGGAAGTTGGTTGCGGAGTTGGCAACCGCAAACCTGCCCACGGTGCGAGTAGCGTTCTGGAGAAGTGCGGGGGAGTAGTGGTTAGCTGACGAAGCCGTAAATGAGTTGGCCTCGGTTACCGGGCTGGTACCTGAGGTAGCAGCGCTGATTGCCGAGTACGAAGCCGTAGACCCGTCAGCCTGATATACCTGGTACAGGGTTGCGGTACCCCCACCAACCCACGTGGCAATGCTGGTAAGCGTGGTAGCTACCCCGTTAGGAATGTGCATCGCCGTGGGGTAGAAATAGCCCGAAGCAAGGCTCGACATGTCCCCGCTGTCGGTGTAGTACAATGTGGCGGCGCTTGAGCCCATCGAGGCCCCCGACCCAGTTGCGATCCCTGCACAGTGGGAGCCGTGCCCGTTGACATCAGCGGGAGTAGCCAGCCCAGCAGACGTATAGTCGTGCCAAAACTCCTGACGACCTGTAAGGTCGGTATGTGAGTCATCCACACCGGTGTCCATTATGCAGATGGTGGTTGTACTTGCGCCTGTTATCCCGCCTGCATTCCCGGCAAACCCCGCCACCCATACCGGCCTGACACGACCGGTGCGGCCTGCCTGGTCCATACACGCGACAACTTCCTTCTCGGCTGCAATACCTACAAGAGACTCACCCATGGCATCGCGGAATTTCTCGAGCGAACCCAACGGAACAGAACCGTTCCAACCATAGCTGACAGCCTGATAAATGTAGGAGATAGTGCCGCCCAAGGCGACGAAATCATCTATCTGCTTCTGGGTGATCTGTTTCGAAAAGACAAACTCCACCGGCGTCGAAGCCCCAAGTTGGGCCTGCATGTTCCTGCCCATCGCCGGATTGGTCGCTGACGCCAGGGCATTCCTCACCTCATTGAGGCGTAAGTCGAGCCTGTCGTCCAGCCGGTTGTGGTCGGCATCGATCTCCGCAAATACCGGAATATCAGGACGCACTCCCGGTTCCGGAGGAGGGATGAGTTGCGCTGCTCCGAGTTCCGCGGGATACTGAGCCTCGTCTGCACAGGCCGACGCCGACACGAACGCCAGCACGGCAAAGACTGCCAGACAAAATCCGATAGAACAGATGACTCTCAGGGTTGCCTTGCGGAGATGGATATTCATTGCTGGTCTCCCTTGATTGTTCTCGGGACGGCCCTGTCCCAATCAACCGGCCGGAACTGCGCGACCATCCGCCCCCGGCGAGAATCCCCGGGCGCGTATGGAATTGTGTGCAGCAAGATTCGTGGTAGTACTTAGTGTAACCTGTCGAGTACACACTGAGTGTACTGAAGTATATCACATGACTGGAGGGTTTGGTGATGAATTGTGTGTTTTATTGCGGGTCTTCATTAAGGACGAAGGGGCCGTTCCCAGATCACGGAAACAGCCCCTTGCAGCAAGCATATCTCTCTCCGCACGCGCTCTGAAGCGCAGGTCGCCGGGTATCTAGGGCGTCTTCGGCGCCTCGCTTTGCGGTGCTGCGCCCTGGGTGGCCACTCCCTGCAGAGGCTGCACCGACAGCATCTCCTTGGTCTGGTTGGTCACGTCGGCGACATCCTGGTCCGTCTTCAGGATGCGCGGAGTAAGGAACACCATCAGTTCGCTTCTCGTGTTCTGGTTTTCCGTGCTCTTGAAGAGTTCTCCGATAATCGGAATCTCGGAGAGCAGCGGAACACCTTTGGTAATCCGGGTCTTGTTGTCCTTCATTATCCCGCCTATGACTATAGTCTGACCGTCGCGAACCGAGACACTCGTAATGGCCTCCCGGTTGGCTATGATCGGCGCGTCGAGGCGGGTGTCCCGGCCAATTATCTCGTTGATAGTCTGCTGAACATCCAGAGCGATCACCTCGCTCGAACCATTCACGTGGGGGGTAACGGTGAGCGCAATCGCGACGTTCCGGAATGACACAGTGTTACGCAGGCTGCCTCCTGTGGTCTCACTCGTCTCCGACACGAACGGCTGGTCCTGACCAATGCTGATCTTTGCCTGGACATTGTCGGCGGTGGTGATAGTGGGTGTGGAAAGCACCCTCACGTTGCTCTTAGTCTGCAAAGCACGCAGCAGGGCTTTCAGGTTGCCACTAAGAACACTGTACTTGAGGCCGGTAGACTCGGCTGCCAACCCAAAGTCGGTTGCTGCGCTCTGATCCGGAGTGCCTTTGGCGTCTGCATCGTTTCCGTGCCACTGCCACTCAACACCGAACTGAGTGTTCTTATCCAGCGTGACATCGACAATTGCGACCTCTATGAACACCTGAGCCGTGCGCTTGTCGAGTTGTGCGATCAGGGTGTCGGTCAGTGAAGCAGAGTTGGGCGGGCCGGTGATCAGCAGCGAGTTGGACTTGGGTTCCGCAATTACCGTGATCTGCTGCAGTTGCTGAAGCGGCCCGTTGGTGTTCTGGTTATTCCCAAGGCCGAAGATTGCGGCCAAGCCGAACCTGCCACCGCCAGCCGTGTTGCCACGGAACAACTGGGTGAGAGTTGCGGCCAGGTCGGCAGCCTTGGCGTATTTGAGTGGATAGACCCTGGTTACTTCGCCCACGTCCTTCGGCGCGTCAAGTTCCTTTATCATAGACTCGAACGACTTCATGTTCTGTTCGGTGGCAGTCACAATGACCGAGTTGGTGCGTATGTCGGCTACGATGACGTTGCGTTTCAGTCCCGCGTAGTCCGTGCTCTGGGTGCCTCCTCCGCCGCCGCCAAAGAGGAACGCAAAACCGCCCCGGTTGCTGTTGGTGCTGCCCTGAGGCTGCTCGAACAGGTTGTTCAACTGGGTCGCCACTGCCTGAGCGTCTCCGTACTTGAGCGGGAAGAACTTGACCTTCACTTCGGGTTCGGTGTCCACATCCAGCTTCGCGATCACATCCAGGACCATCGCGATCCTGTCCTTGGTTCCGGAGATCAGCAGCCGGTTGGTACGGGTGTCGGCCGTGAATGTGATCTGGCCTTTCAGATACGCCAAACCCTCGGTTGATATTCCCGGCTGGCCTTCGGCTCCCGGAGGCGCGCCCGGCATTCCAGGCTGGCCTTGACCTCCGCGCCCACCGCGACCACCCTGCTGAGCCGCCTGACCGGGGGTGGCTTTGGGCTGAAAGAGAGCATTCAGGGAACTCACGAGGTTGTCCGCGCTGGCATATTTGCACGCATACACCTCAACGGCCAACACCCCGGTGATGTCCTTGTCGAGGGTCTTGACAACCTCCATCAGCTTGCGCACGTTGCTCGCGCTGTCGGTAAGTATCAAGGTGTTCGTGTTCGAAACCGACACAACACTCGCCTGGTCCGATGAAACCAGTGGCTTCAATTGATCCCGCAGTGTGTCGGAACTGGCGAAATCCAGAGGAATTACCTGCGTAATCACATCCTGGTCCAGAACGCCGGGAGCAAGCTCCTTGCCTGCGGTAACGCTGGTGGCTTCGGTGATGGCTTTCTTCAGCGGCACCACGCGTATGACCTTGCTGCCGAGCGCGCCAAGCATGGTGTAGCCGCGAACCCTGAGAGCAGCGCCAATAACCTCATACACCTCCGGCAGCGTCATCTTCTTGTATGAGATGATAGTCACGTTCCCTTTCAGGTCGGGGGCAACGACTATGGGAGTCTGGGCCAGCATGCTGAATATCTTGATCACGCTCTGCACATCGGCCTTGTCGAAGCTTACCGAGAACTGTGCATCCCCACCCTGGTTGTGGCCACCCTGTGGCGGGATGGTCTGCGGCTGGCCCGGAATACCAGGCTGCATTCCACCTGCATCAGGCGCGGGCATTCCCGGAGGCATACCAGGCTGCATTCCCGCAGATCCCTGAGGTGACACCGGCTCCACGGTGACCATACCGGGCCTGGGAGCTCCGGCAGTTGGTGAGTTGGGCCGCTGCCCTTGAGGTGTGTTCGCCTTCTGCTGTGGCTTCGCCGTTGGCTTGCTCGAACGAGCAGGCCTCGCCTTCGCCGCCGGACGCTTTGCCTTTGCGGTCGGACGAATCGATTTCGGCGGCGGCAGTGACTTGGGAAAAGGCATCACCTGAGCGAATGCCGCTGCCCCAAACAGCAACAGGCAAATCGAGAATATCACCTTTTTCGATGAATGCATATAGCCAACTTTCCTTTCACAGGCCCTCACGGACCCGGGGCAAAGCCCACAACTGCGGAACTGGTTCAGGGTTGTTTCGGGATTTCCGCTGCGGCTCAAATCCCGAAACACCCTCAAATGGTTCACAATCTGTCTCATCTTGACGTTCACTACTACTGCCCCGGCCCGGATGGCGGGCCGTTCATGCCACGTCGTCCCCTTCGTCCGCTGTTCCCGTCGCCAAACGACGGCATCGCGCCCGGCATCCCAGGCGGAGGACCGGAAGGCGGTGATGCGCCAGGGCCTGGTGGCTGCGGCGGAGCACCGGGCGTCGGAGTCGGCGTCGCGGTGGTGTCTGTCTTGTTCTCGCCGATCATAAGGCGCATAGGCTGTCCGCCGGAATCCAGCGAGACCATGCTAGGGTTCACATCGGTGACCTGCATACCGAAGGCGTTATCACCAGTGCGAGCATATCTGGTTTCGCCGGTCGCAAGGTTCTCAAGAAGCGCATATATACCGTCAGGCGACTGGACAACACCGGTAAACGCGATCTTGCTGTTTCCGGTCTGACCGCCACCGCCTCCGCGCCCCATCCCGCCGGGGAATCCAAAACCCGAGCCGGGAAGCGGGCCAACAGGCATCGGCGGCACCGGTCTGCTGGGCGGAGGAGCCAAGGCAGTCTCAGTGACCGGCTTGAAGATGTTGCGCTCCGCGATAACCGCGTAGGGATCAGTGGGCCTTGCAGGCAATTCGGACTTGGCGTCCTTGACTGAGTCTGTCTTCTTGCCTGTGGCCTCAGACTTGCCGGACGGTATCGCCTGCATGCTTACAACCGGCCCCTCGCTGGTCGACGGCTCACTTGAAGCCGATTCCGGTGTCGCGACTTCGGTTGTCGCAGTCTCGGGCGGGGCGCCGGCGTTCCTGCCTATCGCGAATATAATGACAAGGGCGATAACTACCACTGCCGTAATGGCGATTGCCGCCGTCTTGGGCGTTATCTGTTTGCCTTGCAGGCCCTCAATGAATCTCTTTAGCATGCTCATCGTTTGTCCTTGCTCGATCCAGCGGCATCCTTGGCATTGCCGGAAGTCGCTGACTTATCAACGGTAACCATCACAGTCTCGGACTTAGGCGCATTCGAGGTGACCTGCGGGGCGTTCTTGTCAACCACCGCAAAGCAGGCGACAGTCGCGTCGACCTGGAGTTGGTCTGAGCCTGCCGTGGTCCGTATGTCGAGGCTCTCAATATCAAGCAGTGGGGTCGTCTTCTCGATCTCTCTCACTACCTTGGCCAAGTCGCCCAGCCCCGCCTTGAACCCTATCCGCAGAGGCAGCCGGGACACACCGCCGATCAGGGTGACAGGATCAGGCTTGAGGGTCTCGATCTTCAGCTTGTTGCCCTGCATTATGCCGGTCAACTGGTTGATCACGAACGGCATGTGCGAGCTCCAGGATGCGTCTCTATACCGCCCACCCAGCTTCGCGGAGAGCTTCTGGTAGTCTTTCACCAACGCGGCATTGACGACTGAATCCTCTGAGAACTTCGCTATCGCGGCTTTCTCCTGGACAATCTGGCCCGACAACCGCGAGCTTGTGAGCTGCTGGTTCACTATGCCGACAGCCAGGCACAAGATCACAAGCGCCAGAACCGCAGAGGCAATTACTATTGGTCCAACCTGCCGTATCTTCATCGAACAACCGACCCCTTCTTCGCGCTCTTCTTTCCCGACGCGGCAGTGACTGAGGAATCCGGAGGCAGCGCGCACTTTATCTGGAAATCATAAAGCGCCGCCGATCCGCTCTTCCCCAAGTTTGAATAGTCCAGAGACACAGAGTCAAACCAGGCTGAGTTGGTCAGCAGGTAGACGGTGTCCGCCACTGCCGAGTTCGACAGCGCATTGCCTTTCATCACCACCGACTTCCCTGCATCGAATCGAAGTTCGGTGAGCCAACAGCTCTTTGGCAGGTTCTCGCTGAGAAGCCTGAGAACCTCGAGTGGACTCTGAGGCTTCTTCCCCAATTCGGCAACAATCTTTCTGATGGTAGCCGTTGTTGTCCGCATTTCGGGCTGAACCGACGTGGTCTGTTTTCTCTGAGCGGACGCCTTCTGCATCCGCAGCGCATCAAGCTCATCGGACTTCGCGCTGATCCCCGACTGGCCGAGCAGCAGGAACACAAGCAGCACAACCGCCACAGATGCGAGGGCTCCCATTGTCAGGACTTGCTTGCGCCTCTTGAGCAATTCCTCTGCCCGCCCGTCGGGCATCAGGTTAATGATTGCTCCGCGCTCAAGCCCCGCAATCGCCAGACCGGTGGCAACTGCAAATGACGCAGGAACATAGTGCTTGTTGTGTGCCGCGACTTCGCTCATGGCCATACCGCCCCACGGGTCGCCTGTCTTCACGGTCAACCCTGTGTCTCTGGCCAGAGCCTGGGCAAGCCCGAGGAACGCGGCTCCGTCTCCTGTGAGTATCGCAGTCCCAATGCTCTTTCCACCAAGGCCGGTAGTGGAGAACAGCGCGGACCGGCGGATCTCGGAAGCCAGTTTCTCGATCCATTGAGCATCAGGCTGAGAATCTGACGAGCCAGCATCGCCGTCTGTATTAGCATCGGCGCCCTGAAGCTCGTCCACTCCTATATGCACACTGCGGCAAGAGGTAACCTGACCGCCCTTGACTGTAGTAAGGCTGGTCCATATCTCGCCAATGCTGACTATCAGAGCCGGTTCGTCTCCCACAAGGCTGCTCTTCAGACTGCGAGCCTCCGCCAGAGACGCGACCATTGCGGCAGTCGAAGCCACCCCGGCCGACTCCAGCATCCCGGCGGTTTCCTCGACAATGGCCCGTCTGGCTGCCGCAATCACTACCTGGCTGAGCTCTTCTCCCCTGGCCGGTTTGGCCGCAGAGTAGCCCCAGACCAGATCTCCCAGTGGGATCGGGATCTGGGATTCGGCCTCGTATCTGGCCATCCTCGCGGTGTCGGCGGGGTTTGCCTTTGGCAGTTGGGCAAACTTCACCGAGCATGAGTTGGTGGGCAAAGACCAGACCGTTCGGCTGGGTTGGGTGTCGGTGTCCGTGAGGAACTGCTTGAGCACGATCGCCAGGTCGGCGCTCCCGATCTCAAGCCGCGCAGCCTGCACCACCTCAAACCCGGCGCGAGACTTCGCCAGTTCCACAATCTTGACATCCCTGCCTGAGACATCCACTCCCAAACAGGTCTTGTTCTCGAAAATCAGCATATTCTACTCCTGCCAGTACCTTGTCTGCGCTGTTCCATCAGAGCCTGTCTCTACAACGCACGTGATCGTCGCGGAGGCCCCGTTGCCAGCGCGAAGACCCTTCGAGATAATCTTGAAAACAGTCGACTTGACCGCGAAGAACTTCGCGGAACTCACAAACGCTTCGTTTGTCACATCACTCACAGCCAACAGCCCGCCCACGCTCGCGAACGCGCCCTGGTTTGCTCTGTAGTCTACTATCGCCTGGGCGGTAGTCTGGTCCAACCCCGGCTGAACGGTGAGCGCTTCAACCGTGGCCGTATTGATGTTCAGCAGCCCGGATGGCGTGTCCGCTCCGGAGACAGTTAGCTTATCGTATACCTGTTCAATCTTCAGGCGGCTAAGCCCCGGAACCATGACTATCTCCGCCGGACTCCTGAAAGGCTGCCGCCTTCTGTAGTCAACTATTGCAGCTATCTCTCCGGCGCTCAGCACATCGCCCAAAGCACTCTGCAAGTCCGCCTGGCTGGCCGACTGGATGTCCACCTTGGTCGCGCCCGTCGTCCCGGTCGTGCTCGCTTGAGCAGTAGGCGCATAGACCGTAAGCAGATCGATCATCGGGTGCGTGCCGTTTGTTGGCGGCGCAGACAGTATATCGTCAGTGATCCCCTTGACCAGATTGAGTTCCCCAAGAGTCTGGAAAGCGGCATTCCTGCACTTGTAAGGCGGGTCGAGGCTTGAGTAATACTCAGTCTCAGCGCCACCCGCGCCGGGCGTATCGTCCGCATCTCTCCAGTCCACTATGCAGTCGGAAATATCACTCGTTCCGAACAGGCTGGTAAGCAAGTCCGCGCCAGCCGTGTTCAGGTTGATCTTTCCCGACTCATCAACTATGGTCGTTTCAAATGTGTACCCGCCGAGGTCTATGTTCAGATCACCGGACAAGACCAGGTAGGGTTCTTCTCCCAGATATGTCGTCTGCTCCTGGTTCAACGTCTTGATGTTCTCAAGTGCGCTGAACACCCCCGCACGCGCCGCCCAGCGGCAGTGGACTACGTCCGCGTAGTTCCTGGCTATCTGAGTCTCAGTCCGGGACATCACCGCGATCCCAGCCGCCAGTATGATCAGCGCAAGCATGATCCAGAGGGTCAGCACAAGCGCGATGCCTCTGTTGTTATCCACCACTCGTGCCTCCGGAAGGCGAAGCCGGAGTGGCGGTTGTCGGGTTGGCCCAGGTCGGCAGGTTTGTGGTCGAAGCGACCGTCACCGGCTTGGTCCCTTTCCTCGCCGATTGCAGGATTATCTCTACCCGCACGGCCGTCGGCAGGGCCGTCTTGTCCACCCACTGGTCCACCCATTCGCCGGTATCCGGGTCCAGGTAGGTGCAGTCCATCCCCACCACCAGATCGGAGATCCTGGTCTGCGGCAGCGGATCGGCCTGGGTGGTCGTGTCGGTGAGATGCAAGTCCGGGGTGTAATCCTCGGTCACGAACATCCCCTGCGCCCTGCCCTCTTTGTCGCACTCCGCCGCGTATGTTACGGTGCAGACATCGCCCCTGGCTCCGACTTGCCCGCAAGGTTGGTGCGAAACAGTGGTAAACGTCAGCTTGTCAAAGAGCGGCGGTTCTCCGTTGTCCTCGGAGTTCAGCCCCTGCAGGTTGCTGCCGGTCTGTCCCGACAGGTTATGCATGCTGAGCAACTCCGAATTTATCCGCCCCAATATCACTCTCGCGGTCTGGTTCAGGTCCGCGCTCTCCTGCACCACCACCGAGCTCTGATTCCCTACTCGAAAAGCCGCATATATCGCCCCGATCACGATCACCAACATCGCGACCGCGACGAGTACTTCCACCAGAGTGAAACCTCTGGCCGAGGATCCCCTCCGCCCTCTGCTATCCGCCCTCCGCTCTCTCATCAGCCACCACCCGCTGGAGTCGATGCCGGCGATGGAGTCCCGGTCTCGGTAGTCTCAGCGCCGGATGGCTTCAGGCACAGCACCAGGTCCAGATGCCTCGGGTTAGCTGCCCGGTTCCAGGTCACGGTGATAGTTGTTCGCATCAGTCCGTTGTCATCTGCCGGCTCTACAACTGCCTCCCAACTGTAGTTAGGTTCATCTTCAAATGTGCCCGACTCTTCCCCGGCCTCAACCGTCGTCTGGCGGTCCAGCTCGGATGCTACCTGCGATGCCAGGATAGTGCCTTTGGAATAAGACTCCGCTGCCCTGGTCGCGATAACGCTGGTAGAGAAAGCGTGCAGCACCCCCACAATTCCTATCGCCAGAATCGCCAGCGCCACGATAGTCTCCAGCAGGGTCATGCCCCTGTTGCCAGCCAGTATTCTTGCTCTACCCGGTCTCACTGAAGCGCCTCTTGCGCGGCGATGTCTTCATAGTGCTGCTGTTCTTCCTCGGTCCGAACCCGGCACCGGCCGGTTATCTGGTCCACGGCCACGTACCTCTTCTGCCCGCGGTCGGTGGCAAGCTCTATCACCGCCTGCTGCGCCTGGCCGAGACCGCTAAACTCCAGCCAGTTCTCATCTCCGATGCCGCCCGGTTTCGATATCTGGGTGACTGTCACCCCATCGGGCAGAACACAGTGCGACGACGATGTGGTCAGCGGGGTGAGTGCCCTGTTTTCCGTGCCGCCGGCCGAAGTACTACTTCCCTGCGAGACCCCACCGGCAGTAGATGAACTGGCCCCCTGCAGCATACTGTCCGCATAGACGTCGATCTCGATGCTTTTCCCATCAACCACCACTACGCGCGCCACGCTATTGGTTGTTACCGCGTGGCTGCGGGCGTAGTTGATTATCGATGCGACCATCCGACATCCGGAACGCATCCTCGCGTCGGCAAGGATAGGCTGCACGGAGATCACGGCTACAGCGCTTACGATCACCATAATAGCCAACACTACCATCAGCTCGATAAGCGTAAACCCGCGATGTCTGCTAGTCCCAGTTGACAATATCGGCATCCGGACCTTCTCCGCCCTCTTTGCCATCCCGTCCGAGGGAGTACATATCATAGGAGTCGGGGTTGTGCTCACCAGGGCATCGATAGACATAAGGCTTGGCCCACGGGTCGGCAGCCACTGCCCGCTTGATGTACGGCCCAGACCAGTTCGAGAGGTCATCAGCCTGCGGTTTGACCCTCAGCGCGTCCAAGCCTTCTTCCGTAGCCGGATACCGCTGGCAGTGGAGGTAGAACTGATCCAAAGCGCCGCCCAGAGTCTCAAGGTCGGCCACGGCCTTGGCGTGCTTCGCCTCTTCCACCCGTTTGACCACAACCACAGTAACCACGCTGGCCAAAAGGACCAGGATCACCATAACCACCAGGAGTTCCAGCAGGGTAAAACCTGCCTTGCCGGAAAGCGCCGTTTTGCGTATTTTGTTCAATGTCTCTCCCCCGTTTCGCATTGCTTGGTCTTTCGGGATTTGAACGAAGTGGAAATCCCGAAAGTGATCCTTGTTTCGGCATTTCCGCTCCGCAGGCTCCGCTCAAATACCGAAACACCTTTGTGGGCGTCACTATCCCATCATATTTATCTGGAACACCGGCAGCAGCATCGCCAGGATTATGAACGCGATCACGCTCCCGATTATCACTATGATGATTGGCTCCAGCAGCGAGACAACACTCTTCAGAGTTGCCTCCACCTCCACGTCGTAGGCGTCCGCCACAGTCAGCAGCACCTGCTGAAGATTGCCTGTCTCCTCACCGACTGCCGCCATGTGGGTAAGCAGCGGTGGGAATACTCCCGCTTCCTTGAGGCGTGAGGCGAAGCTGCCGCCTTCCCGCATGCCCTCTCGAACCTGGTCCGCTCCCTTGGCCAGCACCTCGTTGCCCACAACATCGCGAACAATGGTCATGGAGTCAAACAACGGCACCCCGCCCTGTAGCAGAGTGGCGGTTGTCCTCGCGAACTTGGACACCGACGACTTCATATTCAGCTTTCCAAGCAGCGGCAGGCGAAGGCTGATTGCGTCGAATGCTAGCTTCCCCGCAGGCGTGCGTTTGTAGGCCTTGATGCCGACGGTCGCTCCCACAATAACCACCGCCAGCGCCCACCACCAGTGCAGCAGAACACCCGACATTCCTATCAGCACCACGGTCGGCAAAGGCAGCGCCTGGCCAAACTCCTCGAACATCGACACGAACTTGGGCACTACGAATATGATCAGAGAGATCACAGTCAGCGCGCCCACGCCGGCCAGAAGCGTCGGATATGCAAGGGCCGAGCGGATCTGGTTCCTGCGCAACTGCTCCGCCTCAAGGTACCCGGCAAGCCACTGCAGCACCGATGAAAGCTGGCCGCTGGCCTCGCCCGCTTTGACCATACTCACGTACAGCGGCGGGAAGACTGCGGGGAACTCATTTAACGCTTCCCAAAGCGCCTTGCCCCCCTTGATCTCGCGCTGCATCTTCTCCAGCACAGTCTTCAGGGAGACGCTCTCCGTATGTTCCGTAAGAGCCGAAAACGTGCGCATCAGGGGCAGCCCGCCTCCGACAAGGTTCGCCAACTGCCTGCTAAATATGGTCAAGTCAGAACTGCGAACCCGTCCGATTTTGTCGCCGTTCGCCGGACGCTTGCGCCCGGAAGCCGACGCCTGCGCAACCATGCGGACGTCCTTGGGGTACACCCCCAGCGCCTTTACCCGCAGCAAGGCGGTTCGCCCGTCATCCGCGCTAATCTGTCCGGAAACCTGTTTGCCGGACTTGTCCAGTCCCTGGTAGGAGTAGTTTGGCATTGATCTGGATGGAGGTCAGAGCGACCTATACCTCTATCTCTTCCTCCTGGGTAACTCTCACGACCTCATCTATTGTGGTGACGCCATTCTTGACCTTGATCCAACCGTCTTCACGGAGCGTTCTCATACCGTGCTGGCACGCTGTATCCGCTATGGCTGTCGCGGGCGCTCTTTCCAGCACCAGGGTCCTTATCGCGTCGTCGACCATCAGCATTTCGTAGATGGCTGTTCGGCCTTTGTAGCCTGTGTGCTTGCACTGGTCGCAGCCACGCCCCCGATAGAGAGTGTAGCCGTCGTGACCATTCTTTCCGATCTTGGCAACAGCAGCTTTCGATGCCTCGTAAGGTTCTTTGCAGTTCGGGCATATCGTTCTGACCAACCTCTGTGCAACCAGAGCTTCAACGCTGGAAGTCACCAGGTAAGGCTCGATCCCCATCTCCAGAAGGCGGGTAACCGCGCCCGCGGCGTCGTTGGTGTGGAGCGTGCTGAACACAAGGTGGCCGGTAAGCGCTGAGTGGACCGCTATCTCCGCCGTTTCCAGGTCTCGGATTTCCCCGACCATTATTACGTCCGGGTCGTGCCTGAGAATGTGCCTGAGGCCCGCCGCGAAAGTGAGGCCGATCTTCGGGTGGACCTGGATCTGGTTGATACCATCGAACTGGTATTCGACCGGGTCCTCGATGGTGATGATCTTCTTCTCGGGGGAATAGGCCCTCTGCAACGCGGCATAGAGGGTGGTGGTCTTTCCACTTCCCGTGGGGCCGGTGACCAGTATCATCCCGTGCGGGATCTTGATTACCGCCTCCATCGCCTCCATCATATCCGGCAGCATTCCGATGTTCTCGAGGGAGTAGTTCATTGAACTGCGGTCCAGCAGCCTCAGGACCACACTCTCCCCATACAGGGTCGGGATGGTGGATATGCGGATGTCGACCTCGCGACCTGCTATCTTGGTCTTGATACGGCCATCCTGCGGGAGCCGCCGCTCCGCGATGTCGAGGCTGGCCATGATCTTGAGCCTTGAGATGACCGCCGCCTGCAGCCGCTTGGGGGGCGAGGAAATCTCGTGGAGGACGCCGTCGATCCGGTATCTGACCCGCATCTCCTTCTCAAAGGGTTCAACGTGGACGTCACTAGCCCTCTCCTGAACCGCCTGTCGAAGGATAAGGTTCACGAACTTGATGACTGTCGCTTCCCGCGCCATCCGCTCCAGATCGCCCAACTCTTCCGACGTATCGTCCAGAATCTCAATATCTTCATCGGTGGTGTCGGAGATCATCCGGCGCATGTAGTGCTCTTCGACTAGCCGCTGTATATCCTGTGGGTCTGCAAACACTATCTCCGCTGTGCGGCCCGTGACCAGCCGGATGTCGTCGGAAACCGCCACGTTGAACGGATCGGTAACGGCCACCCGAATGGAACACTCATCGGCGCTGAGGGGGAGAATATGATGCCTGTAAGCAAGCTCGGGGGGAATGAGCGCGATTGCGTCCGGGTCGAGCTCCCTCTCCTGTACGCGCACAAACGGCACCCCAGCCTGCCGTGCAATCAGACTCAGGGCCTGGCTTTCCGTGCAGAAGCCCATACCCACCAATACGTCGGCAAGCGGCTGCCCGGTGTCGCTGTGTATGGAAATAACCTGCCTGAGCTGATCGTCAGTCAGACATGTAGGCTCATCGATGACCTGAGACGGCGTCATGTATCCCCCAATTCGTAGCCGAGAGCGTGTTACCAGTTCCAGCGCCATGCTGGAAATACGGGAGAAATCGCCCCAGCTTTCAACAGAAGGCAAGGGGATCCGAAGACAGCCCGGAACGGAAGCAGCCGAACCAACTCCCCTGCGCGTAACTTCACCTATGTATAGACGTCGAAAGAGCTGGAAAGTTACATTGTCCGAAACCAGTTTTGGGCGAGCCCTGCGCAGTATCTTAACTTTTGGAACAACTCTCTCGATTCTGGCCCAGCCCCACCTCGATCCGAAGAGACTTACTATGGGTTCAGAATGTCGCCTGCTTGCTGAATCGCGCCTCCCGCGTAGGGTCTCATGGCAGTGATGGTGTTATTGTTCGAGGTTACATTGTAGCCGGCTCCGTATATCCCGATTCCGCCGACCACCCCAGCCTCAACTGTGCACCCGTTTACACTCACATTGCCCAAGCATATCAGGCCACCGCCTGAGGGGTCAGCATTCCGAACCTTGGAGTTAGTAACGCTCCAACTCGTACCCCTTCCTGCCCTGCTCGCTATGACGTACTTACCACTCACACTCATATCGAGATCGCAGGCGTCGAGACTGACATTCAGCAAGGTGCCCAATGAAGCCCCGGCATCATCCATTCCGTGGTTCAACACGCTGCCGCCGAAGACACTATTGGTGAAGTTGAGAGTCTGAACCGCCGCCCCGGTGCCGCTGCCGACATACACCCAGTTGGTCGCGCTTCCGGTGATCTCCAGACCATCCATGCTGCAGATCGAAGGCAGCGCCGACGAGTCGACCAGACGAATGTGATAGGTAGTGGCCCCACCCAACCTCAGACCGGTGGAAGAGAAGTTCGGACTGCCGGCAAGGTAGACATTGCACCTGCGCGGTCCCTTGTTGTTGTCATGCAGATAGTCTCTCTCGCTGGTCCACGAACACCCGAAGGATGGGGCAAAGCCGGTCTGTCCCCCGGATGCCTCGCAGTCAGTAGTGAGCATCCGGGCATTCTGGTGCGCGGTGAAACCGTCTTCGCCCACGTTCTCCGCCACACACCTCTCGCAAATCATCGTTGTCGAGACGGCCGATTGGGCCGAGCAGGAAAACCCGTCCTGGGCAACATCCGACACCCGGCAGTCATAGCAGGACAGTGAAGTGCTTGTGTACAGCGACGTGGAAACCGCGCGAATGGCGGCTGCTGCCGTGTTGCTGGTGTTGGTGACTCGCAGGAAGTTGAGAGTCACGCACGAGGTCGCGCTCACCCCTCCGCTAACTAAGACCCCGCTGCCCGCCCCGCCGCTTCCCGCGACCTCCGTGCCGATCTGGAAGTAGGCTTCAGGGGATCCTTGCACAACCGACGCCGAATTGCGGAACTCAAGGCTGGGAAGCGCTAGTCCGGTGCAGTCTACGGTCACAATGCCTGCCGGAGCGAAGATGAGGCTCTTGTCGGCCACCAGCATCTGGACTGTCTGCGCGTATGCCCCTGCCGCCAGCACCAGTGTGTCGCCGTCATTTGCGATAGAGATGGCATCGCTGATAGTGTTGACTCCCGGGTCAACGCAGACGCTCTTCGGAGGCTCCAGAAGTGCTCTCAGGTATCCTTTCACGGACCATTCGCTGCTGAGCCCATCCATATCCACTGCCAGCATACGTTCGCTCAGCTTGAGCCCACTCTGGCTGGCTTTGAGAGAAATGCTCCAGCCGATCGACATCACCTGACCTCCGACGTGGGTAACAGAGGTTCCGGAGAGATGGAGTATGCCCTGGCTGTTCTCCAGCACGGTGTCCGCGCCGGGGACAGCGCCCGTGCTCCACACGGTGTTGGCATCGTTCTTCAGGTAGACCTTGTTGAGCTTCGAATCGTACATGAGCAACACTGCGTTCGCCTGGCTTGAGGTTGCGCTGATCTGCAAGTAGGCCCGGTAGACATCCGAATAACCGTTCTCATCGCTGTATTGCGTAGTGAAAACGTGGCTCCCACCGGTAAGCACGTTCCCGGTCGACGGGTCAACACTCACGCACACGGGAGCGGAGGGAGTGTAGAATCCGGCAAGCTTCTTCCAGCCGGTGCTGTGGCCGGCGGCATCGCTGGCATACATGTAACCGCACAGCTTCCCGCCAACCATAGTTGTCTTGAGCTTCATTGACCAAGCCACCGTGATGTCCGTCCCGGCCTTGCTCGCCGTAACATCCTTCAGGAAGACTTCGCACTGCGAGTTGGAGAGCACGATGTCGGTCCCCGGAAAGTAGCCTGTCCCCCAACTGGTGTTGGCATCGTTCTTCAGGTAGACTCTGTTGGAGCCTGCGTCGTAGAATACGAGCACGGCATTCGTTTGAAGCAGCGAGTAATTGATGAGCAGGTAGCACTTGCGCAGATCGCCGAAGCCATTCAGGTCTCTGTAGACGCTAGTGACAGTAGTTGTAGAATCTACTGGCAAAGGGCCGCCGGCGGGTGCAAGACTGACATTCACCGGATCAACCGGCACGTCGTAAGTCACCTCGTTGTCCGTACTTGTTGACTCGGTGTTCGGATTCCCGGCAACATCGTGAGCGACACCCGCGGGTATCGTTGCGATAACCGTGCCGGGTCCACGCATCCCACTGACCTCGATCACATAGGTCGTCAAGTCGCCGGTTGCGATGACAATCTCAGCAACAGTCGCCGCTGCCGTGCCTGAAAGAGTGATGTCCCGGGCATCGAAATCCGTCACAGGCTCGCTGAAGACTGCTGTGAACTTGATTGGCGAAGAACTTGTTGGGTCGGCCTGAGCGATGGACTGGTCAATTCTCACCGTTGGAGCGAGACTGTCGTAGGTGACCTTATTGTCCGTGCTGGTGGACTCAGCATTTGCGTTGCCCAAGGCATCTTGAGCCACCCCAGCCGCGATGCCGGCGATTACAGTCCCGCTCTGGGTCATCCCACTGACAGCAACCTCAAATGTAATCAAGTCGCTGGACGGGTTGGTAACTTCAGCAATGGTCGCACCTGCCGTGCCGGTGAGGCTCACGTCGCCGGTATCAAAGCCCGTTACCGGCTCACTGAAAACTGCTGTGAACTTGATCGGTGTCAGGCCCGTGGGATCGGTCTGATCGACGGATTGGTCAATTGTCACCGTTGGAACAGTAATGTCGTAGGTGACCTCGTTGTCCGTGCTGGTAGACTCAGCGTTCGCGTTGCCCAGGGCGTCATAGGCTGCGCCTGCTGCTATCGCTGCAATGACCGTCCCGCTCCGAGTCATCCCACTGACAGAAACCTCGAATGTCATAGAGTCGCCGGACGGGTTGGTGACTTCAGCAATAGTCGCCCCTGCCGTGCCTGTGAGGCTCACATCGCCGGTATCAAAGCCCAAAACGGGCTCGCTGAAAACTGCTGTGAACTTGATCGATGTCAGGTTCGTGGGATCGGCCTGATCGCCGGATTGGTCCATTGTCACCGTGGGAGCGGTAATGTCGTAAGTGACCTCGTTGTCCGTGCTGGTAGACTCAGCGTTCGCGTTGCCCGAGGCATTGTGCACCGCGCCTGCCGCGATACCGGAAATCACGGTCCCACTCTGAGTCATCCCGCTGACCTCAATCACGTAAGTCGTCAAGTCGCCGGTCGAGATGACAATCTCAGCAACGGTCGCCCCAGACGTACCTGACAGGGCAATATCCTGTGCCTCAAAATCCGTCACAGGCTCGCTGAAAACCACCGTGAACTTGATCGGAGAAGAGCCCGTGGGGTCGGCCTGATCGACGGACTGGTTGACACTAACAGCCAGAAACGCCTCATCCCCAAAAGCGGGAACCGAGACCAGGCTAGTCGCGACGCAGACCAACGCGATCAGCAGCAGACCAGCATATCTCATCTCCGGTTCCTTTCGGCACAGAATAGATCACAACCCCAACATCCAAGTTGAGCAATCATAGTCTACCTCATAATGTCCCCACAGTCCATACTCAAAATCCATACTCAACTTGCAGTTGACAACAAGAGCGATTTGGCCTAGAGTTTGTTGAAGCGAACTGTCGACAATGGCGGAGGAGTATCGATGAGCGGAGTGGGATTCGAGCGTATCAAGGATATGAAAGACGATTTCGCCAAGGTGGCGCGGATACTGGAGAACTGCGAGGCCGCTGACAAGACCCTGATGGTGCAGAAGTCCGAGTTTCTCGCCAGGCAGAAGACTATCGCAGCCAAACTTTCGGCAGTCGGGATTCCCGTGGGTTTCGTCTTCTCCGATGAGAACTACGCAGGCGACGTCCCCTACCTCGGCGGCAACACTAATCTATCGGTTGAGCAGTGCGCCGGTGCCATCGGCGAAAACGGATTTGTCATTGCCGCGGGACTCGAAGGCGGATACGTTGCCGAGCAGCTTGCCGGAAGAGCCGGGGCAACGGTTCGCAAGGTTCAGATGTTCCAGCTTGCCGACGAGGAATACCCGGTCCAGGCTACCAGACTCGAAGATGTCTTCGCGGAAGCTGCTGGTTCAAAGCGAACGGATAAGATCGGCCTGCTCTCGCCTCGACAGGTTGTGCCCGGCGCAGTCATCGACTATCTCGAGGAGCTTGTCGGCAAGGACAACCTGATCGATGTCCAGGAGATATACTACAAGACCAAGTATGAGAAGTCCGACACCGAGATGGCCCTGACCCGTGAGGCTTGCAAGATCTCAGACGCCATGATCAGAGCAATGGCAGCCGTGGCAAGGCCAGGTGTTATGGAATCGCAGCTTGCCGCGTGGGGGGCCTTTGTCGGCCACGAACTCGGGGCGGAGGGCTGGGGATTCCCCATCATTGTCGGCACAGGCGAGGCCAACCGCACCCTCATAGGTCGAGCGCTGAACCGAGTGATCCAGGAAGGCGACTGGGTTCATGTAGGCGCCGGCCCGAAACGCGACGGCCTCAGCTCCTGCTGCCGTAGATCGTTCATCGCGGTGGACAACCCCTCAAAGGTCACGCAGGAGCAGAAGTACTGGTTCAACCTTGTGGAGGGCGGATACTGGGCGGGGCATAACGCATTCGTCGAAGTCGCGGCGAAAGGCTTGCCGGCCAAACTGGTGGAGCAGGCCCTCGTGGACTACTTCGCATCGTTCTCCGACGAGGTCAGCGCGCGTATCGGCAGGCGGGTTGAGCTTCAGAACCAGAAGCCATACACCGGAGTCCACAACTCCGGCTACACCGAAGCGCAGGAGTTCTATGGGGCAATAACGCTCAACTCAGAGGAGCCGCTGGGGAACCAGATAATCAACATGCTCGATCTTGCGCTGCGCGGAGTCTGCAACTACTGGGACGATGTGATCATCCCGGGGTTCGACTTCACGGTGGTGGAAAACACCCTGGGCAAGTTCGGCACGAGAGTCGAAAACTTCAACTCAGTCCCGATCAATATCCAGAGCCTGGTGGGTGGATCCAGCCTATAGCTCCGGACCGGCAGCCGATGGCGAACTACACGTCCGCCGTCGGCTATTTGCTATCCGTTAGTAACACCACTGGTTGGGGCTGGATTCCCATCTCGAGGGCGACAGTGGTTCCCTCGGGGCCGGTAGCCAGGTAGACCTTGTCGGCGAAGTGGATCATCACTTTGTAGCCCATACCAAGCGTCCAGGCGGTGCTGAAGCCTCTGGTGAGCGCAACGTCCGGCAGCGCCATCGCACCTATCCCAGGGCCTGAGTCCGACACCACAAACACCAGCTTGTGATCTGTACTGTAAAGCGAGGCGTTGCCCCCGTGGGCGTGTTTGTAGGCGTTTGCCATGGCCTCGACGACGCAGCCGGTGAAATCGTTGACCCTGCTGCGGTCCATTCCAGCCTCCCCAGCCAGCGCGATTATCGACTCACGGGCATTTCTCACGTCTTCAAGAACGGATATCTGCCACGACGCGATCGGGTCACCGGTGACTGCTGCTATCTCGTCCAGTTCCGACATGTGCAGCTTGCCGTCTGTCGCGGCGAGAAGGGTTTGGCGGTAGAAATCGCGCTTATGCGCATCAAGCTCGCGTTCTCTCTGCGCCGCCCGTTTGCGCTCCATAGCTGTGGCAACCTGGTCGGCCACTGTCTTCATCAACGCAATCTCGTCGTCCTCGAAGCGAGTCTTCGTCTTAGACCCGAACGACAGCGTGCCTATCACCAGACCCGCATGGCCAAATAACGGGTGGCAAACATACGCCTGGACGCCTAATCCCCTGACCAGGTCAGTCCGCGGCTCGGGGCAATTTCGTATATCCTCGGCAATGATGCGCTGGGCATCTTTGGCAACACAACCGCAAACCGCAACTCCAAAGTCCAGCCACTCGATTGCTTTCTTCTCTTCCTCGGGGATGCCTGCGCAGGCATTGAGATGCAGGCGCCCGCTCGCCTCATCCAACAGGAAGTTGAAGAAGACATCTCCCCCCAAGTGTCCGAGCACATTCTCACACAACGACTGCGCGAGGGCTTCTGGGTCTTCGGCCCGGAGCAGTTGGCTCGCAGTCTCCGAGAGCAGCGCAAGGCGGCTGTTTGTCCCCACGAGAGCCTCTTCGATACGTTTCCTCTCGCTCATGTCGCGGATGAACACCTGCACAGCGCGCATTCCCTGGTATTCGATAGCCGAAGAAGTCGATTCTACATCGACCTCTCTGCCGTCAAGCCGCACCAGCTTGGTCAGTCTTCGTGGAAGGACCTGCCCGGCCATCCCCGCCCGAATCCGTTCGATCACATTCTGGCGATCATCCGCGGTTATCAGGTCTGAGACACTGTAGCTGGCCAATCGTTCGAGAGAGTCGGCCCCGTAGAGATGCAGGGCCGCCGCGTTGGCGTAGAGAAAGTGACCGTCTCGGTGGACGATTATGGCATCGGGGGCCGTCTGCACCAAGGCCCTGTAACGCTCTTCACTCTGGCGAAGCTCCTCTTCGGCCTTCTCTTTGGAGGCGCACATCCGCAGCGCGAGTATACCGTGGGCGAGATCGGATGCCAGCTCCGAAAGCAGGCTCACCTCTTCGTCGGCGAATGAGTCCGGTTCCCTGGAGTATATGTTGATCGCCCCAAATGCTTTGCCTTCATTCATAAGGGGGAAAACCGCGGAAGACGCGTAGCCGCGCTTCAGGGCCTCGTCTCGCCAAGGCCCGAACTTCGGGTCGGTCAGCATGTTCCTGCTCTGGCTTGGTTTGCCGGTCCGGATTGCGGTCCCGGTTGGGCCGCGACCCCTGTCCGTGTCCGCGTAGGTAACTCGGAGTGTATCCAGGTAGCCCTGGTCGAATCCGGCTTGCGCAACCGGCCTGACGGTCTTGCCGCGGTCGTGCTCGGCATAGCCTATCCAGACCATCGCGTGACCGCAATCTTCCACCACAATCCTGCAGACTTCCTGCAAGTACTGGGCCTCATCTGTGGCATCAAACATGGCGTGGTTGCTGTCGCTGATGGCTTTCAGCGTTCGATTGAGCCTGCGAAGCTCATCGTCACGCTTGACTCGATCGGTAACGTCGAAAAACAGCACCGCGAACTGGCCCTTCACCGGACTGAAAGCGTAGACCTCGAACCATCTGCTCAGGGCGCTGCTGTAGTTCTGGAAACGTATTGCTTCGCCACCGTCGGCGACCTTTGCGTAGATTTCCACCCAATAGAGGTCTTCTGTCGGCAGGGCTTCGCGCATCGGCCTGCCCACAACATCTTCCCGCTTGAGGCCGGTCTGCCGCTCGAACGCCTCGTTGATGTCCAGGAACCGATAGTCAACGGCCTTCCCGGACTCATCATAGATCATTTCGTGGAGAGCGAAGCCCTCATTGAGACTCGCGAATAACGAGCGGTACCGCTCTTCAGTCACTCGCGGTTCTCCGCACGCGCAATCTCTCACTGGTTCCGAACCGTTATGGGCCACTTCATCATTACCCCTAAACATCTGAATTGCGAAACGTCACTACGAAGCCCGCCCCGGCTCGACCTGTATGTCCATAATCTGCTCAAAACCGGATATCCTGAGGACGCGCAGAGGATACGCTTCCTCCCGCACTATCACGTTCAGCCGTCTGTCTCTCTTCATCAGGGTCACAGCGGCAGTGGCCAGATCCTGGACGATCTGGGTGTCTATAAACTCCGCCCCGCCCAGGTCCACATTCACTTTGTCCGCAGTCTGCGAGGCTGTTCTCAAGCCGTCGTGAAACTCTTTGGAGTTGGTAAAGTCCAGAGAACCCGACCCTACAACCGTGACCTCGTTTCCCTCACCATTCACAGATATGGTTGCCTTATCTTCCATCACAACTCCCTTCGCAAACTACGTCAATCGCTACCTGTCGGCCGCAATATCGCACAAACATCCGTGCCATCTCTTCTGTTGGATTGCAAAACTGGTAGAGGATAGTATTGAGGGGAAGCAACCGCTCACGCTGATCTGGATTCCCCGCCAACCACCGCACACTCCAGCCGCTACAACTGACTGGCCAATCACATCGCCTACCACTACAGCGTCACACCCCACATATTATAGTCACATTCGTCGGACGTGGCTAACATTCTGTCTTACCCGTCGATAGTGGGGTTCTAAACTTGCCCGTTTTTCTGTGTTCTCAGACGTCACCCTGAACTCGTTTCAGGGTCTCCTCTGGATCAGAAACATATGCCGGATCGAGTCCAGCACGACGCGCACGCTATCCTGGGAGCGAACCGACCAGCTCACGGTTTCCGCGGGTTTGTCTTCAGAAAGTCATTCCAGCTTTGGACTACCGGCCTCGGGTTGAAGCCGGCGTCGTACCAACCGAACAGGCCATCCGTGGCGCGGTCGCGCAGTTCGAAGAAGAAGACCTTGTCTACCTGCGGATACGCCAGAGCGACTGACGCAAGCCACGGCGCCCACTCTGCCTGCTGGGCAAGAGTTCTCGCGTAGGGGTGGTTATCGTTGACCGGCCATCCGGTTTCCGTGATCCATATCTTCTTGTCGCCGTCGCCGTAGTGGCGCATCACTTTGACCACCGACGGAATCTGCTTCGACATCCAGTCGCGCGGGTCGGCGCCGTAGATGTGGATGTTCATCACATCGAAGCTGCCCTTGAGGCCCTTTTCGTAGTACTTGGCAATGTCTCCGGCGAGGTTTGCCATGTCGGCGAAGCCGCCTGTAAGCACCACGCACTTCGGGTTCGCCCGCTTGGCTGCCTTGTAAAACGCCTTCTGCCACGCGACATAGTGCTCCACAGGGTCCCTGCCCGACGGCGGCACATTCCAGAACCCGCCAACCGCGTTCATCTCGTTCCAGCCTTCCCAGTAGTCGACTTTGCCCTTGAAGTGGCTGACGACGGCGTAGACGTAGTCATCGAGGTCTTTCATGTCTTTGGGCGGGTACTTAGTTCGTCCGAAACCGACTACTGAGTCAGGAGCATCGGCTGCCCAGTCGGTGCAGAACCCGACACCGCCCAAGCATTTCATGCCGAAATCATGCGCTCTGTTCACGGTGTAGTCTGCCCGCTCCCATTTGAACACGCCCTTGTTCGGTTCGATCTCGCCCCACTCCGGAAACTGCCTTATCCACCCCATTCCAAGGTCTTTGCACAGCCGCAGTTCCCTGTCCATAATCTCCGGGGTGATTCCGCCTTTTCCCCAATGCATCCCCCCGAACGCGAACCCCATCCTGTCCGGGCTGAACCTGGGAATGGGCTTGAGAGTGAACTTGGACAGGAAGCTGTCCGGTTTCGATATCCGCTTGACCAGTTCGACCGAGATGCTGGAAACGCTGAAAGGCCGATCGGAGGTCAGGCGGAAGTCCGCGCCGTTGCACCGCTCGGTAAACCCCGCGTCCGGGAGGTCGAACACGTATTCCTTCCAAGCGCCGGCCCCCGTGCCGTTCACAGTCTTCCCGACCCAGGGGAAGAGGTAGCTGTCGTAGTCGATCTGGATTATCCCTGGGGTGTCCAGCGCCGTGACAGTCACCCGAACATGCGTCTTGCCACCCTTGAATGCCTTATCCAAAACGCGCACGTAGAGATAGCGCGCCGAGTCCCCCATCGGCAAGGTCCAACACTTGCGTCCGCCGGCCTCAGCGAGGCATTCAGAAGCAAGATCCCCCACCCACGCCTCCAAGCCATTCCCAACGAGCTTATCGCCCACGCTGGACTTGTCGAGGGTGATTGTGGCATTCTGACCGGCCGATATGGGAATACTGAGGGCAAGGAGAGCCAGAACGATTGTTGTTAGCAAGATGGCGCGCATAGCAGCTCCTGGGTCAAGACTTAGCATCATAGCATATCATATCCCAACCACCCGCGTTACGTCACTAGAGGAAAACACCTTCTCTATGTCGAAGTACATACAATGTCCCAAAAATGGGAAGGAAGAGTGTACGGTACATAACATGAGCAAACCAATGGTAGCTATCGTGGGCAGGCCCAATGTGGGCAAGTCCACTCTGTTTAACAAAGTAGTCGGCAAGCGTATCGCGATAGTCGAGGATATGCCGGGGGTGACGCGCGACCGCATGTACGCGGATGCGGAGTGGAACGGGCGCGACTTCGTGATGGTCGACACCGGTGGCCTGCTTCTCAATGAGATCGACCCAATGAAGGCGGAGGTCACCGAGCAGGCCGAGGCGGCGATGTCGGAAGCGGACATCATCCTCTTTATGGTCGATGCAGCGACCGGCCCCCACCCTCTCGACAACGAGATAGCTGACCACCTCAGAGGCTCGAAGAAGCCGATCCTGGTGGTGGCGAACAAGGCCGACAACGACCGCCGCGAGCACGATTCTCTGGAGTTTTACGCTCTGGGGATCGGCGATGTGCATCCGATATCGGCGCACAACGGCCGGATGGTTGCGGACCTGCTGGATGAGGTCGTCAAGCTGTTCGCCGAGGCCGAGCCAGAGCCGGAGTATGGCGAGGACACAATCAAGATCGCCATAGTCGGCAGGCCCAACGTCGGAAAGTCCTCCCTGGTGAACTCGATCCTCGGGCAGAGGAGAGCCATAGTATCGGATGTCCCGGGCACCACGCGCGACGCCGTCGACTCCCCCTTCGAGTTCGGCGACAAGAAGCTGGTGCTGATCGATACCGGCGGCATCAGGCGCGCCGGCAAGGTTCAGGGCAGCATTGAGTACTACATAGTCCTGCGGGCACTGCGGTCCATTGAGCGCGCGGATGTTACTCTGGTCCTCATAGACGCCCACGACGGCCTGCGCGACGGCGACAAGCGGGTTATGGGGTTTGCGGACGAGGCCGGGAAGCCGTGCGTGATCGTGGTGAACAAGTGGGACCTGTGCGAGGGGGATGTGATGCGGGAGGTATCCGACCAGATCCTGCAGGCCGTCCCATACATGGCATACGCGCCGGTTGTGTTTACCTCGGCCAAGACCGGATACGGGGTCGCGGCGGCGCTGGACACCGCAGCGGACGCAGTCAACAACGCGGCTTTCCGAATCCCCACGGCGGAGCTTAACGAGATACTCCAGAACGCCATCGATTCCCACCCGCACACCCACGCGGGCAAAGAACTTCGCATCAAATACGCTACAATGCCGGATGTGAACCCGCCGACGATTGTGGTATTTGTGAACAATCCCGAACTGGTCCACTTCACTTATGAGAGATACCTGGAGAACCAGATCCGCAAAGTCTACCCCTACGAAGGCACCCCCATCCGAATGTCCTTCCGAAAACCAAAGAAGGAGAGCAGATGAGGGAAGGCACGACGGAATTTGAACATGGATGTACAGGATATTCAGGATTTGGTTTTTCCGTGTCCTATCCTGTTCATCATGTATATCCATGTCAATTAGTCCCTTCCGTGCTCGGTATTCCCCCGAGGCGCCGCGTATGATGGTTATCGCTTGGGTGGCTTGCTATGTTTTGGGGGCGGCGCCGTTTGGCTGGATTATCGCCAAGCTGCTGAAGGGCATCGATATCCGGGAAGTCGGCAGCGGGAACATCGGCGCGACCAATGTCTACCGCACCCTCGGCCCGGGTCCAGGCATCGCAGTGTTCGCGCTGGATACCCTCAAGGGTCTTGTGGCGGTTCTGCTGTGTGAGAAGCTTGGGCTGACGGACTGGCTGGTGGTGGTCGGGGCGCTGTTGGCTGTGGTCGGGCACTCGTATTCGGTGTTCCTGAGGTTCAAAGGCGGGAAGGCCGTTGCGACCAGCCTGGGAGTGATCATCGGCCTCAGCCCACCGGTCGCGGCCATTATCTTCCCGCTGTGGCTGATATTGGTGTTTGTTACCAGGTATGTGTCGGTGGCATCGATAATAGCTGCTGTGTCGGTGGCGCTCCTGATGTTCACCGCATCCTATATAGGCATCGACAACCCACCCCTGAGCTACAAAATACTGGGCTTGTTGGCTGCACTCGCAATAATAACAAAGCATCGCTCGAACATTCGCCGACTGATGGACGGCACCGAACCCAGGATCGGCCGGAAGCCGGAAACGGAGAAACGCGATGACGGAGCAACAGAGTGAACACGTGCGGTTGGCGATGGCAGCCACCGAAGCCTACATACGCGACCACAAGAAGATAAAGGTCCCGGAGGACACCAGCGAGGAACTCAGGACCAAACAGGCCGGGGTGTTCGTGTGCATCAAGATCGCCGGTGAGCTCCGAGGCTGCATAGGCACAATCGAGCCGTGCTGCAACTCCCTGGCCGAAGAGATAATCAACAACGCCATATCAGCCTGCAGCAAAGACCCCCGCTTCGCCCTGGTAAGCCCCCAGGAACTCCCCCACCTCCAGTACTCAGTAGACGTCCTGACCGAACCCGAACCCATAGACACCCTCGACCAGCTCGACCCCAAGCGCTACGGCGTAATAGTAACCAGCGGCTACAAAAAGGGCCTCCTGCTGCCTGACCTCGAAGGCGTCGACACGGTAGAGTACCAGGTAAGCATAGCCATGCAGAAGGCCGGGATTGGTCGGGGTGAGGCTGTTCGGTTGCAACGGTTTGAGGTTTTGAGGTACCACTGATGTCCCCCTCTCCCACGCTCGGGAGAGGGCTGGGGTGAGGGCCCTTCCACCGCGCAATCGATGGTTGAGCGGAGTCGAAACCTGCCTCCGCCGCTTGACATCCCTATTCCCAAAGGTCTACTCTATAGCCAATCCGCTTAACAGAAAGGACAGTTTCATGCGAATACGCACGAGAAGTCCACTCATTTTGGTTCACTTTGCGCTGGCCATCGTAATCTTGGGTGTGGCTGGCACGTGCCTCTTCGCCCAAGACACAATGCGCGACACCTCTACAGCCCTGGTGAGGGACCTGACGGATTCCGAGAAGGTCAAGGCGTTGAAGGGGCAAACAGTCGTCATCGCTGAGTTTGAGAACATCAATGTCAGAGGCGATGCTGTTCCAAGGATTCTGCAGGAGAAGCTCACGACCGCGTTCATAAAGTCAGGTCACTTCGACGTGGTAGAGAGGGCGCAGTTAGAGAAAGCCCTCAAGGAACTCAAGATCGGCATGAGCGGCTTGGTTGACCCCGATACCCAGAAGCAGATAGGCAAGCTGCTGGGCGCAAGCCTGATCGTGCTGGGTAGTATCTCGGAGGCCAACTCGAAGGTGTCCATAGATGCACGGGTTGTCTCCATCGAGTCTGGGAAGGCCGTAAGCGCAGCGGACGCCGTGGTTGGAGGCGACATCAGTACAGGTTCTGCTAACACCGGCAGCGATTCCGGCAAGTCGAAACCCAACGACACAACCGCGGACAAGGACAAACCCACAGCTTCGCTTCTGGGCGAAGGAACCTATCTGGGCAAGCGCGAGAATGCAGGCGTGTTGGGTGGAAGCACGTTCAGGGCTGCCTGGCGAGAGAGGATAGCGAGCGATAGGTTGTGTTCCTTCTCGGCAGGCAATCTCAAAGGTGATTCTACCTCCCTCTTGGCTGGGGTCTCATATGGAGGACAGAAATGCTGGGTTTCCGTGCACAGGTGGCAAGACGGAGTCTTCAGAAGGACTTGGCAGGGCCAAAAGCTTCCTGCAGAATGGAGAGATGACCCTCAACTGCGAGTCATTCAGAGCGCTGGTCTGCCGGCTTACATCTCGTTGTGCCCCGTGAGCCGCAACGAACTCACCAACGGGTACAGGTGGGACGGCAGTCAATACGCTCCGCACGAACTGCGTTACACTGACACTGAGATACGCGATGTTACTCTCGTAGATGGTCTCTTTGTATACTGCGGTGGCAGTGAATACCGAGTCGTTCCTGCTGATTCCGCTGACCCGTTTGAGGCGAATACGGCACAGGCTTGCCGTTTGCGTGCTGATACGGCTGCTGACCTGGACGGCGACGGCAAAACCGAACTCGTGCGTTTGTCAACACAGGCCGGTGGGGGGCCACTGGAAGTATTCGCGAAAGATGGGACGCGAAAGGCAATCACGGAAAACAGCTATGGCAACAGGGAGGCCGGCAGAACCACAATTTGGCAAGCAGTTCCCAAGAGTCGACCCTATATCGTGGTGTGCAAGAATGAGTCCACCAAAGACCTGAACGACAAAGACAAGCCGTCCGGCGGCTACTTCTACTTGCTGCAGTGGGATGGAGACACGTATTCCGAGATATGGAAAAGCCCAAAGTTGGATGACAAGGTAGTCGATCTGCAGGTGTGCGACCCGAAGAACGAGGGCAGGCCCAGCCTCATCGTCCTGAGCGAGGACGGCAAGGGATCTGTATTGACTAGGTTTGTGGCGGAGTAGGCGGGTCACAAAGGCAAGCAACTACGGCGTGCGAAACCCCTTCAAGAGAGCGGGATTCTTGTACCGGGATGATCGCATCAAGATACAGCAGACCGCAATGGCGGTGAACCATTCACATAGTTGGAGATTACTCAAATGCCGGGGCACTTCTCTGAATCAGCAGAACCATTCTCTGAAATTGCACTCAGAAGCATCTTCAGGGTGCGAGTGGACGATCCATCGCTCATCATATCAAGAGAAGGCAATCGACTGGAGTTCCGCGAAACGTTTAGCTTTGCGGCCTGCAGAGATAAGCTGCGAACTTTCGCCGCGTTTGCCAATAATCAGGGGGGTTACCTAGTCTTCGGCGTTAAGGACAGACCCAGAACACTCTTGGGTCTGGCGAGCACAAACTTCACAGAGCTGGAGACCGAGAAGATCACAGGCCTGCTGAACGAGCACTTTGCTCCCGAGATCGCATGGGAACCCTGGGAGTACGAGTTTGGCGGCAAACTCTTCGGCATAATATACATTCACGAAACGGAACAAAAACCGCTTATCTGTCTCAAGAACTCTGAACAAGGCAAGTGCAGACAAGGGGAGATATACTACCGATATCGCGGTCGGTCCGAGCAGATAAGGTACCCGGAACTGCGTGGGATCCTAGACGCAATCCGCAACCGCGAACGTGACCACTGGATGAAGCTGCTAAACAAGATCGCGAGTGTGGGCGTAAGAAACGCTGCCGTGATGGACACCGTGAATGGAGAAGTAACGGGCGGGGCGGGATCATTTATGATAGACGAGTCTTTACTGCCCAAGCTATCGTTCATCCGTGAAGGTGATTTTACCGAGGTAGACGGAGCGCCTACGCTCAAGGTTATCGGCGATGTTCAGGTAGTGGATGCGGGTTTGGTACAGCCGACGCGAGAGATCGTCAGACGAACAAGCGGCATCAATACGCCGCACATTGTGCATGCGTTTCTCGATCAGGAGGATGTACGAGAGCCAAGGGAGTATATATCGGCAATTTGCTTCGAGTCCGCCAGCACTCTGCCGGTTTACTACTTCGCTAGTAAGGCTGGGTTATCTGCGCAAGACCTTCTAGAATTGGTTGACAACACGATGTCAACATCCGCATCAAGAAGGCATCTCAGACGAAGGATTGCAGAGTCCGCAACGTCAACGGCGCATATAGGCACCAGACTCCCATCAAGTCAACGAGACGACGAAATCCGTGAGCACATTCTGTCGCAGGGCCTGCCTGAGAGTCCCAGCAACGAAGAACGGCGCAACTACCTCCATGCGTTAATGACTCTTTCCGCTGCGGAAATAGAGGTCTCCACTCTCTTCCCGCGCCTGAAGACCTGGTTCGATTCCGCGTATATGCAGATGGATGCTGGAAGTCGGGGAGCGTTCCGACAGGTCTTGGTGCATCTGGACAATCTGTTGTACAGGGCTCAGGTTGACCCGTCCTGATCTACGCCAGTAAGTCGCTGTGTTCTTGACGTCCTCTGGCTCTCAGCCGCAACCAACGCCAGCGGCTACAATGGCACGAAGCCCCTCAGCCCGTCCGGAAACCCCGAAGCTGAACCTGAGTAAGTGGAGATGCTATCCGATAGATACACGCAGCTTCTTGCCAAGGCCCTTTGCTACTTTGTTGAGCAGCCCAATGGAGGTGTTCTGCTGGCCACGCTCTATGCGACTGATGTTTCCTTGTCGTGTCCCGATTTTTGCGGCGAGTTGTACCTGAGTCATACCGCTCTGCAGCCTGGCTGTCACGACCTGCCTGGCAATCTCATACTCAGGAGCCAGTTCTTCCACGGCTGAGGCAAATTCCGCATCTTCCCCCATCAACTGCTTTCGCGCTTCTTCCCACGAGACGGCGGTGGTGTTTTTATTCATTCTGTGTTCTCCCGATGTAGTCATCCATGTATCTCCTCGCGATCTCCATATCCCCAACACTACGCTTTGTGTTACAGAGCAACCCCAGCCCCACATCCCCGCAACTTCCGCCGACGACTGCGCCGGAGCCCCACCCCCGTACAGCCTCGCGTGAAAAATAGTTGCAACTATTTTCGGAAAACTAGTGAACAAAACGGCCCATGAATTGCCTTGTAATTATGGAGGTGCATTTTTCCGGCCAACTCGAAACACCAACTCACCCGCCGCTGTGCAGCCCGGACCGAGTAAACCGTCAACCGTCAACTGTCAACCGTCAACCCGGATTCCCGCCACCCGCCGTACAAAAGAAAAACCGGGCGTAACCCGGCTTTTCCTATACTGACTCACTTCTGCTAGAATATACCTAGCTAGACTGTTGGGATGATGCGGACCGCTCTTACTACCTTGCCTGCTTTGAGGCACTTGGCGCATACTTTCTGTCTCTTCGGGGCGCCGTTTACCATTGACCGCGCGGTCTGCAGGTTGGGCAGCCATCGCCGCTTGGTTCTCGGCGCGCGCAGGGCCCACGCTCCGGAGTGGACGTGTCTTATATTCTGGCCGTACTGGGGGCCTTTGCCGCAGACATCACATATATTGGACATATCTAAAGGAACCTCCTGAAGTATCGGAGCAAGGAATCGTAGTGCATATAATACCACAAAGACAGGCCAGATGACAACTAACACCGCCGGCATAGCCGGTATAATCAAACAGCCGCAGATGCTGCGGGAAGAAGACAGCATCCGCAAAGCCGCCGCGGTGATTGGCTCCGGGGATGGCGCGAGCGCGCTGGTGCGGCTTAGCGTGGGCGGGCTTGGGGTTGTCACCGAACGGGAGATCGCGGCCCACCTGGCCTCGGCGGATATGGCTCAGGACGGCGCTGCCGTCGGCCAGATCGCCAAACGGCTGGATACTTTCATCTCCGACCGCTCAGACCCGGCGCAGGTTGCCAAGCTTTTCGCGGACTCCGGGCCGGACCTGCTGCCGGTGCTGGACAGCTACGGCGTGCTGAGAGGGGTGGTCTTCCGGCGCGACCTGATTGCCCTGATGACCGGGAGCCTGCGCCCGCCCAGCGTCGGCGGCCTGGCCACTCCCCTGGGGGTCCGCCTGACCTCCGGCAACTACGCATCGGGCGCAAGCGACCTAGGAATGGCGCTGACCGGCGTGGCGATGATGGCAATGGTAGTAGCGTCAATAATGATGGTCTACGGCCTCGACTGGCTGATCCGATACGGCTTCCACTCATTCCCGGCTGTGAAAGCGATGATCCCGATTTCGTATGTGCCCACTCTCGAAATAACGTGGGCTTATGTGGCAACGGCTCTCTCCGCGGTGCTCATGATGCTGATGATCCGGTTCTCGCCGCTCTCCGGCTACCACGCCGCCGAGCATATGACCGTCCACGCAATCGAGACCGGAGAAGACCTGACCACGGAGGCGGTCCGCCGGATGGAGAGAGTCCACCCGAGGTGCGGCTCCAACCTGCTCGCAGCCGCGGCGATATTCATGCTTATCACCAACCGCCTCGGCACCGACGTGGGTATGATCATCGCGCTGGTAGCGGTACTGGCGGGCTGGCGGCAGGTGGGCGGGCTGATGCAGAGGTTCATCACCACCAAGCCACCGACAGATAAGCAGTTGGCCAGTGGAATAGCGGCAGGCCGGGAACTCCTCGCCAAATACCAGGCCAATCCCGGCATGGAAGTGACCGGCTTCAAGAGGCTATGGAACGCCGGATTCCTCCAGGCAGCCTCAGGCTGGGTAGTAGTGACACTGCTCCTGATGGGCCTGGGATGGCTGTTCCACTTCGATATACCGATCTAGAGGGTGATAGAGGTGCAATATGGAGATCGACAGGGACAGTGTTATTGAAGACGTGCTTCGGGAGCACCCGGAGTGCATCGACGTGTTTGAAGGGCATGGTATGCCATGCCGAACGTGCATGATGGTCAGCATCGGCACCGTGCGCGACGGCGCAGTGATGCACGACGTCGACCTGGACACCCTCCTGCGTGAGCTCCGAGACTGCTGCGTGTCCGACGACTAGAGTGTTGTCACCCGTCACCCTGAACTTGCTTCAGGGTCTCCTCCGGTTCACGGTAGATGCTGAATCAAGTTCAGCATGACGTGGTTGGACGATGGCTTGGCTCCCTACAACCCGTATTGCGCCATTTTCGCTCGCAGGAAGTTGGCGGACTCCAGTAGTTCATCGAAGCCGTTCATGCCATCTTCGATGGATATCCAGCCGTCGAAGCCCACACCCTTGAGGATGCTGAAGAAGGCGTCGTAGTCGTTGAGCCCCTGGCCTATCACCCCGTGCACCAGCAGCGTGGAGTAGCCTGTGGAGCCGTCCGAGGCTTTGAGGTCATCCAGAGTCGCGCCCGGGGCAAGGTGGCGGTCGCTGGCGTGCATCGTCTTCACCCTAGGCGCAATCTTCCGCAGCAGTTCCACCGGGTCCTCGCCTGCCATCGTGGTGTTGGATGGGTCGAACTGCACCCCGAATATCGGCGAATCGATCTTCTCGACAATCGCCAGGAACACATCGCTCTTCTGGGCAAACTCAGGATACTTCCAGTAGCCGTCCTTGTAGTGGTTCTCGATCACAAGCTCAACTCCGCACTCCTCGGCGGTCGGCAGGCAGGCCTTGATAGCTTCGACAACCCAAGCTACCCCCTGCTCCACCGTAACCTCGGGCCTCTTCTGCCCGGAAAGCACGCGGCAGAACTTGCCACCCAGAAGAGCGGTCGCCTTGATGATGGCTTTCTGCCTCTCCACCTCTTCCTCCCGCCCGGATTTCTCGGGCCTGGTGAAGTCCGGAGAGCAGCACATCATCGGGATCACGAACCCCCGACTCCTCGCCTCCTCCCTGACCTCCGCCAGGTATGCTGGTTCGAGGCTGGTGAGGAAATGATTGTACATCTCGAGGCCGTCAACAGGCAGCCGGGCCGCCATGTCGAACCAGGCCGTCAGCTCCATCCGCCCCTCAGATATGTCCTCGATATAGCACTTAGGAAATGCAGAAAGCTTTGCCACTGTTTTACTCCTCATTTGTCATTACAGGCTATGGTATAATGGTTACAGAGGTATACGATATGTCCGTAGTTATCAGAGCACATTTTGACGGCAAGACCATCGTCCCGGACGAGCCGGTTGACCTGCCGATAGACCAGCCACTGGAGTTTGAACTCAGACCCCCGTCCGGGGAAGTCGCCTGGGACCCAGAAAGCGCCAAGGCGGCTGTGGCGCGCATTGTGTCGCGCGCAAGACCGATTGGCATTCCCCTGGAAGCGCTTCGTCGAGAGAATATGTACGAGGATCGCGGCGCGTGAGACTGATGCTTGACTCCAATGTCGTTCTCAGGTGAGCCGATACAAATGCCCCGGAGCATACGGAATGCGCGGCGGCAGTCGCAGAGCTCGCCGAACCGTCCAACATAGTATGCGTGTGCGCCCAGGTCATCATTGAGTCCTACGTTGTAGCCACGCGTCCAGTCAGCAACAACGGTCTGGGCCTCAGCGTGACAGATGCCCGTCAGTTCATCACCGATGTCGAAGAATCTTTCCCTTGCATGGACGAGCCGCCGAGGATGAGTCGGCTCTGGGGCCTGCTCATAGATCAACACACTATCATCGGCAAACAGGCCCACGACGCTCGAATCGTCGCTTTGATGCTCCATCACGATATCAGGACCATAGTCACCCTCAACACCCAGGACTTCGCTCGGTATCCGGAGATCAGCTCTCTCACCCCGTCGCAGATACTACGGGGATAAGGTCAGTCTGAAACAGGCACTTATCAAACCCCAAATTCCTCGTCCAGAATCCTGTCTATCTCTTCTTCCAGCCCTGGTGGGAATAGCTCGTCTACCCGGTTCGCCAGAATCTCCACCACTTTCTCGTGCGCCCTTTCAAACAGGTCGGGAGCGCCTTTGGACAGCCACTCGTCGTAACCATCCCACTGATTCAGGCCGGGGTCGACCAGCTCGCCTTTGCGCAGGTATCTGATCGTGTGCTCCTCCGCAAGCATGGTCCCCTGCGTGGGCATGGCCTCCATTATCGCATCCACCCCGATGCTTTCCGCGGTGACCTCTATCGGCCTCAGCAGATGCTTGACCAGATGGATGGTCTCGTTGTCTATCACGAGCTGCTCCGGGCTGGTGAGCATAGCGTTGTCCAGTATCGCCGGGCCGGTTATCATGTGCGGCCTCGACATTATCATCGGCAGCCCGGAGAGAAGCTTCTCCATCTCCGCCTGCGCCCCGCACATCTTCGCAATAGTAGCGAAGCCATACTGGTTGGTCGGGATGGAATGCCGCGCGCAGTACTCCGCAACAAGCACCGAGCCCTTGCCGACGTCCGGCGTGCCATAGTTGTAGGAAGTGGTGCGCATGTTGGTCGGGCTGACTCTCGCCGTCAAGATCATCCCCAACCCCGGCGCAGCCAGGTAGACAAGGCACATCGCGGCGATGTGCTCGGCGACTGCCAGGGTCGCGCAGCCTGCCAGAGTGACGGGGGCTGTAAGAGCCATGGCAGGCGAGGTAAGCACTTCGATGGGCACTCCCCACTTCGCGCACTCCAGCAGCGCATCAACCTGGTCACCGGCGCATCGCAGGGGTGTTATCATGGCCACATCGACCGCCGTCAGAGGCTTCTCCCGCAGCTTGTCCGCCCCACCCCTTATCGCGGCAGCTATCCGCGCGATTGCCCTTGTCTCCTGGCCCGTCATCACGGTTATGTCGCTGGGCTTGCCGGAGTAGTTGTGGGCGAGGGCGAAAAGCCGGACATTGTCTTTGCCCGCAGGCGCGCTCGACGGGGTCACGACGTTGTTGACCATGTCATAGTGCTCCAGCTCGTCAGTCAGGATTGCCATGGTTCTGGCATCTTCCATGGTCGCAGGACGCCGCCTCCGGGTGGCGTAGTCCAGAACAAACGGGGCGCCGGTGCTGGGGCGGAAGGCGAGGCTGTCGACAGCAACATGCAGGGTCTTCTTCTCATCCGCGCCGTACATCGTGAAGCCGTCTTTGGGCACCAGAGCAAGCATCTTCTCCACGAACGCCGGCTTCAGATGAACACGGCCCGCGGCGTCCACGGTGTACCCGGCGTCTGCAAGCGTCTTGCGGGCTCCGTCGTACTCAAATAGCACCCCGAACTCATCCA
>CAZTAO010000041.1:0-41703 GCA_964611645.1 uncultured bacterium | reverse complement strand
CCTGCACCCGATAGCCGTGCGCTGTGAGGATGTCGGTTACCTGGAGCGCTGCGGGCTCGTTGTCTTCGACGAGGAGGATGCGCTGGCCCTGGCCTACGCTTGCCGCACCAGAGTCGACTGCTGCCTGCGTTTCCATGCTAACACCGCTGAGATGCGAAAGGGCCAACGGCAGCCTGAGGGTGAATGTCGAGCCTTGTCCCGGCACGCTGGCTACAGCTATGCGGCCACCCAACATCAGGGCGTACTTCTTCGCTATGGCTAAACCCAGCCCGGTGCCGCCGAACTTCCGAGAGGCGCTACCGTCAGCCTGCCTGAACTCATCGAATACGTGGGCGATTTGGTCAGCGGCGATGCCAATGCCGGTGTCTGTAACTACGATGTGGATCTCGGATTGCGAATCGTCCACGGCGCTGTGCACAGCTTTGGCTGTAATTGTTACCTTGCCCTGCTCGGTAAACTTGACCGCGTTGCCAATGAGGTTCTGGAGGATGTGCCGGCATTTGTCGGGATCTGAGGTGATCCGCGGCAGTTCTTCACTTACCTCATTGATCAGAGCGATCTGCTTCTCCAGCGCTTGGGGCTCTATCATGGCCGCTATTTCCCCGACCAGTCCACCGACAGAGAATGATCTGACGCTGATTTCCTCACGGCCAGCTTCAATGCGGGAGAGGTCAAGAATGTCGTTGATCAGTGCCAACAGGTTTTTGCCGTTGCGTTCGATGACTTCGAGATAGCTGTATTCCTCCGCCGGTAAGGTGTTTGCCAGCCTGCGGTTCAGCACGCCTGAAAGGGCGATGACGGAGTTGAGTGGCGTACGCAATTCGTGGCTCATGTTTGACAGGAATGCGCTCTTCAGTCTATTGGCCTCACCCAGTTGCTGTTTCTGCATCTCCAATTCGGTGTTCTGCTCGGCCAACTCGTCCGCCTGCATCTTCAACTCCCGTTTCTGCTCGTTCAATTCCCGGTTTTGCTGTTCGAGTCGTCCCGCAAGATCCCGAATAGTTCGGTATGCCAGCACTCCGTTGACGCGGGCGGTTAGAACGCTCCAGATGTCGTTGATAAGTACGATGCATGGAGCATCGTAAGCACGCACGCTGGCCAGCGAGATCACCGCCACCACCTCGCTGTCATCCAGGACGGGGATAGTCAAGATTTCACGAGGGATGAAATCCCCACTCACTGCGGCAAACGAGAAACGAGTATCCTTAGGGATATTTGTTATACGCTGGATTTGGCGAGAAGACATGGCCGCGCCTAACTCCCCCTCCATATCAGTCGCAGAGAAGGCATCACGCCCGCCAGCCCCCAGACCAATCGATTCGAAATGCTCAAATACGGTCTTCGTTCCGTTCAGGAGATACACCGCCCCCAACTGCGAGCCAGTGTGATGGAGCAACGCCTTTAGCAACTCGTGGCAGAACGCTTTGATATCTTCCTCTCGGAGCATAACGCTAGCAAGTTGGGCCGCGTTCTCATTAATCTGCATTTGTGTTGTCATCGCATCTGCCATTGTGTTGAAGGAGGTGGCCAGCGCCCCGAACTCATTGCCAGATGCATATCGGCAGCGAACATCCAGCTTGCCCTGGCGAAACTGTTCAGTCGCCGCGGTCAAGTCCTCTAGTGGCGCCTTGATCCCGTGTTGCAGGAGCCAGGCGACGATTAGGGTTAGCAGCACAATGATGGCGACGATAGCCACCAATCTGCGAATCAGTTCTCTGTGAAGCGCAGCAGCGTCTCGATAGAACTGATCAGCCTTGCCCAGAGAGAAGTCGTCCAGTACTTTGACGCGATCCAGTATCCTGGTCAAGCCTGCGGTGGAGGCTCCGTTACGCCGTAGGTGCTCGCTCACATCGGCGGTCTTTCCCGATCGTAGTAGGCTGAGGGCTTCCATGCGCGCTGTTCTGTAATGCTCCAAGGCGTTCGCCAGGTCGTCCACGCTCTTCCTGTCGCCCAGATAACGGTCGTATATGACATCGATCTGTCGTTTTGCATCGGCATCGAGCAGGTCACACTCCCGGAGGATCGACTGTATTTCCTGCTCGCTCTTGGCCGCCAGCAAGTAACTCATCTGGTTGTGAGTCTTTAGGACATCGACGTATATACTGCCAATGGCTCGGCGGACCGTGAGCGGATGATTGTAGAGGCTCTTAGTCTGCAGCCAGAGTTGATCTGATTGCAGCCATGCAGTCACACCGAGAACGACCACTAGAGCCAGGATGATACCCATGCCGAAGCGCAGTTGCGTGCCAATCTTCACGTTCTTCAGTTTCAAGCGTTACCTCTTTCTTGCACATCTCTGAAATATGGTAATGGGTGGGACTACGGCGCGGAAACCGCCGATGCAATCCACGATCTGCCGCTCCGTCTCACCCGTGAGCAGATAGCCGCCGGGGGCCAGGCTGCGCCTCAACTTATCCAGGATGAAGCGTTGGGCCTCCTGCTGGTAATAGAACAGCACGTTGCTGCACATTACGAGGTCAAAGCCGCCGTATATGCTTTCAGGGGGCGTGGTGGTGCTTGTGTCTAGCAGATTGTAGACTGAAAAGTTCATGCGTTCCATGATCCGGGGGATAATGGAAAAGGACTCGTCGTGCCGAATGAAATATTCGCGGAGTTGCCGCGAACGGATGTTTCCCACGGTATCGGCGCTGTAAACCCCTGCCTGCGCCTGAGCTAGGTTCGGTTCGGAGAGGTCGGTGGCGAAAATGCGATAGGAGATGGACGAATTCCGCGCCACGGACAATTCATCCAGTAAAATGGCCACGGAGCAAGCTTCTTGACCGGAGGCGCATCCGGCAGACCAGATTCGGAGTTCGCTTTGTTTGTGTAGGGACTTTTGCTCTAGAAGACCAGGAATGATTATCTGCTCGAGCAAGGCAAAAGCGAGGGGGTTACGGAAGAATTCGCTGTGTGTCACGAGTAACGAGCGATAGAACGCCTCTGCCTCGCTGCTGTCTTCAGAAAGGCGATCTACATAATCCGAGGAATTCTCTCCCGCCTCGGCATTTCTGCGCCTATCCAGGGAGTTAGCCAAGAATGACGCGTTGAATCCGGAGACATCTAGTCCGTGTCTCAAACGCAGCACTTCGATGATGTCATTCATCTGCTCTCCCGTCTGGCGAGAAACTACGGCCTATCGCGGAGTCATGCCATCATTCCGCAGAGGGAGGGCATTCTCCTGCACTGGGCGATCCCTGATAGCACTTCTTGACAACTAATACTACCACATCGTCGCGCAGTATACCTTCCGCAAACTCTGAAGCGCCCCGCAGTATTGCACTGGCAATCTCCTCGGCGGAAGCTCCCAAGTTTTCGGACAGGCATCGCTCGATGCCTTCCGGCCCGAATTGCTCATAGTGGTCAACTTTACGAGACTCCGTTATGCCGTCGGTCACCAATACCAGCGTATCCCCTGACTCAAGAACCAGGGTGGCTTCCGTGTAGGCAGAATTAGTCAGGCCGCAGAACATCGGCCCGCCCTCGGCCAGGTACTCTGTCCGGCCATCGGAACGCATCAACAGTGGCGGCTCGTGGCCTGCGTTAGTGTATCTCAGCTCACACGTGGGAATGTCCAGCGTCGCAAAGAACGCCGTCAACGTATCATTTTCGGTTTCGACGTCCCGGTAAAGCACTTCGGCCAGCAGTGTCATTACTCTCGACGGCCGCCCACCCATAAACGCGTAGCTTCTCAGCGAATGTCTCACAGTGGCAACGCGCACCGCCGCAAGCAGGCCCTTGCCTGCCACATCGCCCACTGCAATAGCTCTCCTCGCTACGGATATCACCGTGCTTGGTGAAGCCTGCATATCCCTCTTCACCCAAGTGAGAAGGCGTTATCTTGCGCAACAATCTTTAGGGGAATGTTGCCGTTGGCGGTGGGTTTCACGCCATCTTCGCCAATGGCATCAACGAGCAGGCCAAACAACGCGGCAATCGGGGCGGACGGAGGGGAGTCAAGCACTCAAGCGAACTCTACAGACTCAGAGAAATGGAACAGAAATCGATGAGCCCGTGCGTCTGTCGAGAAGACATTCCATCAAAACCATCGATTGATGGAACCAGCTATAGCACGAGTCAGTCCAATTCTCTTGTCCGCGAGCGACACCAGAAGCAACGGCATCAGAGAGATGATGTCACCACCGTCGTTTCTAGCCACAGTTTCTTTCCCGCAAACAGCAGGAAAAGCCCGATCAAGAGTCGTAGTAAACATCAAGGGTGCCCTATGTTTCAGTGTTACTCACCAAAGACTACTTCGACAGAATGTGCCCGTCTTACTCCTATCGTGAGAATTCGGGCTAGAATACGCGAGATTAACCACTTTGGCAGTTCCTAGAATGAGACGGCCACCAATTCTGACAGAACCGCGTTTCACGACGTCGTTCGGCGTTGTCGATGTATTGCGTCTGGATTCGCCAACAAGTTGGCTGGCGTGCCGCGACCTGTTGGCCCCGCTGGAAGCAGCGGCACAGGCGGGCCCATGGGTTTCGTGGGCCAATTGGCATGCGATCGCACACGAGCGCTATGCGGAAGCGCCCCATTGGTTGATGACACTCGCACGCAGCCCCTCCACTTCCCCCGACGCGGCGGTGGTCTTGCGCACAGAGTACCAAGCCCACCGTCTCGGAACGCTCGCGGTCTTGCGTACGCTAGACTGGGCCGTCGTACGCCAGAGGCCCTTGCTTGTCGCGCCGGAGTTGGCCGATTGGAGTAGCCATGCTTTGCTGGCCGCCTTGCCCGCGCTCCATCGCACTACAGGCTGTGCACTGCTTAGCCTGTATGCACAAGATGCCGACGCTACCACGAACCTCCTCACCGAAGCAGCAACCCGCCACGTGCCCGTGCAAGTGCGTACAACTTCAACCTGTCCGCAACTCACTATGCCAGACGATCTAGAGAGCTACTTTGCCCGCGATCCACTGACCCATCCTCGCCATATCCAGAGACTCGCCCACGTTCTCCAGCGCGATTGTATTAGTGCTCCACGCCTATGGCGTGTACGGGGGAGATCAGCGCATCACGCCGACGTGCATGAGGCCTGGTGCTGCTTTCGAGAACTCTGGCCAACCTCTTGGCAATGGGCTTTTCAGGATGCCCTGGGGGAATCTGCGCGGAATGCGCGATACCTCGAACGTCTGGTCGATGACCTCGGCACAACTGGGACGCTGGATATTGCCTTGCTTATGATCGGAACACGCGCGATTGCCGGGTATGTCAGTTTAGTCCATCAGCAGACGGTGTGGTTGGTCGTGGGCGTTTACGATCAAGCTATGAAGAAGTATTCGCCTGGTGCGCTGGCCATGGCCTGGCTAATCGAGGACAGCGCGCGACGTGGCGACACGCTCCTGGACTTTGGTGGGGAATCGCAAGACTGGAAACGCCATTGGGCGACGCACGAAGTGCCGTTGCTTCAGGTGACCCTCCCGTTATCGCCATGGCTTACTCTCCTCTGTCGTCTTGTTCCCCGTTGGAGCCTGTCTGATGCACATCACGGGCAACACAGAGGTCTGGCAGACGCGCTACCTCCACCCGGGTGAGAAAATCGCGATGAAGACCTGGAGGATCCAATTGCAGTGCCCACCCATGCACCCCCCATGCGACGTGGAACCGCCACCCGAATAGCAAGAGAAACCCCACGGTTTCAACCGGCACCGCGCCTAAGGCGAGATGCACATTCCTGGAGTGGGTATTGGTGTTGTCGATTGTGAGGTAGACCTGCTGAATCCCGAACGCACGCTCTTGCTGTTGCGCTCCCAGGACTAAGGCGCGATAGAATCCGCGCCCCCTCGTAGCAGCGTGGAGATAGGCATCGAAGAGATACGCACCCGTCGCGCCCAGATGGATACGGTAGGAATCATGATCCTCTTGGCGATTGGTGCCCGGTGCCATCCATAAGTAACCTGACACCGTGCCGTCAATCACCAGGCAGTACCCGCGGCACCCCGCCTCAAGACGAGCGCGAAACGTCGTGACGCCTTCCGCCATATCTGCAACCTCGCGACAGATGGCCAGTGCCGGGAGGTCTTCATCAGCCACGCGCCTCACCAGGCCGTCTGTGGTCGCGGGGTGCTGGGAGAGCGGCGGAAGCTTATACAACTGAAACCAGCTCAAATCAATTAGCGCAGGCCATTGCCGGCGCACCCTAGCAACAAGCCGAGACCACAACAGCGTCATCGTCACCTCCCAAGATAACGGGCGATCCGGGCCTGCCGTGTCTGGCCAAGGATCCGTAATTGGTAAGCGGGAAGCGTGCGGTGTGTCCACTGCCATTTGTAGGCGAGATGCTCGCCGCCGAATTCGATCATATGCTCGCCACGCTGGTGGCTGTCATGCAGCCAATGTACAAGAAGAAGCTTCCCGAGATCATAGGCCGCCAGATGTTGGACAAAGCCGCCGAGGATCATGTAGACCGTGTTACGCTCGCACAAATTGAAGTCAAACGCGACGGGTTTTCGATCAATGTACATTACATTCACATCAGCCAGGCCGGCGTCGGCTGCGGCACACACGATCTCCGTCCAGTGTGTGCGCCAGCGGGCTGAGGCGTTGGTCCCGCGTGCGCGTTCAACCCCGCCTTGCCAACTGGCATCGAAGACGTCAAGGACATCGTCCCACAGCCTGGAGAGCGTGGGGCGTGGCGCATCGCACGCACGCCACCGCGAGAATTGTAGGTCCCCCAGTTCACGAGCAATACGATTAGTGAGATTTCGTCGCTTATTGCGAAACGTCTGTCTTCCTCGCGTATAGTCATCCCACGATTCTGGGAGCACAATCTGTGGTTGCAGGTTAAAGACCGAGAGCGTCGAGTCAATCCCCGTGAGGGCGATCCAGGCCTGCAGCGTGTGCAGTTGCTGGTCGAGCGAATCAAGCTTATAGAATTCAAACTGATCGATCCTTGATGCGTGTTTCGTATACAGGGCAACGAGCGCGGACGCCATGGTTGGCAGGTCTGGGGCCAGAACAGCAGGTATGCGTTGTGCGTTGAAATCAAGGGTTCGCCATACGCGACAGGGCAGGCCATAGTGACGACACACTACCTCCTGGTGGAGACTCATCGCTACGGTCCGGCCCGTCCCATCGACGTAACGCGCGGGGCGTAGCTGTGCCTGTGCAGATGCGTACGTCTGCCAGTGGCACTGTAGCCAGAAGGGTGCCGTGAATACATTGGCGGCGACGGCGTACATCGACAACGCTCGCCAATCATCCCAGAATGCCTGTGAGATTGGCACAGGCTCGTCAACCATAGCGCAGAACGGCAGATGCATTGCGGTGGCTCCATGTTCGTCGTTTCTACTGGTACGCGGGACGGTCGCGAATGCCTGGTCGGGTTCGTCGGTTTTGTCAGGACCGATATCGCCTCCGGCGAATTGGTGTGTTGAGATTTTCTCACAGAACCGCCGACAGCTTGTCGGCCGTCATGCACTTGGGCTTCACCCCAGTTGTGCCTTTGGATTGTACGAATAAACGTGTTGCCGCCTTCTTGCTTCGATGCTCATCGTCGCGTTCACCAGATTGCCGCCACGTTCCAAAGGGCGCGATGAAAGATGATTCCGAGTGTCTGGCTCCTGCAACTAATGCGCCTTCAGTGGATGCGGATAACCATGCAGGTGGCGTCGTCCTGGAAGCCAGCTTCTCCTACAAATGAAGTGCACGCCTGGTTAATGGATGCGAGTGTTTCTTCTGGAGTCTGGTCCGCGCACTGCTCCAGCAATTCCTCAAGGCGCCATTCGTCGAAGAGGTCTCCGTCGGCATTCCGCGCTTCCGAAATGCCATCGGAATACAGCAGGATAGTGTCTCCAGACACAATTGGCGCAGACTCCTCGTGCAGTTGATCGTCCGGCAGAAAACCGATGGGCGAGTTGTGGCCTGACAGTCGGCGGTGCGTCCGAGTTTGCGGGTTGTAGATGAGTGGCCTCGGGTGCCCGCAATCGACGTAGGTCACCTGCATCGCCTGTAGGTCGAACCGGCAGTAGAACAGAGTAACGAAGCTGTCCATTGAGCGGAGTTGCGGGCAGATCTGCGTGTTGAGGCGTTGGACCAGCGCTTGCGGGGACGGAAGTTCACTGTGTCGGCTGTCTGCAAGCAGGTCTCGGTAGGCTCTGGACATGCTGTGGGTTGTTGCCGCCCCAAGCAGCGCCGCAATCATACCTTTACCCACAACATCGCCAATCACTACGTCAAACTGCTTCGGAGTGAGCGCGTAGAAGTCGTAGAAATCACCATCGGTCTTCTCGAATGCGAGTGAGTTGACCGCAATTGAGCATCCTAGAAGTCCGGTTGCCGCGTGCCCCCACAGGAAGTTGTCCTGAAGCCGCAGCATGGTATCTTCGATGGTACGCAGCGATCTTGCCAGGTCGTGCTGAAGTTGAAGCGTGCGGCGTCCCACACTGATGCGTGCTTGAAGCTCGCTCTTGTCGAAGGGTTTGGTTAGGTAGTCATCCGCGCCGGATTGCAGTCCGGCGACGATGTCCTCCATCTCCGATCGCGACGTCAACAAGACAACGTACTTGCTCCTATGCGCTTTGGATCCTCTGAGCTGGCGGCAGATGTCTATCCCGTCCATACCGGGCATCTGCCAGTCCAGCAGCATAAGGTCGGGCGGGTCGGGGGCCATCAGGATGTCCCACGCCTCAATGCCGTCGCAAGCAGTTACGACATCGAAGTCCCATTTCATCAGCAGGCTGGCGAGCATCTTCCTGGTGACGTTGTCATCCTCGGCTACAAGAATCTTCATTTCACATCCTCAACAGGTCGCGAGCGGCGGAACACGCGGCCAATACCCGAGAAGAAAAGTAGCGTATCGTACCATCCGTTGGCGTGAACGGCGTAGTAGACGTCTGCCGCGTATCTCTCATCATCGCCAGCTTGATGCCCGTAGCGGACCGCCGCTTCCGTCACCAAGCCAGGATTACCCTGCAGATACAATGCCCGCCAGTCATCAGGCAGTTGCTCGACCTCTTCAGGAGAACGCGGCGGCAGACCCACAAGGCGCATATCTCCCCTGACAACGCTTCCCAACGCCGGGAGCGCCGCCAGCAAGCAGTGCGCCAGGCCCCCGTAGCGCTTCGGTGAGGGCGTGAAACTCAAGGCCGTGAACTCGCGCCATCGCTCGTCACCATGAATCGGGATGCGAAGATAGGTCTGCTTGTGGAACACCGGCCCGCGACGTCCGATTACAAGCGCGACGTACACCAGCAGCAACACCGGTAGAGTGATCACCCACAATACCAGGCCAGCAAGGGCGGACAGTCCCTTGCCGAGCACACTCCGTAGCGGCTTGCCGGAGAGTTCGCTTATCATAAACTGCTCGTGGATGTGGGTCTCGATGTCCAGACGGGTGTTGATCAGCAGGTTCTTGTCGATGATGACCCCGTCCAACTCCAGGCTCTGTCCGACGTAGCTGTTCCGGGTGACCACTGTGTGCTCCACGTCGCTGCCTACGTCGAGTATCGAGCCACTGCCTATCACCACGTCCGGCCCCAACTGCACATTGGCCCCGATGTGGCTGTTCTCGCCGATGTAGACAGGCGGTGTAACGTTGGCCGTGGGATGAATCATCACGTTGCGGTTGATGAACACTCCCGGCTCGGCCAGTATGCCCACCGGTTGGCAATGCGGGAATTGGCCGGAGAGGACGTCGAGATTGGCTTGAAGAAGCGCGGGATATGTATCGAACCGGAGCATCTGCTCACAGCTAACGCTGGTATGCGGCAAGCCGCCAATAGCAGACTCGATATCTGAGTACTCTGCCTGGCGTGGCAACTGGGAAAACGTCGACACGGGGACAGTCGCCCAACCGGTCCAGCAGGGCGGCGGCGATGTTCGGTCGCCATCTTCAGTGGGCTTCTCCGCGAAGACGAACTGCTGTACGGTGTCGGACGCGGCGGCCTGCAAGGACTTGTCAGGAAAGGCCGGAAGCGTGTGGATGTGCCCCAGCAACGCCGGGCTCTCATCTGGCTTGATGTCGATGGTGTGGAGCGCGCCGTAGGGCTGTTTGGGGTCTTTGCACAGGTGATACTTGATCGTGCAGCCCCAACGCTGGCCGTCCCCGAAGTAGTCTTCTATGGCCTCGGGAAGGTGATTGAGAACAAGGTGGAAATCCAGGATTCCCTGCTCTATCAGGTACTCGATGGCCACCTGCAGCACAGGGCGGTCCATCAGGTGGAAAAGCGCCAGAGGATACCTTGCGCTCATCAACTGCATGGATGCCGGCTCATCTGCCGCTATCAGGATTGCTCGCATCGTCCACTCTCCTCAAGTTTCCGCGTCGTTCTCATCAGATTCATTCTGTCGGTCTGGCTCGTCGTTCGCGACGCACTCGCCATAGGAACACCGCATTGCCGATGAAATACCTTCTCCACAACCGTCCGGGTTCTTGCAGGAATCGATACACCCACTCCAGGCCGATTTCTCGCATCCAAAGCGGTGCACGGGGAATGCGGCCTGAGTAGAAATCGAAAAGCCCGCCAACCCCCATTCCGAGGCGCGCGTTGGTTTGGGCAAGGTGCTCCGCCAGCCATTTCTCCTGGCGGGGCACACCGAAAGCCACCAGCAGCACCGCAGCACCGGATGCCGCGATCTCCGCAATGACGTCCGGCTCTTCCTCCGGGGTGAAGAAGCCATCGTGATACCCGGAGACTGTCACCCCCGGGTTGTGCTCGCGGACCCACTCCGCCACTCCTTCGGCAATCCCAGGCTTCCCTCCCAGCAGGAATATTCCCTGCGATGTGCCGGACAGTAGTTCACACAGCAGTGGGAACAGGTCCGTTCCGTTGACGTTCTGCCGGATCGGCTTATGCAGCATCTGTCCAGCTAGTTTCATCCCGATTCCATCAGCCAACACCAACGCGCATTCCTGCAAAATCGCCAGATAATCAGAGTCCCGATAGGCGATGTTCGCACAGTCGGCGTTCACAAATGCGACCTGCCGGGTTTGGTCACCGCCTGCTATCTCAACTAAAGCATCCAGCGCGTCCGACATTGAAAGGTTATGAATGGGGATGCGAAGGATATCCAACTGGTCTGGTGTAATAGCCTGGCCCCCGCCTCCGTAGGTCAGCACGAATCCGGCGCGCGCTAGTACTCCCAGATCACCGCCGGCGGAGCGAGTGGCCACATACTCGGCGTCCACCACAGGCTCGGGGTCAAAATCGACGCTTCCGCGATGCTTGACCCACCACGGCCCGACCAACCCCGGACGAACCTCATATCGCAGTCGGGCTACCCGGTCGCGCGGGCTGATCTCGCCGGGTCTCACGGCACGCGGTCCCACAAATGCCATATCTCCACGGACAATCGGCAGCAGCGCCGGGAAAGCATCCAGATGCCACCGACGCAAGATCTCGCCTATTCCACATGACGCCAGGTTGACACGATACCGGACAAACCGGACATACCAGCGTCCCACCAACTCCTGACCGACCACGTGCGGCGACTGCCGGAGAGACGCCAGGAGAACGATCAGCCATAGCGGCGACAGCCCGACCAACAGCGCGAGCGCCAGCAGAAAATCGAACCCGCGCATAACACGGTCGCGCAGTCGGTCCATCAGCCAGACGGCGTAGATCGCAGGCACGCGTCTCCGCCGCCGTTGGAACTCTCCCACTTCAGTTGGCAGGTGCCGCCCGGTCTGCGGGCTTGGTGATTCCATGTCAGTACGCGCCTTTACCCAGCAGCACTGCGGGTATGGTCTTGAACAGAATCTTCAGATCAATCCAGGAGTTCTGGCTTTGGATATACTGCACATCCAGCTTCACCTGCTCCGGGAAAGGTATGTCGCCGCGGCCCGACACCTGCCAGATGCAGGTGAGGCCGGGAATCACATCCAAACGCCGCCGGTCCGAGAGAGTGTACAGCGCAACTTCCTTGGGCAGAGATGGACGCGGTCCCACCAGCGACATCTGCCCGATTAACACGCACCAGAACTGCGGCAACTCGTCAATACTGAGCTTGCGGATTATGCGGCCGATCCAAGTGATACGCGGGTCGTTCTTCATCTTGAATGTGACACTGTCCTCGTGATGGCTGACAAGTTGCTGCTGGAGCTTCTCGGCATTTGTCACCATCGAGCGGAACTTGGGAAATGGGAATTCCCGCCCCCACTTTCCGACCCGAGTCTGCCAGTAGAGCACCGGGCCGCCGTCTGTGAGCTTGATGCAGATCGCCACGAAGGCGAACACAGGCAGCAGCAGGATCAACGCAGCCAACGAGGCGGCGATGTCGATCAGGCGCTTCGCGAGCTTCGCCCCGCCAATCACTAGTTCGTAGGAATACCTCTTCTGCCAGTAGCTCAGGTTCAGTCGCCAGCGGCTGGGGCCTTGACCGCTGGTCCCGTAGCGCTGGTAGAGCTCATCGAGTAATCGGGATGAAGTGGTGTAGCGTCGCTTCATCTTCGGCAGCCCTCCGGATGCGAGGATTGTCTTGCAGCATCAAAATGCTTGCGGATCAGGTCGATGGACTGTGCGACAGGCGCATCGCCTGGGATTACGAGGTCTGCGTGCTGCCGCGTGGGCAGTATGTGTCGCTGGGCCATCGGACGCACCGTGGCGGCGTATTGCTCCTGCACCGACTCTTCCGTTCGCCCGCGTTCCTCTACATCGCGAGCTACCCGTCGCTGGAGGCAAAGCGTGTCCGGGGCGTCGACGAAGATCGATAGGCTGAACAAGTCTCTTAACTCAGGCCATGACAGCGCAAACAGCCCTTCCAGAACAAGAAGATCAGCCGGCATCACTAGAGCGCACTCGTTCTTTCGTGTGTGGGTAGCGAAATCGTAGCAGGGGCGTTGGATGGGCAGCCCGCGCAGAAGATCGGTCAATTGCGAGATCAGGTGCTGATGATCCACAGCTCCGGGATCATCGAAATTGGACGTAGCGCGCGCTTCTGAGTCCAGATGGCTCAGGTCGTGATAATAGTGATCCAGCGATATGCATGCCGATGTCTGGCGGATTCCTGCATCGCATATTGCCTGCGCTAGGTAGGACTTACCCGCTCCGGACGGTCCGGCGATACTGATCACGCGCATATCAACGCCGCCCTTCGGAAGCGGCCAATTGCAGCACGCTCAAAGTCTTCTCAGCAGTCGAGCGCCACGAGAACTGCCGACCGCGCGCCAACCCGAGCAGTGAGTATCGTTCGCGCATTGATGCGTCAGCAATCATTGTCATCATAGCGCCCGCGATCGCGTCAACCTCGTAAGGATCGAACAACAGAGCCGCATCTCCGGCGACTTCCGGTATCGATGATACGTTGGCGCATGCTACAGGCGCGCCGCAGCACATAGCCTCCAGAACCGGCAGCCCGAATCCTTCATACAACGACGGAAACACAAAGCACTCGGTCCCTCCATACATCACTGGTAGTTCCGGCTCAGCCACAAACCCCGTGAAGACGATGTCGGAGGAGAACGCGGAGCGCGTTGCGGCCTGATGCACTTCCTCCGCACGGTCCCAGTCGGTCCCGGCCAAAACGAGCGCGTGCGGAATGTGCTCGCGCTGCTTCAGAAGCTCGAATGCCTGTATCAGGCGGACGTGGTTCTTCCCGGGATGCTCCAGCCTGGCGACATAGAGAATGTACGGTCCTGTAAAGCGATACCGAGCCTGCATCCCGCGCAGAGCTTCGTCTGGATCACCGGGGGTATAGCGAGTGGTGTCGGCTGCCAACGGAGTTACGGTTACCCGCTCTGGCGCGACTCCGGCATACTCCACAATGTCGCGCTTGCTGCTTTCGCTGACGGTCAACACGTGCGACAGCCGCCTCACCAGCATCGGCAGCACACGCGTGATGTAGAACATGCGCGCGGGATCATATTTCCCCGCGACGTGGATGCTGGAGAAATCGTGCACGGTGCCGACCACGGGGCAGGGCGCGCTCCATGCCACCCGCCGGTTGGCGGCAGGCAGAAAGAGGACGTCATATCCGCCCTTGCGGCACATGCCCGGCAGAACCGTCTGGTGCCACAGGATATTCACGATGGCGCGCTGCCAGGATGCGGAAATGTCTTGCACGGTAAACGGCGCTTGCGGCGGAATGAACACCTGCCGCTCGTGCTCGTAGGTTATAACATCCAGCGGGGGCATCTCGGCCATCTGCGCGAATTCACTCAGCAGGCTGATGAGATACCGGCTGATGCCCGACTTGCCGCCATCGGCGCCGAATGTGGTCAGGCCGATTTGCACGGGCCACCCCCAGTCGGCGAGCTGCACAACAAGCCAAACAACTCTTCCAGATTCCCAACGTAGCGACTGAAGCTGTACTCGTCGCGGTATCGCCGATAACCCTGCTCGCCGAGACGGACCGCCAGCGCGTGGTCTTGCATCAGGCGATGAATCGCTCTGCCAAGCGCTGGGGTATTCTGCTCTGGCGCGGAGAGGCCATTATCTCCGTCGTGGAGCCAATCGGTAATACCACCGACCGCAAACCCAACAATAGGCCGGGCATGGCTCATCGCTTCCAGCCCAACCATCCCAAACGGCTCCGGCCATCGCGAGGGAACCACGACCACCTGCGCGGATTGATATAGAGTGTCCAGATTAACGTGGTCCACCCAGCCCACGAACTGCACGCGATCCTGCAAACCAAGTTTCCTCGATTGGGCTCGCAACCGAGCTTCGGCATTGCCCGTGCCCACTATGCGAAGCTTGCCCTCCGGGGTGTGCCCGGCAATGGCTTCAAGGAGAAGGTCTACCCCTTTACCACGGATCAACTGCCCAACATACAGAACATCGCCGCGTTCCGGTATTCGCGTCGGATGCGGCGCATTCAGCTGTACCTGCGGAGCTAGCACGCGAACCTGCGATTGGGAGAATCCATTGCACACCAGCTCGTCACGCATAAATGTGCTGCCGACAAGCAGAATATCCAGCTCTCGATGCGCTCGCATTTCTTCAGTCTTCTGCCGCAGCGATACCCATCGCAAGCCGCTTGGGCCTCGTGCAACGCTGGCCGCATCCCAGTAACATATGCTGCCCATCGGCCGATGGCACACTCGGCCAGTCCATGCATAGTACTTGTGGCGGCGCGGGCAACAGAGGTCGTGGTCGTGAACCATCATCACACTGCGCCGACCGTGAAGGCTCGGCAGCAGGGGGCGAAGTGCCGGAACCTTGTGGAGATAGACAACATCGGGAGCCTCGCGGGCCACAATGTCGGAGAACGGCTCGGCATCGGCTGCGCCAAGCTCGCGGCAGGCAGAATGCGAGTCGAAGACTCCGGCGTACGTCTCTGGGCTGATGCTCGATATTTCACCGCAAGCGAGGACGCAGCGATGTCCCGCAGTCCGAAGCCCGGCGGCGGTATCTGCCACATTCTGCTCCACTCCGCCGTGAAACCCACAGACTCGGCTAACGAACAGAATATTCACACCGAACATCCTCATACAGGGCTGACATCCGCCCAGTCACAGCCTCCCAAGTGTAGTGGCCGCGCACTGTCGCTCTTGCTCGGTCGCGCAAAGAGGCTTGCAGATTAGGGCTTTGCAGAACCGCCAGGACTTGCTTTGCCAGGGCATCAATATCATCCGAATCGAATAAGAGGCCATCGGAGTCGTCCGTTACCAGCGTCGGCACCCCGCCCACGCGGCTCGCCACCACTGGCAAGCCCGCCGCCCACGCCTCCAGGATCACAATTCCAAAAGGCTCGTGCACCGAAGACAGCACGAATACGTCGGCGGCGTGGTAGGCATCCACAAGGTCGTGGCTGTCGTTGGGGACTCCCGTGAGCAGAGTGACCGCGTTCTCACAGCCAAGATCGCGGCACGTGACAAGCAACCGCTGGTAGTAGGCATCGTTAGTCACAGGACCCAGGCATACCAGGTGGACATCCGGGATTGCATTCCGAAGCCCGGACAGCGCCAGCAGCACCAGGAGTTGGTTCTTCTGCGGATCGATTCTGCCAACGCACAAAATGACTCTCGCTGTCGGCGGGATACTGTGCTTGGCTCGAAAGGCCTGGCCATCACCGCGACCGAAGCGCTGCGCATCGACCCCGTTGGGCAGATAAGCAACTCGTTTGTGCGGGTAGCGAGAGGATACCTCACTCCGCTCCTGCTCGCCCACGCATATAATGGCCCCGGCATCATCCATGACCCGACGCGAGCCGACCCACATCCCGAGCGCCTTACCCCATTCCCAGGCTCCTGCTGATGGAGAAGTCCAGGAGTCAACTTCGCCGCCCGGAACATCGAACAGACCGCCGTGCAGCGAGATCACATAGGGAATGCGCCTGTGCTGTGCTACCTTGCGGGCTATGCCGCCGAGACGCTTGCCTGTGTGGAGGTGGATAAGGTCAAGGTCGGGCATGCGTTCGAGCGCGCGCAGTAGGGCAAACGAGAAGACGTTGCCGCCCTTCTTGTCCAACTGCTGCCTGGCCTCCGCTGACAAGCCGAAGTAGGGGTAAAAGTAGGGGACTCGTACAATCGGCACACCCGCCATCTCGTCGGGTCCGGGAGACGAGAGCATGCTAGGACACATGATCGTCGCCTGGTGCCCGGCAGCGATCTGACGCCTGGCCGTTTCCAGCACGACTGTCTCTGTCCCTCCCCATTCATCCCTGACGAACCGACGCGGTATGTGAACGATCTGCAAGAGTGTGTTCCCTACCAAGTGCGACCGTGGATATCCTGACCTAGCTTTCCAGATACGGCGGAGCGACACGGTTGAGCACAATGCCGAAATGCTCTGGTCGCATAACTTGGATACGGTCGATAGCTTTGCGAATGGCAGCGGTCCGCTCCGACTTGCTGCCCACCACGATGACCACAGCGTCCACCCATTGTACCAAATGCTCAGCGTCGCCATACGGCAGGATCGGCGGCGCATCCACAAGCACAACATCATAAAGCTCAGCCAGTCCATCAAGCATCTGTCGGACTCGCGGCATGGATAACAGGTGTGGGTATTCCTCGGGGTTTCCACACACAAGGCAATCAATGCCCAGGCCGTCGTGCGGCAGAATGCCAGCGGCGACCTCCTGCGAACTCCCCTGTATGTACCGCTCCAGTTCTTGAAGTTTGGCCGGCGGCGCGTCGGAAAGAATGGGATGGCTGGTTACAACCACAACCCGCTTTCCGAACCTGGCATAGGCCGCCGCAAGGTTCAGCGTTACCGTAGTCACCCCGGCCCGATGTCCAGCGCTGGTAACGAGATACCGCGCTGGCTCTCGCTGGACTGTCTGGGCCAGGTAGCGAGCCAGAATACCGCTCTGAGGGTCGGCGAGAACACGGGTGCCGGATAGGAAGCCTTTTGTGATGAGAGGCAGCTCACGCCAGACCGGCAGGCGCAACTTTATGCGACCTTCCGCGCTTGCCTTGATGGTCGGGTCCAGCAATACCAGGCCGAGGATCGCTAGCGCTGTCAACGCTAGCGCGACAACCGTAGTCGCTAATGCCAGCACCTTGCGCGTGGAAGAGACCGGCTTGAGGTTGGCTTTCGCCCGAGAGACAATCCAGTAGTCCGGGGTTTGCTCCTGGTCTGAGCGTTCCGTCACTTGGCTGTTGCGGCCCCTCGGTTGTGTGTCTGTCTGGTCGTAAGATCTTCCCCGATCCGACTGCCTCGTCGCGATCTTCTGCTTCAGTCGTTCCATCTCTATCTGCGTCTTGCGCATCGTACTCTGCAGATTGATGGCTTCTAGTTGCAGATCGACCGATTTGGCGGCCATTTCCTGAGCCATCGGGGAGGCCGCGCTCGGAGCCGCAATCATCTGCAGCTTCGCGAGTTCCTTCTTCCATTGAGCGGTCTGGTTGGTATCTTTGGTGACGGCCTCTTGCTTTCTGTAGGCAGTAACGGACTTCTCCATTTCCTGATGCGAGATTGCACCGACCTCATACATCTTCTGCGCCATACGCACCTCAGACTCTAGCTGTGCCAGCGTGGCCGCGTTGACCCGACTGTCTTTTTCATCGGCAATCGCCTGCCGAATCCGCTCGATGCGTCTTGTTACCGCCGAAATGTCTTTGAGCGCCTTGGCATCATTGGGGTTCCCGCCGGTATGGCTCCGATAGGCCATATCCATGGAATTGAGGCTGGCTATCTGCAGATTGACGGCCGCCAGGCGATTGGCAACATCCTGCTGCTGTTCCTCGAGGCGGGAATACTCATCAGATGCCGACTCCGTGCTGCTCAAGCGCAATTGCGCCTCTATGAAGACATTGGCCAGAGTGTTGGCCAACTGTGACGCAGTTTCGGAGTTGTTCCATTTGGCGGAGATTGTCATCAGGGTAGACTGCTTGGGCACCACAACCTCATACAGTGAGCCGAGCTGGTCGAGGGAAACGTCCAGATTCAGCCGGTTACGCACTTCCTCTAGGTTGTCGTTGACCTTGACTATATCGCGGCGGGTTTGCAGACGAGCGGCAGGATCGGCCTGATCCGTGGGACTGACGGGGCGGTAAAGGACAAGCACGTGTGATTCAAAGGTCTGGCGGCCCAAAGCTAGCCCAACTCCGGCTCCCAAGATGATGGCAAGCGGAATCGCGACAAGTAAGACAAGACGCTTCGCCCAAATCCCTATCAGCAGTGTGCGAACATCCAGTGGCAGCGATTCTTCTGTTTTAGCCTTGTTGTCAAGTTCGGCAAACATTCACAAACTGTCCTGTGGCGCCACATGCGCCACGTCTTCACTGCGAAGCGCCGTCGAGTCTGCCTGCGGGCTTTGTAGTGCAGCCTCTCAGGCTGGAAATACAGACTGTGACTACCTGTAAACTCTATCACGACGCGGCTCGCCTAGTCAACACTGAGAGGACTTGTGGAATAGACGGTGAAATTGGTGGGTAAAACAATAGATTTCCTGACCTGCGCGCAGACCTTGACGGGGCATGACTAGGCGTGCTAGAGTTGCTACAGGTAGTGTCGTTGCAGCAGCGTACATTTTCGGGAGGTGCCAGCATTGCCAGGTAAGTCAGGAAGCCGAGCGCGGCCTTCGCTTTTCGGGAAACGGGTTCAGCGAGGCCGGTGGGTGATCGACCAGTTGATTGCGGTCGCCTGTATTGCGATGCTGGTAGTGATCGGCTGGGGGGGTACAGTCTTAGCAGGCCGTTTCGCCGAACAGGAGATGCGCTACCATCTCCTCGCGCGCGCCCGGTCAATTGCGGCCATGCTGGATGCCAAATCCGTGGGTCAACTCCAGGGCGCACCGAGCGACAAGCAGACCGCAAACTACAAGGTACTGATGGCTCAGTTGTTGGCGGCGCGCACTGTAAACCCCGACATCAAGTACAACTACTTGATGGGCATGCGTGACGGCAAGGTTATTTTCCTCGTTGATCCTCCTCTCAAGGATGACCCCGGCTCAGTGCCGGGAGCCGTCTATCCTGAGGCTACCCCGAAGCTACTCGAGGCTTTTAAGACGGGGCAGCCATTCATAGAAGGCCCCGTGGAAGATTCGTGGGGAACATGGATTTCCGCGATTGAGCCGATCCGTGATGAGCGCCAACGTGTTGTCGCAGTCTTCGGGATTGACATCGCGGCGGCGCATTGGCAGCACTTGTTGCGCGTGTATCGCATGGTTCCCATCGCGCTAACTACTCTTCTTGGCCTGATGTTGATGGGGTTGTTGCTGGCGATTTATCGGACAGACAAATGGAATCAGCGAATCGCCCGGTCTGAGTCTGGCTACCGCGCTATCATTGACCACTCCCAGGAGATGATCTACGCCCATGATCTGACCGGCCGTCTCATCGACGTGAACCCCAGGGGAGTTAAGTTGCTGGGGTATTCTTTGGACGCCCTGAAAGAGATGACCGTATTCGACCTGCTGTCGCCGACCGATACCTCGGCCCGGGAGATGCTTGAAGGGATTATCGCGAGAACAACGACCTCAGCGGAGTTCGATATGGAAGTGCTGACTGCAGACGGGTCGGCCCTTACATTTGAAGTCAGCGCCCACTGGATGCCCGAGAGCGGGCGTATACAGGGATTCGCGCGCGATATGACAGCCCGTGCCCAAACGCTCCAGCGCGTGACGCGGATCAATGACTGCTTTGTCGGCTTCACCACGGATCCCAAGACCAACATAAACCACTTGACCCAACTGGTCGGCGAACTGCTCGGGGCGGACTGCGCCCTTTACAACCGCTTGGAGGACGGGCTACTCACTGCCACCGGTCAGTGGCAAACGCCGCCCGGGTTCAGCCCGATTGATCGGCCGGATGGACATATCTGCTACGACGTCGTAAAGCGTGGCGGTCGGGCACCATACGTGGTTCGGAATCTACAGGCGACCCCTTATGCCGAGAGCGATCCTAATGTCAAACAGTACGGCTTACAGACTTACATTGGTTTTCCCGTATACTGCAACGAACACGCGCAGGGAGCGCTGTGCGTGGTGTATCAACACGACTGTATCCCCACTCACGATGACCTGAGCGTTTTGACCGTCTTTGCCACTGCCTTGGGCATCGAAGAGGGCCGTTACCAGGCGGAGTCTGCTCTGGAGGGCAGCGAGCAGCGCTATCGCAATCTCGTGGAAAGCATGCGCGAAATCATGTTCCAGACGGATACCGACGGGCGCTGGACCTATCTGAACCCGGCATGGACCCACACAACGGGGTTCAGCATTGATGAAAGCCTTGGGCAAGTCTTCCTGGAACACGTATACCGCGAAGACCGTGCCAGGGGGCTAAGAGAGCTCGCGCCGCTGGTGCAACGCGACAAGGAGACTTGTCGCTTCGACATCCGTTACGTGGCAGAGGACGGAGGCATCCGCTGGGTGGAAGTGTTCGCCAGAGCGACAATGGACGACCAGGGCGCAGTCATCGGCTTCGCCGGCACGCTACGGGACATTACTCGAGGCAAGCAGGCCGAAGAGGTGACGCAGCGACGCGACCGCCTTCTGCGTGGAGCGGCCTTGGCGCTGAGTTCGCTACTGAGCGAAGAGGCCCTTACGATTGCAGTTAATCGCGCGCTGCAGCTACTGGGCGACGCAGGGGAAGTCGACCGAGTCTACATCTTTGAAAACCAACACACGGCCGAGACTGGCGCGTGGTTGACCAGCCAACGCTATGAGTGGGTTGAAGACCCTGCGCTGAGGCAGATAGACAACCCGCAATTGCAGAACGTACCGTACGATTCTGCGTGCCCACGTTGGTTTCCTCTGCTGGCGGCGGGCGTACCGATCCAGGGGCTTGTAGCTGATTTCCCCCAAGAGGAACGGGAAGTCCTGGAGCCTCAAGGAATCCAGTCACTTCTCGTGGCCCCAATCCATGTAGCCGGGGAATTCTGGGGGTTTATAGGTTTCGACGATTGCCATAGCCCCAGAACCTGGAGCGCCCCCGAGGTCTCTATCCTGGCAGCAATAGCAACCAGTTTCGGCATGGCCATTCAGCGGGTGCGCTCCGCAGACGCCTTGCGCGAGCGCGAAGAGTTCACGCGGGCTATTTTTGACTTCGCACAAGTGGGCATTGTTGTGGTTGATCAGACCACCCGCACTATCCGAGACCTCAATAAAGCCGCCGCACAGATGATTGGATCTCCAATAGAATCTATCCGTGGGCAGTTGTGCCACAAGCATATATGTCCCGCCGAGATTGGGCGTTGTCCAATTACCGATTTGGGCCAATCCATCGACAATGCCGAGCGAGACGTTCGCCGGGCGGATGGAACGCGACTGCCAATCCTGAAGACGGTTGTAAGTGTGAAGCTCCACGGATCACGGCACCTTATAGAGAGTTTCATAGACATCCACGAGCGCAAAGAGGCTGAGGAATACCTGCGGCGCAATGAAGCCCTTCTGCGTGCGATGGCCAGTGTATCGCCTCTGGCGTTCTATGTGGTTGACAATCGCACAGATCGAGTCCTGTTTGCCAACGAAAGGTTCTTCGATATCTGGGGCTTGTCTCCGGATGTAGCCGACCAGGTCGCGCAGGGACGCCTGACGAACACGGATGTCAGTCACTTGTGCATAGCCGTTGTGCGCGACAGAGAACAGTTTGTTGCGTCCTGCGAACCTCTGCAGTCCGAGAACAACCACGAGATTGTAGAGGACGAGATTCACCTCATGGGAGGGGGCATTCTCCGCCGGTTCTCCACCCATATCCGCGACAACGAAAACGCCTACTTCGGGCGGTTCTACCTGTTCGAGGATATCACTCACGCCAAGCAGATGGAAACGGACCTCCGAGAGTCGATTCTGCGGGCAGAAGCCGCCAGCCAGGCCAAGAGCGACTTCCTTGCAAACATGAGCCACGAGATCCGCACTCCGATGAACGGTGTCATTGGCATGATTGGCCTGCTGCTGGGCACGACGCTGACCCACGAGCAGCACGAGTATGCAGTCACGGTGCGCAACAGCGCCGAAGCCTTGATGAGCATTATCAACGAGCTTCTGGACTTCTCCAAGATCGAGGCAGGCAGGTATGTGGTTGAGGTCGAGGAGTTCGACCTGCAGACAATGCTGGATGACATCACCGATCTGCTGGCGCTGCGCGCTCAGGAGAAGCGCCTGGAGTATGTCATCTACATATCTCCGGAAGTACCCAGGAGCCTTCGCGGAGACAGCGGCATCCTCAGGCAGGTGCTGATCAACCTGATTAGTAACGCTATCAAGTTTACCCAGCGAGGTGAAGTTGCCACCTGCGTCAGCCTCGATTCTCCTACCTCCAACTCAGTCACCCTTCGGTTCGAGGTCCGCGATACCGGCATAGGCATCGCCGACGATGTCGTGGGACGTCTCTTCGAGCCATTTACCCAGGCCGACTCCACCACAACGCGCGTCTATGGAGGTACTGGCTTGGGATTGTCCATTTCAAAGCGACTGGTTGAGCTGTTAGGGGGCCAGATCGGCGTCGAGAGCAGCCTTGGGAAAGGCTCGACATTCTGGGTCAGTGTTCCGCTGGAAGTGAACGCATCCGTACCAGCGCGTCCGGTAACGGAGGAAGCCATTGAGGGCAAGCGCTTCCTTGTAGTGGATGACAACGCGATCAACCGCAGACTCGTTAGCGAATGGTTGGCGGCGTGGGGATGTGATGCTCAGGAGGCCGCCGGCGCTGAGGATGCACTGGCCCTGCTCAGTGAGGCGCAGGCAGCCCAGATGCCTTTCCACGGCGTCCTGCTGGACTGGCAGATGCCGAAAATGGATGGCATTATGCTGGCACGGATAATGGCGCAGACACCTGAGTATGCCGCCTTACCGATACTCCTGCTGAGTTCCTTTGGATCAGAGGCGCTGAACAACAACGCCATACCTGCAAACATTGTCTCTGTGATGCAAAAGCCTCTCCGTCAGTCTCACTTGTTGCGGCAGTTGAGCCTGGCTTTGGCCCCTGACCGAGTCCCGTCGGAGGCCGGAGACAAATCAGCGGGATATGTCCAATTGGTGCCCAGCTTGAGGCATAAGCGCATACTGGTGGTGGAGGACAACATCGTCAATCAGCGCATCGCTTCACTGCTGCTGGCCAAACTCGGCTGCCACGTGGGCGTTGTCGGAGACGGCCAGGAGGCGATCGATGCCCTGAGCAACCTGCCGTACGACCTTGTCCTGATGGATATCCAGATGCCGGTATTGGACGGCCTCCAGGCGACCCGCATAATCCGCGATCCGGCCTCCAGAGTCCTGAATCACGATATTCCGGTTATTGCCATGACTGCCCACGCCTTGCAGGCTGACAGGGACCGATGCATGGAGGCCGGAATGAATGGCTATATTACGAAGCCGGTCTCACCGGAAGATCTCGCCGCGACACTGTCGAGGATGGTCCCTGTCTGTGCCCAGTTACCACCGGATGATGCTACAGGGGGCAATGACGATCCCGCTCAGCCGCAGGCCGTCTTCGATCTACAGGCTCTCCGAAGGCGTCTCGATGGGGACGATGAGATCATTGCCGAGCTTCTCGGGGAGTTCGTGGGGCAGTTGGACAGTGACCTGGCCCATCTTCGCAAAGCGTGGGAGGAGTGTGCATCCACTGATATCGCGCGGCTGGCGCACAAAGCCAAAGGGGCAGCCGGAAATCTCGCTGCAGGCAGGCTGCAGGCCTTGTTTGCTGAGCTTGAGGCGGCAGCCGGCGGCGACATTGACGCAGTCGGCCCGATTCTGGTGTCTCTGCGGAAAGGGGCGGAAGCATTCAGACGAGAGGTACGTCGACAGGCGGGGATCGGCGAAGACGATCACTGCGCAGAGGGTAGGACTTGAGGATACACATTGCTGAAGACGACGACATAACCTCGAAGATGCTCTGCAGCCTTCTGCGACGCTGGGGCTATGAGGTGATTGTCTACACTGACGGCTTGGAAGCCTGGCAGCGCCTGTCTGCGCTTGATGAGCCGGAACTGGTCCTTCTGGACTGGCAGATGCCGGGCCTGGACGGAGTGGAAGTGTGCAGGCGCTTACGCAGCGAGCAGCCGGCTCTGGGGCATTACGTGGTCCTGCTGACGTCTCGCTCCGAGATCGACGACATTGTGGCTGGCCTGCAGTCGGGAGCCGATGACTACCTGACCAAGCCATTCGACAAGTCCGAACTGCGCGCCCGGATCAGTGTGGGCACTCGGACTCTCGATCTTCAGAGACATCTGTCGCAGTCTCTATCGACCATCGAGAACACCATGCAGCGCCTGCAGAAGTCATTCCTCTGGGGACGCCCTCCCACGATTCTCGAAGGCTGCTCGGTAGCGGCGGAGGCTATTGCGCACTCAAAAGCTGCGGGGGACTTCTATGACTACTGGTCGATTACCCCGCGACAGTTTGATGTAGTTATCGGGGATGTGATGGGAAAGGGCATCATCGCGGCCCTGTTGGGGGCGGCTACCTGCAATGAGGCTCTTCGCGCTCATCGCGACCTGCTGGCAGAGGGCGCTCAGGAGCCATCACCTGCGATGATAGTGGAGCGGTTGACCAACTACGTTAGCGGTCAGTTCTCCGACATCGACAGTTTCGTCACTCTGGTGTACTGCCGAGTGGATGTCTGCGTTGGCACGGCCACACTGGTCAGTTGCGGCCACCCAAGTCCACTTGTCTACAGTGTGAGCGACAAGACTTGCGTAGCCGTTGAGTGCCGGAACACACCACTCGGATTCCCCACAGATGGCACTCCCACCGAGGCAACGGTTGGTCTGGAATCCGGAGACATCCTGTTGCTCTATACGGACGGCATTACAGAGGCTATGAATGCTGATGGTGACCTTTTCGGGGAAGCCCGCCTCGCAATCTGCCTCGCAAGCTCGGCTGGTCTGTCTCCAGTCGAGATTCTGTCGAGCATCCGTCAGGCGGTGCATGAGTTTGTGGGTGGTGAGACGTTCAGGGATGACTCAACTTGCGTGGTCGTGAAGATAGACTAGGCTTCGGGATGGCTGGTCTACGCGGAGACGAGTCTTGCCAGGAAGCCTTCGATTCGGTCGATATAGGCCTGCATCGTGAACTCGTCTTCGACCCTGCGACGTGCCGTGATCGCGATAGCGCGGCGCAGGGCGGCATCATACATGAGCCGTTCCATATTCCCGGCCAGAGATGACGCGTCGCCTGCAGTGAACGTGAGGCAGTTCTCTCCATCGTCCAGGCACTCAGACTGTCCGCCGACAGTTGTGCTGATCACCGGAATGCCCGAAGCCATTGCCTCCAGGAATGTCAGCCCGAAAGGCTCGGGCCAGATGGAAGTGAAGAGGAAGATATCGTGCTCACGATACAAGGTCGGCAGCGAGTCGACCGGTAGCCTTCCAGTGAAAGAAACTGATTGCCCGATGCCCAGTTCGTCCACCATCGCATGCAGGCGGCGGGTGTATTCATCCGGGCCTGCTCCGACAAGAGTCAGAGTCATCGGGGTTCCCTTGCGAGCAGACAAATCGGCAAACGCGGCAACAGCCGTGTGCGGGCCCTTGTACTCATGCAACTGACCGACATACAGGAAACGCACGGGCTGGTGCATCTCGCCGGGCTGCTCGCGCATTGGAAACTGCTCGATAGGGATTCCCTGATACAAGACCTCCGCATTAGCCACCTGTACGCCTTCGTTCACAAGGTCGGCCCGCAGTTTCTTGCTGATGCAGGTGGTGTTTGTCAGGTCGATTCCGTCGAGGAATAGTTGGGGCATCAGTCTGTTCTCGCCTACCCTGGCCAGGCGCTTGAGTCCACGGCTCCCAGGCAGTGCCACGACGAACTGGTTCCAGTGGTAATCATTCATGGTGAAGGCCGTGCGATAGCCTGCATCTTGCGCCGCGTACGCGGGTCCCAGCGTGATGCGGCCCTGCGACCAGAAGAACACCAGGTCAGGTTCCATCTGCTCCAGCACGGCGCGGGTCTCACGGTAGTTGTGCTTGGTTGTTTGCAGAGTCGCCCATCGGTTTCGGCCCTGAGCAGGCCGATCCCAGGGAACGGTGGTCTGCAACGAGCGGACGAGGCTCTCGCCACGCTCCGGGGCACCAATACCGTGAACGCTGGTAAGCACGAAGACGTCGTGCCCACGCCGGCGCAGTTCGGCTACAGCATTCTCGCAAAGCACCTCGTAGCCGCCCAGATAGTATGGGGGATAGAGGTTTGTCACAATCAGCAGACGCATAATCTTACCCCGTCACCGAGGGATCGGGCTGCGTAGTCTCGCCCCGAAGCAGCTTCTTCCGGAACAGCTCTTTCTCAGAGGGTTCCACGAAGAAGTACCAATACACCGCCACATAGGCTAGTGTGCCAGGGAGCATGTCCAGCGCCACCCAGAGCAATGATGTAGCCGGATGCAGCTTAGCCATACCGATACTGATGACATAGTGCAGCAGACCCGGGACAACCGCCGCAGGAGCAACCCTCCATATGTAGTTTCGCATTCTGACGTTGTGCCGTCTGCACGCGTATGGAATGAGGTAGCAAACATCAACAAGCACAATCGCAATAAGCGTACCCCAGGCGCTTCCGGCAAGGCCGATGAGCGGGATCAGTATGATGCTGGCTGTGAGGTTTACGATCATACTGGCCAGGGAAGCCAGGCCGGTTACCTTGTGCTCGCCGGTCATGGTGAGTATCATCGAGGCTGTAAGCTGTGGGGTTAGCAGCCACATCGCAACGCAGAGTATCTGCAGCAACGGCCCTGAGGCCTGCATCTCCGGACCCAGCCACAGCACAACTGCCTGGTTGCCGTGGACAAGGACCCCCACAAGTATGACTGTGGCCGGGGTGAGGGCGAACCGTGTGGCGTTGATTAGCATAAAGCGGATCTTTGTCTCATCGCCGCTGCTGTGAAGCTGAGCCACCAGCGGTGATAGCACATTGACAAATTGCTTGACGATCATAAAGATGTTCTCGCCGATACGTTGCGCTATTGAGTAGACTGTGACGGCGGTCAAGGGCAGGAACATCTTGATGATAATCGGGTCGCTACGCATGAGGACCAGCCCAGCTATGTTGGCAAGGAACATATACACGCTCATGCCGGTAGCTTCCCGGAGGAATGATCTGTCGAAGAACCCGGGTGAGAACCGAATGGAGCGACTGGACAGCACCACGCAGACATACATACCATACTCCAACAGCATGGACCCAAGACTGATCCACGCAACCATCAGTATCCCTGCGCCATTCTCCAGGGCGTACCAAGTGAAGATGGCATACAGCACGGTGCTGACAATCTGTGCCAGGTTGATCAGGGATATCTGCTGACGCCCAAACATGATGTGCCGAAAGAGGCTCAGTGGTATGGCGAGGATGACCATTCGCAGCGCAAGTATCCACAATACGGGGTGGGAGACGGCGGCGTATTCCACCGGGATGGCAAACATGCGATTGAAGAAGAATGCCAGCACGGCTATGGCCAGAGTAGCCAGCAGCGATAGCCCGCCGTAGACAACCAGAATGGTGTTGACCACTCGATTGAGTTGAGCGTCGTCTTTGGTTCCGACGCAGTGAGCAACGTACTTGTATGTGGCCGCTCCAAAACCAAGGTCCAGCAGGCCAAACAGCCCCAGCACCGAGTTCAGCAACGACCACAAACCGTAGGCGTCCGTTCCCAAGCGGCGAACAAGCACGGGAGTGAGAAGGAAGAAGACGACGAACAAGATGGCGAAACGGAAGTAGTTGCTGAGAGTATTGATGGCGACAAGCCGAGTGCGTGATCCTGCCAATAAGGTAACCTCTACGACAATCCGGCGTTGGAGCGCTGATTAGTCCGCTGCTATTCTATCCTAAATGCCGTATCCATGCCAAGAACGGCGGAATTGCCGCGAGGTCGGGCACTTCGCTATAATGGTGAGTGGCCCCGTAAGAAGCGCAGTACCTCTGCAACCTATGGACACGCAACTATGTCGGACTCTACTACTCTGCCCATTGATGGCCTTGTCGTCGTCTTGAACTACGTCTGGGATGGCGCTCAGCGCACCAAGAACCAGAGCATTCACTACTTCCCGGCGGCCTGGGGAGGTGTGACCGAGCAGCCTGTTTTGATTGTTAACATGATCCCGTCCCGGCAGGCCCTCACTCACCCTCGTCAACGATGGCATTTCCGCCCCGGCCTTCACCAGACAGCCTCGGAAAACGTCCATGTGCTGAACATCTGGCAGGATGACTGGCGCGAGCTTGCACACCTTGGCCGTCCTCTGCCTGCTGAAGCCGCGGCACGCGGGATTCGCTCGGCGGCGAGACGCCTCAGGATGGCTCAACCGGCGCTGATGGTCAGCGAGCCCGCGCACGGCGCTCTGATTGGCAAGTGCGGCGAGTGCTGCTCCCTCTGGTTCTGCACGGACGATTTCGCGGCAGGTGACTTGCGCAGGGCTGAGTCCATCCGGCGCAGTGAACAGCTCCTGCTGCCTGTTGTGGACCTGGTCCTGACGGTATCGCCAACCCTGGAAGCCAAGTGGCGGCCGATGGCGAAGCGTGTGCTGCTGACGCCAAATGCGGTTGACGCGGAGGAATTGGTCGGCCTTGCGGCTCAGACAAGTAGTATCCAGGGTTGGCCGCAGGGTTGGACGCCGCGTCCCTGTACAGTCTACCTTGGATCACTCAATGAGCGGGTCGACTATGCTGGACTGAATGATGCCGTGAGGAAGCGCCCGGACGTCACATTCTTGTTCGTCGGCCCGACCCCCGCTGATGCCGCGACTTCGGACTACTCAGAAGCGCTTGCCCAACTTCGGTCTGCGCCCAATACCCATTACCTGGGACGGCGGGATCGGCGGGAGGTTGCCTGGATTCTGTCGCAGTGCGACGTCGGGCTTATCCCCTATCTGGACAACGACTTTAACCTCAACTGCTCGCCACTGAAAGTCTATGAGTATTCAGCTCTAGGGCTGCCCACCATCGCCACTCCGCTGCCGTCAATCGGGCTCCTGGGGCGGGATGTCTGCCTCGCCGCGCCAGCCCGGTTGGCGGACGTGCTTGGGGAAGTGTTGGCCGACCTGCCGAAATGGCGAGAGCACGCTCACGCGCTGCTGGATAACAACACCTGGCAAGACCGCGTGCGGCAGGTTCAGGGCAAGCTCATGGAGATGGCGACGAAGAAATAGGGGCCGTTCAGTCCGGGAGGACTCCCGCTGACAGGCACACTCTATAGTACGCTCGCCAGAGGTTTGCCAGCGCTGTATCCCTGCTCAACACCGCTCTGGCCAGCACGATCTGTAACTCAAGGACCGCCATTCGCGAAGCCAGCCCACTCTCGTATTGGATCTGCGCCGTGGCAAGAGACTTCCGCGCCGACGCAAGGCTGCGGTCCGCGACGGTCATCGCCGCCACCGCTTCCTGGTAGTCCTGCTTGGCCTTCTCCAACTCCGTGCTAAGTTGCACGACCAGCGTTTTGGCTATTTCCCTCGCCGACTGAAGCTCGCGCTCCCGGGCGCTCAGATCAGTCATGGAAGTGTCCGGTCCTTGGGCGAGAGCATGGGCGCGTTCGGCATCAGCGACGTGATAGTTGGCCTCCACCAGGCCTGCAAGAGCGCTTGCAACTGGCGGCGGATCGACGATCTGCAACTTGGTCAGGTCAAAGGCGGGGGGCAGTGGCATGGCAGCTTTCGGCTCATCGCTGATTGCGCGAAGCGTCTTCTTTGCCAGCGCTGCAGCCTGTCGGGCATTGACGGCATCCATCTTTGCGCTTGCCAAAGCGTTCGTTATCGCATCAGACTCCTGAAGACTGATCGCCCCGGCTTTCTGCTTTATCTCAGCCACTCGCGCCGCTAAGTCAGCCTGCGCAACGACCGCGTCGGAGACAGCTATCCTGTCACGAGCCTGAACCAGGTCGACATAGAGGCCAAGATGGTCCACTCTAGCTGTAATGGCCGCTCTGGCAAGAAGGGATTCCGCCAAGTTCAGGCGTTGCCGCGCCAGCGTTCTTTCGATCGGCGTCGCTGCGGGGTCGCGCGCCACGCCAGTCAGTTCGTCGCGAGCGGCGATTGCCGCGGAGCGCACTGTCTGGTATGTGGCGATATGGCGGTAGCCTTCTTCAAACGCAGCAGCCCCAAGCACGGGGCCTGCCAGGCACAGCAGTCCGAGCATCGCAATGAACTTCATTTGCTGATCTCCCAGTGGCCGTCGGTCAACTCCAGGTGTTGGTAGACTGCGTCGATGTGCTGGCTCCAAGCTTCTACTACTGAGATCTGCGCTTCGAGACGTTTCAAATGTGCGTCCATCACAGCCTGCTTGCTGGTCAGCCCTGCGTCCAGTTGGGTTTGCTTCAACTCAAGAAGCTGCTTGGCCAGGTCAGCCTGGCTTTGGGTCCCGGCCAGCATGACTAGGCTTGTTCGCACTTGCAGCATCGTTTCCTGCTGCCGGGCAGCAAGAGCCGCACGCTGCTGTTCCCGCTGGCGGAGCATAGTCGCTTCCTGTGCCTCTGCCAGCTTGATCTCCGCCCGACCAGCCGGGTCGAGCGGGTAGTTGATACGAACCGAAAACGTGATACCAGGAGCGTAAACAAGAGTGTATGGGTCGTAGAGCGATGGATAGCCCATTGTCATGGAAGCCTTCGGTCCGCGCGTCGATGCCTTGGCGCTGAGTTGAACGTCACTTCGATTGTCATCGACTCCCAGTTCATAGGCAATGCCTTGCTCGCGCTTGGCTGCACCGATCAATACTCGCTGCCGCTGGCTCTCGCGCAGCATCTTCTTCCAAAGCGGCATCTTGTCAACCGGGGCCTCTTCGGTCCGGAAGACTGCGTTTTCTTCCGACGGGCTTCCGACGAGACCGTACGCCGCCGCCTTTGCGCGTGCCAATTCCAGGCCCTTTGCGGCCTGCTGTGCGAGTTGGGTGTTAGTCTCCAGAGCGATGGCCTGCGCCGTCACCTCCAGCGCGATTACCGCTCCGAGGGTTTGCTTGCGCTCCATCTCGGTCTTTGTCATCGCGCTTTGTTCCTGGCGAAGGGTCGCGGCCGCTGCGTGCAGTTCGGCTCCGCGCAACTTGGCATACGCCGTCAGAGCAGCATAGACATCCGCACACCGCGCTTCGCGCACCGCCTCACTGGTGGCCTCCCAGTCTTGGTAGGCCTCAATTGTCTGGAGAGGTTGCGCCTGCCAGGTCACGCCAAGAGTCCCGCCGCTCTTGCCACGTACCTGGTTTGCTTCCACGACGCTCCGCAGACCTACACGCAGCGCTTCCCACAACCCCTTGGACTTCGCCGACTGCTGCTCCAGGGAATCCGTCACGGGCGAATGATAGCGTAAAGCGTCCTGCGGTTCGCATGCAAGTACCGCCGATACCTGCAAGCACAGTAGTGCGCAGAGGAGAACGCGGTTCCACGCGCCTAGTAGGAGGTTATTATGTCGCAATGTCATTCGCACCTGCCTGTTGCGCAATCTCAACTTGTCATGTTGCCGGGAACGCTTCCGGAGACGTCTTCGGTTTGTCCAGTCCCAACCGACCCAACGCGACCACCGTACCTGACAACGCGCAAAAGATGAACCAGATGTTGGTCTGCAGGAACACCCACTCGAGCACACCCTGAACGTGCAGAGTGATCATCCCGGCAAGTATGCCTATTGCATAGACGGTCACCAGATTGTTTCGCGATTTTCGGATGAGCCACAGGCACCGGTAGAGAATCCCCCCTATCATCAGGAAGAAAGCTATCAGTCCGTGGATCCCGATTTCCGAGCCTGTCAGCAGATAGATATGGTGCGCAACACCGTCGTCACGGTCGATCCGCTCCGCGTTTAGCGGAGCCTTTTCGCCAAAATGCGTTTTGCCGATGGCGTAGGAATAGTTGTTGATGCCCACGCCTATCGGGCGTTCGTTGATTATGTCGTGTGCGCAGGCGTTGAAATCCTTGCGTGTCTGCTCGGACTCCGGCGGGGCCTCCAGGAAACGTTGTGTCAGGGTGCCCGCAACCTTGATTCCTCCGAATATCGCCGCAACTCCCATCAGCGCCACCAACCCCACTCGAGCCGGCGACGCCAGGTGCCTGGGACGCAGGAAGAGCAGGCAGACTACCATTCCGATGATCATAGACACCAGCGCCCCGCGAGATAGGGTCGAGACCACATTGAACACTGCCGCGGCAACCACCAGAGTATACCATTTTTTCGGTTTGCCTTCACTCAGGAGGAACGAAGCAAAGATGGGCAGGCTCAACAGGTTCATCGACATGGCCAGCGTGTTCATGTGCGGCAATGTCCCCGTGGCCCGGTAGATATGCCATACATACTTCTGCACAAGCACCACGGGAAACTGGTAAAGGCACATCAGGCCAAAGACCAGGAACAGGTGCTGCAAGCGGCTTTCGCGGTCGATCAACCGGGAGAACAGGAAGAATATGAAGATACCGCGGAGAATCTTCCACCAACCAAAGAAAGCATACAGAGGCTCCAGCGCATATGCGATGCTGCAAAACGCAGCGAAGCAGTAGAGAATGAACCCCCAGCTCTCGGGGCGCAGCAGCTTGGCGCGGAAGTTCTCTGAAGGCTTGATTGCCAGGAAGATCATGAACGCTACACACATCAGGTCCAGAGCTGTGATTTCCATGCCGCGTGACCAACCGCGGTAGTTCTCATAGGAGATGATGTTGATGTTGAACTTGCCGTCGAGGTCGTTGAGAGCTGTGATGAAGAACAAAGCCATGAAGAGTTTGACGTTGCGCTCGCTCTGCCGAAGAAACACCACCATCACGGGGATGCCCACAAAGATGGCAGAGATGAACGCTACCCATTTAACTGCATCGCCCATAGGAGCTTTCAGAAGCGCCGAATCGAATGGCCGGCCTGAGTGGTGTCAGTGTGATCGCGGTGGACCCGCAGGCGAACCTGGGATCATGACAATCATAATACCGGCTACTGCCCTGCGTCAAGCCCGACAGCCGACCGACACGCTTCATCCAGGGTTCGCGTATCAGTTGAACCTCCGCCAAATGGCCAGGAACTGCTGGGTCTTCTCCGCCCAATCCGCAGCATCAGCCGATTCCAGCAGCGTCGGCAACTGCCGGTATAGCATCTCTCGGGGATAGTACGGCGAGATGTGGCCCCGTCGCGCATTTACCGCCACATTCCGCAGCCAGTTTGCCCCCCTATGCTCCTCCGGCTCGCGCAGTCCACCCCACGCGCAATACTCATCCACACCGGGCCAAGTCCTGCCGGTTCGCTGGCGTTCGACCGCCAGCCAGACCTGTCCCCACAGCGGCACGAGGTCTCGCAGTTGAGTGAGGCTCTGCTGGGCGCCCGGCAGGTGATCCGGCTGGAATTTGAACCGCAGCGCCGCCTGGTACTGAGGCAGCACATCGATAGCTGAGAATTCCTGGGTTGAGGCAAGTGCGTCGGCAAGGAGTCTATCGCGGCCGGTGTAGCGAGTGGTATACTTGCCCGCAGCCACAAGAAGCGCATCCCCCAGCGCCAGCAGGCATTTATAGTAGTTGCGGCGGGTGAAGTCCGCGTCCGGCGATTCATCCAGCCCGACAGCAACCCGCATTGCCCAGAGCAGTCCCGCGCCCCGATTGAGCAGCAGACGCGTCCCCTCCACCAGCGGCAGCGGAGCGCGAACAGCTTCGGGCGCATTTGCAGTCAAGATGTCTTCGGGGCCGTAGAGCACCTGGTGCCCCAGCAGGAGATCATGCCACATCATCCAGTGCGGCCAGTTGCGGATGTCGGCGATGGTGAGTGGCCGGCTGTAATCGATTTCGATGCGCAGACGCTTTGCAAACGGCTCGCTGAGCGTGCTCAATTTCTTCGCCATGCTGGGTTCTTTCCGAGACACGACTATGGTGAAGTCCAGATCGTTATAGGGGTACTCATACCCGTTTTCGCAGACGACTCCACCTTCGCCGCGCCCGTACCCTCCGCCGAGAACCAGAGCGATGAGGTTGTCTTCTGACTCTGCCCGCACGGCCTGAGTTAGGTCGATCAACTCTTTGTGCAGTCCCGCATTGAACTCAGCAGAGGCGTGTTGTGCGTAGATCATGGCTGGTTACCTCGCATCTTCCACCCATCGCGAAAACCCGCCCGGCGTCCGAGCATCTGAGCCATACGCAGGATCGGACTGTAGGCCATCGAACCAACTTCTCCCCGGCGAGCACAATAATCAAGGTCGGAGAGTACTTGCCGAACATAGGGCAGCAGGCTGTAGCGTACTACCGATCGATCCCAGGGAGTCCAATCAAAGATTCGCGCTTCCGCTGCCCCTTCGCCAAGATGCCGGCGATAGTACCGCCCCAGTGTATAGTTGTGCGAATGTAGGACCTGGGCGTTTGGTGCGTAGCGAATCGTTTTCCCGGACTGCCGCATACGCCATGTCCAGTCGATGTCTTCCGAATACTGAATATCCTCACAAAACGGCGAAATCTCCCAATCCGAGCGCCTGATGCATGAACATGCCATGGAGAAACAGTGCCGCCACGAAGCCTGTCGCACGCCGTCACTGAACGTGTCGTTGGTGTCTTTGGCAAAGAGCGTTCCGCAGTCTGGACGCGGGTTTTGCCTGCCGAAGACAGCGGCTGCATTTTTGTCTTGCGCAATGCTGTCCAGCAGTTCTTGGAGGCACTCGGGATTCTGCGGGGTGCAGTCCGCGTTGAGGAAGATGACGAACTCTCCGTCCGTGGCCTGCATCGCGTGGTTGAGCACTTTCCCCGGCACATATAAGCCGGCCGGCACATCGACGAACAGGTCGGCCCGAGACGCTGTCGCTTCGCGAGTACCGTCGGTGGAGGCGTTGTCGAAAACAGCCAGCCGAAACGAAAGCGTCTGATGCGCGAGCACCGCCAGCGTCTCATCTATCAGAGGCATGTCGTTATGCGAACGCATCACAACCCACGGCATGGCTTCCTTAGGTGCCACATTGGTCATTGTGGCCCGCCATTATCAGTCACCAGATCGATCCCCTGACGCATCAGCGCGTAGAAATCATCCAGCCGTTTGGGCAGGCTCGCGGGCGGGCAATTGGTGGCGTAGCTGGCCAGGGAGTCTTTGTGGGTCGGATCGTATCCGTGCATCCCCGCCAGCGGCTTCTCCCCCATGAAGCTGGGGCAGAGCAGGTATCCCGGTTCGAGCAGGAAGAAAAGCTGCCCATACCGCTGGTCCGCGAAATCGCACCCATACCCGGCCAGTTCCTCCTCCGTCATAATGTGCCCTTCGGAGAACTTAAGTAGTTCAGCGGTGATCAAGTCGCGCGCCTTGTCGGTCATGAACCAGAACCGCGCCATAGTCGAATCGTATACTGCCGAGTAGTCAACGCCGAATCGCAGTGGCAGAGCCCTGATGGGACGCATAACATCGACCGATCGGGTTACGTTGGTCATGCCGTGGTCGGAAAACACGTGCAGCCGGACCTCGTCGTATTTCAGGCACGCGGCGTCGTAGACTTCGCGAACTTGCTGCGCGTACCAGGCTATCTTCTCGCTCACTCGCGCTGAGGGGCTGCCGTCGTCGTGCAGGGTAGCATCCATGGCCGCCATATAGAGATACGCGAACTTGATACCGCCCTCTTCCAGCGCACCGTGCAGAGTAGCCAGGTTCTGAGCCTCGGAATGGCGCCAGTTGGAAAGGGAGAATGGTATCTTTGCCTTGCGAAGATAGTCGAAGATTGTCGGAGCGCCGCTGTTGATGCCACCCGGCTGGTAGATGTCGCGTTTCTCTGAGTAATCGAACAGATGGATCTTGTCGAAGGGCATGTTGTATATCTGGAAGTAGCCCGTGTAGCCATAGAGGCGGCCAATGAGACGGCTCATCAGGCGGCGCACCCGCCCACGCCGCGTGACGGAATGCGGAAGAATCGAAAGCATCCGGCACAGGTGGAAAGGTGAGTTGGCCGGGTCGTAGAGGAAGAACGAAAAGTGCCCGTGGTCGTGGGGCATCCGCCCGGTGATGATGGTCGGGTCGCACGTGGAACTGTAGCCGAATACCGACTCCACCGGCGCGCGAGTTGTCAGGATATCATCCAGAAACGGGTGCGCTGAAAGTATCTCCCACCCAAGGGCATCAATGAATACAAAGAGGCTGATGCTGGCGGTCACTGGATTACAACTCCAACTCGGCCAGCAGCTCGAGCAGTTCCCGCTGCGCGCTTGGCAGCGCATCAGGCAGGGTGCGCGCATCGGCGATCACACCGGCCAGTTTGGCTTCCTGCAGGTCGATGACCATGCCCGTGCTGTCCACGCAGTAGTCTCCGCAGACGATCATATTCCGGATCGAAGCCCGCGAGCCTATGCGCGTGTAGTCGAAGATCATACTCTCTTCGATATGCGCGCCCGATTCCACAACGCACCCCGGCCCGATCATTGCAGGGCCGATGATCGTGCACCCCGGTTCTATCGTGCAACTGCCGCCGAAATAGACGGGAGGCTGGATGTCGCACGCGTCGAGGTCGACGCTCACGTTCAGCCCGCAGTTGATTCCTTCTCGGACCGGTTCACCGGGGAGCCGAATGCCCTCTATCTCGCCGCACAGCGCCTGCCGCATGACCTGGTAGTAGTCCGGCAGTTTCCCGATGTCCAGCCACTGGAAGGGCAGAGCGACGCCGCAGATCGCGGCATTGGCCTCCACAAGCTGCGGGAAGAGTTGGCCGCCGATGTCACAGGCGCAGTCGGGCGGAATGAGGTCTATTACCCACGGCTCGAAGATATAGATGCCGGTGTTGGCGAGGGTGCTCTTGGCTTCGTGTGCAGCGGGTTTCTCCTGGAATGACGTGATGCGCTGACGATCATCCAACACGGCAATGCCGTAGTTGGACACCTGGTCCGCCGGCACTTCCTTGAGCGCTACTGTTACCGCGGCCCCCTGGCGGCGGTGGAAGTCGAGCATTGCGGTCAGGTCGAGGTTGATCAGGGCATCGCCGCACATCACCACAAAGGTCTCATCGAAGAACCCGGAGTGCATCTGTATCTTCTTCATCGCGCCCGCCGAGCCCAGCGGCTCATCGACGAGTTGGTTCTGCGACATGTGGCCTTCGAAAGAGTATGCCATTTTCACGCCGAACCGTGCGCCGTCACGGAAGAAGCGCTCGATGTCATCGGCCAGGTAACTGGTGTTCACCATGATCTGTCTGACATCGTGCTTTGCCAACAATTCCACCAGCGACTGCATAACCGGTGTATGGAATATGGGCATCATCGGCTTGGCGATTGTCGCGGTGAGTGGGCGCATCCGGGTCCCGCGTCCGGCTGCCAGTATTATCGCTTTCATGCCGACGCCGCGTGTCGAGACGCGCCAGCGTCTGCGCCCCCCTCGAATGACTTGATTGCTTCCTGGCGGTCGTTGTATATCTCAAAGACTCGGTGCATGCGGACCAGTTCAAACAGGGCGCGTACTTTGCGTGTCATTCCGCAGAGCTTGAGATCGCCGTCGTTGGCGTTGACTATCTTCAGCGCAGAGAGCATAGCGCTCAGCCCGGAACTGTCCACAAAGGCAACCGCGCCCAGGTCGATTATCACGCTTCGGCGGTTCGCCAGGAAAGGCTGTATGGCTTCCTTCACTTGTGGCGCATTACTTGCGTCGAGATACTCAAACTGCGCAGTTAAGATGGTGATGTCTGCCACGCGGTCTTCAAGGAAATGCATCGACTAGAACCTCCTCAGGTGAGTTGTTTGGTCAGCAAGACGGATTGCCAGCCATCCTGCTCTTGAGAATAGGTGACACTGTCCACCGATTCACGCATTATGAAAAGGCCGAAACCCTTTTGGTTCGTCCCAGAGAAATCAGGTTCAGCAATTCGTTCGGGCATTGCGCGATCTCCGTGATGAAGAATCTGAATGCACAGTCTGACATCCTGAAGCCAGACTCTTATGAGCATCTCCCGGTCGGTGGATTTGGCGTAGGCGTGTCTCATCACATTCGATACTGCTTCTACGCTGGCAAGCACCACCGCATCGATAACGGATTGCGTCAGGCCGGGATGGCTCATCGCATTCAACTCAGCTTCCAGGCTATCTCGGATGCCAGGCAGTTCCTGCAAGAGGCTCCGCGTCCGAATATCAGGCAGCATAGCGCTTCACTCTCACCGATGTCAGTAGCCTCAGGCCATGATTGTTATATGTTATCCTGATTGCATAGCAGATGGCAACTATGCGAATTGCCTCACGTAAGATGTCACCGAAAATGTAACGATGCCTCAGATAAGAATATCACCCAAACGCCAAGTCTGTCTTCTCCGGCCATCTCGGCAAAGCGCGATACAATCATCAGAAGACTTGCCACTGAGCCTGAGGGTGAATGTTTGAGGCTGGACGGGGGCTGTGGGACACAGACAATGTGGACGAGAGTGGATGTAAACTAGGGAGGTGGATGTAACTGTGATGTCCGTTTTGTGATAATCACACTTTGCACATCAGAGATTGCCGTCGAGTGATGCAAACGGAAAACTGGTGAGCACCATCTCTTCACGGTCGGAACGGTTCACAACGCTCCTGCACAAGCTACAATAGGTCTCGCTTTGCGCGAGTACATGGAGTATCTGCGGAGAACAATCGAAAGCATCTGTGGTAGTTCGGTATCGCTTCCATATTATGAGGAATGGGAATTGGTCGTCGTGAGGAAACCTCGCAGGTCTTGAACTTGTACATCCAAATGTGTCTTCTCCCTCCATCTCGGCAAAGCGCGGTACAATTATCAGAATACTTGCCACTGAGCCTGAGGGTGGTGTTTTGAGGCTGGATAGGGGGCTGCGGGACATATACAATGTGGACGAGAGTGGATGGAAACTAGGGAAGTGGATATAACAGTGATGTCAGTGGCTTTTTGGGGTTCTGTCAGAACCGCCTCACCCAACGACGCAGCAACTCGGTCCCGATCCCCAAGTCCCGAGCAACCTGGCTAGTCTTCACGCCGCTCTCAACCAACTTGACCGCTTCACTCTTGAACTCACTGCTGTAATTCCGTCTTTCCAATTCACACCTCTGTTAGAGTATACTACTAACGAAGTGTCCAGAGTACGGGGTACATTACAGATTTGGAGGGCCCGGTATTACAGGCCCTCCAACTGCGAGAGGAGGCCGATTATGACTATAAGTAAGCACTTACCACGCCTGCTCATCTACGCGATGCTGCTGATTGTGGCAGTTTCTGCAGCGTGGAGGGCCGACCAGGTGACCGAAGACCGGCTGAAAGCGCTGCGCGAAGCAGCAAGCGGGATAGGAGGCGCGGCCGCACAGCCGGAGATCATAGTAGCGCAGGTGTGTTCTACCCCGGATGGCAAGTTCAGCCCGGTTGGGGTGGCGTCCGAAGTTCCCTATGGGACTCGAGGATTGGCTGCGCAGTTCAGCGGATCGGCTCCCGGGCCGGGAGGCGCGCTTGAAGTCGTGTGGCGCAAGGATAAGGAACCCAAGCCCGTGAACACAGGGCCTGCAACCGCCGGCCAGGGGCAGCAGACGTACTCACAAGGATTCGCCAGGTCAAACGCCCCATTAGCCCCCGGCGTCTATCACGTGAAGTTCATATATGCAGACCGGACCGTGGCGTACGGACGGACCAGGATTCTGCCTCCCGAGAAACTTGGCAGACGCAGGGCGAAAGACGTCTACCTCCAGGCGCTGGGGCTTGTCAGCAAGGCTCTGGCTGAAATAGACGCCTCAAGGGCACAGGCTGCCGCCGCGTCGGCTGCGAAAGCCCTTCCATCCCTACGGACAGCCGTGTCGGCGATGCCGGGCGATGCCAATGCGGTAGCGGTGCACGAGTTGGCACAGGCGATTATCGGGATTGGCAAGATGGATGCGCTGGCGCCCAGGAATGTGCCCGATAAGGTTAGGGATTGGGCAAAGCGGACTCACGCCCACGCGCGCGTCGCCGAACGGTTGGCCAAGGACGCTAACCTCAAGAAGACCGCGAACGAGATCGCCAATGCCCTTGAGGATAACTCTCTGGGCAACTGATGATCGGCGCCAGTCGCCGTATATGGAGATATGACTATGCAAAAGGCAGTTAGATTAGCATTGGCTGTGGCATTGCTGGTGGTGACGGTCTGTGGACAGATGCTCGCAGCCGAGATCCGAACCGGACTTGGCAGAAACTACTTCGGCATATATGACACAAAGCAGAAGTCCCTGCACTGCGTTTCCGAGAACGACGGCCGCCACTGGAATGTAAACGTCTCAAACAGCATCCCCAGCCAGGCTGACTGGGCGGGAACAGGCACGAGCGCGGGGCCGGTGGTGGTCTGGACATCAGGCAACAACGTCTACTTCATTCTCATGCGCTACCAGACCGGAGCCACGGTTGCCGAGAACTCCAAGGAGTCGCTGAAAGGAACAGTCGCTCCGGGCCGCCTGATATCCGCGAGTTGGGACATTCAGCAGTACGGGGCGAAAGGCACGATTGTCTCGCTCGACGGCAACACCGAGTACACCACCAAGATGGATATCAATATGTGGGGAACCAGCAAGCAGATATCCAGGACCATCCGGAACCTCCCGAACCGAAGAATGCAGTTGCCGGGTTCAAAGCTCTCGGTGGACGTGCCACCGGGGTTCTCGGCAGTCTGGAACGGCGCGGACACCTCCCTTGTAGTGACCCCTGACACCAAGATCCCGATCGGGATGCTGGTGGTCCTGGCTGAGCCGGGTATCGATCTCACGGAGTTTGCCAACCTCTTTATGAGAGACATCGGCCCGGCGATGGGCTCGCCGGATATGAAACAGGCCGCCAGCGAGAACGTGACCATCGGAGGCACGATGCCGGGTCTGCTGAGAATGGCAAAGGGGACCAGGAACGGCAAAGAAGCCGCGTTTGCCTTTGTCTTCTTCCAAACCAAGGAGAACACTGTTGTGATGGTGTACGGCACTCTCAGCGAGTACTACGACACCTACGCCAACATATTCTACAGGCTGCTGGGCGGCGTGCAGGTAAAGTAAAAGAAGACTGTGCTTGGGAGTTGATATGAAAGTAGCCATTCTCGGCGGGACACGGTTCATCGGGCCGTTCATAGTTCGGAAGCTCGTGGCGCAGGGGCATGAGGTGGTTCTGTCAGAAGATGAGTGGGCTGCGAACTTACTCAAGGGCTACAGGAAACGCTGACGCCGCCGTACTGCAGCGCCTGAGAGTGACGCTTGTGGCGGTTGTGGCGCCGAGTTGCTATAATTTCCTATAGCGTTATTACTATTACCATGATCATGCATTCTTCCTCGCGCGTAGGAATGTTTGGGCAAAAAGGGTGTTATCCGCCACATCAGTCACCCCTACGGATACCCCGTGGAGTCTACTGTTTTCATCTAACCTGATCTTGGCCCTCCCAAATAGCTAGACGAGTGGGGAAGGTCGTTCAGCATGCTATTTCCGGGGCGAAGCCGTTCAGCCGAGCACTTGCCAGATCAGTCCGACTCGGGATGGAGAAGATTCTGCACCAAGCCCCTCAGGTCTTCGAGCACGATATCGCAGGACGGAAGCTGAGACACGAACGGCCGGAGATTGCTGTTCCAATGAG
>CAZTAO010000040.1:0-43663 GCA_964611645.1 uncultured bacterium | reverse complement strand
TAGCCGTATCGGAAGGTGCGGCTGGATCACCTCCTTTCTAGGATTTCGTGTATGAGTTGGACTTGGGCTAACACCCATCACCCAACACCCAGCACCTAATCTCAGGTCGATCGCAAAACAAAACACAAACACTGAAACAACCTACACTATACAGCACTCAGGGCGAAAGTTGTCTTGAGAAGGGGAATGGGTGATAACACCTGTTTCCCTTTTTTGGCGTATATATACTGATTGTGAGGTAGGGTATGAAGAAAGAAGTTACGTGCGCAATACTGGGATACGGCGGGAGAGGGCGCTTGTTTAGCGAGACCCTGAAGGGCATCGAGCTGTTCGGCAAGGTTGTGGCAGTCGCTGAGCCGGACCCAAAGAGGCGGGAGCGAGCAGCGAAAGAGACGGGGCTGCCTGCCGACATGATTTTCTCGAGCGCCGAAGAGCTTCTTGCCAGACCCAAGCTCGCAGATGCAATCCTCAACGGAACAATGGACAGAATGCACGTGGCGACAGCCATTCCCGCGATGGAGAAGGGCTACGCGATGTTGCTCGAGAAGCCGATGGCCTCCACATACGAAGACTGTGTCGCCATCGAGCAGGCTCAGAGGCGGACGGGCGCGGTCCTTGCTGTGTGCCATTCCCTGCGATACCTTGGCATCTATGGCGAAGTCAGGCGGATGGTGGCTGAGGGCATCCTGGGCGATATCGTCTCGTTTGATGCCATCGAAGGGATAATGCCTATCCACCAGGCGCACTCGTTCGTTCGAGGCAACTGGGGCAACGAAGGCCGAAGCGCATTCCTGCTGTTGGCGAAGTGCTGTCACGATATAGACGCAATCCAGTATGTCATCGACAGAAAGTGCGAGAAAGTATCGTCATTCGGCAAGCTCACGCACTTCACCGCGAAGAACAAGCCCGAAGGGGCTCCGCCAAGATGCACCGATGGCTGCCCCGCGGCTGACACCTGCGAATACAACGCGGTGAAGATATACCTGCAGATGGAAGAGTGGAGGCCGTGGCTGAGCGACGGTGACGACCAGACCGTCATGGACCTCCTGCGCAACGGCCCGCACGGCAGATGCGTCTACCAACTGGACAACGATGTCGTGGATCATCAGGTGGTGGCTTTTGAGTATGAGGACGGGTTGACCGGCACCTTCACCACAACTGCGTTCCATCCCGGCGGCAGGTATATGCGGGTTCACGGCACAAAGGGCTATCTGGACGTCGCAGTCAACGAGATGACCATCAAGCACACCGATTTTGTGACCCGCAAGGTCAACAACATCAAGATGCCGGCGATAAAGGGCGGCCATGGCGGGGGCGACTATCTGGTCATCGATGGCTTCCTGGACGCAGTTCGCAAGAATGATCCCAGCGCCGTCCTGACCACCGCGCAAGAGTCCCTCGACAGCCACCGCATAGTCTTCGCGGCAGAGAAGTCGAGGCGGGAGAAGCGGACCGTGACGGTGGACGAACTGAAGTAGCCACTTCCCCCTCCTCGCCAGGAGGGGGCTAGGGGGCGGTTCCTTCTCCCCGTCAGATTCGCGAGAGGTTACGCCCGAAGCACCTCTCCCCAGCCCTTCCCTGCGAGGGGAGGGAGCTTCACTCCCAGCGTGGTTACTCCGGATACACGAACTCAGGGTACTTGGTCACCAGGAACTCTCGAACAGCCTTGACGGTGTCGTCTGACCACCCGATGTATGGCGCGCGGGTCCTTTGGTGCCCCTTTATGCAGCCTGCGGCGACTCCAAGACCTTTGTCAGCAACGGGATCGATGCCGCCTTCGCCGAGTGAATCCGTCAGTTCCTCGAGTTCATTGAAGAATGTGTGTATGTTCTTCTGCATCGGGATCGCTTCGTCCCACTTTCCAGCCTTCGCCAGGTCATACATTTTCAGAACATAAGCCGGGTCTGTTGCTATGATCGAACTGCAGCTTCCGACAGCCCCCAGCATCATTGCTGAGACCAGCAGGTTCTCAGCCACAAAGTAACCCAACTGCGGCGTCTTGATAAGCGCATCCTGCAAAGCTCCGAAGTTCGTGCCTGCGAATGTGTACTTCACGCCAATGAGGTTCGGGGTTATCTCCAGAATGCGGAGGTAATCGTCTCCGGTCAGGAACCGCTTGGCCCGGGGGATGTTGTAGTGGACAATGGGCATATCAGGTAGAGCCGATGAGATGTCCTTGAAGAACTGCAGCAGTTCCTTGTCAGTCAGCTCCATCCAGTAGGGGATGTTGACCTGTGCCGCGCCTACTCCCGACTTGCTGGCGGCATACTCCATCAGCTTTATGGTATACCGGGTGTTGTCGGAGCAGCAGCCGATCTGCAGGGGCTTGCTGAACTTGCGGCAGATCTCATCCTGTATGTCCACCATCGCCTTGAACTCACCGAAATCCAAGGCGTAGAACTCGCCTGTGCTGCCTGTTGTGTAGATCCCGGCTGCTCCCGACCTGCACATGCACTCCGTGTTGATCCGATAGTTCTTCTCGTCGAAGCTGAAATCCTCATTCCAGCTCATCGTCACTCCGGCCCAGATGCCGGGAAGCTCTTTCGAGGTAAGTCTTGCCATGTTCCAACTCCCTGGTGTGATTGGGACGAGCATTGAGCGCCCGTGTGATAGTATCATCGACAGCGCACCGCAGTCAACGCGCAACCGGCTGAAAACTCCCTCTCCCCGGCCTCCGGGGAGAGGGTAGGGTGAGGGGAAAAGACAATGGCTTGTAGATGGGGTTAGCCAACTGTCACGTCAACGGCGGCAGCCGGCTTTATGGTATAATTGGCGTCGTATCGAGGCTGATTCAAACAGCGATTTCGGTAGTAAGGGGTAAGCAATGGGTTCTTTGGCATTCAAACGACTGGATACGATCTCAGTCGGCGTATCTTTCGATGGCAAGGAGTGCGGCAAGCTGAGCGCGCTCCTGGTGCGGCCTGGCAACTTCTCAGTCTACGGCGGCAAGGCGATGACCGTGGAGAACGCAGCATCTTCCGTGAACTGGCGCAACGGCAAAGTGGCTTTGTCATTGGAGCTTGATAGCTCAGAGGCTGATGGTGTTTTGTCCGGATCACTCAAGGCGAGTGGTGATGGCCACGCGTATATCAAGCTGATATGGCAATTGCCCGAGGGTGAGAGCGGGTTCCCATTCGTTCCCGCATTCATGTACGGCTGGAACCTGGGCGGCAGAAGCCCGCTGGCTATGTACCCGCAGCTCGATAACGGCAGCAATAGCGGTCCGGCGAAGCCCTGGGTGTCCAAAGAGTGGCTCGTGAGGACCGACAGATCCAGCCACGGCCTGACCTCGGTAATCACAGACAGTTCAGCTTATGTCCTGGGTGGCAGAGACGTCTGCAGATACGCTGATGGCACAGTCGCCGAAAAGACCGGCATCGGCACATCCTCCACCGATCCCCATCGGCTCACATTGTCTCTCGGGTTCGCCAACATGCCGTTCACATACTCGGCAGTCGGAGGCAGGAACTACTTCGGCAGGCCGGAGGGATATGTCGATCTCGATAGGGGAGAGGTGAGGGCTCCCATATTCGTTTCAGTGTTTGGACACGAATCCCGCGCCCAGGCTGCGTCAAGGATTCTCAGAGACTCCTACAAGACAATGCACGATCCTGTTCCGGATGCGGGCACAGTGGAGGAAGGCGTTTCGGCTATCACCGATGCTTTGGTGGAATACGGCTACCACAAAGGCGCCCGCAACTTCCTGACCACCTTCGCCGGGGAAGCCGAACTATCTGAAAGCGACGTCGCATTCTTCAGCACCGCTTGGGCGGGCGGTCTGAGGACTGCATTTCCGGTCCTGGCTGCCGGCCACAAGTTGGCCAACACCCGGTGGCTGGATTGCGCGCGGGACATAATGAGCAACACCGCCGACAACGCCATCAACCCGCAGACCGGTCTCTTCTTCGATAGCTACGACCACAACACGGGGAAGTGGAGCACTCACGGCTGGTGGTATGGCGCCCTGGAATGCCCCGGGCACTCGGGCTATGTGAACGGTCAGACCTGCCATTACCTGCTTCTGGGTTACCTGTGCGAGAAGTCGGCGGGTATGGATCAGCCCAACTGGCTGGCTTCGGCGCAGTCTGTGCTCGACAAAGTCGCCGAGCGGCAGTCCCCGGACGGAGCGTTCGGCTACACTTTCAGCGAGGAAGACGGCTCGAACCTCGACACCGACGGCTTCAGCGGATGCTGGTTTGTTCCGGCGTTCGCATCGTTGTACGGGATCACGAAAGACGCAAAGTACCTGGACACCGCTCGACGAGCAATGGATTTCTACCGGACGTTCGTCGAGGAGTTCCACGTCTACGGTGGCCCGCACGACACGTTCAAGACCCCCGACGAGGAGGGGATTTTGGCTTTCATCGAGGGCGCCAGAATGCTCCACGAACTCACGGGGGAGAAGCGCTTCCTGGATGAGCTGCTGCTCGGCCTGGACTTCGAGTTCTCGTGGAAGTTCTCATACGCGGTGGTGCAGGAGATGGAGCCTCTGAAGAAGCTCAACTGGGTATCCACCGGCGGGTCAGTCACTTCCGTGAATAACTCCCACATTCACCCGATGGGCAGCCAGATCGCCGACAGCATACTCCACGCCTACGAAGCCACCGGTGATCCATACTACCAGCAGAGGCTCTTCGACACCGTGCGATGGACCCTTACGGCCTATCTTCACCACGATGGCCAATACGACTGGGGAAGGCGTGGGATGATCAACGAGCGATACTGCTACACCGACTCTCTGTTGTTGGAGCGATACCCGGACGGCAGCCCGTGCAGCACGTGGTTCTGCGGGCATTCGTGGGCATCCGGGGCGGTCCTGGAGGGCCTGGTAGGCAGGATGCTGGATGAGTCACGCAAAGACCCCAAGACGGTGCTGGGAGGCTAAGCTTGCTGCCTTAGCTTGCGTGCCTGATTTTTCAGGAATGAGAGGGCTTCCCGGCATTGGTCGCCGAAGGAGTCTTCCGGGCACCGAACTGTAACGCGCTCGTCGTAGTCTCTTTCGGTCAAAGCCGAAAGAAATGCGGCGAGTTGTGCTTCGCTCTCCGGGTTGTCCTCATCATAGTCAGCCCAGGCGTGGGCGATGGAGAGGCCTCCCGACGGGGTGGGGCACGCGTGACTCTGCGCGAGAAGCTGGGCGAACGGGTGCTCCAGCGACTTCACCAGTGTCCCAACGTCCTCCAGACTCACCAGCAGGCTGTCCGGTTCGCAGGATGTGGCGACCGCAAGAGTGATCCCGTGCTGGCCGGCGATTGTTCCCGCGATAGCGACGAAGTCGGAGATCTGCTTCAGGGCTTCTTCTCTCGGGAAACCTTTGGGCACATTCGTGTCTTTCTCCTGGAAAACTACTATCTGCGCGCCCAGTTCCTCGAGCCTGTGAAATGCCGAGCGCAGGTAGCGTTCGATCCGGTGGAAGTCCACTTCATGCCCGCATACCCACATCTCATCGTCAAGAAGATCAGACCACACCTCCGGCACTATCTCAAATGACTGCAGGAACTCCTGGAATGGTTCAAACTCCAATTCCTGAGCCTCGGGTTTGACCAGCCTCACCGGCAACTCGACATAGTCGTAGCCGGCATCCTGGATTGTGGGGAGAGTTTCCATGTCGCCGAAGCAGCCAAACCTCATGGCAGAAAGAGACCTCCGGAGATGACGGGAATGGGCCTTGTGAGTGGCCGAAAATGGGGGTGTACAAGCGAAGCCCGCATCGGCAGGCTATATGATGCTGCCGGGGGCAGGCACTCAGTGGAAAAAGTGCCAACTAGGCATATAGGTTTGAAAGCTTCTGGGCTACTATCGTCGCCTTCTGACAAGAGTCCTACACCTTCATCCAACGCTCGTGTTCGTGGGAAGCGCACGCGTCGGATTGACACAAAATCATAGCATATTCAGCCGGTCTTTGACCAGCTTGTTCACAACACCTGGGTTTGCCTTGCCCTTGGTTTCTCTCATAACCTGCCCGACAAACCATCCGACCAGTTTTTCGTCCCCGCCCTTGAAGCGTTCCACCTCGCGCGGATTGTTCTCAAGAACGCTGTTCACGGCGCTCAATATGGCGTCCTCATCCGTAACCTGCTTAAGACCCTGCTCCTCGATAATGGCAGCGGGGGCCTTGCCGGTGTCGAACATAGTCTCGAAAACGCCCTTGGCTATGTTGCGGTGGATGACTCCAGCATCGATAAGCGTCAGCAGATCAACAAGATGCTCAGGCTTTACCGGCACATCCTCAATGGCTGTTCCCCGCGCATTTACAAGCCTCAGAAACTCGCCCGTGATCCAGTTACATACCGCCGAAGCATCGCTGCCCGCAGTGGCACAGCTATCAAAGAACGCCGCCAACTCAGGCGTATCCACAAGAATGGCCGCATCCTTCTCCTGAATCCCATATTCCGTGACAAATCGCGCAGCCTTCGCCGCCGGCAGCTCTGGCAACCCTGAACGCCACCCTTCGATGACCTCCTTGCCCAGCCGGATCGGAGCCAGGTCAGGCTCGGGGAAATACCGATACTCCTGCTCTACTTCCTTGCTGCGCATAGCAGCAGTGACGCCGCGGCTGTCGTCCCATCTGCGAGTTTCCTGAACGATTCTCTCCCCACGCCGAATTTGCTTCTCCTGCCGTTCTATCTCATACTGAACGCCCAGATGCACCGCGCGGAATGAGTTGAGGTTCTTGATCTCAGTCTTGGTGCCGAACTTGGTTTCGCCCTTAGGCTTGATCGATACGTTAGGCTCGCACCGCAGGCTGCCCTCTTCCATCTTGCAGTCGGAAACACCCAGATAGACCAGTATCCGCCGCAGGTTCTGCAGGTACTCCCTGGCTTCATCAGCGGACTCTATCTGGTCGAGACCGGGTGGGGGAGGGTTTTGGGTGACTATTTCCATCAAGGGCACGCCGCTGCGGTTGTAGTCCACCAGGCTCTTGCCGCCCTCTACGTGCAGCAGCTTGCCGGTGTCCTCTTCCATGTGAACGCGTCGAATGGATATCTTCTTGGTCTTGCCACCAACGCTGATCTCGAGAAAGCCGTTGATCCCAAGCGGGTTGTCGTACTGGGAAATCTGGTAGTTCTTGGGCAGGTCGGGGTAGTAGTAGTTCTTGCGGTGGAATATGCACTGCTCCACAACCGTGCAGTTAAGCGACAGAGCCGCCTTGGCCATAAACTCAACCGCGCGCTCATTGAGCACCGGCAGGCTCCCGGGCAGACCGAGGCATACAGGGCAGCAGCGCACGTTCGGGTCGCCGCCAAATCCTACCTGACACCCACAAAACATTTTTGATTTGGTCTGAAGCTCGACATGCACTTCCATGCCGATGACTGGTTCGTACTCTACCATCTATCCTGCCTGCAGCGCCGGCTTGCGCTGATGAAAGTCTGTGTTTTGTTCGTAGGTATAAGCTACTCTGAGCAGCGTTTCTTCGTCCAACCCCTTCGCCATAATCTGCAGGCCGATAGGGAGGCCGTCTTTGAAGCCACAAGGGATCGAGATCGCCGGGATTCCAACAAGGTTTACCGGGATTGTGCAAACATCCGCAAGCTTCATCGCCATCGGGTCGTCGGTAAGCTCGCCGATACGGAAAGCGACGGTGGGCGATGTGGGTGTTATCAGGACATCGAACTCCCCGAACGCGCGGTCAAACTCCTGCCGAAGCAGTGTGCGTACCTGTTGGGCTTTGAGATAATACGCATCGTAATACCCCGCAGAGAGAGCGTAGGTGCCGATCATAATCCGCTGCTTCACCTCGGCGCCGAAGCCCTCTTCGCGGGTCTTGTTGAACATCGAGATAACATCACCGGCCTTGGCGCGATGGCCATAACGTACGCCATCGTATCGAGCGAGGTTGGAGGAGCACTCCGCCGGAGCGATTATATAGTACACAGGCAGCGCGTAGTCCACGCTGGGAATCGATGTCTCTTTGTACTCCGCGCCAAGCCCGCGCAGAACTTCGATGGCCTTCCAGACTGCATCCGCCACCGCCGGGTCCGTACCCTGGCCGAAGAACTCCTTCGGCACGCCGATTCTCAGGCCCTTGACGTCCTGGGTAAGCGATTTGGTGAAGTCGGGGCAGGGGACATCCAGCGAAGTCGAGTCCATAGGGTCTTTGCCTGCGATCACATTGAGCACGTGGGCGCAATCGGTGACGTCTTTCGTGATCGGACCGATCTGGTCCAATGAGGATGCAAACGCAATCAGGCCGTATCGGGAGACTCTGCCATAAGTAGGCTTCAGCCCAACCACACCGCAGAACGAAGCAGGCTGCCTGATTGAACCGCCTGTGTCCGATCCCAGCGAGAACGCGCATTCATCAGCCGCCGCAGCCGCAGCAGACCCTCCACTAGACCCACCGGGGACCGTGTCCAGATTCCACGGGTTGTGTGTGACAAAGAAACCGGAGTTCTCCGTGCTGGAACCCATCGCGAACTCGTCCAGGTTGGTCTTGCCCAGGGCCACAACGCCCGCAGCCGCCAGCCTCTTCACCACGGTCGCGTCGTACACAGGTTTATAGTTGTGAAGTATCTTCGAGGAGCAGGTGGTCCGAATGCCGCGCGTGTTGAGGTTGTCTTTCAGGGCGCAAGGCACACCGGCAAGCGGCCCAAGCTGTTCTCCCCTGGAAATCGCCTCATCCACCGCATCCGCCTGCGCGAAAGCAGAATCGAAAGTGGTCGTGACGAAGGACTTAACAGACTCGTCCACGTGAGTGATCCGTTCGATGAAGCTCTCGGTCACTTCCCTGGAACTGACCTCTTTGCTCTTTATCATCCGCCCAAGCTCGTGTGCGGGCAGGAAATGAAGCTTGTCTGTCATCTACGTCTCCACCACCCGGGGGACCACGAAGCAGTTGTCTGCTACCTGAGGGCCGTTTGCGACCACATCCTCCGGCGACAGCGATTCCCTAACCTCATCATCGCGGAACACATTGAACACGGGTATCACGTGGGAAGTAGGCTCGATCCCCGACGTGTCAAGCTCCTGCAGAGTCTGGAAATGCTCCAGCAGAACGTTGATATGCGAGGTGAACCCATCGGTTTCTTCCTGAGACAACTCGAGGCGGGACAGATGCGCTATCGAGGCAATCTCATCCTTGGATAGCTTCAAAAGAGGCGCTCCTTCAGGCGTAGTATAACGCCGATATTATAACATATACGAGGCCACGGCGTCAGGCGCGAGAGAATCATGGCTGGAAGTGGTATAATCGCCTTGGTATCACAATTGGTATTGACCGGAGAGAGCGGATGACTGTTCAGCGCATACTTCAGGTAATCATATTCGTAGCGTTGGTGCTGGTGGTTCTGAGCCTGTTGAAAGTGATAGTAGGCTTTGTGTTCCGGTTTGCCCTGCTGGCCGTGGCCGTGATAATCGCTTACTACATCTACGAGCGATTCTGGGGCAGCAGACACTAGCCACAAAGCAAACAGGGGACAATCGTGAGATCGTCCCCTGTGTATCAGCCGCGCTATCTGTGGTAGCCTAGCCGGCTGGAACCTTGGCCGGAGCGATCAGTGGCTCTATGACTTCAGCCATCAGCTTCTTCGCCGATTCGGGTGTTACCCCGCTGTGCAGGATTCCGTCTACCTCGACATTCGGTCCCTCATTGCAGTTCTCAAAGCAGAAACTGGCCTTGAAGTCGATCTTCTCACCTAAACCCTGGTCATCCGCAAGCTTCATCAGCTTCTGCATTGTGTCGTAGGAGCCGTTGTTGTAGCAGCAGGTCCCCACGCATACCCTCACATCCACTCGTTCCTTAGCTCCGCCTTCCTGAACATCGATCACTTCGCCTGTCAGTCTTCGGCGGTGCTTGTAGGTAGTGTGCAGCAGTTGGTGCGCGGTGTGGCTGTTGGGTGTATCAAGCCACTTGCGATAAGCTTCCTGCACGAACGGGTTGTCAGCGGCATTGTGGAGCGCCTGGACGCTGTCACAGTCGTAGAGCGCGTTCTTCCGACGTTCGCGGGCATCCATATCGTTGGGCAACGGCTGTCCGCCGCCGCCGATGCAGCCGCCCCGGCAGGACATCACTTCCACTATGTCATACTGGGCCTCTCCGCTCTTGATCTTCTCAACCAACTCCTTGGTGTTCGCGAGTCCGTTCACCACAGCCAGCTTCACCACTCGTCCGTTGATCGTGACCTCAGCTTCTTTGATCCCTTCAAGCCCTCGAACTGCGTGGAACTCGTAGCTCTGGTCCTTGGGGTTCTCGGCGGCCGTCGCAAGCCTCAGAACAGCCTCAGCCACCCCGCCGCTTGCTCCGAAGATAATCCCGGCGCCGGTCTTGAAACCGAACGGCATATCCAGGCTCTCAGGCCTGAGCTGCGAGAACATAATCCCACCCTGGTTGATCATCTTGATCAACTCCTGGGTGGTGAGAACCACGTCTACATCGGGCTGGCCGTTCTGTGCGTGCTCGGGTCTGCCGGCCTCAAACTTCTTCGCGGTGCACGGCATAACGGAGACGACCATCATATTCTCCGGCGCGACTTCAAGCTCCGAGGGCAGGAGTTTCCGTGCCAGCGAACCGAACATCTGCTGCGGGCTCTTGCAGCTTGAGAGGTTCTCGATATACTCCGGATAGAACTGCTCGGCATACTTCACCCACGCCGGGCAGCAGCTTGTAAACTGCGGCAACTTCTCGCCGTTCTTGAGGCGTGTCAGGAACTCGGTTCCTTCCTCGATGGTGGTAAGGTCAGCCGTGAACGATGTGTCATAGACCCGGTCAAAGCCAAGCCTTCTCAGCGCGGCGGCAAGCTTGCCCATCGCCAGTTCGCCGTCCAGAATCCCGAATGACTCGCCGATGGCTGTCCGGATGGCCGGCGCAACCTGCACGACAACCACTTTGCCCTTGTCGTGAATCGCTTTCCAGACTGTGTCGACTTCGCTGCGGACCGTGAGCGCGCCTGTCGGGCAGCACGAGGCGCACTGTCCACAATACACGCACTCTACTTCATTCAGGCACTTGCCAAAAGCGGGGCTGACAACCACGTTGGAACCGCGCCCCACGAAGTCCAGAACGCCGATTCCCTGAACTTCCTTGCACATCCTCACGCAGTCACCGCACAGGATGCACTTGTTCGGGTCCCTTACCAACGACTTGTTGGAGAGGTCCAGAGGCATCGGCTCGGAGTCCTGCGTGAACCGCACTTCCTTCACACCCAGCTTCTCGGCCAGCGATTGCAGGCGGCAGTTGGTGTTCTTCTCGCAGGTCTGGCAGTTGCCTTCGTGGCTGGCTAGCAGCAGTTCCAGCGCCATTCTGCGGATGCGCATGGTCTTCTCGGTGTTGGTGTGAATGACCATCCCAGCCTCGGGCGGGGTGGAGCAGGTCGCCTGCAGTCCACGGCCCTCGACTTCGCATATACACATACGGCACGCGCCGTAAACGGACAGTTCCGAATGGTAGCAGAATGTGGGCAGGTCGATACCGGCCTTGCGGATAACCTCAAGGAGATTCGTCTCGCCATCCAGTTCTACTCTGATGCCATCTACTGTGATGAATTTCTCAATCATTGTCTTATCTCCTACAGGCTGACTGCGCTGAACTTGCATACTTCGGCGCAGACCCCACATTTGATGCACTTGCTTCCGTCGATCACGAACGGGCTCTTGACCTGGCCGGTTATGGCTCCCACCGGGCACTTCTTGGCGCACGCGCTGCAGCCGATGCACTTCTCGGGATCAATGACATAAGTCTTGAACGCCGTGCACTGGCCTGCCGGGCATCGCTTCTCGACCACGTGGGCCACGTACTCGTCCCGGAAATATTTCAAGGTCGAGATAACGGGATTCGGGGCCGTCTTTCCAAGCCCGCACAGGGAACCGTCTCGGACGGTGTGCGCCAGTTCTTCAAGCAGGTCGATGTCGCTGAGGACCGCCTTGCCCTGCGTGATCTTCTCCAGTATCTGGAGCATCCGCTTGGTGCCTTCCCTGCACAACACGCACTTCCCGCAAGACTCGTTCTGCGTGAAGTTCATGAAATACCGGGCCACCTCAACCATACAGGTGCCCTCGTCCAGGATGACAAGCCCGCCGCTGCCGACCATTGCGCCCGCAGCCTTGAGGCTTTCGTAGTCCAGGGGCATATCCAGATGCTCTTTGGTAAGACAAGCTCCCGACGGCCCACCTATCTGCACCGCCTTGAAGTCTCTGCCCGTGCGGATTCCGCCACCGATGTCGTAGACAACCTGGCGGATCGTGGTTCCAAGCGGCACTTCGATCAGACCGGTATTGGTCACTTCGCCTGTTATCGAGAAAGTCTTGGTTCCCGGGGATGTCTCAACGCCCCGGCTGCGGAACCAGTCCGCGCCATGCAGCAGGATCTTGGGGACGTTGGCATAGCTCTCGACGTTGTTTATCAGGGTCGGCTTGCCCCAGAGGCCCGACACTGCGGGGAACGGCGGCTTAGGCCGTGGCATCCCGCGCTCGCCCTCGATGCTGGCGATCATTGCGGTCTCTTCACCGCACACAAACGCTCCGGCGCCCTCTTTGATGTGGATGTCGAAGGAGTAGGGGCTTTTGAGAACGCTCTTGCCCAGAATCCCCATCGCCCGCGCCTGGTCCAGCGCCCGTGACAGGCTCTTGATGGCCAGCGGGTATTCCGCTCGAACGTAGATATAGCCCTCGTCAGCGCCGATGGCGTATCCCGCAATCAGCATTCCTTCGAGGATCGCGTGGGGGTTGCCCTCCATTATGGCGTCGTCCATGAACGCGCCGGGGTCGCCCTCGTCACCGTTGCAGACCACATACTTCTTCTCAGACTGCGAGGCCTGGGTAAGGGTCCACTTTCTCCCGGTCGGGAATCCGCCGCCGCCACGGCCCCGCAGGCCGGACAGCGTGACTTCCTTACAGACTTCTTCGGGGCTCATCGAAAAGACAACCTGCGCCGCCGCCCGGTAGCCATCCCGCGAGATATACTCACGGATGTCGCTGGGGTCCAGGGAACCGCAGTCGGCCATCAGGACGCTCGTCTGATGCTTGTAGAAAGGCACCTCTTCGCGAGTTTTGAACATCTCCTCGGTCTTGGGGTCTTTGAGCAGCAGTCGTTCGATGACTTCGCCACCGATGACCGTCTTCTCCACTATCTCAGCCGCGTCTTCCGGCTTCAGGTTGGCGTACATATATCCATACGGGGCAATTTGCAGCAGCGGGCCAAATTGGCACAGGCCCTGGCAGCCGGTCGCGCCAAGGTGAACGCCGTCCTCTTTGTGCTCAAGCAGGTCGACCTTGACCGGCAGGTCTCTGTCGACCAGTTCGTTGCTCAGGGCCTCGAAGACCGCGCGAGCGCCGCTGGCTACGCAGCCGTTGCCGCAGCACAGCATCAGGCGGACTCTCTCTGCTGAAATCGCTTCCAGAACCTGGGTCTTGATCGTCGTCAGGTCCTGGGGTGAAGATAGTATGCTAAGCGCGCTCATCAGTTGGCCTCCTTCTGGTCGGCGGTGTCAAGCTCATTGAGCAGGGAAACTACGCGTTCGGGGGTCATGTGGCCGTAGACATTCCCATTCACAACAACCGCCGGGGCCAGCCCGCAGGCTCCCAGGCAGCTCACCAGTTCAAGGGTGAACCGCATATCCTTGGTTGTTATTTGGCCCGGCGCGAGTCCCAGCCTGCTCCTGAGGGCGTCGATAATGGTCTTGTTTCCACGAACGTGGCAGGCGGTGCCATCGCATACCTGAACGATGTATTTGCCCTTGGGGTCCATCGAGAACTGCGCATAAAATGTCGCCACTCCATAGACCGTGGCGGGCGGGACGTCGAGCGCCGTGGCGACGAACGCCAGTATCTCCTGCGGAAGATAGCGAAACTCGCCTTGTATCTTCTGCAAGATTGGGATCAGAGCGCTTTGTTGCGTTCCGCACTCCTCGATGATCTCTCGGACTCTCTGGAAACTTCTCTCAGAGCCCTTGGGTTTTGTAAGGGTTTGTGCTGCCACTAGTGTCTCCTCCGTTTCTACTTCAACCTGCTGCTTGTTTCATGCGGTAACTAAGGGTCATCAACCCCTCCTGGAGCCGTTGGTTCTCCACCAACACTCCGCTTGGGGCTGCTATCTCAACTGGGGCGAAGTTCCATATTCCTTTGATCCCCGCCGTGGCCATCAGGTCTGCTACCTGCTGCGCCGACGCCGCCGGGACCGCTATGCAACCCGCTGTAATACCTTCGCTTCTAACCACTCCAAAGAGTTCGGTCATACTGCGGACTCTCAGCCCGGCAAACTCTTCGCCGACTATCTTGGGGTCGCTGTCGAATATCGCTCGAAGCTCGAACCCGCCGTGCTCCCATATATGGCTGCCTGCGAGCGCCCGGCCCATGTTTCCCAGGCCAACCAGCGCAAGTGGCTTCGGGTTTTGCACGTCAAGTTCGTGCCTTATAACCTGCCGCAGTCCTTCGATACTGTAGCCAGACCTGGGTTTGCCCACGTTGCCCAGTGCGACCATATCCTGTCGGACCCTCGAACTGGAAATCCCAAACAACCGGGCCAGTTCCTCGCTGGTCGCGCTCGTTTTCCCCTGGCCTGCAAGCTGGCCGAGGTAGGTAAGGTAGCTTTCCAATCTCAAGATAATCGCCTTTGGCATGGTGGTCTCCGGTTACGCGGGAACATATCGTTAATCCGCTAACGATTCAATTCTAGCACTTATAGATACCCATGTCAACGGGTTTTGACCCAGAATGTGAACTTTTTCACAACAATCGTTATAATACTAACGAATAAATGGGTGGTGTAGGCAAGCGACCAACCGGAAGGACAATTCCACCCAAAAGTCGAACCATTACTGAGGCGCTGCGAGAGTTTCAGCGGCGCGGTTGGTGGAGGATAGTTGTGAAGAAGGCAGTTCAATTTGGCGCGGGCAACATTGGTAGAGGGTTCACGGGACAGTTGTTCAGTGAATCTGGGTATGAAGTAGTATTCGTGGACGTTGTGGACGAGGTCGTGAACCTCATCAACGCCCGAGGCTGGTACCCGATCCGCATCGCCTGTGATACTCCGTATATAGTGAAGGTAGAGAATGCAAGCGCGGTCAACGGCAAAGACAAAGATGCTGTCGGCGCGCAGATACTGGAAGCGGACCTGGTCTGCACCGCGGTAGGCGTGAACGTGCTGAAGTTCGTGGCGCCTGCGATTGCCAGGGGCATACAGATGAGAAAGGATGCGGGAGTAAGGACTCCGATCAATATCATCATCTGCGAGAATATGCAGCGGGCGTCCGTATACCTTAAGGAAAGGGTGAACGAGAACCTGCCGGAGGAGTACTGGCCGTACGTTGATGAATACGTCGGGTTCGTGGAGAGCGTGGTAGGCAGGATGGTGCCTGTGATGAGCGAGGAGCAGAAGCTGGAAGATCCGCTGCTGGTTGTTGTGGAACCATACAAGCACCTGCCTATAGATAGGAACGCGATCAAGGGCGAGTGGAGCAATATTGTCGGGGTCGAACCGGCGGGCAAGTTCCAAAGCTATGTAGATCGCAAACTCTACACCCACAACGCCGGCCACGCGACCGCCGCGTATCTCGGCTTCCTTCGCGGGTATGAGTTCCTGTATGAGGCAATGGCCGATGAACTGGTTCAGAATGCAACGCGGGCCGCTCTTGAAGAGACCGGCAAAGCCCTGATAGCCAAGCATGACCTCGTTGCGGCAGACCATCAGGCCCACATCGAGGATCTGCTGTGCCGCTTTGCCAACAAGGCATTGGGCGACCAGGTATCCAGAGTTGGCAGAGACCCGGTCAGAAAACTTGGCCCGGAGGACAGGCTGGTAGGCGGCGCAAAGCTGGCGGAGGAGTATGGGGTATTCCCGAAGTACCTCTGCAAGGCAATAGCCGCAGCCCTGCATTTCACCCCGGAAGGCGACCCCACAGCGCCGGAGGTTCAGAAGCTGGTTGCGGAGTCGGGAGTAGAGGGCGCGCTTCAGACCATAAGCAAGCTCCCGCCCGACAGCGCAATCACCCAAGAGGTAAAGAAGCAGTACCCGACAGTAACAGGCGAGTTTCCACGCGTCAAAGCGTGATTACCAAACTAGGCAAACCAGGCACAGACGCCTGAGCGCCTGCTTTTCAAAGGAGAAAAGAACGATGTCCTATATGCTATCAGAGATCAAACAGCAGCCGGTGGTGATAACCGGGCTTGCCGGTGAACAGAACGCCAACGCGAAGAAGATCGCTGCCGAGGTGAAGAAGCGCGGTATCAATTTCGTGGTAATGGCCGCGAGGGGAACCTCCGACCATAGCTGCGTGTACGGCAAGTACATGATGGAAATATGCGCTGGAATGCCGGTCGCTCTTGCCGACCCCTCCGCGATCACTTTGTACAATGCCGAGCTGAACCTTGCGAACGCGCTGGTGATAGGCGTGTCGCAGTCCGGCGAGGCTGCCGATGTGGCCGAGTATCTGGAACACGCGAAGAAGACCGGCGCATACACCCTGAGCATAACCAATGAACCTGGGTCTCTTCTCACCAAGGTTGCCGATGCGCACATGCTCTGCGAGGCTGGTGACGAGAAGGCCGTTGCCGCCACCAAGACCTACACGGCAGAGTTGGGTGTCTTCTACCTGCTTGCTTCGGCGATGCAGGGTGCGGTTCACCCCGGTGACGAACTTGCGAAGGCTGCGGAGTCCATGGTGGACGCCCTGGCTCTCGAGGACACGATACGCAAACGCTCCGAGCGATACCGCTACGCGCAGTCTTGCACGGTTGTCGCCCGAGGCCTCAACTACTGTACGGCCCTGGAAACAGCCTTGAAACTGACTGAGACCTGCTACATGAACACCCGGGGATTCTCGGGAGCGGATTTCCTGCACGGGCCAATTGCGGCGGTCCACCAGGGCGACCCATGCGTTATCCTCGCGCCGACCGGCAAGGCGTATCCATTTATGCTGGACCTGGCCAAGCGGCTGAACCAGAGCGATGCGGATATGGTGATAGTGAGCGATGCGGAGGAGATTCTCTCAATGGCGACTGTTCCTCTCAAGATGACGAGTGGCTTGAGCGAGACACTGACCCCTCTCTCCTACATTCTCGCCGGGCAGCTTCTGTCCTACTATCTATCCCTCAACAAGGGCAACGACCCCGACAAGCCCAGGGGCCTCAACAAAGTAACTGTTACGTTGTAGACGATTGGAGACATAGCCAAGTGGTAAATCGAGAACGGGTCAAGGGACTGTTTCTGGAAATGCTGGCAATCAACAGCCCGTCCAGAGACGAACGCGGCATGGCCGATTTTATGCTGGCCAAGCTTAAAACCATGGGAATCGCGTGCGAAGAGGATGACGCAGGCTGCAAGATCGGCGGGACTGCCGGAAACGTCATAGGCCGGATCAAAGGCACCAAACCGGGAGCCATCCCGATACTGCTTTCAGCGCACACGGACACGGTTGACTCGACCGCAGACCTGAAGATTGTCGAAGAAGACGGAATACTGAAGTCGGACGGCACTACCATACTTGGAGCCGACGACAAAGCCGGGATCGCAGCGATTATCGAAGGTCTGCAGTCGGTGATGGAGTCAGGTGAGGAGTTCGGGGATATCGAACTGCTCTTTGATGTAAGCGAGGAAACCGGCCTTGAGGGCGCAGCCGCAATGGACCATCGCAAGATTGCTTCGAAGCTGGCCTATGTTGTCGACAGCCAGAAACCAGCCGCCGGGATTACCCTCAGCGCTCCGACCCATGAAGACATCTCGGTAGAGATTACAGGCCGATCTGCGCACGCGGGGATGGCCCCGGAAGAGGGAGTTAGCGCAATCGTCGCTGCAAGCAGAGCCATCAGCAAGATGACGCTCGGCAGAATCGACTTCGAGACGACTGCCAACGTTGGGATCATCGGTGGCGGCAAGGCGATGAATATTGTGCCGGACCGGGTAGAGATCAAGGCCGAAGCCAGAAGCCGGGACACAGACAAGCTCGCTGCCCAGGTTGCCCACATGAGGCAGTTGTTTGAGGAAGAAGCCCAGGCAATCGGGGCCAAAGCCGTCTTTACGTCGTCGTCCGAATACCACTGCTACCGCTGGGAGAAAGACCATCCGGTGGTGCAGTTGGCCGCCCGTGCCTCCCAGCGCGCAGGCATAGCTCCTCACTACATGGACGGCGGCGGAGGCAGCGATGCCAACGTGCTGAACAGGGTTGGCATCCCATCAGTCGTGATCGGGGTGGGGTATGACGGCGCGCACGGCTTCTCCGAGCATATCGCGGTGGATGACTTGTGCGCAACCTCCGAGTTCATTGCCGCCCTGATCCTCGAAGCGGCGGAAGGCGGATAGGTTTGCTGACCCGCAGGCGAGGTCTGGTGCTGTCGATAGACAGGGAGCGACCTGGAGCGCAGGAAATCGTTGTTTCGATTGACGGCGCCGCGTTCGCTGCCATCTGCTACCCAACGCTGACCGGTGAAGCCAGGGTGGGGGATGAAGTCCTGCTCAACACCACCGCAGTCGACAAGAAGCTGGGCAGCGGCGGGTGCCATTTTGTAATGGCAAATCTCACGCGACCGGAATCCGGGCCGACCGACGAACCCGGCCACATAGTCAAGAACCGCTACACCCCACTGCAGCACACCGTGCTTTCCGCGGAAGAGCAGTATGTGGATGAATCGAAAGGCCTCGACGGCACACCGGTGGTCATCGGTCAGCTTCACAGCCAACTCGCCCCCGCTGTGGCCGCCATCAAGCGGCTTACCAACTACCGAGCGCGAGTGGTCTACATAATGACCGACTCGGCCTCTCTCCCTATGGCATTCAGCAGGTTGGTGGATGAACTTAAGTCGGCCAAGCTGATCGATGAGACAGTCACGGTCGGCCAGGCGTTCGGTGGTGACAAAGAGGCTGTGAATATCTATTCCGGCCTGCTTGCGGTGAAGGCTTTGTGCAGGGCCGACGCTGTGGTCGTGTGTCCGGGTCCGGGAACTGTAGGCACTGGCTCAAAGTATGGCTTCTCATCGATTGAGCAGGGGGAGATTGTGAACGCAGTCAACGTCCTGGGTGGCTCAGCTATCGCAATTGCGCGTATCAGCTACGCGGACTCCCGCCCCCGCCACCAGGGGCTAAGTCACCACACCGTTACATCGCTGGGGACAGTCGCCTTGGCCAAATGCTCGCTTGCCCTGCCGATGATGGACCAGATGAAGCTGCTGGGAGTTCAGAGCCAGATAGACCATTCCCCAATCGCCCACAAGCACAAGGTCCGCATAGTGGACGGCGGTCCCGGTATAGAGGAACTCCGAGCGCGCGAAATCAAAGTGACCTGCATGGGCCGGCGATACGAAGACGACCTTGAGTATTTCCTGAGCGCATCAGCAGCAGGCGCTCTGGCCGCCGAGATGCTGCGTGGTTCAGGTAAGCCATAGTCCATGGGAGCAAGAGTTCACTCATTGTGAGTACGAGCTACCCAAAACCCATCATCCTGAGCCTGTCGAAGGATGCATGAGAGCAAAATGTTATGGACTGCACGCTTCGACAGGCTCAGCGTGATGGGGCGTGATCACCTAACATGAACACTTACCCACGGGAGGTTATCAAGATATGAACCATCGAGATAGAGCCGTCGCGGCGATGTGGGGCAAACCGGTCGACCGCATTCCATTCATCGCCAGGATGGACCTCTGGTACTCCTACCACCATAACCGAGGCACGCTGCCTCACCCATACGAGAAGGCCACGCTGTGGGAAATCCAGCGGGATATGGGGATCGGGATATTCGGCTTCGGCGCGTGGGACATCTCATTCTTCAGGACAGAGTACCCGGATGGCCTGATTCACAAAACTGTGGAGAGCGGCGTAAATGTTACCCAATTCGACACGCCCTACGGCACTCTCACCGCACGAGATATCATGTCCGAGGAACTCAAAGAAGCCGCCGGCACGGCAGCGCGCGTCGAGTTCCCGTTCAAAACCGCCGCCGATTATGATGCTCTTGAGTACGTTTTGGACAGCGCGCGCGTGCTGGAGAACTATGAGAGGTATGCAGCATTTGTGGGCAGCATAGGCACGGACGGCCTTGCGCTGCCCTTTTGCGGCCATCTTCCCGCCCACCAACTCATGCTCAACTACCTGGGCTACGACCGCTTCTACTACGAACTCGTGGATAACGAAGATCGGCTGCTGAAGCTCGTGGATTCCATCAATAACCAGTATGAGGCTGTCCTGAAACTGGCGCTGAAGGCCCCGGGGCAGGCTGTGGAAGTGGGAGCGAACTACGATGAGATGATGACCCCGCCGCCGGTCTTTGAGCGCTTCTTCGGGCCGCTATACCGCAAAGCCAGGCCGATGTTGGAACGCGCAGGCAAGGCGATGGTGGTCCACGGCGATGGTGAGATGAAGAAGTTGCTCTCAAGCTTGGCTGATTGTGACATTCAAGTCGTCGAAGCGCTGACCCCCAAGCCGATGACCACCATCGATCTCAAGACCACGCGCGAGCTTTGGGGCGACAGAGTGGCGATGTGGGGCGGTCTGCCGACTGTCATCCTCACCAGCGCGTTCACCGAGGGCCAGTTCGAGGCGCATTTGGAGCAACTTTTCGAGGATGTCGCGCCGGGAGACAGGTTCATCCTGGGCTACGGAGACAACGTCCCCACAGACGCCATCTTCACCCGAATCCAGCAAGTAGCCAATTTCTGGCACGAGCGCAGTTCTTATCCACTCAGATAGCGCCACTGGGGGAGAGAACGTGAATCACGAAAACACGAAAGTACGAAAGCACGAAATGATAAGTATCCCTTTTCGTGTTTTCCGGTTTTCGTGTTTTCGTGATAAATCGTGCCCCTTTGTTCCTCTGGTTCGCGGACGACCTAACTAGCTGTATTCCAGGCAATCCAACGCCCCAAACAGCCTTGCGTAGGTCTGCTTCTTCAATGTCGCTCCGTCATCCTTACCCAGCAGGAAGAAATCACCCGACATATCGAAGTAGCCCATGAAGCTCCGTATCACGGCCTTCCAAAGCATGTTTCTTGCCAGATACAGGTTCACGCGGACATCATATTCATCCGGCAGTGGGCGCACCTCTACATATCCCGCAAGGAATGGCTTGAGGAAACTCTCATCGTAGAAACACATCAGGATCGAGATGTCATCCACCGGGTCATCGATCACCACGTCGTCCCAGTCGATGATTGCTTTTACTTTCCCCGGCTCACCAATCACATTCCACAGTGCCATATCCTTGTGAACCAGTGAGCCTCGGTCTAGTTCCAGAAGGCCCCTATGCTGAGCGAAGAGCCTCTCCACTCTCGCGCAGTCAGCCTGCGACAGAAAGCCGGTGTCTACGAGATACTTGAGATGGGAATCTAGCCGCTTGTGGAAGTAGTCGCCGTTGCTGCAATCGAGGCCCGACATCCGGCCCGTCCTGCGGAGTTCGTCCGTGTTGATGAAGCCGAAGCCGTCGAGCTTGATATCGTGGATTCTCGCCATGCATCGGCCCAAGTCCCGGGCAACTGTATCAGTCTGCAGGGTGCCGTCATCATAGAACGAGTTCAGGCTCTTGCCCTTGAGCAACTCCAGGATCTGGTAGCGGATAGGGAATCTGCTTTTCGAAGCATCGGAGGCAAACACCTCGGGGACCGGAACGCCGTGTGCCCGTACCAGCTTCATCACGGCGTTCTCGGCTTCCATATAGTCGTCTTCGGCAACGCCGTCATCCGAGCGGAAGAACAGCGTCCTGTCGGGGTAGTGCAGGAGGTAGGTATAGTGGTTACCCTGACCTCCTGCCGCTTCCACGCTTGCAGGCGCCTCGCCGAACTCAGCCGCAGCTATGTCTGACACCAAGCCGGCTATGTCAGCCGCTGCATACTTGTCGTTGTACAGCCGCTTCTGCTCGACCGGCGTCGGGTTGTCGCATTTCCAGTAGTAGATATCAGTCCGCATCGTGCCTAGCGGGTGACCTTTATCCGGAATGTCTGCTGCATAATCGCCTGATCGACCGTCCCATACACATCATCCCAGCCTCTGTGCCCAATGACTATTATCTCGCCGTCATCCATCTGCATCGCAATCGGGTAGTAGTAGGTGCCGGGCGAGTAGTCGGTGGCGGGGTTGTTGAGCTTGTGCCACGTCTTGCCGATGTCCGCCGACCAGTAGATGCCATCCGTGGCAAGGTGCATAATCAAGCCCTCTTTGGTGTAGAGGACAGTTGGGTAGCCGCTGTGCTGGAAAGGAGCCTTGGTGACTTTGCATGCCACGAAGGTCTTCCCGCGCTTGTAGGCAATGCTCTGGCGTCGGTCGCTGAAGCCCGCTGTGCCGGGTGGGTTGACTTCGCTCCTGTGTACCCAGAACAGGTCGCCGTTGGGCAGTTCGCAGAAGTCGCTCTCCTCGCAGACTCCCTCTTCAATGGTCGCAAGCTGGATCCCCTTGCCCCACGACTTTCCGCCGTCCGCCGAAACGAACATAAACTTGGCCATCCTGGCGTTGTTGTTGATGTCGGGATTAGCCGGGTCTCTCTCCAGCACTCCTGCAAACAGCACCAGTCTGCCGTCCTTCAGAGGCTTGATAACTCCAGGCCACGCTCGATACTTCTTTGGGTCAACGAAGTTGATGGGCTCGCCCCACGTCTTGCCTTTGTCCCTGGACCGCGTTACATATCCGCATCCGCCGGGACCAGGCCAAGCGCCTCGCACGAGAGTGCCATCCGGCAAGATGGTCTCTATACGCGAGAACCCGACCCAACCGTCCGGCTGGACGCGGGTCCATGTCCGCCCGACGTCGCTGGACTCTAGAACGATAGCTTCACCCTTGACGTTCGGGGCCTGGCCGGTCTGCTGCGAGAAACTGCAGAGCAACTTGCTGCCGTCAGGTGTCTTGTCGAAACCCACCCAACTGGTATATCCGGGGGTCTCGGGGCTGTGATATATCATCCGGGTCTGGAAGAACGTGCAGTCCACTTTCGTTTCAGCCGCCTGAAGAGCGCAGCCAAGGCACAGTAAGATAGATATTGCTAGTAGAGTCCTCATTGACAGATCACCTCTGGTCATCACGCTGTTTGTTAGCGTGTAGTCCAATTATACGACTGAAGCCTTGGCCCGGCAAATTGGCACCAGCTAATCTGCTTGACAAATCTTATGGGGGGGGGGGGTACAATCACCTAACTTGAATCTCATCCCGGCCGGATGAGGCTCGTGGAACAAGTACACTCGACTAGCTCAAAGGAGGCAATAAATGAGACACAGAGATCAGATGTTGGCTATTTGGCGCGTGTTGTTGGTGGCGGTAATCCTCTGCCTGGCGCAAGGCAGAGGGTGGGCTGCGGATATTCTCTATACCGATTTTGAGAGTTTTACGGCCACGAACTGGCACGGGTGGATCACCGACAACGGCATCTGGGAAGTAGGCAATACTGCGGCGGCGCATCAGGGCACGAAGTGCGCGGCCACAGTGCTTGCCGGTAATGTTCCCGTCGAGCAGCAGTCAAGGTTGATCTCCCCGCCCGTGGACCTTCCGGCGTTGGCGTCGAGTGAGGGAATTACGCTGCGATTCTGGCTTAAGTGGCTCGGTGATTACGGGGGATACTTTGGGGCATACTCGCGCGTTGATGTCCGTGTCTGGAATGGGACCTCGTTTGGAAACTGGCAGTCTGTTTCCGGCAACTATACCGGCGAGAATCCGGTGTGGTCTCCCGCAAGTGTTGACCTGAGTTCCTTCGCGAGCAAGCGAGTTCAGCTAGGTTTTTCCTACTATTCGGGGTACGGCGCTGACCCGGATGGATGCTATATCGATGATGTGTGTGTTTCTGTCGGGCCTCCCGAGACTCTTCCTCTCAATGAAATAGTCTCTTTCGAGGATTTCACCTCAGTGGACTGGCACGGCTGGTCCGCCGACAACGGCATCTGGGAAGTGGGTGATACCCCGGCGGCGCATCAGGGAGCGAAGTGCGCGGCCACGGTGCTTGCCGGTAATGTTCCCGTCGAGCAGCAGTCAAGGTTGATCTCCCCGCCCGTGGACCTTCCGGCGTTGGCGTCGAGTGAGGGAATTACGCTGCGATTCTGGCTTAAGTGGCTCGGTGATTACGGGGGATACTTTGGGGCATACTCGCGCGTTGATGTCCGTGTCTGGAATGGGACCTCGTTTGGAAACTGGCAGTCTGTTTCCGGCAACTATACCGGCGAGAATCCGGTGTGGTCTCCCGCAAGTGTTGACCTGAGTTCCTTCGCGAGCAAGCGAATTCAGCTAGGTTTTTACTACTATTCGGGGAACGGCGCTGACCCGGATGGATGCTACATCGATGATGTTTCCGTCGAAGTTCCGCCTCCGACCGTGACCTCAATCTCCCCCAAACAAGGCCAAAACACCGGTTCGATAAGCATAACCGACCTTGCCGGCAAACACTTCGATGCCGGCGCAACCGTTAAGCTGGTCAAGACAGGGCAGGCCGACATCCCCGGCACTTCGGTGACGGTTGTCAGCTCGACCAAAATCACGTGCTCGTTTAGCCTGACCGGCAAAGCGACCGGTGCTTGGGATGTGGTTGTGACCAATCCGGATACAGATTCGGCGACACTGCCTGGTGGATTCTCCGTCTACCACGCGCTTCCGCAAAACGTGAGCCTGACGCCATCAGGCGGGACTTTGGGTGCAACCGCAAAGACACTGACCGGCGTGTACTCAGACGCGGATGGGGTCACGGATATCAGGAAGGCGTATCTGCTGATCAACGACTCCACCGGACAAGCAAATTCGGCCCAGGTGTGCTATGACAGGCTGGCAAACAAGCTCTATCTCAAGAACGACGCAGGTACTAGTTGGGGCACGGGTTACGCGCCGGGAACGGCTGCGGTCCTTGAGAACAGCCAATGCACTTTCGATCTCCAGAATACCTCAGTCAGCGCAAGTGGCAATGACCTGACCGTGAACTGGAGGATTGCCCTCAAGACCGCGCACGTCGCCAAACTGCTGGATGGATACCTGTTTGTGCAGGAGAACAGCGGAGCGACCGACGGCTGGGATATGCTGGGCATCTATCGCAATTTAAAGCCCCAGGTGGTAAGCATATCCCCGAACTCGGCTGTGCTGCCCATCGACAGCACAACCACCCTCACCAGCGTATACCGCGATCCGAACGGATACGCAGACATCCGCAAGTGCTACCTGCTGGTGTGCGAAGGCTTCAACCAGCCCAATTCGATGTTCCTGTACTATGACAGGCAGACCAACAAGGTATACCTCAAAGACGATGCCAACACGAGCTGGGGCCCGGGATACGCTCCGGGAAGTACGGTTACGCTCGCCAACGGCCAGTGTGAGGTCTACCTGGCGACCACAACCGTCAGCGGCACGGGAAACGATGTCATAATCGGGTGGTCGTTCAAACTCAAGCCTGGTATGGCAGACAAGAACCTCTATAGTTGGATGTATGTCACCGACTCCAAGGGCTTGTTGGACGGCTGGAAGAAAATGGGGACGCACTTTACTCCCGTTGCGCCAACATGCGTCAGCGTAACACCGTCGACCGGCAAGGTGACCGCAGGCGCCGCCCAACTATTTACGACTGAGTACTCGGATGTAAACAACTACGGCAACATTTCGCAGTGCTTCTTCCAGATCGGTCAAAGCGGAAGCTTGGCCAACAGCATTTGTGTGCTATACGACGCTAAGCAAAACAACGTATTCCTTCGAGACGATGCGAACCTGAGTTGGAGCACCGGATATGCGCCTGGAAGCAACGTAACACTGGAGAACTCTCGCGGAGTTGTGTACGTAAAAGACATTCTCCTGAGCAGCAATGGGCTTGATGGCCTGGTAATCGACTGGAGCATTGCTCTCAAAGCCAACCTGATTGGAAAGCTCCTTGGCGAACGCATGTTCTGCCGCGACAACGAGAACATGAACAGCGGCTGGAAACTGAAGGGCTACGTGCGAGCGCAGTAGACGGACTGACTGAGAAACATTAGAATCGCTGAGACGCCGAAGGGAATGAGGGCGCTGAGCCTGTTCCCCTCGGCGTCTTTTACGCGTCTCTTGCGCCCTTCTTTGTTCATTTCCTTCACTTTTGCCACCTGTGCCATCTGTGGATAATCCTATACTCGTAACCCAAAACTCAGAAACCAAGCGCTCAAACTTACCAATATCTGGGCGATTCTGGTAGAATATCTATCTGTAAGACAGACAACGTGGCCGTTGGAAGTGTGTACTTGGCACCAATCCCCACAATCAGCAGGCAACAAGTTGAAGGCAACACGGTATGCTATTACCGGCACGCGGTAGGCACGCGGCCGGATCTTCGCGTGGTCGAGGTGGACGGATACCAGTTCACCGTGAAAGACTTCAGCCAAAGCGACCGTCTTTTCCGTTGCTTTATCGCCCCTTTGTTGATCCGACGGGAGTATGGGGCGCTGGCTAAGCTGCGCGGTGTCAAGGGTGTGCCGCAGTTGGTATGTCGGGTCGACCGGTATGCCTTTGCGACAAGTCACATCACGGGGGAGAACCTCGAGGCGGCAGGGCCGGAGGGAATTGACGAGGCGTTTTACGAGAAGCTCAAACGGGTTATCGATGATTGCCATGGCAGAGGAGTTGCTCACGGAGACCTGAGAAGCCAGGGCAACGTAATGATCGACAACGACGGCCAGCCCCACGTCGTCGATTTCGCGGCCTGCGTGTACCTTGCCAAAGGGATTAACCCCATCACCCGATGGCTGTTCGCCCAGTTTGTAGTGGCGGACCATTATGCGATCCTGCGCATCAAACGCCGCATGACCCCCGATCTGCTCACCCCCGAGGAAGCCAAGCAGATCGAGAGCCCTCTTCCCTTTGAAAAGCCGGCCAAGTTCGTCGGTACGGGCATCCGCAGCATCGTCACAAAACTCTTCACCCACACCCACGCAGCCTAGTAAGCGTACATCTGCTGGTAGGGTCTATTGCTTGTGGGGCCGAGCTTCAGGAAGTCCGATGGGCAGACTTGTGACATATCTACCTCGAACTCCTTTGCGTAGAGCCCAATATAGCGGCTGAGGAGTTCCGTGTTTTCGCTGGTGAGTTGGGTAAGGCCGACTCCGGTGCCCAACTGAAGCTCGTCCAGCCCGCCTCGGATGAAGATAGAACCACCGTGCATCCCGGCCCCTATGCTGGCGCAGGTGTGGTATTCATCTTTGCTCAGGGTCAGCCCCATCACAATCACCACTCCGCCCGCCATGTACTCCCCGAGAAAATCCTGGACTGTTCCGCCGATCACCAATACTGGTCGCTTCTGCTGGTACTCTTTCATGTGGATCCCGACCCGGTAACCTGCGTCGTCACGGACTAGGATCTCGCCGCCGCGCGCGGAGAAACCCGTGATGTCTCCCGCGCGGCCGTGAACGACAATTCTGCCTTCGTTCATTGTGTTGCCGGAGCCGTCCATCACGCTGCCGCGCACGATGATTGTGGGGCCGTCCAGGAATGTGCCCAGGTCATTGCCGGGGGTGCCGTATATCTCGATTGTAACGCTCTTGAGGGCCTCGGAGTCAAGGACTGCGTGCAGGTTTGTGCCGATATAGCGTTGACCGGTGACGTTGCGAAGCGTCACATGATCCGCCCCCGAGCCAATCACATCGCGGAGAGCCGCGTTCAACTCGCGGTAGTGCATTCCAAGCGCATCTATCTCAACCATCTGGCCTATCATATAATCCGATGACTCCTGCTTGTGAGTTACGCCCCTGCGGCTCTGACGCCCAGTATACGGAGCTCTTCTTCATTCAAACCAACCCCGCGGAGCTGGTGGCGGCTGCCCCTGAGGCTCTCTATGGAGTTTATGCCCATCCCGCCGAGCATTTCCTTGATCTCGTGGGACCAGCCGTTCACCACATTCACCAGCCTGCGCTTGGCAATCTCCGGGTTCACTCTCTTCGCCAGATAGGGGTCTTGTGTGGCAATGCCCCAGTTGCACTTGCCCGAGTAGCACCGCTGGCATAGAGTGCAGCCAACAGCTATCAGGGCAGCGGAGCCGATATAGACCGCATCCGCGCCCAGAGCAATCGCCTTCACCACGTCTCCCGCGTTGCGGATTCCGCCACCGGCCAGAAGTGTGACCTTGTGCCTGATACCTTCGTCGCGGAGCCGCTGGTCAACTGCCGCCAGCGCGAACTCTATAGGCATGCCGACATTGTCCCTTATGACCTTCGGAGCCGCTCCGGTGCCACCCCTGAAGCCATCGATTGCCACAACATCCGCTCCCGCTCGCACTATGCCGCTGGCGATGGCTGCGGCATTATGAACAGCCGCTATCTTGACCGAGATCGGCACCCGGTAGTTGGTCGCTTCTTTCAATGCATATATCAACATCCGCAGGTCTTCTATCGAGTAGATGTCGTGCTGCGGGGCCGGGGAGATGGCGTCCGTGCCCATCGGGATCATTCTTGTGATAGATACCGACTCACTCACCTTCTCGCCTGCCAGGTGTCCGCCGATGCCTGGCTTTGCTCCCTGACCGATCTTAATTTCCACCATCCGCGCGGCGTTGAGGTAGTCCGGGTGAACCCCGAACCGACCCGACGCCACCTGCACGATGGTGCTATCTTTGTACTTGTAGAAGTCCGGATGCAGGCCGCCTTCTCCGGTGTTATACATAGTCCCAAGCTCGACCGCTGCCTCCGCAATCGCCTTCTGGACGTTGTAGCTGATTGCGCCGTATGAGATTGCCGAAAAGAGAATCGGCATCTCGACCTGAATCCGCGGCGGCATCGGTTCGGCCAACTTGCCGTTTTCCATCTTCACAGAATCCGGCCTCGCCCCTATGAACGTGCGAAGCTCCATCGGTTCCCTCAGCGGGTCGATAGAGGGGTTTGTAACCTGGCTGGCGTTGATGAGCAGCTTGTCCCAATAAACAGGGGACTGCTTATCGTTGCCGGAGCCGGTCAGCACAACCCCGCCGGTCTCCGCCTGGCGGTTGATGTCCTTCACGTGCTCCCCGGACCAACTCCCGTGGGTGCGGTACTGGGCCGGGTTTGGCCGGATTACAAGCGCATTGGTCGGGCACAGCACGCTGCATCGCTGGCAGCCCACGCATGCCTCGGGCCGCTGCTTTATGATGTCTTCCTCTTCGTCACGGAAGTGCACGTCAAACGCGCATTGCCTCACGCAGACCTCGCACTTGATGCACAACTCACGGTCGCGGTCGACTGCAAACTCAGTCAGCCTGTTACTTCGAATCTTGAAATCACTGGCCTTTCGAGGCTTGTTGGTTGCTGGTGGTGTCATATCAGAACCTCCTCCTTTCGGAGGCGCGCAGGGCGTCTTCCGGACTCTGCGGCAGTGGGTAACTCGCCGATCCGCGCGATAACGGGCAGGCCTCCGACGGGAGTCCACACACTGTCCAGTTCCGGTTCAACCAGCCGAATCGCGGCTTCCTCCGAGGAGTAGTAAACCATAGTCCCTTTCGTTGCGGCGGTGAGAGGCCGCAGCCGGATTCTGTCGGTGAGGGCCATCATCAGGTCGCCCTTGGAGATGACAACCCCGAACGGGCCGTTCATCAGCAGCCCGGCGTATGTATGTCTCAAAGCGGTGTGCAGTTCTTTCTCAGGCGCGGGCATCCTGTCTATCTCATCCCACAAAGGCGGCGCGACGACCTTGGCGAATATCTCCGGCGGCAACTTGTGCCTGCGCATCACCAGGTCGATGGCGTAAGCCAGTACCTCGGTATCGGTAAACATGGTGCACTTATAACCGATGTCCTCCAGATAAGCCCTGTTCGCGCCATAAGAGCTCAGTTCACCGTTGTGGACGACCGTCCAGTCCAGTGTGCTGAATGGGTGCGCGCCACCCCACCAAGCCTGGCTGTTGGTTGGGAAGCGGCCGTGAGAAGTCCATATATGGCCCTGGTATTCCTCAAGCCGGAAAAACTTGGCTATCTGCTCCGGGAAACCAACGCCCTTGAAAACACCCATGTTCCTGCCGCTGGAGAACACAAACGAGTCCGCGACCTCGCTGTTGATCCGTAGCACCATCTGCACCACGGTCTCGTCAGCATCGGCTCCCGTATCCAGAGGCAGCGCAAAATACCGCATCACCAGCGGAGCGCCGGATATGCCCTCGGTCGGCCTGGTGGGGACTTCGTCCTCGTGGTCGATCTTGAACTTCTCCCGCAGAACTCGCTCAGTCTCGATGCGCCCAGCCAGGCTGGCGAACATGATGTGAAACGCGTAGTGGCTCGGGTAATCCGGATACAGCCCATAGACCGCGAACCCGCCTCCCAGACCATTGCCGCGCTCGTGCATGTTCTCCATCGCGCGGAAGATCGCGTCGCCAGAGAACGGCTTCCCGGACGTGTCCATCTGCCCGAAAATGGAGCAGGCTGAGATCAGTTTGTCATCCCTGTATGGGTTGTTGGCGGCGGTCAGGTCTATCATAGCCAGTTCCTCCCGCAGCCGTGGATTCGCTCGTCGAGCAAGCCTTCAGGCAATGATATCAGCCCGATGTCGCCGCTCAGCAGTTCCGACTCCAGCCCCGACACATCCATCCCTGCTCGCATCATACCAGTGATGAGGCCGGTGCGGTCTATTTCTCCGGTAATGATCATCCCCACAAGCTTGCCATCTTGTATGGCAAACCGCCGATAGCTGGAATCCTGCGCAGCGCTGATGACCCTGGTCTTCTCGTCTTCCGGCGCGTTAGCGAAGCCCGCGGACATAAACGTCTCCCCGAAGAACGAAACCGAGTTCACGCTCATCCCGAGGTTGAACTTCGCGGGAACGCCCACAACATTGAGACCCGCTATCCGGCCCCCAATATGCGCGTTTGGGAGAATCGGCAAGACGCGTCGGTCGCCGCTAAGTTGCTCGAACGCTTCGGCAATGTCACCGGCGGCGTATATGTTGGGGACGTTGGTTCGCATGTGCTCGTCGACCAGAATGCCCCTATTCACAGCTACATCAGTCCCAGCCACAATTCCCAATCGAGGCTTGACACCCACAGTTACAAACACCGTCTCGCAAGCCAGTCTCTCCCCTGTGCTGAGTTGAACAAAGGCGACGTCTTTCGTGTCTTCAGAACCCAGAATCTCAGTGAGCCTAACGTCAGTAATGATCTCAACTGAGTGCTTTTCAAAGGCCTTGCGCGCCAGCCCGGAAGCGGTGGCGTCGAGCACAGTTGGCAGCACCCGGTCGCAGAACTCGACCACTGTCACCTGCTGGCCAATTGCAGACAGCGCTTCGGCGGTTTTCAGACCTGTCAATCCCGCACCAACCACAACCGCTCTCGAAGTATGCGCCAGCCAACCCTTAGCCCGCCTGGCGTCGTCCATCGTGTTCATAAAGAACACGCCAGGCCTGTCGATACCCGGAATGGGCGGCGCGATTGGCTCGCCTCCGGCGGCAATCAGCAGGCTGCCATAGCCGACGGTCTCGCCGTTGTCCAGGTGAATTTGCGAGTTCTCGGAATCGATGGACTCCGCGCTGACGCCCAGCCGCGTGTCGACATTGTTGGCCTTGTAGAACTCCGGTGGGCGGTAGTAGACGTTGGACTCCTCCACCTTACCCGCAAGATAGTATGTGATCAGCGGGCGAGAGTACGTGTGCTCGGGCTCCGAGGAGATCAGGGCTATTGTCAGGTCTTTTGTCTGTGACCGTATTGCCTCGATGGCCCCGACAGCCGCAGTCGAGTTGCCGATGATTACCAGGTCATACTGGGGGATTGTCTCATTCATTGGGTCCGTCCTCCAGTACCAAAGCGTCATTCGGGCAGTGTTCCACACAGGATGGAAACCCGCGATCCTTGCACAGGTCACACTTCAGCGCTACGTTCTGGCCGCGCGTGTCTTTGCGCACCGCGCCGTTGGGGCACATAAGGATGCAGGTCCAGCATCCGATGCACTTGCTTGCGACTACGCTCACTGCGCCGGTCTCCGGGTCTTTGGTCATGGCTCCGGTAACGCAGCCGTAGACACACAACGGCTCATCGCAATGCCGGCAGGCGGCAGCGAATGACCGCGCCCCGCATTCCTCAAGTTCCACGCATGACTGCGTATCCGCGGCGCCTGCCTTGAACGCCTTGTTGACGTTCTTGGATGGCGAGTGCTCAACCTTGCACCACACCCTGCAGATGCCGCAGCCTATGCAAACATCGCTGTCAGCAGTAATCCTCAATTGCAGTCTCCTATATGTGCAAAAAGGCGCTCTACAAGATGCAGAGCGCCGGCAATGGCAAAATATCTACTATGGAAAACCGACCGAGATCAACCTCGATCACAATCAAATACCCTCTTCGGCGAGAGCGTCGTTGCGCGTCAACCAACTTATTCATGTTAGCGTTTTACCCGTTCTAAGTCAAACCGCACTTGCGCGCAAGGCCCTCAAACGGGTAGAATCTAGTTGTGCCGAAGCAATGAACCCCGGAGGAATCGTATACAATGCCATTTTACGCACAGGTCAAGACGCTCCAGCCCAAAACTCTGGCGGCCAAGCTCGCCCTGGCGACTCTCGGAGCCGTTGTGACGGCTGCTTGCGCCCAACTGGCGGTCTATCTGCCGGGTAACCCTGTTCCGATCACAGGGCAGGTCTTCGGCGTGGCGTTGTGCGCGTTTGTGCTGGGATCCAAGTTGGGAGCATTGAGCCAACTGGAGTATCTGGCGATGGGGCTGGCAGGCGCGCCTGTCTTCTCCGGATTCCGTGGCGGCATTGGCCATCTGCTCGGACCTACCGGTGGATACCTGATCGGCTTCGTGCTTGCGGCCTTTGTCATCGGGCGGATCGTGGAGACTTCAAAGCGCCGAGACGTGAGCATTCGCGTGAAGGCTGGGGCGCTTGGCATACTGGTAATCTACACCTGCGGCGTGGGCTGGCTCAGGCTGTGGGCCGGAGTCTTCGACCTTCCGTTCAAAGGCATGTACGCTTGGCTGGTCGGGGCGATGCCGTTCATCTGGCTTGATCTTGCCAAGATCTCCCTTGCGGCTGTCATTCAGAACAAATATCGCCGCTAACTACTAGAAGACCACTTTTCCGAACCTGTCGGGGCTGTGGAAGCTGCCGTAAGGTACGCTCCAGCAGATATACTGCCTGTCGGTAGATGCGCCTCGGTTTCGTGTCAGGTTGATCCTCGACAATGTGCCCGGCTTGGGTGCCTGGGTCTCCAGCGCTGCGAATGGTATGGCAAACTCGACCGTCCACCCATCAGCCCCCAACTTGGCCGCGCACTTCCACTCCCCGTTCCACCCAGGGTTCAGTACTTTCTGGTCGAACTGCGTGCCCAGAGTGTTGGCGGACAGGTGGTAGTAGATCTTGCCAATCCCTTCCGGGTCTATGAACATCTCCACCGAGTCATCGTAAAACACAGGCCCGTCTCGCTTTGTATCGGTTGCTAATACCGACGACATAGTGGTTTCCCCGCACCTGAACGCGGCGTAGAGGTTGGTGTCATCGTATGCGAGCCACGCCTGGGTTGAGACCGGCGCAGGCTGAGCGGTGTTGGTGAAAGCCAGTTCCACGGGCTTTGCCTGCTGCCATACGGCTTCCGACAGATCCCCATCTACGACAATCGGCGCATCTGCTCTGGTTGCTGAAGCCTGTGGGATCGGCTGAACAATCTTTGGGATGTCCAGCGGCGGGTCGGTGGGCGCGATATATGGCTTCGGGGACGCAGCGAATGCCTGGTAATCTTGCAGCCGCTTCGCGGAGATCTCCGCCCACTCAGCTTCAGCCGTTTCTCCCTTGTTGCTCAGCGCCGCTGCATAGCCCTGCAGTTCCAGAATGCGTTTTGGGGTATCTCTGAACGGCAGCAGGCTCGGCGTCTTGTAGGGGCCGGCGGTCAGGGCGGTTCCCTGCGGTTTCTTGAAATACGCGGCGGCAAAGAGAGCCTGCCCGTCCACGCCTGCATTTCGCGCTATGCCTATCTGCCTCACGGTCTGCTCGGGCGTCTTGGTTTGCATGTGCAGCCCGATGCCGGGGGCAAGCAGAGCGGTTGTGCCGATCGCGGCTTTCTGCGACTCCACGAGCTGGCCGAATCTGGAGTCATCCGCAGTGTAGGCCATTGGGGTGATGAAGTCTATCCAGCCGTTCTGTGCCCAGTAGGGCCAGTTCTGCATCAGGTTGAGTCGGGAAGCAGATGGGTCCGAGCCTACTGCGGCGGATATCTTCAGCCGTGGCGAGATTTTCCTTAGCCGTTTCGACATCTCCTGCACAAATGCATTCACCTGCCGCTCCCGGAACCGCACCCATGAGTATTGCTGGAATGAGAGGCGGTCCACATCGATAGGGTCAACGCCATACTCTCTCCCAAATAGCTCGCGGGATGCCTGGCTGTAGCCGAAGGGGGTGGGGGATTGGACTTCGTAGCGGATGTAGTCCAGGTGGATGCCGTCGATGTCGTAGCGCTTGGCGAGGTCCTCCAGCAGCGAGATCACAAACTCCCGCGCCTGCGGTATTGCCGGGCTGATCCACAGGCCGCCATTGGCTGACAACTGGTCGCCGAACTTGTCGGTCTCGGCCCAATCTGGGTGGGCGGTGAGTATTGCGCCGCGATCCTTGGTGTATCCCGCGCGGAATATCCACGCCCACGGATGCACCTCGATCCCCAGCTTGTGGGACTCAGCTATGAGGATCGGCAGCGGATCGATTGTGTCTGCGAAACGAGGGTCGCGGGCAAGCAACGGGGTGGGATATATGGTGTAGCCCCGGCAGATGACCTCGGGCATTATCAGGTTCAGGTTGGCCGCTTTGTAGGACCTGACCAAATCAACTATCCCGGCGCGGGTCTTGGGCATGCTGCCCGCATCCAGCCATATAGCCCGAATCTCCACAGGTGGGTTGAGGCCATCGGTGGCTGGAGCCTGCGCCAGAGCAGGCAAGGATGTAATGAACCCTAATATCGCCGTCAGAACCCATCGATCCAATCGTGCCATGTTCACCCTCCACCAGCCCATCGATACCCAACTATAGCACCGCCAAGCTGCAGCGTCAAAACGAGGGCCTGAATCATGCTCGGCATGACCCTATACCCACCGCCACTACCGAAATCCTTCGGATTAGTTGATTCCACGGAGAGTAAGGGTTACAATAGTAGCGCGCGTGGATACACGCGCCGAATAACACCAGAAGGCAGAGTGACGATGCAGTCGATTGGCGATTTCCTGAAGCAGGCTAGAGAGAAGCGTGGAATGTCGCTTCAGGAGATATTTGACGCCACCCGTATCACTGTCCAGAACCTATCGGCTCTCGAAGAGAACCGTTTCGATTTCTTCCCGAACAAAGTCTACGCCAGGGCATTTTTGCGCGACTACTCCAATTTCCTCGGCCTCGACAGCTCCGATCTGCTGCTGCGGTATGAGGAAGAGTGGAAGCAGGATGTGCAGGCGCAAGTAGCGGAGCGGCCGGCCCAGCCGAAGGGGTGCCGAAGCAAGCTTGCGATGTTGCTGATTGCGCTGGTCGTTGTAGCCGCTGCAATCGGTGGATACTACCTGTGGAGCGAGTACGAGGCAGAGCAGGCTTTTCCGGGCTACGAGAGCTTCCGGATTCAGCCAACTCCAACTCCAACTCCGACGCCAACCCAGACCCCAACCGTAACTCCCATGCCGACCCCGAGCGTGACACCTGGTGTATCTCCGGCACCTGCAGGGCCTGTTGTTACTCCTGCTCCGAGCCAGAGCTATCCGTTGCCGTCTCCCACTGAGGCGCCGGACACGGGTGTCATTCTGGTGCCGACGCCGACACCGGCTCCCACGCCGGTCGTTAAGCCGACCCCTGCTCCCGTCAAGGGTGTTGAAGTGAGTTTGAAGGGTAGGACTCCCGTCTGGGTGCGTGTCGTAGCCGACGGCAAACGCCTGTACGAAGCTACAATGCCCGCCAGCAAGACGATGACCTGGAGTGGCGACAAGTCGGTGACGGTGAGGATAGCCAAACCCGGAGATGTAACGCTCAAATTCAACGGGAAACCAGTCAAGCTTACAGGCAACCCGGTGATCCCGGTAACCAGGGAGTTCAGACCGGAAACTCCGTAGATATAGCAGGCGAGGGGCCAATTCCCCCTCTTCGCAGGAGGGGGCTAGGTATAACCCGCAAGCATCGCCAAGGAGCGCAGCGACTGCGATGCGAAAGGGGGCGGTCCTTTTCGCGCTTGGTTCCACACTTCTGCTGTATTGATACGCGGTAAGTTCCCCTCACCCCAACCCTCTCCCACTGCGGTGGGCGAGGGGGCAGTGAATGCTAGGCCCAACCCTCGAACTGGGCGTCGAACAGATGGCGGTATAGCCCTCCGCTCTCCAGCAACTCCTGATGCGTGCCGCTCTCCGCGATGTAGCCATTTTGCAGCAGGATAATCTTGTCGGCTTCGGTGATGGTGGAGAGCCTGTGCGCTATCACAAACGCCGTGCGGCCCTGCAGAAGGGCCTTCAGCGCCGCCTGTATCTCCTGCTCTGTCTGGGTGTCCACGCTGGATGTAGCTTCGTCCAGTATCAGAATCCTCGGATCGGCCAGCAAGGCCCGCGCGAACGACAGTATCTGCTTCTGCCCAGTGGATAGCCCCCAACCGCCCTCGTTGATCTCGGTGTCGTAACTCTTGGCCATAGTGATGATGAAATCATGCGCGCCGACTGCCTTCGCCGCTTGCTCGATCTCCGCGTCCGTGGCGTCGAGCCGCCCGTATCGAATGTTCTCACGAACCGTCCCGGGGAACAGGAAACTCTCCTGAAGCACTACCCCCATCTGGCTGCGCAGAGACCTCAGTGTTACGTCACGCAGATCGATCCCGTCGACTGTAATGCTCCCTCCGAGAACATCGTACTGTCGCGCAATCAGGCCGATGACCGTCGTCTTGCCCGCGCCGGTCGGACCAACGAACGCCACTGTCTGCCCAGCCTCAGCCTTGAAGTCTATATCTTTGAGAACAAGGTTCTCATCATAGCCGAAGGCCACGTGGTTGAACTGGACATCTCCCTTTATCGGTGGAAGCACAATGGCGTCGGGTTTCTCGGCAACCTCGGGAGGAGTGTCGAGGATCTCGAAGATGCGCTCCGCGCCCGCCATCGCCGCCTGCAGAACGGCGTAGAAGTTCCCCATTGCGGTAATTGGCCCATAGAACAGATTGACATAGAACAGGAACGCCACGAACCCGCCGACGGTCAACTGGCCGTTCGCTACCTGCAATCCACCGTACCAGAAAACGATGCTGACTCCGACAACCGTGGTGATCTCCAGCGATGAGCTGAATACCGATCCAACTATCACCGATCGCATCACCGCCGAGAGGCTTCGTTGGCCGGCTCTCCGGTATTTCTGGAGGGCTGTCCTCTCCCGGGCGTAGCTCTTCACCACTCGCACGCCCGACACATTTTCCGCCACTGTTGCAGTCACGGTAGCGACCTTGGCGCGCACGTCTCTGTACACCGCCCGCACTATCTGCCGGAAGAAGATGGTTATCACCAGGATCACGGGGAGAAGGGTGAATGTCATCAGCGTGAGCTTCCAGTTCATCTGCGCCATCACGAAAACCACGCCAAGCGCTGTGAAAATGTTGGTCAATAGCCCGATGGCTCCCGACACGATCAGTGCATCCAAAGACGACACGTCGCCCATCAGGCGTGAAATAATCCGTCCCACTTCCCGCTTGTTGAAGAAATCCAGGGACAGGCTCTGGATGTGCCGGAACAGGGTATGGCGTATGTCATTTGTCACATACTGGGAAAGTGAGGTCAGCGCGATGGATTGCAGATAGCTGAACAGCCACCGCAGCAGGTACACCACCAGGTAGCTGATAGCAGTGATAGTCAGGACAGTCGCGCTGTTACCCTTAACCCCCTGATCGATAGCGATCTTCAGCAGGTACGGCTTGGCGATGTTGGCTATTGAAACCAGGATCAGCATTATGAGGGCGAACACAAAGTGATGCCGGTATGGGATCATAAACTGCAGCGCCCGCTTGGTCAGGTGGGCGTCAAATGCCTTCCCGACAACCTCATCATCACGCTTACGAGTGGCCATGGTGAGCCTCCCTCGACTGTGTGACCGCCGCCGCGCCCGACTCCTGCCCGGACAACTGTATCTGGAATATCTCCGAATACAGCCCGCCTGCCGAGACCAACTGCTCGTGGGTGCCCATTTCGACAACCTTGCCGCCATCTAGCACTATGATCTTGTCCGCCCGCTTGACCGTGGATATACGCTGCGCGATTACAAAGGTGGTCCTGGACTTAGTGAGTGATACCAGGGCTTTCTGGATCAGAAGCTCTGTCTCGGTATCCAGCGCGGAGGTGGAGTCATCGAGTATCAGTATCGGCGGGTTCTTCAGCAGTGCTCTCGCAATAGAAAGCCTCTGTTTCTGGCCGCCGGAGAGGTTCGTCCCGCGCTCACCGACCATAGAGTCGTACCCCTCGTGCATGCTCATTATGAAGTCGTGGATGTTGGCGGCCTTGGCCACAGCCTCGATCTCTTCCATAGTCGCTGATGGCCTGCCAAAGGAAATATTCTCCTTGATGGTGCTGTTGAAGAGGAATGTTTCCTGGGCGACGATACCGATGTGGTGCCGGAGGGTGGCAAGCCGGTAGTCTCGGACGTCTACACCGTCGATCATTACCGCGCCCGAAGTGACGTCATAGAATCGCGGGATCAGGTTGATTATCGACGATTTCCCGGAACCGGTCGGACCGATCAGTGCAACCATTTCGCCCGGCTGGATGTCGAAGTTGATATCGGATAGCGCGGCCCGGCCACCCTGATATGACAGGCCGACGCCCTTGAACTCCACGTGTCCCTTGCAGCTCAGCATTTCAGTCGTGCCGTCTTTGAGGTGGGTCTCCTGGCGGATGTTGAGCACCTCGAAGACCCTGTCTGCGGCTGCGATGGCGTTCTGCAGCATTGCCACCACCCATCCAGCCATGCTTACTGGGCCGACCAGGATTGTCAGATAGGTGTTGAAAAGTACTAGTTCGCCGAGGGTCAAGCTTCCGTTGAGCACTTGCATGCCGCCATACCACAAGATAAATGTGGTTCCGACAGCCGCGATGAAGTCCATCAAAGGCCCATAGAACGCGCCTACCTTGGTAACGGCGAGGTAGAGTCGGAACTTCTCTGCACCCAGCTTCTCGAACTTCTCGATCTCGAAGTCTTCTCTGGCGAAGGCCTTCACGACCTTGATTCCCATAACATTCTGCTGGATGGCCGTGGTAAGCTTACCCAACACGTCCTGCAAGTCCGTGTACATCGGGCCGACGATCTTGTTGTATTTAGAGATAGTGAGAACCAGAAATGGCATACTTGATAGCGCGATAAGCGCCAGTTTCCAGTTCATCTGGATGCACAGCACAACTATCCCCAGGGCGATGGTGCTGTTCACAACTATATTGAGCATACCGCCGCCGAGGAAGCCTGCGATGGCGTCCACGTCGGAGGTCGCTCGGGAGATCAATTGGCCGGTCTCGGCTTTGTCGTGGTAGGTGAAAGAGAGTCGTTGGATGTGGTCGAAAAGTTGGCTGCGGATGTCGTACACAGTCCGCTGCGCCACATTCTCAGAGAGAAAGCCGCGCAGGAGCATGAACAGCCCTCTCACGAGGAACAGCCCCAGTATGCCCACGGAGAACATGGGCAGCAGATAGTACTGACCCCTCACAAGGCAGCGGTCGATAATCTGCTTCTGAAATTGGGGCCACAGCAGTTCCAGCCCTGAAGTTGCGAGCATACAGGCTATAGCCAGCACGCCCAGAACCCAGTACTTTTGTGCGTAGCGAAGCACCCTGAGCAGGGAATCCATGTTACATCACCGATCATGGTCAGCCAGAAAAAATCAGGAACCAGGAACCTTTACCATGGATGCCGGATCATCTCCGGCGTGACCCGAAAAGAGTTCCAAGCCAACTCATGCACTTAGACGCCAAGGCGCGGAATCCTCCGCCAAATGTGCCGAAAACCCCTGTAAAGAACAAATCTCCTGTCTTCGTCGGTCGACTGGACGGGTTGGGAAGGAGAATGGCCTCACTGAGCCGAAATCTCAAATGGGCTGCATCTTCGGACGCAGCCTCGTATTTGCCACAGGAGAACACCCAATGCCTCAGTTTCCCGAGACCAAGAATGGCCTGGCCAGGCTGCGTGTCGCCATTGGGCGATGCGCGCGTCAGACCGGCGCGGAGATCGCGAGAAAGGCCGGCCGCCGCCTGAGAGCCGCTCCCGCTGCCGACAGGACTGATCGGTCAGTCCGTATAGACAGACCAAAGCCAATCGTCTTTGCGTCGGCGTGCGTTGATGAGAAGACTGGGGGAGGCAAGAAGTATAACGGCGGGCAAAAGATGCTCAATCTGATGGTCAAGCTGCTCCGTCAGCACGACTATGAAGCATATATGGTAACCTACGATGGCTCGTATGACCGTTGGCTGGTCGATCATCCACAACATGTCTCCATTGCCGAGTACCGCGAGATGCTCTCAGGCAAGGACCCAAGAGACGTGCGGTGCGTGACCTCGTGGATCGAGTCTTGGATGTTCCGCAAACACGCTCCCAATCTCTACTTCTGGGACATGGAGCTGGCGTACTCCGAGCACTCTCACTATGCCCCGATAGCAGACGCCGTCCGCCGGAACGGGATGCGCATAGCAGGCTGCAACCGAATGATCCAGGCCTGGCACATGGCAAACTGGGGAAAGCCGGCGAGCCTTCTTGGGCTAATGGTTGACCCGGATGTGTGGTATCCATCCGATGATAAGCAGGGGAACCTGGTGGGCTATATGTGGGAGTCGCCTGACACGGACACCGAGATAGCGGTGGTACGCGATGCTTGCGAGAAGGCCGGATGTGGTCTGGAGTTTGAGATGATCCGTGGCACGGAAGCCGAATGCGCGGCGTCGATGCGGCGGTGCTCCTACTTCCTCGGGATGAACCACGGCAAGGAACCGCTGTGGGGCGAAGGGTTCGGCCTCCCGATGCTGGAGGCGATGCAATCCGGCTGCTTTGTCATCTCCAACGATCTGCTGGGAAACAGAGAGTACATGGTCGAGGGTTACACCGGCAGGATCGTGAAGCCTGCAGACGCCGAAGCTATGTCCAAGGCCCTGATCGAAGCGGCGCGCGATACCCAGGGAACCCAGGCAATACTTGCCAATGCCCGCGCCTACACTGCAAGTGTGTTCCACCCCGAGTCCGACTGGCCCGCAATGGCCCGGTTCCTGGAGTTGCCGTAGACGCTTGGTCCAGCGCATGTGGCAGTCGCGTGGAGTCTCTAGTCCGAACCGGTGGTGAAAGTCCACGACTCTCCGCCACTGCCTTGCGTTCCGCCCGGAAACTCACCAGAGCTGTTGTACGCGGTCACTTCAGCCTCATACTTCGTGTCCGTGTCGAACGAAGAGGTGGACACTTTCAAACCCGGTTCGTTTGACCTCAGTTGCACAACAGCTTCGCCGGTGTCGAGTTTGCGGACTACGAACTTGTAGTAGTTAGCGCGGTCGCAGGCTGTCCAGGCGAAGTCGATGAGGGTCCCGGCAGTCGACACAGTCGAGCCCGCCCTGGGCTTAACAGGCCTGACTATCATCCCCAGATACATCGGCTTCATTTCAGCCGTTTCACCGTCCGCAACCGCTGTGGGGTCGGTTGAGCGGGTGAAATACTCGGGGTTATCTTCTACCATCACAAAGGCGGCGTACTCACCGTTGATCAGCCCCTTGATGTTATACATTCCGTCCTCGTCCGTGAGCGTGACAGCCCCTTTGACCGGCTTCTGGTCTTTGCCGACAGCTCTCACTTTTACGCCCTTGATGCCATCGCCGTCGAACATAACCCGGCCGTGGAGGGCGTTTGGCCCGGCCAGCGGCGGCGGTTCAACGCGGCTCTTGACGCTGACAACCACTTTGACATCGGATGTGAAATCCAGGCCGAGCGCTTTTGCGACAAAGCTCAGCGGCACCATCAGGCGGGTGTTCTTCAGGTATGTCTTCACGGGAAGCGGCCCGACCAGGGAATTGAGCAACGCCCTGTCGCTGCCCTTGGTGAATGTCAGCACGATGTTCCTGCTTCGCAGCAGCATACTGTTGCCGGATGCTTCCACTGTTCCCCAGCCCAGTTGTTCCATCTCTCGCAGTGACATCATGACGTGTTGGCCGCGCACGACCTCCACGCTGCTGGGGTCAATAAGCTTGCCGTCCACAAGCAATACTGCGCCAGGCATTGTTGAATACACTTCTCTGGTTACAGGGCGCACCACAGGCGGTTTTGGCCTTGGCTTGGGTTTAGGTCTGGGCCTCGGCCTGGCCGCGGGGACAACTGGGGTAATTGTGACGGTCGCGGAATCCTGCGCCGCGACTGCGGAAGCTCCGAGAATGCAGAGTAACGCCGTCAGCGCTGCGAAACGAGAAAAACGGCACGCGTGGTTACTCACCGGGCAGGCCGGTGCCGGAGGGCGTTGTCTGGTCGTTAGGAGCCACTTCATCTTTATGGACCTCACTGGTCGGCTTCTCATCAAGCACCATGTTTGGCTCGTCGGTGCCGTTGGGGTTGTGCCCAAGTGGGCTGCGCGGCTGGTCGTGCCTCGCGCCAAGAGCCGGCGCGCCACGTATGATGTCCAGAATCCCTCGCACATCACGCTCGCTCGGCTGCGCGGCATAGGGTGAAGCCACTGCCGGCTTACCTGTACTCTTCGCTCCGACGGGCTTGATTTCCTTCCTGATCTCGACCTGCGCTCGTTCGCCGGCCCCTCTCTGACCGCCCAGCATCTTGGAACCGGTCTGACCAAGCACGCTCCCAACTACTATACCCGCCAGAATCACTGCGGCAACCCCGAATGCGGCGGAGAACCTCGGCATTATCCAGACCGTCCGACTGGGGCGACTGGCGAGCCTGGCGCGGGTTGCGGAGGCTATCCAGGCGCGGTCGTCAACAGTAAGCTCAGCGACCTGGTTGGGAATGGCGGCAATTGTCTTGCCTCGGGACTCCAAGTCCTGCCTGCACGCAGCGCAGTCAGCAACGTGCAGTCTCAGCAGCTTCATGTCCGAAGTTGACAAGTCCCCATACAAGTAGGCGCCCATCATATCCCTTGCTTTTCTGCAGTTCATTCCTCACGTCCCTCCGGGATCTCTATCACTATCCCTCTCAGCGCTTTTCGCAGGCTTGCCGTCGCCCTCGACAGATGCGATTTGACCGCTCCGGGAGAGCACTCCAGAGTCAGGGCGATGTCATTGAGCGACAGGAAGTTGTGGTGCCTGAGAACAAACACCATCTGCTGCCGCCTCGGAAGTCTGCCAACAGCCTCCCAGATAGCCCGGCCAGTCTCGCTCTGAGTTGCGCGGAACTCCGGTTCATCTCGGCAGTCCCCATACAGGCGATCCCACTCGTCGCCTGTAAGATCGGTGACAATACATCGTCTGGTTCGCCGTTTGCGGTCTATACACAGGTTCAGGCATACTCGATAGAGCCAGGCATTCAGGTTGTCCCCGGTATCGAATTTGCCCAGGACCTGATACATCCTCACAAAGACTTCCTGTGTCACGTCCATCGCGTCGTCTCGGTTGCGCAGCACTCCCCAGGCAACTGAGAATATGCGGTCGGTGTGCTGCTCCACCAGGCGATCAAAGGCCCACTCGCGGCCCTGCTGAAACTCCCGCAAGAGAGTCTCATCGCTGAGTAACTCCGCCGTTCTGCTGTTGGGTTCTGCCTCACTCACTCTCACATACCTATAAACGCGCGACTATACTCAGAAGTTTACCACATTGTTCATGTTTATGGAGCGCGTGCACAAATGGTGAGTTCAGAATGAGGTGCGCTTGCTCGTGCCTGAGGCTGACTTGAGGCTGTAGTGGTGTAGTCTTTTAGTGTGTAAATTGTGAATGATGCTCCCAATCTCGTAGAC
>CAZTAO010000039.1:8741-44227 GCA_964611645.1 uncultured bacterium | reverse complement strand
TATTCGACGCCGATTACCCCCGCATGTGGGTCATTATTGCATGCCGATTCACATGCCAACAGCAGGACAGCTTCAAGCCGAGATCAGTGAGGCTATTATAAAGTTCGAGAAGGAATACATGGGCAGGGGCCCTCTGGAGACAAAGACGTACATCATTGATGACCTCGTGATCGTACGCCTCAAAGGAGTCCTGACACAGGCGGAATACCAGCTTGCCAAGACCGGTGAGATGTCACGAGGCCGCGAACTCATCAAACAGGTGCGGATCGAGCTTCTCGAAAGCGGTCGACCGCTGCTTGAGGTCGTTATCGAGTCGATCACCGGCTGCAAGGTGCAGAGCCTGCACACAGACATCAGCACATCGACAGGTGAGAGACTTATTGTATTTACGCTAAGTGCCCCGCCCGTTTTCGACTAATGAACACTATATCACGAACGAATTTGACAAGGCAGGCATTCATACGATAGACTAATGCTGTAATAAGTGCAGACGAGCAGGGGGTAGATTATCTACCTGCTGTGATGTGGGCCGTCAACGATTGTTGTATCGTTGTGCGGTCTTTTTGCATGTATGGATGCAACCGAGTTCGACCAGGATCCAAGAGGTTGTGGTCGAAAGCGAATGCCGGACACTGCCACGGAACATGGCGGTGTGCGGCTTTTTTTGTCGGTCAACCAGGAAATCACTGAATGTATCCGGAGACGGAGGATCTGCCGTGCTAACTAAGAGTCTGGAACAAGAATCCAACCAACTTATCTTGCACACCAATGGAGTGATCTGCTCTAACACTCGTGAGCTTGCCTCGAGCGATGCGTTTGAGGTCGTAGTCGAGCGCTATATCGCGGAGTTGCGGGAACACGACTCGCCGCTCCTGGATCAGTTGTGCGCGGATGCTGAAGACGCCATCCATTTACCCCGCCTCGTAGCTCTGCTGCGCGCTCTTGCAATAGTGCCTCTGGAGCAAGTCGTGAAGGTATTGCCCCACGCAGATGGCTACCTTGGCCAGCGCAAGGCTCTTCACCAACTGGTGGAGGGACTCTACAATCACTGGCGTTCTTTCGACCGGTTTATGGTCTGCCATTCGGAGCAAGGCCCCGACGGCCACGACCAGCGTCCGTACCGCACGTTCAATGCAACCGTGGAACAGCTAACGCATATGGTCCGCGCCCTGTATAGAGACATCTGCGAGAACATAACGGGAGACCACCCGCGGGTATACCGGCAGGTGTCGGCCGGATGCGAGGTCGCACTGATTGCGACAGAGAAGCCTTGGAGGACGCCCGCAGCCTACTCCGATCTTCTTGAGGAGATACCATTTATCCGACAGGTTCTTCTCAACCCACCCTTGATTCTCACTCCGCCCGTGAACAAGCGAACAGGGCAATTCCAGAGAGTCGAAGACAATCCTCTCCTTGGGTTGACGTTGGATAAGGGAAAGTGGCTATGCTACCCGGCACAGGTTGGGCCGCTGGTCGTGTTCGTGTACTTCCATCAGAAGTTCATTGGCCTCGGATGCTCCCTGGCGAACCTTTTTGAACTCGCAACTGACGAGCAGATCGCTGCAGGTCCGGATGCCATCTACCTATACGGAGCGCCAGCCAAAGGACTGGCCCGCTTCGGAGACCTCCCGACAGTCTTCTATGATGACGAGGAGAATAGCATGATGGTGGCTGCGGTACCGGACGAGGATCGCTTCGGTTACTTCGGCTACCTCAAGAAAATGGTGTTGACGCTTCATAACATAGTGATGATGAAGCGTGGCAGAATGCCATACCACGGGGCGATGGTCAGGATCGAGCTCAAGGATGGCGCGTCTGCCAACGTCCTGCTGATTGGCGATACCGCCGCTGGCAAGAGCGAATCCCTTGAGGCATTTCGCATACTGGGCGAGAAACACATTCGTGATCTCAGGATCATCGCCGACGACATGGGGTCGCTGGAAATCGCCGAAGACGGAAGGCTACTCGGGTATGGCACTGAGATTGGCGCGTTCATCCGACTCGACGATCTCCAACACGGTTACGCTTTCGGTCAGATCGACCGAGCGATTATCCACAACCCACATCTGGTGAACGCGCGGGTAATAATCCCGGTCACCACATTGGATGAGGTACTCCGAGGGTACCCCGTGGACATCATATTGTATGCCAACAACTACGAGGAGGTGGACCAGGATCACCCGCTCATAGAGCGTTTGCCCACCGCCGAACGCGCACTAGAGAAGTTCCGGGATGGAGCCGTTATGGCGAAAGGGACAACCACGTCGACAGGGCTGGTACATAGCTACTTTGCCAATATCTTCGGGCCTCCACAATACCAGCAATTGCACGAAGAGCTCGCACAGACGACATTTGAAGCCGCCTACAGTGCTGGGGTCTTTGTTGGCCAACTGCGCACGCGTCTAGGAATGGACGGATACGAGGCGTCAGGGCCACAACAGGCTGCAACGGCGCTTTTTCAACTCATATCAGAAGGTTCGGGAAAGTGAGGAGTGTCATCGTCGGATCAATTACTTCAGGAAAGAGCACCAGGGAATGACGGGACTGACTGACGAAAACCTGCATAGCTCAGACGTGAAACAACAGGTTGGATGCATAAGGAATGTGCGCAGTATGGATCGCTACTTCATACTGACGGCTTCAGTAGCCATCCAGCTATGCCTGGGTGGCGTTTACGCTTGGAGCGTCTTTGTCACCCCTTTGCGCTCTGCTTACGGACTGAGTACCGCGCAGACGCAGATCATCTTTGGCGTCATGTTCGCCGCTTTCACGGTGACGATGGTCTTCGCCGGCAGGTTGATGGAGAAACGAGGGCCACGATTAGTCGCCACAATTGGTGGGTTGATGTTCGGCTGTGGCTACGTGCTGGCATCTATCTCGGGTGGAGCTTTTCCACTCCTGCTCCTGGGAATCGGAATCATTGGCGGAGCAGGTATAGGGTTTTGCTATGTGTGCCCATTGGCTACCTGCGTTAAGTGGTTTCCACAATCAAAGGGGCTCGTCACTGGCTTGGCGGTGGCAGGCTTCGGCGGGGGAGCCGTCCTGCTGTCCCTGCTGGCAGGCGCCCTTATCGAGCGAGGGAGCAACGTCCTGGAGGTATTCCGTGTAGTCGGATTGGCATACGGAGCGGTGCTAGTAGGTTGTGCTATGCTGTTGCGTGTTCCCAAGGAGACATCCCAACAGCCACAGGTAGGCGTTTCACTGCGGCGGCTCTTGTGCCACGGCGGGTTCTGGTCTCTTGCATCAGGCATGTTCTGCGGCACGTTTGCAGGTCTGATGGTGGTCGGCAATATCAAGCCGATTGGCGTATCCGCAGGGCTCAACCCCCAGGAAGCAGGTTTGGCTATTGTCACTCTGGCTGTCGGCAATACAGCCGGAAGAGTTCTTTGGGGAGCAGTGTATGACAAGATTGGTCGGAGTGTAATCCCACTCTCTCTGGCGGTGTTGTGTATGGCAGTTGTCGTGCTTCTTCCGTCTGCGTCCTCAGGGCCGACCTTTGCACTGGCTGCCGCGCTTGTGGGCTTAGGCTTCGGAGCCTGTTTTGTGGTATACGCTGCCGAGGTTTCAGCGGAGTATGGACCCCACGCCATAGGCAACGTTTATCCGATAATCTTCCTGGCTTACGGGTTTTCGGGAATCATGGGCCCCCCCGTCGGTGGAGCGCTTTTCGACAAAACTGGTAGCTATTTGGCCGCCATGGTGGTAGCTGCGATCATCGTTGCTTCCGGAATTATAGCAACCACTCTGCTTGCACGAAGAATTTCAAGTCGGGAATGTCTCGACTCGCGCGCTGGCCAGCATTGCCGGACCAGGAGTTCAACATAGGAGGGACAAATGTCCGAACAACCACTCGTATCTATCGTCATGGGAAGCAAGACTGATCTTGAAATCATGTCTAACGCGGCCAAGATCATGGAGCAGTTTGATGTCCCTTATGAACTAAGAGTCATCTCAGCACATCGCACTCCTGAGATTGCACATCAGTTCGGCAGAAACGCGAGGAGTCGCGGGGTAAAGGTCATCATAGCTGGAGCTGGCAAAGCAGCGCATCTTGCAGGTGTTATGGCTTCGCTCACCACTCTCCCTGTAATCGGCATCCCAATGGTGACCTCTGACTTGGGTGGACTCGATTCTCTGCTTTCCACTGTGCAAATGCCCGGCGGAATCCCTGTCGCAACCACTGCTATCGGCAAGGCGGGTGCAATCAACGCAGCGTTGCTTGCGGTGTCCATGCTTGCTCTATATAGGCAGGACTTGGTCGGGAAACTCGAAGCATATAGGCAGGAGATGCAGAAAGAGGTCGAGTTGGCAGACGCAGAAGTTGTGGCAGCTTGCGTAGCCAGCAACGACAACTCGGACGGAAAGGAGCAGTGATTAGTCATGTACTTCCTTGATCCAATAACGGGGCTGCTAACGACCAGGCAGGACCACAGTCTGAATGATATCTCTGAGCCGAACCTCGTGCGCGACATGTTTCCCTACACCCAGGTTCCGCGCACGTTGTTCGACCACTACCATGTGCCGATGAACTGTCCCAAGGATATATTCATCACGGATACCACATTTAGGGATGGACAACAGGCCCGGCCTCCTTACACGGTTGCACAGACGGTCGATCTGTTTGACATGCTGCACCGACTCGGCGGACCGAATGGCGTAATAAAGGCTAGCGAGTTCTTCCTTTACAGCACAAAAGACAGGGCGGCAGTCGAGAAGTGTCTGGAGCGCGGCTACGAGTTTCCCAAGGTGACCGGCTGGATTCGGGCCAACAAACGCGACTTCGAACTCGTTCGCCAGATGGGGCTTAAGGAGACAGGCATACTCACGTCCGCTTCCGACTACCACATCTTCCAAAAGTTCGGAAAAACGCGCAGCGAGGTAATGGACGACTACCTGGGACTCGTAACAACCGCTCTGGAATCGGGCCTTGACGCCGTGCGATGTCATCTCGAGGATATCACCCGCGCCGACTTCCACGGCTTTATATTCCCGTTCGTTCAGAAGCTGATGACACTGGCGCACGACTCTGGGAAGATCGTCAAGATCCGGATGTGCGACACCATGGGCTACGGGCTTCCCTACGCCGAAGCGGCCTTGCCCCGCAGTGTTCCCAAAATGGTGCATGCGCTTATCCATGAATGTGGAGTTCCGAGCGAGTGGCTGGAGTGGCACGGTCACAACGATTTCCACAAAGTATTGGTCAACGCGCATGCGGCGTGGCTATACGGATGCTGCGCGGCGAACGGTACTCTGCTCGGCTATGGAGAACGCACAGGCAACCCGCCCATCGAGGGGTTAGTGATTGAGTATATGGGTATTAGTGGCGATGCCAATGGCATTGACACCCGTGTGATCACAGAAATCGCCAACTACTACAAGCACGAAATCAAGGCCGAGGTTCCTTCAGGCTATCCATTCGTTGGAGACAGTTTCAATACGACCAGCGCCGGTATCCATTCCGACGGAATGCTCAAAGACGAGGAAATATACAACATATTTGACACCAGCGCCATTCTGAATCGACCTGTTGGGGTCAACGTCACCGACAAGTCCGGGACAGCAGGCATATCCCACTGGGTAAACTCCTACATTGGACTCAAGGGCGACAACAGGATCGATAAGAAGCATCCGGGACTCAGCACCATAGGAGAATGGGTTGAGCAACAGTATGCTGAAGGCCGCGTGACCAGCATATCGAATGAGGAGATGCTTGTGCAGTCTCGGATGCACCTGCCTGAGTACTTCAAGTCTGACTTCGACCGTTTGCGGGATAGGGCCACTACCCTGTCGGAGAAGGTCGTTCTTGATTTGGCACACTGGTTGGAGCGTCTGCACAACGACGCGGATGCTATGGGGAGACTACTGGGGGAGGAGGTCAGGCACCACAAGTTCATCCAGTTTGTCTATGTAGTGGATCCGAATGGCCGGAAGATCACCAAGAACATTACACAGGCAGAGTACAAGGAGCAGTTCGACTCGTTGCACTTGGAGGAGGAAGACTTCTCAGGTAGAGACTGGTTTATCGGTGCCATAAAGCACAAGGATTTGTTTGTATCCGACTTTTACAAGTCCCGGATTACCGGCGCGCTATGCCTGACCGTCTCCGCGCCGATCCACGATCCTCTGACCGACGAGATCAAGGGAGTGCTTGGTGCGGATATGCGGTTTGAGGATCTGGCCAGGATGGAGTCGTTGAGCACGGATGGATAGGCGACGTATGCAACTCATGGCCAGCGTGTGAGATAAAAGGGGCCTTGATATTCGGAGACGAGAAAGGAAATGAAACCGCCAATGAACAACCATATAGAACTTCTAGAACCGGGCAGTGAGGTGCGACCTCTGGCCTCGGAACTCAATCAGACCATTGAGAGCGAGAACCCTCATCTTTTCGTTATGCTGTCTGAGTTTGGCAGGAGAATCTACTTTCCCAAGGGAATCCTGAGTCAGAGCGCCGAAGCCAAGGAGAAAGCAAGCAGGTTCGATGCCACCATCGGCATAGCGAGAGAGAACGGTAAGCCTATGTTCTTGCCATCCATAATGCAGCACTTCCCAAGCCTGAGCCCTGCGGATGCTTTGACGTATGCACCCGCCACTGGCCGTCCCGATTTGCGTGCCAAGTGGCGCGATCTTCTACTCGCCAAGAATCCTAGCTTGGCAGACAAGAGCTTCTCCATGCCTATCGTAACCAGCGGTGTGACCCACGCTCTTAGCCTTGTAGGCGACCTGTTTGTGGATAAGGGTGACATGGTGCTTCTGCCGGACAAGTTCTGGGAGAACTACGACCTGCTATATGCTGCCCGATTCCAGGCCCAATTGGCGCTTTATCCGTTCTTTGGTAAGGCAGATGGCTTTAACGTGGAAGGGCTGCGTCGGGCGTTGGCCACTCGCGCAGGTGCCAGGAAGACCATAGTGGTACTCAACTTCCCCAATAACCCCACGGGGTATTCAGTGACTATGGATGAAGCCGATGCTGTCACCAAGGTGTTGGTCGAAGCCGCCGACAACGGCTGCAATCTGGTCGTAGTATCGGATGATGCGTACTTTGGTCTGTTCTACGGCGAGGAGGTGCTACAGGAATCGATGTTCGCCCGCCTTGCCGGTATCCACGCGCGCATCCTTGCGGTCAAAGTGGACGGACCAACCAAAGAGCAGTTCGTCTGGGGTTTCAGGACTGGTATGCTGACTTTCGCCACACGGGCGTCCACGAGCCAAGAGAAGCTCTACGGCGCTCTTGAAAAGAAAGCCGCCGGGGCCATTCGGAGTGCAATCTCCAACTGCTCCCAGCCAGCGCAGTCTGTGCTGGCGAGAGCTTTATCCAGCGATGCAGTTGCAGCGGAGCATCGGGAAAAGCGCGACATACTGGAAGCCAGAGCCATAAAAGCCATGGAGATCCTGAGCGCGGCGGAGTTTGGTGACGTGTGGGAGACTTATCCATTCAACTCAGGCTACTTCATGTGCCTCAAGCTGAAGCACGTGGTCGCCGAAGCCTACCGAATCCACCTGCTAGAGAAGCACGGCATCGGTGTTATTGCAGACGACGAGAGCGACATCAGGGTGGCGTTTTCGGCGGTGGAACTCGACGAACTACCGGAGCTTTACCGCGTGATGGCGGAAGCCGCAAGGGAAATGCGAGCCAGCGCGTAGGCTTGCAATAGGAGGATAGCAGTTATGATTGGTTGCCATTTAGGTAGACTCTTCCAGGTTTCGGTGTCTGGAGGATCGTATCAAGAGGGTCTGACCTCCCTTATTCAGGGGGTCCCGCCCGGAATGTATCTGACCGAGCAGGAAGTGTACGGAGATCTTCTGCTGAGAAAGCCGGGGGCAGATGAGCTGTCCAGCCCGCGCAAAGAGCCGGACCTGCCCATCATCTACACGGGACTCAACCCCGATGACACAATCGAGGGCGCGGGTAACAGGAATCACACCAACGGAACGCCCTTGACGATCCTTATTCCCAACCTGGATCGTCACTTCATACACGTCAAGCAGTATCAGGACACCAACCGAACACCCAGGCCGGGGCACGCGTCGTATGCCTCATTCATGAAATACGGTCTGGACGACGACGCCATTGGCGCCGGCATATTCAGCGGACGCTACACTTCGACCATCGTGGCCGCGGGCTACGTGGCAAAGAAGGTTCTTGCTGCTTGCGGAATACGTGTGTTTTCCTACGTAAAGGAACTCGCCAGTGTAAGGTGCTCCGAGGTTGATCACGAGGCAGCTTTCGCCTATACCGAGGCATACAAGAAAATGCGCCACGATACGGACCCGTTCTACCAGGAGTTGTACGTTAAAGGCCGGCTGAATATGGGCATGCGATTCCTGGAGAAAGCTCGGATCTTTGCCGAGATCGAGAACGAGATAGATGAGATACGAAGCAGGACGCCAGTTTGCACAGAAGCGGAAATCAACGGAAAGTACGGAGTGCATCACATCCTTAATTGCCCGGATATGGAAGCGGCCCGCGAGATGATGGATGCAGCCAATCGCATCACCGCAACCGGCGATTCATCGGGCGGTGTTGTTGAAGTGATTGCCCTGGGAGTTCCAGCCGGACTGGGTGAGCCGGTCTTTGACAAGCTCGACGCGGAACTTGGCCGAATGCTCGGAATCGGCGCTGTAAAGGGAGTTGAAGTTGGAGCAGGTTTTGCCGTGAAGAACATGACAGGCTATCAGAGCAACGACCAGATGCGCTCCGAGGACGGCGGTGTGAGTTTTCTATCGAACAACGCCGGAGGGATCACTGGCGGACTTGCCACGGGTCAGCCGATTGTCGTGCGCCTTGCCGTCAAACCGACCCCGACCATCGACAGGCCTCAGAAGACTATCGACAAATACACCCTGGAAAACACCGACCTGGCGGCAATAACCCGGCGTGATCCGACCATTGTAGGACGGATTTGGCCGGTCGCGGAGAACTACACTGCCCTGGTACTGCTTGACCATCTGATTGCCCACCAGGGCTACCAGACCATCAAGTCAATGATGTCGCACGGAGGGTCCTAGGGTGAGCAGGGTATCGCGTTGGACATCTCCGGCGGTGTTTCTGGATCGAGACGGGACCATCATCGAAGACGTGGGCTACGTGCGGGAGCCGTCTCAGGTAGTGTTCTTCGATAACACTGTGCAGGCACTATCTCTTCTGGCTGCTAAGTTCAGGCTCTTTATCGTGACTAACCAGACGGGCGTCGCCGAGGGCGAGATTACACGTGAGGAGGTCGACGGAGTCCACGAGTTCATATTGGGCTATCTCAAGCAATTCGGTATACACATATCGCGCGTGTACTCCTGCCCACACAAGCGCTCGGACGAATGTCGGTGCATAAAACCCAACGTGTTCTTCCTGGAGGCGGCTGCGCTGCGCTACGGCGTTGATCTTACAAGATCGTTCGTGGTAGGGGATCACCCGCATGACATGGAATTCGCCCACAACGCAGGCGCACGAGGAGTTTACGTTCTGACGGGACACGGTGAGAAAGACCGAGCCGGCCTGCATACCCCGTGTGTTATCGCCAAGGACATTGGAGAAGCGGCCGAGATGATAGACCAGGAGAGGATGTTACGTGGATGAAGCGCTGATCCTTTCACGTCTCAAAATGATATATTGTAACCGAATGTTGGATATGCTAAGATAATGGAGTAATCACTGGGAGTGGTGGACGCCGTGGCCAGTGAGAGTTCCTGTGGCAAACAAAGGGGAGTAGCATCCCGCCCGGTCGGGCGGGAAGACGGAATCAACAGCCTGTTCCGTGAAACGCGGAGCTGGTTCCGTCTGGCAGAATTTCTGCATTGTCAGACCTTTGTCTCACCCGATATTTCGGTAGAGACAAAGGTCTTTTTGCTATCTGTTGCTGTTGCTACAGGATATGAACGGGAGATCCCGGCCCTGAGGCCGAGGAAGGAAGTGGACTGCTGATATGTCAAACGAGATGTTCTGGTGGATGGGTTTTGGCGTTATTGTCATGGTCATGCTGGCGTTGGATCTGGGCGTATTCCACAGGAAAGCGCACGAAGTCTCACTCAGAGAGGCGCTGATCTGGACGGGCGTGTGGGTGGGGGTTGCGATGCTGTTCAACGCCGCCCTCTATCTCCTGCAAGGCAGGGAGGCGGCTCTGGCCTTCCTGACAGGATACGTGATTGAGAAATCGCTCAGCGTGGACAACGTCTTCGTGTTCTACCTGATATTTTCCGCCACCGCGGTTCCGAAGATGTATCAGCACAGGGTACTGTTCTGGGGAATCATCGGCGCGCTGGTGATGCGCGCCATACTCATCGCGGTTGGCATTACGCTGATCAGTACGTTCCACTGGATTATCTTCGTATTCGGAGGGTTACTGATCATCACTGGGATCAAGATGGGCATCACGAAAGACAAGCAGGTCCATCCTGAGAACAACCCGGTACTGAAGGTGTTGGGCCGAATCTTCCCGACGACCAAAGGCTATGAAGGCGAGAAGTTCTTCGTCAGGAGAATGGGCAGGCTCATGGCGACGCCGCTTTTCATTGTGTTGGTAATGGTGGAGACGACCGACCTTGTCTTTGCAGTCGATTCAATACCGGCGATTCTGGCTATCACCACGGACCCGTTCATCGTGTATACATCGAACGTATTCGCGATTCTGGGTCTGCGCGCACTGTTCTTCGCCCTTGCCGGAGTTGTCCGTTACTTCCGTTGCCTCCACTACGGGCTGTCAGCAATACTCGTGTTCGTCGGCGCGAAAATGGTGATGTCCGATGTGGTGCACGTGCCAGTCGGCATTTCGCTAACCGTCATCCTCGTGATTCTCGTCGTTTCAATCCTGGCTTCAATTCTCATTGGCAGAGGACATTCTCCTGCCCCGGAGGACGAAGTTGTCTGTTCCGATCTACCAGAGGCATCTGACAGCACGTGCTCTGGGTCGAAGCGCTGATGGGACTTAGAGACGTGCATACCTTACCATACCTGTCGTTGCAGCTGATTTTCGAGGACTATTATCCAAAATGGTCGGTATTTCAACAGTGGTGGAGGACGTAGAATGAATTCCTTGAAAGTGTTTCTGTTGTTAGGATGTCTGTCGGGGATATTTGTCCTTATTGGCAGTCATTTCGGAGGGTCCGGTGGAGCCGTTATCGCACTTGGTTTCGCTGCTGTCATGAACCTGGGAGCATATTACCTGAGTGACCGAATCGTGCTCAAGATGTATCGGGCGAAGGAAGTGAGCGAGCAGGATGAACCCAGGCTGTATGGCACCGTTCAGAATCTAGCCCGGAAATCCGGTATGCCTATGCCCAAGGTGTATATCATCGAGCAAGACGCCCCTAATGCTTTCGCGACCGGCCGCAATCCTAAACATGCTGCAGTAGCCGCAACGACCGGCCTCCTGCGCCTTGTTAGTGATGAGGAACTCAAAGGGGTAATGGCGCACGAACTAGCGCACGTCGGTAACCGGGACATCCTGATAGGGACAATCGCGGCCACTGCGGCCGGCGCGATAACAATGATTGCCAGTATGATCCGGTGGGGAGCAATGCTCGGCGGGATGGGGGGCAATAGCGATTCGGAGGAGGGCAATGGTGGTGGTGGAATTATCGTAGCCCTGGCGGTATCAATTCTCGCTCCGCTTGCCGCGATGCTCATTCAGATGGCAATATCGCGTTCCAGAGAGTATCTGGCTGATGAGCGAGGGGCAAAGCTGGCTGGCAATCCCATGGGGCTGGCCAACGCTCTGCGGAAGTTGGAAGCCTCGGCAGGGCGCTATGAGACTACGGCAAATCCCGCAACTGCCCACATGTTCATAGTGAACCCGCTTTCGGCCCAAGGGATTGCTAAGCTCTTCAGCACACACCCTCCGACCACTGAGCGCATAGCTCGCCTGGAAGGTATGTCACAGACAAATCGCGCGGAGGCCACGAGATAATTGCCGTGGTCGTATCTGGAAACATTATTCACGGACCGATGCCTGGGTTGCCTCGGACGATTTCCGTAGAACCCGAAAAACGATAAGGAGGCTCCCTTGACCTGCAACAATACTCGCACTACTGCGACGGTAATCCTTTCGGTGCTCAGGTGGCCCAAGACTGCCGTGCGCAGGCTTTACGATTGGACAATCAACTGGTCGCGGACGCGGAATGCGCCATACGCGCTGTCGGCGATAGCCTTTGCCGAAAGCTCCTTCTTTCCTATTCCACCCGATGTGCTGTTGGTGCCGATGGTCGCGGCCAAAAGGCCGATGTGGTTCAGATATGCTTTGATATGCACTACGGGCTCAGTCCTTGGCGCCCTGATGGGGTATCTGATTGGCTGGGCATTCTACGAGTCCGTTGGGCAGGGGATAGTCAACGCATACAATCTGCAGCGCTCGATGGAGGTCATTGGGGAGAAATACTCCCAGAATGCGCTTCTCACTGTCTTCACCGCAGCATTCACGCCTATACCATTCAAGGTAATCACCATTGGGGCGGGCCTGTTCGAGATTTCTATTCCCGCACTAGTCGTGGGGGCCATAGTCGGCCGAGCAGGACGCTTCTTCCTGGTGGCGGGTCTACTGCGCCTATTCGGCGAACGAGCGTTGGGGCTGATAGACAAACACTTCGACCGGCTTGCCCTGGGTTTCACCACGATGCTCATCGGCGGTTTCATCGCGCTCAAGTATCTGCAGTAGATATATGTGCTTTGAGAGAACAATAGTATTGCTTTGTCGCAGCCCAAGAAGAAGCACATTCTCCTGTGATGCCCTGCGCTGCAATTCCAGTCTTGACTGGCCAGCAAGACGATGGCGTAGCGATCTAGAGGGGTGTTTTGGCATCGGGAAGCATGCTTTGAGTCCAACCTCTGACCAACTCAAAGCTCAGAGCTTTTCCGAGAACGCCCTGCACGCCGCCACGCTTATTATGCCTTCGTTTGCCAAGACCACGCATCTATCGTGGGCGTCTTTCGACAGGGCAGCCAACTTCTCGTTCTGGGCCGCCGGGTCTTCGGGCTTGACGCTCTCACCCGACGCCGCCAGGAACTTCACGCCCTGCCTATAGTTCGGAGCTTGCGTGCACGGAAACACAGCTTTTGTACTCAGTGAAAGGCAGTCTGCTCAACCGGTTCGAGCAGTTGTGCTGAACAGGCAGTATCTCACGACAGGATCAGTAGATTATCCAGGCGCATCCCAGGCTTGGTATAATCTGATTCCAGCAATTGGGTAGAATGGCTACGACTCGACGATAAGCAGGGAAGGGTAACACATTGAGCGCTGAGGCAGAAACACAAATACGTGAGATGTTGGAAGAGATGGGTACTGATCCGCGTTCGGGCTTGTCCGACGCGATGGTCTTGGAGCGACTGCGCACCTATGGCCGAAATGAGATAAAGGAATCCGTCCACCAAAGTGCCCTGGCTATGTTCTTCGGCCAGTTCAAGGGAGTGATGTCCATCATACTCATTGTGGCGGGCATCATCTCGGCTCTTACTGGAGACATCAAGGACACAATCGTAATCGCGGCCGTCGTCATCCTCAACGCGGTTATGGGTTTTGTGCAGGAATACCGGGCGGAAAAGGCCATTTCGGCTCTCAAGAAGCTGGCCGTTCCAAACGCCAGAGTTTTCCGAAACGGGAAGCTGACCGATGTCCCGGCGCACGATCTAGTTCCCGGCGACATCGTGAGACTGCAGGCTGGTGACTTCGTGCCCGCCGATGGCAGACTCATCGAGGCCATAAACCTTACGCTCGAAGAGGCGACGTTGACAGGCGAGTCGGTGCCTGTGGAAAAAGACGCTTTTCACGTACACGACCCAACCGCCGCCATTGGGGATCGCAAGGGTGACGTATTCATGGGCACCACTGTAACTCAAGGCCGTGGCACGTTGGTTATCCTCAAGACCGGAATGACCACGGAGCTTGGCAAGATCGCCGAGATGATTGGTCAAACTCCAACCAAGCAGACTCCTCTTCAGAAGCGTCTTGCTCAGCTCGGTATGTATCTTGCCATTGGCGCGGTTGTTGTCTGCGCCATCGTGTTTGCGGCCGGCGTTATTCAGGGCCGCGATATGAAGATGATGCTGCTGGCAGCTATCAGCCTGGCTGTCGCCGCAGTCCCTGAATCGCTGCCCGCAGTTATTACCATATCGCTCGCGCTGGGTGCTCAAAGGATGGTAAAGCGCAACGCTCTGATTCGAAAGCTGCCTGCTGTCGAAACGTTGGGCTGTGTGACCGCCATCTGCTCCGATAAGACCGGCACTCTCACGCAGAACCGCATGCGCGTAGACGGACTGTACACGGGCGACAATCTACTCAAGAGGGTCGATAACGGCTTTGCCGACGTCGATTATCAGAAGAATGCTGATGAACTGATCGGCAAAGAAGATGCGAAACTGAAGGCGCTGCTTGAGGCCTTGAGCCTCTGTAACGATGCCGAGATTCAGACTGCGGCTGACGGTACCGTTCAGACAATTGGTGACCCTACTGAAACATCTCTAGTTGAAGCGGCAATGCACGCTGGAATGGATGTGGATGAGAACAAGCGACTCCTTCAGCGAGTAGCTGAGATACCGTTCGATTCGGGCCGAAAGCGTATGACGACCATACACCAGGAGAGCAACGGCGGCATTTACGCTTTCACCAAGGGAGCGTTGGATGTCGTATTAGTGCGCTGCTCGCACGAAGTAAGTAATGGCAAGCAGGTGCCTCTGGACGACGCACGAGTGGCAGAAATACTCGGTCTTAGCGAGCAGTACGCCGGCCGTGGATCAAGAGTAATGGCAGCGGCATCTCGTACACTGGAGAGTGTTCCCACAGATCTCGACCCTGAGGCCATCGACAAGAACCTTGTGTTCCTGGGCTTTGCTGCTATCAGTGATCCTCCCAGACCTGAGGCTGCGGAAGCTGTACGGAAGTGCAGAGAAGGTGGCATCCGAATCTTCATGATCACCGGTGATCACAAGCTTACTGCCTCCGCGATAGGCTCCGACCTTGGTATTGTGGACGCCGGAGATAGGGTGTGCGTCGGCAGCGAATTGGACAGCATGGACGACGCAGCGCTTTCAGAGGCTACCAGACACTGCACGGTGTTCGCTCGAGTGTCGCCCGAACACAAGGTCCGCATTGTCTCCGCGCTACAGGAGAACGGTCACATTGTCGCAATGACTGGTGACGGTGTGAACGATGCGCCCAGTCTGAAACGCGCGGATGTCGGCGTCGCAATGGGCATCACAGGTACCGATGTCAGCAGAGAAGCGTCTGACATTGTGCTCACCGACGATAACTTCGCAACGATAGTCTCGGCAGTAGAAGAGGGCCGGACTATCTACGACAATATTCGTAAGTTCGTGCGCTACACTCTTTCCACAAATCTGGGTGAAGTCCTGACCATGTTTGTAGGTATGCTTGCGGGCCTTCCGCTGCCGCTTCTTCCGATCCAGATACTCTGGATAAACCTCGTGACTGACGGACTTCCCAGTGGCGGCCCGCTCGTCGGTAAGCATACTGGTGATTCCGTCGGTTTCAGGTTTTGTGACGTGCCAGAACTGTAGATTACAGTACAGACCGCTGTCCTTGTAGGTGAGCGGTGTTCTGTCTGCCTTCACATCCGCCGCAAAAGCAGCAGAGGCGCCTAGCAGAATCGCCACAACCAATACGATGATAGTGATTCTCATTCTTGTCTCTCTCATGTCTCTCTCATTTCTACAGCCACTGCCCCAGAAATGCCATTATCTCCTTGCGCATCAGGGCTGTCTCATAGTGCCCTATGTCGTAGCGCAGGAGCTTCCATTTGTCTGCCGCGTTCTCCTCTCCATACACTTGTCTGAGTTCGGCATCAATTCTGTCCAACCCGGCGGGCGGGGTGAGGCAGTCGTAGTTGCCGGCCAGGCTCAGGTGCGGCCTCGGGGCGGTGAGGGCGTTGATCTGTGCGGACGTGAAGTGCTTCAGCAGCCCCGGCACGTAGTAGTTGATACTGTGGAATTCCAGGCCGTTGGTCTCGATCAGCGCCTGGTAATCCGTGAGGCAGCAGATGTCCACGCAGACCTTCACCCGCGTATCCAGCGCTGCCAGCCACCACGCCGTCGTGCTGCCCAGAGATATGCCCATTGTGCCGACTCGCTGTGAGTCCACATCCGGGCGGGAGACCAGGTAATCGACAGCCTTCAGGGCATCGAAAATCATCGTGCCCCACAACACCTGTCCCTGCCAGAGCATTTGCCTGAAGATTGCCGACTGTGTGCGCCCGCGCCTGTCTCCGAACGCCCACGCGTCGATGCACAAGGCCGCGTAGCCCTGCCTGGCTAGCGTAACTGCGTACGGCGGGTCTTGAAGGCAACTTCTGCCATTGATAAGCTCGTTCTTGCCAAGCACGAAGTCCCCGCCCTGTGCGTGGTTATACACAATGGCGGGGTAGGGGGCGTGTCCTGTCTTTGGGCGAATGTAGTTCGCCGAAACCGGCTCCAGGCCATTGAGGTCCTTCACCAGCTCCTCTACCTGGGCCGAGGTGAATTCGAGAGGCGGGTCGAAACGCTCGGCGTGCAGGACTACCGCACCGGGCTCCTGCCTTGGAGTGGGACGCCAAGACGCTGATTTGGATAAGGATGCAGGATGCGTGGCTGTGGCAGCCATCGTCTTGATGGTATTTTCAAGGCTGAGGCCCACAGTCTGAGGCGATACCAGGGCGTCACGCATCTGTTGTGATTGCCGTGTAATCGGCGTGTGATTGGGTTGTGTTTCTCACTTGCGTCGCTATCCCTCGTGTCATCGCAGGCTGAAGCAAGCAAGCTCTTTCAGGTTTCTCACCAGCAGGTATCCTCCGGAGAATACCGGGGCCACCCAACTCTGGCCACCCAACGGAGTGAACCGCCCAAGCTCAACATACTGCTTCGGGTCGGGCTTTATGAGGGCTAGCTGTCCGGTGTCGCCTGCGAGAGCCAGCAGATAACCTCCAACTGAGATCACCGGGCCTTTTTCAAAGCCTTCTTTGACCCACTTGACGCTTCCGTCGATCACGTCCTGACACACCAGATTCTGCGGTTCGCCCACACCGTAGATGAAGCCGTTGAGATAAACGGGGGTGTTGAACTGGGCCATAATGGCTTTGTTCTCCCATCTGAGTTTGACGCTGAAGTCAGGAGCGATATCCACCATCACTCCGCCTTTGTTGTAACTGGCGGTGACGAAAACAGAATTGCCGATAACGATCGGAGTTGCGATGTTGGCGCTGGTGTGGAATCCATACTGCCAGAGCAGCTTCCCGTCTCTGACATCAACCCCTTTGAAGCAGTAGGCGGTGACCACAACATACTGCCACACTCCCTGTATTCGCGCTTTGACGGGTGTTGTGAAGGCCGTATGGTCGCTTCCGCCGCCCTGCCAGAGAGTTTTTCCGGTCTTGAGGTCGAGGGCGATTACTGAACTATCTTTGCCGCCGGGGATTATGATAACCCTGGCGCCATCGATCAGCGCGGAACCGCCGTGTCCCCAAATGTCTAACGGGCCGGGATAGTCTTTCAGAGTGTCGCGATACCATATCCACTTGCCCGTTTTGGCATCCAGGCACGCGACCAAACCTTTCATACTCAGAGTCACTACCAGACCTCTGGAGACTGCAGGGGTGGCTCTTGTATAGCCGAAGTTCGGATTAGTCGGGTTTGGGTATGTCGCCCGCCAAACATCCCTGCCCGTCTTGATGTCTATACACCTGACCACATCGTCCTGCCCGACGTGGTCAATTATGTAGACTTTCCCGGCCACAACGCTCGGCCCGGAATACCCTTGATCCGTCATATCCGTTTTCCAGACAAGCTTCGGGGGCTTGGTATTCCACGCAGTGTTGGCCAACTTCTCAACAGATATCCCATCAGTGGCCGGTCCACGGAACCCAGGCCAGTCAGCGCTCGCACATGGCTGGGCAAGAGCCGAGATTAGCAGTAAGACACAAAGGAATGCGTTTCTCAATAGTCATTCTCCTGAAGCTCCCGACGGGGTTCTGTCAGAACTGGTGTCCAGCCCATTTTGGAGTTGCCAAAGTGGCCTAACTCGCGTATTCTATCCATATCACTTGGTGACTGGATCCATTATACTATGCATTGCCCGCACTGCCAATCCGCGAATACAAGAAAGCTCTCCAGCGAGACTGAGTTGAAATACCCGCGGTATTACTGCTGTGACTGTTGTCGCAAGTACAACGAACGGACTGGAACGGCGTTCAACTTTCTGGAGTACCCTAACGACCTGGTTATGCTGGTGGTGCTCTGGCGCTTACGCTATGCATGGTTCTGTCAGAACTGATGGCGCATCTGGCAATTTGACGCGTTGAGTCGTCATCCTCATTTGATTATGCCGCGGCCTTGTGTCTGCGTTGCGCGTGAGCAGCCAAGCAACCCGTGAAGAGTTGCGTGAATACAGTGACGGATTGTTGGAAGTGCGCGCGGCTTTGAGCTATGGTAACGGTCTCTTTCATGGTCTCGCGAGTGCGGAACAGTTGGCGGGCTTCATCGACCGCACAAAAGAATACCGCTGCGTGGTCGAAAGACTTGAATCCCAAGGTCGGGCCCGCTCCTGGCGTCGGCCGGGTGGACGGTTCGATTCATGTCCGCGACGGACAGGGCTTCATCCTGCTCTTCAATCCTAACCCGGTGCGCGCGGTGGAAGACCTGCCGACCTGGTGCGACCATATGCTGGCCGGTACCACCAGAGACAGCGATGGTGCTCCAGGTGACGCCGGGGTAGTCGTAACAATCTACGCAGAGTATGACAACCGAATGGGGAGGGAATACAGATGAGCCACATTCTCGAATCCGCCACGATGCAGTTGGAATTCGACTGCGCAGCCGGCGAGTTGACCGCGATCACGAACAAACTGACCGGGGAGACCTGCGCGGTTTCCGGTGATACCTTCGCCATCGAAACCACCGCGTTCCACCGGACGCAAGCGGAGATGCGCCAGAGTGCGTGGACCGCCACAGCGCAAGCCGTGACCGCCCGTTATGCCGATGCCGACCTGACGGTCGAGGTTGTCTACGAGCTGCAGCCGAACGAGCACTTTTTCCAGAAGCGCATGTCCGTGACCTTCGCCGCAGCGGGCGGGGTGACACAGGTTACGGTGAGTCGCCCGGCGTTCACGCTGGCGGGACTGGAGATCGTCTGCTGTCGTCATCCTGATCTGCAATGGGTGGTGGATTACGTGTGGGCACGGCACCAGTGGCCGGTTGCTCGTCCACCGGATAGCGAGCCTTCGCGAACTTTCTTCGGGCGCACAGCGAAAGGCGGGTTTTTCACCGGCATCGGGATGGCCTACGACAACTCGCGGCTCGGGAGCGACACGCTGGACCTGGGCTATGCGCCGAATCTGAAGGTCACGGCGGGCGAGCGGCTGGAGTGCGAGGCGATGTATTGGGGCGCATACCGCTTGGAGGCGCGCGACGTCCGAGCGTCGGAATGGGTGCCGTTGACGCCGGCGCAGTTGATCGGAACCGACGCCAGCGACGGCTTCAATGGCGCGGCCGCGGCGGGGTTGAACACGGCTGGCGGCAACGCTGTGCCCACTACCGTTCCGGCGATGCCCAAGGCCCTGCCGCTGCCCTCCGAATCTGCGGCGATGACGGCCATGGCGTCGGCCATTCTCGGCCCGCCGCGACATGGGCTGATGGCGTTTGCCTGCGGCTGGCATTCCCAGATGGAGCAGGATGCTTATGACACGGAGGCAAAAATCGAGGGGGACCTGCGTTCCCTCGAATTCCTCGCCGCTTGCGGCCTTGATGGCGTCAGCGACTGTCATCCGTGGGGCGGAGAATCGCGCAAACTGGCAGCGTTGCGTGAGGGCGAGCGCTATGAACTCGATGAACGCTCCCGCCGCTTTCTGGAGCGCGCCCGCGCGTTGAAGCTGAAGGTCATCCAGTGGCCGACGATGAATAATACGCACCCCTGGCGGACGCATGGCGGACCGTTCCGGATGGATAAACCTGAGTGGTTACGCGGAGTGGAGGGCGAACCGTTGGGGGGAGCCAACGCGGACAATTTCCAGCGCCGTCAGGCGAATTGTCTGGCCTGCGATCCCTTCTTCGACTGGCTGAAGCAGATCGTATTGAATGACGCCCTGGGCACGGGACTCTACGAGGCCTGGTGCATGGACGGCGATTTCTGGGGGACGGGCGCCTACGTGCACACCACGATTCCGGTAACCTGCCTGGCGGATGGTCACGACCATTTACCGGGCGACGCCAATTATGCCTGCCAACGGAGGCTGGATGCCCTGATCGCCGAGGTGCGCCGCCGCTATCCCGAGATCTACATTGCGATGTGCCGGCCGCCGATGGACCTGGGGGTTTGGGCCAACCGCCACGTAGATGCCTGTTTCACGCTGATCGAAAGCGGCACGGGCGGGTCGAACATTGCCGCCGGCGACGAAGTGCGTACCGCCTCGCGCATCCGGGTGCACCACCACTTCTTTCCACATTGGCTCGACTGGTCGCTGCTTTTTCCGAGTTACGCGGGCGAGCCGTACCCTCAGTGGCCGGAGGGACACATCGACTACCTGATGCTCAGCGCGCTATCCTGTTCGCCCAACCTGCTGCTCTATCTTCCGACCAAAACCGGCATCCCGGACGAGGACAAGGCGGAGATCCGCAAGTGGCTCAACTGGGGGCGAGAGAACAGCGGGTACCTCCACGTGCGCCACGACCTGTTCGACTGGCCCGGCAAGGGCAAGGTGGACGGGTCGGCGCACCTGATCGGTGACCACGGCCTGATCTTCTTGTTTAACCCGGCCGACGCCGAGCAGAGTGCAGAGTTCGCGCTGACGACGGAGTCCACCGGATTCACCGGGACAGCGCCGATCGAGATCCGGCAGGAATACCCGGTGAGCGAGCAGGGGCATATTTGCCGTCCCGGCGCAGCCGTGTGCTGGTCCGTGCCGCCGGAAACGGCGGTGGTGCTGCGGGTGGGTAGATGACGGCCTCATCGCATGAGAGGCATATTCAACCTCTGAATCGACACAAACAGGAGCACATCATCCATGACGACCTTGCATGTTGCACCCCAAGGGCACGGCACGAATCCGGGCACCCCTGACGCCCGCTGGCCACGCTGGCCTACTGCTTGTGTTGCCCCAGTTCGCGTCCGCCGATGAGGCTGAAGTGGCGATCAAACGCATCGAGAAAGCATGTTAATGGGAGTCGAACACATGAAAATGTTACATCTGGCGGCCGAACAACCGCACGACCAAATCTGTCTTCTCCCCCCATCTCGGCAAAGCGCGGCACAATTATCAGAATACTTGCCACTGAGCCTGAGAGTAGTGTTTTGAGGCTGGATCGGGGGTTGCAGGACACGGGGAACGCTGGTGGAAATGGATGGAAACTAGGGAAGTGGATGTAACTGTGATGTCAGTGGCATTTTTGCACTAATCACACGTTACACATCAGAAATCGCCGTCGAGTGATGCAAACGGGAAACTGGTCAGCACCATCACTTCACCGTCCGAGCGGTCCACAACAGTTCTGCACAAGCTACAATAGGTCTCGCTTTGTGCGAGTACATGTTCTGCTGTACTTGCTCGACAATATCTGGGGGAACAAGTTGGAGGAACTTTGATGCGCGTTGAGGGGATGCGCCTGAATCACCTGCATCAGCGCTGGCGACAATGTGTCGCACCCACTTTGCGCTGTAACCAGTCGACCGCGCTATGCTCGTCACCGAAGCGCCGGATGCATGGAGTTTGGAAACCATTTTGCGGCGGGCGTTGTCCCTTTGCGGCGAAGGCACATAGACAAGTCCGGTGCAGTGCTTGCGTAGTTTGGTGAGAAGACCCTTTGGAAGGACTTCGCGCGCATCTGTTGAGGTTTTCGAGATCACAAAGACAATCGCCGAGGCCAACCGAGGGTGGGTCTTCTTTATAGCTTCCACCGGCCCCACTTGGCCTGTCTCCAAGGGCATTGAGTTTGTCCGCTCCCCAAGGACTGCGGGGTTGATGCGGTGAATGTGCAGATCAATTGGCATGGCGGCCCGAAACACGTGGGAATTGTGAAGTTCTAAGGCCAGATTGCTGAAGCCACCGATCTGCCGTTGCTCGCCTAGAGTGTGAAGAAATCAGGCTCGTTAATTGCCGATAGGAATTAACCATCCCAAAGAACACCGCTCAAGATCATTGAGTCATCGTTTTTTCAGGGCTGCAATATCCAATCCAGGTAGCTGCAAACTGAAAGTAGAGTCACATGGCTGCGTCATTCTTGTTGGCGGACAGGAGAGAATGGACCGGAATTGGTATGCCAGGGGATGCCGCTTGCAATTATGTTGGTTGGCCGATATAATAGATTCAAGATTAAGGAAAGCAGGCTCTACAGGATGTACAAATGGGGCGCCGCATCACGTGAGAGAGACGCTTACAGGCTGCTGGTCCGAGAGATTCACCATCGCGGCTTGGGACCAGGGGACAGGCTGCCTCCGCAGGAAGCGCTGCGGCAGGAGCTTGGGTTCAGCCATTTCACTCTCTCCAGGGCGATGGAACGCCTTGTTGCAGACGGGGTGGTAGAACGCAAAACCAAGATTGGCACCGTTGTTGTCGATCCCGATGCCTCTGATCTGTCGGCGTGGACTGTAGCCTTGCTGCTCAACTGGGACATGGGAGCCAGCCCTTCTCCGTTCTATGCCCGGCTCACGTGTCTGCTGCAGTGTGGCCTGGCGGCGGCGGAATGTCATTGCAGGGCATACCCCCGCAAACCCGATAAACCTGATACACGAGGTCGATTGGAGGGCTACCAGGGCCTTTCAGAAGACATCGAGGCAGGGCTTGTTGACGCCGTGCTTACCCCCGGCGACCTCAATCACGACGACCGCATTAGTCTGGCTGCGCTCGGCATTCCCGTCTGCTTCAGTACTAGTTGGGAACTAGCCACGTGCGGGGCAGTCATAGATGGGGGGCGATTTGCCCGGGAGGCTGTTGAATTGCTTGGCGGGATGGGAATGAGAAGATTCGCTCTGGTTGAATCGTACTACGGGCCCGGCTGTACGCTCATTAGAGATTGCGCGCGAGCCGCAGTTTCCGGACTGCCCGGCTGCTCCCTTGATCTGGTCAACACCAACATGGTGGGCGGCGTGGACGGCGGACGCTTCGCGGCTGCTCTGTTGCAGGCGCGCCCCAGAAATGACCGCCCCGACTGCCTGATAATCGGCGACGATCACATTGCGCTGGGACTGGCCCAAGTGCTGGAGGCTGAGACCGATCACAGTCCGGCCATTGCGGTCCTGACTCACAAGGCCGCGCCCCTCGCATTCGCTGATCCGGTTCTGCGCTTCGAACTGGACGACGCCCAGTTGGCCGCAACCGCTGTAGGGATGATGATCAAAAGACTCCGCAATCCGCGGCTGCCCGACTGCGTCGAGTGGATGGCGGCTCGGTTAGCTGATGAGGATTTCAGGCACACGCCGGTAACGCCGGCTTATGCGATAGCCCGGTAGTAAAGCAAGACAAGTAACTGGAGAGAGGTATACACTGTTGGCGAATTGGCAGCGGATATTGGTACGGGCGGGCATCGGAGCGATGCTCATCGTGAGTTGCATCACATTGCTTCAGGCGGCTGAGACCAAACCGGCGGCGCCGATGTTCACGCCCTTGTTCAAGAAAGCGCCTGTCATAGACGGACGGATTGCTGCCAACGAGTGGCGCGAATCGCATGGCTTTGAAGGGTTTGGCTATGAGGGCAGGCTCAACAGCCGCCGCGTCCGCGGGTTTGTCGGGGCTACTGCGGATACCATCTATGTGGCCATCCAGAGCCAACTGCCCGATGAGGGCAAGTTGGTAACCGAGCTCAAGCGGGACACTTTGAGCGTGGTGTACGATGATGCTGTCGAGGTTTTCATTAACCCCACCCCCAACGCCGCCGATAACGTCGACTACCAGTTCCTGGCCAACAGCGCCAACTTCAGCGGCTACAATGTCCACAAGAACGGCGTGCCCAAAGAGATGGAGAGCTGGCGGGGGAATTGGAAGCACGCGTGCGGGTTTGACAAGACGTGGTGGACGTTCGAGTGCGCTATCCCTATTACCAGCATGCGAGAAGTGGCCAAGGGACGCAAGACAACCAGCGGGGTCTGGCTGATCAACCTCTGCCGCGACTGGAAGAATGCGTGGGAGTGGTCTTCGCTCTCTGGAGGTTACTCCAACACCGGGCTGCTCTTTGCGTTCACGGATAAGCCCACCCCTGCCGTTCAACTCCATTCCGAAGGCCACGCGGCGTTCCTGCCCAACAAGCAGGTCTTGAGCGTTTACAATCCAAGCGGCAAACCATTGAGTGTTAACGCCAAGCTGCACATCGTCCGCAACAACGATCCTGAGATAGACCAATCGCAGGTAATGAAGCTGGGGCCGGGAGAGATTAAGGCCCTGACAGTCCCGCTGGAAGCTTTCAAGAGCACTGTTCTTGAAATGACAGCAACTGTTATCGACACGGGCAGCAATGCCGTCTATTACGCGCGGGACGTCCGGTGGGAGCGATCTGATAAAAAGCCTCGATGGGTTGCCGGCGCTATTGCCAAGAAGACTCCGGTCAACTTCCGCTTCGCATACTATCCCACCAAAAGCATTCTGCGCTTGGAGGCGGACATCAGCGGCCTCGCCAAGAACGCCAAGCCGACCCAGGTCCTGGCGACAGTGCGCGAACACTGGACGGGCAAGGAAATCAAGACGGTTGAATACCCGCTTGGCAAATTCAAAGACGGCCTGCAGGAGAAGATTATCGAGCTACCACAACTCGAAGGCAACTATGATATAGTCTTGAAGGCTGCCGGCGAGAACGTGCCCGCCCAGCCTGTTATCCAGCATTTTGAGCGGAAGCGATTCCCCTGGGAGAACCTGCCCACGGGGCGCAGCCCTCAAGTATACGCGCCCTTCACTCCAATAGTTGTGGAAGGCAAGACCCTGTCCACGGTCCTTCGCCGCCATACTCTCAACGATCTCGGGCTGCTGGACCAGGTCGAGGCAACCAGCGCGAACACCGGCATAGCCGCGCCGATCCTCGGTTCGCCGATGCGCTATACAGTCAAGACCGCAGGCAAGGATGTGCCGGTCAAGGCTGAGCCGATGCGAGTGGTCAGCGCCCAGCCGAACCAGGTTGTGACCGAAGGCTCGATCACCGCCGACGCTCTCAAAGCCAACTGGAAAGACACCTGGGACTACGATGGGTGCGTGAAAGTGGAGTTGACCCTGCTGCCGACCAACGGCAAGGCTATCGACGCCCTCACGCTGGAGATGCCCTTCTCGGACGCCACCGCCCCTCTGATCCATGCGAACTCCGACCGCATCCGCGCGCCAATTGCGCAGAAGGTGCCGGAGGGGACCGGCGTGGTATGGAACGGTTCGCAGGTGGCATGCGACGACTACATTCCCAACTTCTGCCCCTACATCTACCTGGGCAGCGGCGTGCGCGGGCTATGCTGGTTCGCTGAGAACGACAAAGGCTGGGGCTGGAACCCGGCGACGCCCAATATGGAAGTGGTCCGCGAAGGCGGCAAGGTTCTGTTGCGCATCCACCTGATCAACCGGCCAACCGTGATCGACAAGCCTCGCACCATCACATTCGGCCTGCTGGCTGCGCCGGTCAAGCCTCCGCTCAATACCGATGCGACGAACCCCAACTGGTGGAGGCATCGTTACCAGAGAGACCGTTACTGGCTGGTAGGCACCGACATAAACTGGTTCGGGCCATACGCCGATACCAGCGGGCCGGTCTACCCGGTCGGCCAGGACCTGTATCTCTGGGAAATGCTGGCCAAGGGTAACAAGAAAGCCCTCAGCCAGGAGGAGATCGAAGCGTTCACCATCTACGGCCGCAAGCACTGGAGCGGCGCGAATGTGGCAATCTGGGACGCCCACGCGCGTTACAACCTTCGAATTCACTCGCCTACTCCGGACAGCCCCGGCCACAGAATGGTCTTCTACTACAACCGATCCTCGGGCGGGGCAGGGCAGCCGGAGGAGTTCCGCACATTCAAGCATGAGTGGAGCAGCATCGACTACGGCGAGGGCGGCTACCTCGCCCCGCCGGAGTCCTATATCAACTTCAACCTCTACTGGTATGCCAGGTCGTTCGAGATCGGCAACAACAAGGGCGTCTATGTGGACAATTGGTGGTTCTCACCTGTCTCCAACATCATTATGACCGAAGCGTACAAGAGGTCGGACGGGACTGTCGTGCCTGCAACAGGGGTATGGGCACTGCGGGAATGGCAGAAGCGGACTTTCATAATGATGAATGAGCGCGGAATAACCCCCATTACGATGCCGCACATAACGAGCTTCAATCCGCTGCCGATGACGGCCTTTGCCACGGTGAATTACGACTGGGAGTGGAAGTACTCGCTGGGTGATGTACAGGACCGCTACTCTCGAGAACTACTGCAGCTCATTTCAACAGGCGAACTGGCAGGCACGTGGCCGGTGCCGCTGGGCGAATGGGGCGCTCAGACAAATGACCCTTGGACGCAGCGCACATTTGCCGCAGTGCGCATTCTGCACGGACTCGACGGCACCTATGGCGCAGCTATCGGTCCTGGGCCTCTCTTTGAGCCTGTGTTCGATATACTCGACAAGCCCGGCACGATAGTCTACAGGTATTGGGAGGATAGGCCCCAGCCCGTTGTCACGACCAACCCCGATGTCCCGACCATCGTATACTCCGTGCCGGGGCAGGAGGCGCTGGTTGCCGTGGTCAGCTACTCGCGGCAGGATGAGAACGTGACTGTGAAGCTGGACCTGAAGACCCTGGGTCTGGCGGAGGGCTGCAGCGCGACCGATCTAGAGAGCGGTGAGAAGTTCGCCGTGACCAATGGCTCTTTCACGCTGCCGATCAAGAAGCACGACATCCGCGAACTGCGGTTTGCGAAATGAGGCCTATAATGCAAGGCCGGATGTGCCTGCTGCTGATTCTGTTGCTCGCGCCGATGGGCGCGCGGGCAGCAGAACCGCCAACTGACCCGGCGCGGTTCAACTACCTGCCTCCAGCCTGGGCGGACCGCGTGGTATTCTACAGCAGCTTTGAGCAGGGAGTCGGCACACCTGAGATCAACACCATTGCAGCGGATATCAATGGCACGGCCTCCGGTCCTTCGGATGGGCTTGTGGGCAGCAAGGGCTATCGCAGCACGACAGCCGGCGAGCAGGAGTTTCGGCTCAGCAGCCTCGGGCTGTCCGCTCATCGGCCCATCACCCTCATGACATGGTTCCGACTTGACACGCCGATGACGGAAACGGAGTGGTTCTGCCTGCTCTGGCTGGGGCGCGGCGGCGCGCACATCAGTTGCGACATCCGCGGCAAAGGCGAGTGGTGCGGGCTGACAGATCCAACTTTCATTACCCAATGGTACAACTTCGAGGGCATCCACAACCTCAACCATACCTCCGGCGGGCGAGTCTGGTTCGAGCAGGGAAGTTGGCATCACGTGGCGCTGACTGTAACCGGCGCGCGACAGATCGATGCCTACCTGGACGGCCGCCTCAAACTGACCGGCCTGATAACAGGCCGCACCTTCCGCGAAGGCGACACAACCGAGGCCATAGTCGGCAACTCCTGGCAGTGCCGCCCGATGACCCTCGATGAAGTCGTCGTCACCGACTGCGCGCTCAGCCCCAATGAGATATCCGAGTACTACGTGTCAGTGAAGAAACTGCGGGAAATCGGTTTTCCAGGCACAGATTTGACCGCTCGTCGGGACGCGCCAGCGGCTAAGGAGCCGAAGTAATGGGATGTGAAATCAGGTTCGTGAACCAGTGCGTGGAGATATCGGCAGGCAGGCGCTGTTTCGCATTCGATGCCGGCCAGATCCTGCTGGCCCGTATCTACGACAGCACCCTCACGCGGGAATACACGACCAGCGACTTCAGAGTGGCCCAGGTCTATCCATTGCCCAATGGCATTCGGTTGCTGATGATCAACGAGCGGGACGGCCTGGTCATTCCGGTGACTTTCAAGGCTGACGGCGATGGGTTCCGGGTGATCGTCCACGCCGGGCACATCGTCGAGACCAAAGGCATAAACCGCAAGCTCATGGCCGTGGACGTGTTACCCGATATGATGACCAGCCAACGCGGAGACAGCGGCTTCTTCCTACTGCCGTGCTTTTCGGGGACGCTGGTGCGCTTCAAGGACCATTGCCCAACCATCAACCGCGACCGCATATATATGGACCAGAGCGAGTGGGAGAAGGTGAACCTGGCCAACTGCTTTGCCATGAATCGAAGCGGCGAGGGGATTCTGGCGATTGTCCACCAGGGTGACTTCTTCTGCCATGTGGTGACCGAGCTCAACCAGGCAGGCAAGAACCGCATATACCCACGCTTCGGCCTCCGTCACGACGAGGGCGAAGCCATCAAGCAGCAGGATAAGGAGATCATCTATCGCTTTGCTGAGGGCGAACAGGCAAAATACCCCGGCTTGGCAATGCTCTACCGGGATTATCTGATTCGGGAGCGCGGCGTTTCACCTCTAAAGGAGCGCGTTGCCGACAACCCGGTCTTGAGCTACTCCGTGGACGCGCTGCGCACCAAGGTATATATGGGTGAAAAACCCGGAGTCATCGATGGCAACGCGCCCATGCGGGTAGACACCACTTTCGAGCAGACCGAAACGATTCTGCAGAGTATGCATGAAGCAGGCATCAAGAAGGCCATCATCACGCTGGTCGGCTGGAACCTCGGCGGCCACGATGGGGCCTATCCCACCCGATTCCCGGTGGAACCGGCGCTTGGAGGCGAAGAATGCCTGAAGAAACTCATAGCCAAGGCGCTTAGTTTGGGCTACCAGATAGTCACCCACGACAACTGCACCGATATGTACCGTTCCGCGCGCGACTGGGACAGCGACTACACCGCACGGACCGCGGAGGGCCGCCAGCGGGTATCCGGGGTGTGGACTGGTGGACAAGCGTTCAAAGCCTGCCCGATAGTCTATACAGAGCGATACGGCGCGGAGTTCGAGCGCATTCGGGAGTTGGGCTTCCAGGGCAATACATACGTGGACGCCATATCCACGGTGCTCTGGAGATGCCACGACCCGCGCCATCCGGCTGATGAAGAGCAGTACTGCATGGCGCAGTCCGCGATGGTCCAATGGCATCGAGCCATGTACGGCGCCGTAGCTATCGAGCTTGGACCGGCGTATGCCTTGCCGTTCATAGATGAGATATCCACTCTTCACGGCGCGCACAATGCTCCCGGGCTGCTGAACTACCTGTCTGAGGACTTCAAGCGGATCGTCGATGAGATCGTGCCGTTCTACCAGATTGCGGTGCACGGACTGGTTACGTATCTGGAGACATGGGTGGATAGCTACAGAGACGGCAAGACCGGCACATGGCGGGGGATGCTCCAGGCGATGGGTGTGGGAGCGAGGCCGTGTATGCAGGTCTCATGGGCCGGCGGTGGCTACGGCGATGTCTACTATGACTCCATCCGCGACGTTCTCCCCGGCTACAAAATGGCCTACGAAGAACTGGCGGGCGTCCACTCTGAGTTCATCACGGCATACGAGGAACTCGCGCCGAAGGCTCGGCGGTTGGTATTCGGCAACGGCCTGTGCCTGGAGGTCAACTGGGGCGACGACGCTGTCGGCGACCTCAGACCCCTGAGTTATCGCGTCACGCATTGACGCGTCGGGAGTGAGTCGATTGTCCGTGCTACAGGTGATTGAAGCCAAAATAGGCGAAGTCGGAGAACTGCTTCGAGCCCATCCGGAACGTCGGATAGACTTGGCTGAGCAGTACGCAGCGACTGGGGAGTTGAGGCCGCACCCCGTGCTCTATCTGGGGCGTCCTGTCGACCCCGATGCCGGCGAGGGCCAGGCACAAGTGGAGGCGGCCGAGCTGTCCCCCGAGGAGCGAGTGCTGGATCAACTCAGGGGCCTCGCCGCGCCGCTGGAGATGCGCAACCCCATCAGGTCTTCAGTCGGCCTGGGCGTTGGCCCCGGCACGCTCGCGGCGTCATTTGGCATACAATTGAACCCTCGGACAGGATACCAGGCTGTTGGAAATCGCTCTCTGGATGATGTCTTGCGAGATGGCATGCCTGATCCCGAGACGAGCGGCCTGATTCCGGAGATGCGCGAGGATATTCAGGCAATCCGGGCGCTCACTCCAGACTGGCTCGGCATCGTCCCGCCGGATTTGCAGGGACCTTTCAATATCGCGTGTATGGTGCTGGGGGCCAACGCGTTTATCGGGATGCGCGAGCAGCCGCTGGAATTCCGGAGCTTCATAGCAATCATTACTGATTTCTTCCTTGAATTGGATCGGAACCTTCGCTCGTGGATCGGAGAAACGCGCTATCCCAAGTCGCCTCCGTCCAACGGCCGGATTGCCGAATGCTCCGCCAACCTGATCTCTGCCGAGGCGTACGTGGAGCACGTTCTGCCTCACGACCTCAGAATCGCCGAGAATTGGGGCCAGGTTGCCGTCCATCCCTGCAGCGGCCCGAACGTGTTCTACGAGACGATCCGCGGGTTGCCGAACGTGGTTTACACTGAAGCCGGGTTCATCGATAAGACTTGCGCAGGTTGCATCTCTGTTGATGATGCGCTGTCTGAGATTGACGGCAGGGATATTGTCCTGGCTATAGGTCAGGAACTGGCCGAGGGTCTCGAGGAAGAAACGGTGCGTTGCGACCTAGACGCGGGGCTAACGAATCCCCGCCTGCTCTTTTCATATACCGGCATGCATTGGCGAGAACGTGATGACTCCCTGATTCGGGACATGCATCTGCGATTGGATGATTACTGGTACCACAGCGTCCATAGGGAGGCATAGATGTCGGTTCTGAGTTTTGGTGAGAGAGTCAGGGGATGTCTGATTGGTTCTATGGTTGGAGCTGAGTTCGGGTATGCCTATGTGGTTCTGGGACGCGGCTCTTCTGTCCATACGCCGCAGGACATCTTCTCGCTGGAGATGTCGCGCGCCGAGGACTACACGCCGGAGCAGGGCAGAATGGGGTTCGCCAACTCCCGGCTTATTACGGACCTAGGCATCTCGGCCTACGTTGGTGTGGGCGGGAGAGTCACGCCGGAGGGCTTTGCCCAACTGTTCAAGGAAGACTCAGGCGTCAGCGCCCCGGCTTTCTGCTGGGACGGTCTCCATACCACCCAGGAGGTCCTCAAAGAGGGGATGCACCCACGCATAAGCGGGATCGGGGCTGCGCCCAGCGGCCTTATCTGCGCGGCCATGCCCGCGGTGGGCATCTACCACTTCGGTGACCCGGAATACGCCTACCTGGACGGGGTGGAGTTGGCGTCGGTTACCCAGCCCAGAATTGGAGCGGATTGGGCGGGGTTGTGCGCCGCCGCGATTGCCTGCGCATTCGATCCTGAAACTACGCCCAATACCATAGTCGATACCACACTGAAGATTGCTCATCAGAATAACAAAGACCTCTACTACGCGACTAACTACATGATGAAGCAGGCGAAAACCCTCAGAAGCGACTCCGAGGATGCGTTTCTCCAGTGGTGGTATTATACCGTAAGCGGGCTTAGCTGGCGCAAAGAGGATGGCTGGATCGCGCCCAACCCAATGCAGTTCATCCTGCCTCTGCTTGAGGTCTACTCGGGGGACATCGGCAAACTGATGCAGCTTCTGATTGTGCCGGGGCACCGCTCGGCAGTGGTTTCGCCCATCATTGCAGGCGCGATATTCGGAGCGATGAATGGCGCGCAGGCGTTCCCGGAGGAGTGGCGTCAGTGGGCTGAACCTGCTGTCTCCCCGTGGCTGGGGATCGCAGAAGTCGCCCGGGAACGAGCGTCTACCGAGCGGGATATCATCAGCGTGGTCGATGAGCTTTCGTGCGAAAGGCCCGGAGGCGATTCGCTTCTACTGGACAAGATTCACGGCTGCCTGCTTGCCGGGGCGATCGGCAACGCGATGGGGTCGCCGTTCGAGGGGCAGCTCTACTGGGAGATCGACCAGAAGCACCCCGGCGGCGTTCAGTCTCTGCTGGACCCGTCGTGCGTGGAGAGCGAGGACGATAACCAGATGGCGATGCACCTGGTGGAAGCTTACCTCGAAAGAGAGGGGCTGCCGGTGATGGCCCGGCACTTCGGCGAGGTGTGGAAACGCGATCTTCGCGCCGACCACTATTTCCAGCAGTGCATGGGCCACGCCTATGACCTCATCATGCAAGGCTGGGATCAGCGCATAACCGGTCACTGGACCTGGGTTACAGGGTCCACTGTGATGTGCGTGGAGCCGGTAGGGATGTACCACCTTGCCGACCCCGAGTTCGCGGTGATCGATGCCACAGCGATCTCGTATATGTATCAACGAGGCCGCGATGTCACGGCGGCGGCCATTCTGGCGGTCGCAGTCGCGGAGGCTCTCAAGCCCAGCGCCACGGTGGCTTCGGTTTGCCAGGCGGCCCTCGAAGCAGCCCCGAAGACTAAGCTCAACTCATTCGACGAGCGCAAATTCGACAGTGCGTACGGCTATCTGGAGGCATGCCTCGCGGTTGCGGACAAATACGACGATGTCCTCGCGGCCCGCAAGGAGCTCTACGACGAGTGCCTCCTGTATCACATGGTAGACCCTCTGGAGCTTCTGGGGTTCGCCCTTGCCATGTTCAAGATAGCAAAGGGCGAGGTCAGAGAGGCGGCGGTCGGCGGAGCCAGCATAGGCAGAGATGCCGACAGCATAGCAGGCCGCGCAGCCATGCTTGCCGGGACACTCAACGGGGCGGGGAATGTGCCACGGGAATGGATAGATATGGTCAACCCAGCATCGCTCGCCAGAATCAGGGGCAATGCCGCACGCCTCGCGGAATTCATCTCAGGCAAGAAGCTGGGGCGTTTGAGAAGGCGTCAGGAGATGGCTCAGGAACAAGGATACTTCAGACGCTGACTCTACGGCTCCTCCCCGTACCTGCTCTTGAAGTAAGCCTTGCTGACGTACCACTCGTACATCTCCTTCCAGGTGGAAAGCGAGCCGACCGTCTTGATCCCAGGCGGTCGGGCCTTTACGTGGCCATCAGTATAAAGAAAATTGTTTACCAGTTCCGTAGTGCTACGGATTGCAGGTATCGCGCGTCCTTCTGAGTTCCAGCCATCGTATCGGCACATCTATAGCGTCTATGGTGCTGCGGAACTGACCGTTCCACTATTTGCTCCGGCAGTGCCGGAAATAGTCACGTTGCCGGTCGCGAAGTCGCTCACCGGTTCGCTGAAGACGACGCTGAAATTGATGGGAGCTGTCGTTGTCGGGTCGGTCTGGCCCGATGCCTGATTGATCATCACCGTCGGCCTTCGCCTTCATACGCCACTGTGTTGTCTGTGTTGGTCGATGCAGCGCTCGGATTGTTAGCTGCATCGTGGGCGACACCCACAGCAATGCTCGCGATCACAGTGCCATTTCCGGTCATCCCTGAAACCGCAATGTTGTATACTGTGCCGCTACCGGTAACTGCTCCGGTATAGACGCGGAACTCTCGGCCCGTATTTGTGCTCTGAATGCGGCGAGATAGCTAGTCCAGATGGTCGATGACCGCCAGAGTCATCCTGGTAATGCGCTGTGCCGTTTCGGTATCCCCCAGTGACGCTTCAGCGTCGGCGATCAGCGCGTTGAGGATGTGTGCTGCGGTTTCCTTCGCACCTTGATCCAGCGCCGCCTGGGCGTCATCGACATAAGCCAGCAGGCGGGCCGCGATCGCTGCGTCCAACTCCCCGCTATCCGAAAGCGCTTGGAGGAAAGCCCGCAGGTCGGGGAGGTTGGGGATGACCTCGTCCACGCCGATGTCGGCTGCCGGTTCGTCGTCGCCGTCACTGTCCACTATCCGCTTATCCCCGTCGAAGTCCTTGTCCGGCATCGGAATCCAACGAATTGTGGAGAATTTCAGCGTCGTCCCGGCGTCGATGCAGGGAGAGTCGTAGCGCAGGTGGAAGTCGCCGTTGGCCGGGTCTACCAGCAGCGGGTCGATATCGAAGAGGTTGTCGACTGAGTCGGGGCTGGGCGGATCGCCGTAGAGGTGACTGATCACCCAGTTCTCGCCATACATGTCCCGGCCGATATTGTTGTAGAACAGGCAGTTGGTCAGTGTTGTCCGCGCATACGGGCTTGGGTGCCTTATATCGGAAGAGATGGCGCCACCAACTCCGCGTACGGCGTTGTCGCTGAAGAGGCAGTTTGTGATAAGGGAGCCCACGCGCTCGTCATAGATTGCGCCGCCATAATATGTGTACGGCCTGAGGTCGTAAGGGGAATAGAACCAGGGCCGCCACCCGTTCTTGTAGAATGTGCAGTTGATGATGGTCGCCCTGGCGAGGTTGTAGATCGCCCCCCCACGGCCGTCCGGGTAGTTGTTGGTGTTGCGAATGAAGATGCAGTTGGTAATGACCGGCTGTTCCGCCAGATAGTTGAGCATTCCCCCGCCACAGCCGGCCATGTTCTCCGTGAAGGTGCAGCGATCGACGGTCGGGGAGCACTGAATGTTGGCCATGCCGCCGCCGCCCCCGTATCGTGCTTCCCATTTTGAGGAGGCGACATTGTTGTTGAAGGTGCAGCCGGTGATCACCGGCGATTGATAGTCGGGGTAGCTGCCATAGAACCCCTCGTTATAGATGCCGCCGCCAGTACCGAGGGTGCTGTTGACGGCGTTGCCCGCCTGGTTGGCGCTGAAGGTGCAGTTCGTCACGACGACCGCGCTGTTGTAGTTGGCCATACCGCCGCCGTGGGCAAGGACGTAGCCCTGCTTCGTGACCCCGACCTTGTTATCCATGAAGGCGCAGTTGGCCACGGTCAGTGCACTATTGGTGGTGTGCATGCCGGCCCCTTGATAATCCGTGTAGTTTACGCCTCCGTCCCCACGGCCACCGGTCACCGTGAAGCCGTCAAGAACGGCGTCCGTCACCCCGCTGGCATAGACCACGTGGTAGCAGTTGTCGACGTCACTGCCGGCTGTGCCGATGTCGCCGCTCAGGATGGTTAAACTAGGATCCAACTGGCGTTTGTGCAACTTCTTCTCATCTCCCGTAAAACCGCCGTATACCTGCACCCCGCTCTTCAGGATGAAGGCCGCTCTGCGCGGGTCAGTGGAGCCGCCAATCGTTGTGCCAGGCATATAGGTGCCGGCGGCGACCCAGATCTGGTCGCCGGCGACCGCGGTGTTCAGCGCGATCTGGAGATCGGTGAAGGCATTGGTCCAGCTATTTCCGGTGTTTGCGCCCGTGGCCGAAGCATTCACATATACAGTCGCCCCCCAAGCCGGTGATAGGGCAACGCACATCATTGCCACAAACAAGCACACTACGTATAACCCGGTGTATTGTCGCATGACATATCCTCCGTTAGTTCACGTGATTGTTGCTCGTGCCGCTGCCCGTCGTGCGCGCCCGTCGCCCCGCTGCGTGGCCACCTGATGCGGTAAGCGCCTGGCCTATGCAGGGCGAAGGGAATCCGGGCACACTGCATCAGAGACAATTTACCAGAGCATCTTGTGATTGTCTGCACGGGATATTCCCAAAGCCATGTAGGGGATTTAGCGGAGTATCTAATCTCTGCTGGACATAGCGT
>CAZTAO010000039.1:4906-8731 GCA_964611645.1 uncultured bacterium | reverse complement strand
CATGTAGGGGATTTCCCCTACACCGAAAGGGATCCAGACAAGAACGTGAGTACTGTAGGCAGTGTGCTCAAATGCGGCAGTCGGAACACGGTCCGAGTGATGTAACTGTTCACTGTTGCCGAGCACCGCGTCACCCTGAACTCGTTTCAGGGTCTGTTCACGACTACGCCAGATGCTGAATCAAGTTCAGCATGACGTTGTACTCATCGAGCGTGAACTCTTACCGAGTGATTGACCAGGTGTGGGCCAGATGGTAGAATGCACGTAACGTGCCTTATTCGCGGTGCCTGATCACGCAATTGTTGACGTCCCCACCCTTTGGAGAAGCTGATCTGCAATGCCGACAACTACAGGCTCAAAGATTACGCCGGTCGAGGGCACACTCACCGACTGGCGGCGCAAGACGGTCGATGCAATCCTGATCGCCAGCGTAGTAGCGTACCTACCTGTGCTCCTTATTCAGGTGTTTGGGCCGGGAATACCGTTCTCAGGATGGGCTCAGGCCGTAGCGGTAGTGACCTACGTCAGCATCGTGCTCGGAGCGGTGTTCCGACAGTTGGACTACAAGAAACGGGTATGGGTGGTTCTTGGCCTGAGTTACGTGCTCTCGATAGCCGGTACCATCGCGTTCCCCCAGGGGCCGTTCGTACGGATACTGCCCGTGTGGATGCCGATTTTCCTCCTGATGTTTAACGGGGAGAGGTCCGCCCGCATCGGCACTGGACTCAGCATAGCCGTCCTGATGGCCGCGCCCTTCCTCAGCGAGGTACCGGAGTTGACACGCGTGTTCAGAGCGGGGGGCGTCGATTTCCCCACCTCCGTCGGCATCAAGCTGGTTCAAGGACTCGCACTGTCGGGCATGCTCCTGGCAACGATGCTGCTGCTGAGGCGCTTCCAGTCATTCCTGGTGACGTCACTCCGCGGAACAGGAGGCTTCTTCGAGAGCGAAGGCGGAAGCCGAAAAGCTGGGCGCCGCACATCAGGAGCTGAGTCTCCAGATGGACGAGAGGCGCCGTCTGGAACAGGAGATCGCGCGGGTTGGAGATGATGAGCGTCGCCGACTCGGGCTGGACGTCCACGATGGCGTCTGCCAGCAGCTCACCGGGGCACTGCTGCGGTGCCGTGCGCTGGAACGTCGAGTGGAGCAGGGCGGGCCGGTAGCGCGGCAGGACCTCCGAGCGTTGTACTCCCTTCTGCAAGAGGCCATGGACGAGGCCTATGCTGTAGCTCGCGGCCTCTGCCCTCTTGATACGGATCCGGAAGCGCTCGAATCCGCTCTGCGCGCGCTCACTAAGCGCGCAAAGGTGGCGACGGCCGTGCGGTGTGAGTTCATCGCTGATGGAGATGTCCGTGTCTACGATCCTACGGCGGCTCAGTACCTGTATCGGATCGCCCAGGAGGCTCTGAGCAACGCGTCTCGCCACTCCCGTGCGAAGCGTATCATCGTGGAACTGCAGGGGTCGGAGGGGAGTCTGCTTCTGCGAATCCGGGACGACGGCATCGGCCTGTCGAGCGATATTTCATCCAAGGGTATGGGTCTACGCACTATGGCCTACCGTGCCCGAGTTCTGGAGGGCAAGTTTGAGGTGGTGAACGATCCCAAGGGCGGTGCTGTTGTGACCTGCCAGGTGCCTCGGCGTAACTCGCCGCCGGGGAATCAGCTTGCTGAAATAGGAGAGGAAACAAACGATGGAAGATATGAAGTCCGCATTGCCGACGCCGATCCGCATACTGATCGTTGACGACCATCCCGCCGTTCGAAGAGGCCTGGCGCTTCTTCTGTCGCCGGAGGGTATCGCCGTGTGCGCGGAGGCGAGCGGACGGACGGAGGCTCTGAGTCTGGCAGAGAAGCACAGCCCTCATCTGGCTCTCGTCGATCTTTCCCTGAACGGTGAGGATGGCCTGCCTCTGGTGAGTGACCTGCGCACCCTGGCCGTGCCCTCCCTGGTATACTCGATGCACGAGGATCCCCGACACGTGGAGGGGGCTTTCTCGGCCGGGGCACTGGGATATGTAACCAAACGCGAGGTGGACCAGGTGCTGATCCAGGGAATTCGAGAGGTTGCTGCGGAACGACGCTTCGTGAGCCCGGCTGCAGCCGTGGCTCTGGCGACCCGGCTATCTGCTCCCGCTGAACACGACGCAGACCGCGAACTCAGCGAGCAGGAGCGTCAGGTGTACCATCTCCTGGGCCAGGGTGAGGGAACCATAGAGATCGCCGCCGCCCTTCACATAAGCACGCGCACCGTGGAGTCATACTACGCCCGCATCCTGGACAAGTTCGCCTTGGACGGCATGCGCGACCTCCGACGCCACGCCATCAACCACCTGCACGACTACACTGCGTAATCTCCTTCGCTGGCGCAATCCCGAAGTCTTTACACCTCGATGTAAGTGTTTTCCCCCACATGAGCGCAAGTAATACTCGCGGCATACACGCTGTCCTTCCTCTGCTATGATGTCTCAGTAAGTGGAAGACCCATCTGCGCGGCGTCAGTGCATGTGGATGATCCTGCCCGCGCCGAACCACATACGATATCCTCGATGGCAACAGCACTTACTGATGCCCCGGACAGCCCGGAAACCAGGCAAGGAGACGGTTATGGAAGCTCGCAGGCCGGTGCGCATTCTACTGGTAGACAATCATGCCAATGTGCGGCAGGAGCTGGCACTCGTGCTGGCCGAGGATGGCATTACCGAATGCCGCGAGGCGCCTGGCCAGACCGAAGCGCTGGAGATCGCCGACACAGAGCCCCCGGATCTGGCGCTGGTGGACCTGTCTCTGGGCGAGGAGGATGGATTGGCTCTGGTTTCCGAACTGCGTTCCCGCCAGATCCCTGTATTGGTGTGCTCCCTGCACGAGGAACCAAGGTACGTGGCGCGCGCATTGGCGGCAGGAGCAAGAGGTTACGTAACGAAGCGGGAGGCCCCGGAGGACTTGGCCCGCGCAGTCCGAGACGTCCTGGAAGGGTGGGTACTCATAAGCCCACGCGCGGCAGACAATCTTCCCTCGGTCGTCTACCACAGTGCACCTGATGTGCACGGACGTACCAGCATCGGGGGTGGCAATCCCGTCACCTGATGGAAGAGGGATGGTCAGTGGACACTGCTCAGTCAGTTGAACGCTTCCCACTGATTCTCGGCCGCTAAGGTGGGGGCTCAGCAGCAATATGAGCGGCCAATAAGGAGGAAGAGATTTGAAAAGGAGAGAGGAAATGAAGACAATCGGAAAGACAGTTATGCTAGTCATTGCGTTGGTGATGATCGGTGCTGTGTCCTGCGCTGCGGGCATCGCACCAAACATCCTGAATCTGCCAGACGGCTACCAGGCCGGCCTCGGATTCGTTGTCAACGCCGGCGGGCAAGTCGCTGGCTTCGTCGGAGGTGAGAGCGGTCAGGCCACTTGCGTCTGGACAGATGGTGTGCCGGGCGTCCTTCCGGATCTGGGAAACTTGGGCGAGTTGGGCGATTACTACTCCCGGCAAGTCAATGGGATCAACGACAGTGGCGTCATTGTGGGCTATTGCCAGAACGACACGAACCACTGGCGCGCGACTCGCTGGGCTCCCGATGCCGACGGCGCCTACACAGCCGAGGACCTAGGGGTGCTTGAAGGCGAGGACGAGAGCAACGCGTTGGCCATCAACGCCGCCGGGCAGATCCTATGTGATAATGGCTACGGGAGAGGCTGGTTCCTCTGGGAAGACGGAGTCCGAACGGAGATTACGACGGACGACGGAACCCCGTTGGATGCGCGCGCAAAAACTGGATTTCTCAGCGGCGGACTGCTGGCCGCTTGGTTGTGCCGCCGTTTGCGGCTGTCAG
>CAZTAO010000039.1:0-4896 GCA_964611645.1 uncultured bacterium | reverse complement strand
AATGGCCGGGTGGCTGGGACTGCGCTACTTGATCTGGGAGTGCAGGACGTCAATGGCAATGAGCTTTACGCCGAGGAGGCTTTTCTTTGGCAAAAGACAGCAGATGGGATCACCGTCACCCAGCTTACATTCCCGGGTGATTCCCGGGCTGACGGGCGCGTCGATGCGATCAGCCGCGATGGGATAGTGGCAGGGTGGTCGTCTGCGGATGGCTATTTCCTCTATGACTCGAATACAGGTACCTTCTCTTACGTGGAGACAGCGCCTCCTGCCGAGGGCTCGGTCATCTACTCGCCGTGGGGAGTCTGGAGCGTTAACGACCAGGGGCAGGCCCTTTTCGGTGTCATCGCCTACGACACGGCCACTGGCGAACAGATCTTCCAGTTATGGATATGGCAGGCTGGCACGTGGACTCAGGTGCCGACAGACGGCCTCATTCCTGCTGGCAGCGCGATTCAGATGGCTCTTGCCGACATTAACGACAGCGGGCAGGTGGCGGGTACACTCATGATTTCTGATCCAGTCAATGGCATGAGCTATGTTGCCTTCGGCTGGAGTGCTGTCATGGGCACGCAGAAACTTCTTGCGCCGCCCGGCACCGACATGGCGCTTGCTCTGGGCCTCAACGACTCCGGGCTCGCGGTCGGCGGAGCAAGCTCCTTCGACTCCAACTTCGTCTTTCCTGTCACGTGGGACTTGACGGCACCGGTGTCAGCACTGGATATCTCGGATGTGACCGTGACTTCCCCGAGCGCGAAGAGTCCGAATATCAAGGTTACTGTGCAGATCGGCAATCCGTCCGACACCACGGTCTACGACGTTATGGTAACGTCCGCCGGTTTGGGCGGTGTGGATAGCAAATCAGATCTGCCGCTGGTATACGGGGCAATCAAGCCGGGGGAGAGCAAGAAGTGTACGCTTACGTTCATGGGCATACCCCCTGGAGAGCAGACCCTGACCATTCGTGGCACCAGCTCTCTCGGCGACTTCTTCACAACCCAGACGGTGACTGTGCCTTAGCATCAGTTACCGTCTGCTGATTGGCAAGCCTCGGTGGATCGGTTCCGCCGAGGCCTGCCGTGAACGGCTGGCATCAAGACTATGGGTAAGAGAGGAAAGGAAATGAAGACACTCGGAAAGACAACTATGCTTATCATCGCACTAATGATGATCGGCGGACTCTTCACGGCGACCTGCGCCGCAGCAACACTGTACGTAACCAGCACTGCCGACGATGGCAGTGAAGGCACCCTGCGTCACGCCCTGCAGAATGTGGCGAGTGGTGACATCATCGACATCACGGCCACCGGCACGGTAACTCTGGACCCCGTTAGAGGCCCACTGCTGGTAAGCACGAGCGTCACCATCAACGGCCCAGGGCAGGATCTTCTGACCATCTCGGGCGGAAATGCGGTTCCCGTGCTGTGGACCGGCATCGACGCTATGGACTCTGTGATTCCCGGCATCGTCGTCACTGTTTCGGGCCTGACCATCGCGGATGGGTTCGGAGACTACTACAACGCCGGCGGCGGGATCGCCAACTTCTGCACACTGATGCTCGCCGACTGTACGTTGACGCGCAACACCAGCACGTTTGGAGGCGCCCTGGCCAGCTTTGGTCCGGCGGAGCTGGCTAACTGCACACTAAGCAGTAACACCGCCTCCGGGCTGGAGACGGACTACATGACAGGGATGGGGGGCGCCGTCCTCAACTTGGCCACGATGACTCTCACCGATTGCGTGCTGACCGACAACACGGCGGCGCGCGCGGGCGGCGCCATATTCAGCGGCTTTTCCAGCATCGACAGCCCTGCCGTGCTGACCCTCACTGGGTGCACCCTGAGCGGCAATGCGATCACCGATTCCGGTCCAGATTCCTCCTACTTGATCGGAGGCGGCGGCGCGATCTGCAACGGGGGCGATGGCTGCACTGCGTCACTAACAATCGAGGATAGCATTCTGACCGGCAACTCCGCTTGGTTGGGGGGCGCCGTGGTCAACTATGCTTATACGGACAGTGACGGCGAATGGTCAATCGGCCCTCCCGGCACTGCGACGGCTAGTATAGTGCGGAGCACCCTGAGCAACAACGTGGTCCTTGCTGACGGCCTCGAAGCCCTCGGAGGCGCTATCGCGCAGTTGAGCATGGGAGATTCCGCAAGCAGCGCGTCTCTGACCGTAGACAGCAGCACCCTGAGCGGCAACTCCGCCGCCAGCCTGACGAACAGCGCCGCCGGCGGCGCTATCATCAGCCTTGGCGGGGAGGACTCCATTGTCTCCGTCAGGAACAGCACCTTGGCCGGCAACAGCGTTAGCGGACCCACAGGCGTCGGGGATGCATTCGGCGGCGCCATGGCGCTGTTCGGAGGTGTCTTGGCCGTAGACAACAGCACCCTGACCGGCAACTTCTGCAGCGCACAGGCCGGTAGTCCGGCAAACGGCGCCAGCGGCGTCGCGAATGGGTGGGGCGAAGTCGCCATCAAGAACACCATTCTCGCCAACGATGCGGCGGGTCCAAACCTTGCGGCCATTGACACTGATGCCGCAATCATCTCCTACGGCTACAACCTCTCGACAGACGATGGAAACGGCTATCTGATCGCGATGGGCGACCAGATCAACACCGACCCTATGCTGGGAGTACTGGCAGACAACGGCGGCCCCACCTGGACCTGCGCGCTGCTTCCAGGCAGTCCCGCAATCGACCAGGCAGACTCCACCGATAGCGCCGGCAACTTGGTTACACTGGATCAGCGGGGCGTCTCCCGTCCCCAGCGATCAGCAAATGACATCGGCGCGTTCGAGCGTCAGGTGCTGGCATCGGTCGATGACGTGGAAACACTGATCGAGTATTTGGACACTCTCGTCGCTAACGGTGTGGTTCTGCCTGCGAATGGTCAATCGCTCTACGCCAAGCTGAACAGCGCCATAGAGGATATAAACTCCGGGGACATAGCCGGGGCGATTGACTCAATGAAGGCGTTCTGTAACCAGGTGCGTGCATTCCTGAAAACCGGCAAGCTGACCCAAGTGCAAGCCGATGAGATGTTGGCCGCGGCACAGGGTATTATCGAGCAACTGACTCTGTAAGCGCTCGGAGAATGGCAATGGCCTTGCTCCCATGCATTGCGAAAGGCTCGACTCAAGCGTGCGGCGGTGATTGTGCCATACTTCTTTGGGCGGAGTGTTGAAGGCGGGCGGATGGATGTCGATTCGTCCGCCCGCCGTCTCTGAGATCTTCTTCGTACGGCGGCGGGCCCGTCGGACGTTGGGTCAGTCTGCAGTAGCTTCAGCGCTACATTTACTCGTCCCAGCGGACTCATTCAGAAACAAACCGCCTCTCCCCAATTTCGAAGCTAGAACGGCGTCTCTGTAGTCACCCCCCACTACAAAGAGAACAGAGAGAAACCTACCAAACAGAGAATGTCGGGGCAGAATGTCCCGGAACTGGCCGGAGGTGTGTGCACAGGACGAACCAGCAGCAACTTGCCGAGTGTTAGTCCCCCAGCCTCAACTCCCACGCGTAGAACGCCGAAAAGCCCCAGGAGTCTGACTTCCCGAGGCTCTTGCGGAGAGAGCGTTTACTTCCTAGTTGTTGGTGGATGAAAAGATGCTATCGCAAAAATGGACTCCGGTTTCTACCCGGTCCAGAATGTTGGGATGATCATCAACTACCAGCCTGGAACCGGCTGCCGAGAAGCAGCTCAGAACGGACTGCGGTATGCAGTGAAGCCTCCGGGGCTGACGGTCTGGAGGCTTCACTCTTGGACATTGCAGTTGTCCTGAGGCTGGATGATACGCATTCTCAGATCCTACGGCTCCTCACCGTACCGGCTCTTGAAGTACGCCTTGCTGACGTACCACTCGTACATCTCCTGCCAGGTGGAAAGCGAGCCGACGGTCTTCGGCCCAGGTGGTCTGGCTTTGGCGTGGCCGTCACAATAGAGGTAGTTGTTTACGGGTTCATGCCAGGGGATCCCCGAATCTATGGTATGGGCTATGTTGGGATAGTAGCCTCGGACGCGAGACCAGTTTGCGCAGCGGTAGAGGTAGTCGAGCTGATCCTGGAAGTAGGCTTGAAGAGTAACGCCTTCAAACAGCAGGATTGTCTTGTCAGGCTCCTCAATGGAGCTGGTATTAGCCCCACACAACAGGTTGAGGCAGCTTGGGTATTCAATGTCGGGCGGGTTGCGCAGGTAGCTGTTCATGGAATAGCTGCGCGCGGGGAACCTGCCGTGCCACCGCTTCAGCTCCGCGCAGTGCCAGATTGTCCCCAGCCCGCGCTGCCCGATGTACGATTCCAGCCCCCCACTGCCTGTCTGGGACCAGTAGGCGTAGTTGCCCGACAGCCCGCCCGGGCTTGGCCACCAGTTGTCGTAGTCCTGCGCATACATAGCGAACGCGTGCCCGAACTGCTTAAGGTTACTCAGGCACATTGCCTGGTTGGACAGGCGGCGGGCACGAAAGAAGATGGGCAGCAGGATTGCCGCGAGAATGGCAATGATGGCAATGACAATAAGAAGCTCCATCAAGGACATGCCACGCCGGGATGTGCTCAGTCTTCCGAAGTTCATGCAGATAACTCACCGCACAAAGGGAGTCCGGCCCGCCGAAATCTGCAAGTGAGCCGCAAAGTAAGATTATGCGCGGGTGATTCAAAATCCTTCTTACATGAGTACAATTACGCTTGCTATCTTAGTTGGGTCTGTTCCATTGCCGTGCTTCGATACGCTCTGCGGACCTACTCAGCACTAGCGGCACACTGTTCCCGCGTAACTGAGCTTACTTCTGGCAACGAGAGAGTTCAGTTCTGCGGGAATGATGTGCTATGGCGTGGCAGAGAGTGCATGCTGGTTGGCGTCTGCGATCATCTGTTGGCAAGCCTCGATGGTATTA
>CAZTAO010000038.1:0-47090 GCA_964611645.1 uncultured bacterium | reverse complement strand
CAGCGCGGGGTCGTTGGGGTTCTTGCACTCCATCCTGCAGACTTCGAGCTCGAGGTCGATAAGCGCAGGCAGGAACTCGTGCAGCGGCGGGTCGATGAGTCGGACCGTCACAGGGCGGCCGCCCATGGCCTTGAAGATGCCCACGAAGTCAGCGCGCTGCATAGGCAGCAGCTTCGCCAGCGCCGCTTCACGCTCAGTCTCATCTTCCGCAAGGATCATATTGCGCACAAGCGGAACGCGGTCGGAGCCAAGGAACATATGCTCGGTGCGGCAAAGGCCGATGCCCTCGGCGCCCAGGTTCACGGCGTCCGTCGCATGCTCAGGGGTGTCGGCGTTCGCGCGAACGCCCATCGTGCGGTACTCGTCGACCCACGCCATGAATGTGCCGAAGTCGCCTGTCATGGTTGCAGGCTCGGTCTCCATCTCAACGTCGTAGACCAGGCCCAGAGTGCCGTCGATGGTGATGGTGTCGCCCTCTTTGATGACGACGTCGCCAACGCAGCAGGTGCGATTGGACTCATCGATCTTCAGAGCGCCGCATCCGCAGACTGTCGGGATACCGTACTGGCGAGCGATCAGCGCCGCGTGGCTGGTGCGTCCACCAAGAGAGGTCAGAACGCCCTTGGAAGCAAGCATGCCGCCGAGGTCGTCCGGGTTTGTCTCTTTTCGGACAAGTATAACACGCTGGCCCTTCTCAGCCATCTTGATGGCGACCTTGGAGTCCAGAGCGATCATTCCGGAAGCGCCACCGGGACCGGCGTTGAGACCCTTGGCAATTGCCTTGGCGCCCGCGGCGTTCTTGATTCTGGGGTTCAGAAGCTGCTCGAGAGCCTCGGGCGGAACCCGGGTCAGAGCCTCTTCCTTGGTGATGAGCTTCTCGTTGACCATGTCGACAGCGATCTTCACAGCGGCAACGCCGGTTCGCTTACCGGAGCGGCACTGAAGTATGAAGAGGCGGCCCTTCTCGATGGTAAACTCGATGTCCTGCATGTCGCGATAGTGGTTTTCCAGCCTCTTGGCGATGTCGGCAAACTGCTTGTAGATCGTCGGGAACTCGTCTTCCAACTGTGCGATCTCTTCAGGAGTTCGCACGCCGGCCACAACGTCCTCGCCCTGGGCGTTCTTCAGGAACTCGCCGAAGAGCACGTTCTCGCCGGTCGCCGCGTTGCGGGTGAAAGCCACGCCGGTGCCGCAGTCGTCGCCCATGTTGCCGAAGACCATCGCCTGGATGTTGACGGCGGTTCCGAGGTTGTGAGCAATCTTCTCACGGTTGCGGTAGATAACCGCGCGCTCGTTGTTCCAGCTTGCGAAGACAGCCTTGATAGCCAGGAGGAGTTGCTCCATCGGGTCGGTCGGGAAATCTCTGCCGGCTGCTTCCTTGAAGTATGCCTTGTAGAGCTTGACCAGTTCCTTCAGGCCCTCGGCGTCGACTTCGGTATCAACCTTCGCGCCCTTCTTTGCCTTGAGCTCATCGAAGATGACCTCGAAGTGATGCTTCTTGAGTTTGGGAAGCTCTTCGGAAAGGACGATGTCGGAGAACATCATCAGGAAGCGGCGGTAGGCGTCATAAGCGAACCGCTCGTTGCCGGTGGCCGCGATTATTCCAGCGAGGCTGTTCTCGTTGAGTCCGAGGTTGAGGACGGTGTCCATCATACCAGGCATACTGAACTTAGCGCCGGAGCGGACCGACACCAGCAAAGGATTGTTGGCGTCGCCCAGCTTCTTGCCCATGTCTTTCTCGACATCGGCCAGCGCCGCGATAACGTCTTCCCACAATCCCTTCGGCAGGTCGCCGAGTTCGGTGTATTCATTACATGTAGCGGTGGTGATGGTGAAACCGGGGGGGACGGGAAGACCGATGTTGGTCATCTCGGCCAGGTTAGCGCCCTTGCCTCCAAGCAAGTCGCGCATAGTGGCGTTACCTTCTCTAAAGAGGTAAACGCGCTTAGTGTCGCTCATTGATATACTCCTCCACGTGATTGAGTTGCTGCGTTGGTCGTGTTGGCCGTCGAAATCCGGCCAACGGGAAAGTCTGTCAGTTACATACTCACACAAGAAACTTCGGCCACAACCGCAGCCGAAGTATTCAAGTCAGCGAAACCTGGCCAACCCGCAGGTCGGCGTTTACTTGGCCGCGGGCGTCATTGCGCCCTGTCCGGCCTGTTCCTTGATGGAATCGATCAGAGGCTTGTATCGCTCGGCATTGATCCCGATATCCGCCTTTGATACAAACTCTTTCCATTCCTGCCCAAGCTGCTTGCCCCGTTCGGCTGCTCCCTGCTTGAGCGTAAGCTGCTCGCGGAGGGTATCTTTCACATCCTCGTAGGGCATCACCCTGGCGGGAAGCTTCTGGTCAACTTTGAGAATTGCCCACCTATCCCCAAACTTGAACGGAGTAGTGAACTGGCCCACGGCCGTCGCAAACGCCAGCTTGCGAACGATGGGCGGGACATTCGTAGAACTCGTGGCAACCAGGCCCAACTGGCCCTGATTGGACTTCAGATTCGGCTCATCGGACATCTTGCCTGAAGCGGCGTTGAAGTCCATACCCGACTTCAGCATCGAGTAAGCCTTGTCCACGGTAGCCTTTGAGGAGTTGGCCAACATACTAATGCTTCGCTGTTCGGGCTTTTTGAGCGGGCTGTTCTTCGCCGCCAAGAGGGCGTCATAGGCGGCTTTGATCTTCGCCTCAGGGACCTCGATCCCACCGGCGATAAGGTTGGCCTTCGCCTGCTCTACCTCAAGCTGACGGCGCAAGTCGGTTTCCGCAAGGCCGCTGCGCGCCATCAGCTCGGACAGATTCCCGCCGGAGCGCTTGCCGAAGTCTTCGTAGCGCTTGTTGACCTGCTCAGGGGTCGGGGAGATTCCCTTTATCTTGGCGAACTGCAAGATAAGCATATCGCTTATCAGCCGTTCCGCGACCACATCGCCCGCGGCTCGCATTCCGGTGTCGGTCTTTACGTTGAACCTCTCCAGCCTGGAGGCAAACTCTTCCCTGCTGACCTTCTCGCCGTTGACCCGAATAAACTGTTTGCCGGCGCAGCCCGCGACTGCCACCAGGACGAACAGGCTCAGACCCATCAGTACCCAAAGCTTACTTTTGTTCAATCGGCGCTCCTGAAGTGTGATTTCCGGGGCAACATGGTGTATAATAGAAAAGGTGGAACCAGACACCCGGTCAGCCCGTTAAATTGTACAGCAGCCCGTAAAGCGTGTCAACTCGAAAAGCATCGGGAAACGTAGCGCGATACGGGTCTTTAGTGTTGTACGCTGGTAGATCAGCGTCCTCTGTGTTTGACCGGGAACAAGCTTTCTGGTATACTATTCGTTCGTGTGTCTCACTGCTTCAGGAGGGTTAGATGAAGGAAATCCAGCACAAGACCAAGCGTTCGCCTGAGGCGCTACAAATCCCCAATTTGGTCGAGCTGCAGCTAGAGTCCTACAAATGGTTCCTATGCGACGGTCTGAAGGAGTTGTTCCACAGCTTCTCACCGATCCACGACTTCACCGGCAACATGTCTCTCGAGATGATGGACTATGAACTTGGCGAGCCCAAGTACACAGTCGAAGAGTGCCGGTATCGTGATATGACTACCTACGAAGCCCCAATAAAGGCGAGAGTTCGTCTCACGCAGGCAGGCAAGGAAGTAATTGAGTCCGAGGTTTACCTCGGCGACCTGCCTCTGATGACTGACAAGGGAACATTCGTCATCAACGGCGCAGAGCGCGTCGTTGTCAGCCAGCTTGCGCGTTCACCTGGTGTGTACTTCCGTGACACCCTTGACCCGTCGGGCAGAGTCGTCTACTTTGCGACGATCATCCCGAGCCCCGGCGCGTGGATCGAGGCCGAAACGGATCGCCCCATTGAGAGCGAACCTCACAAACCGATGCCTTTGATGGTGCATGTCGCGCAGACACGCAAGTTCCCGTTGACCACGCTGCTACGGTCACTCAACCTCTTCGCGGAGGCTTGCCCGGACAGCGAATCTGTTCCTGTGCAAGAGGCATACGGCCGAGTGCTGAAGCAGGCTGTGATGAACCCTGAGGCCGTCGAAGTGGTGGACAAGGCCACCGGCGAAGTCATAAAGGAAGCCAGCAAGAAGCCGCTTCTTGCCGCAGGGAAGACCCTGGACGACAAAGACATCAAGAAACTTGCGCACGCCCATGTGGTGCAAGTCGAGGTAGAGGCGCCGGGAAGAGTATGCGGAACTACCATTGAAATCCTCGACCTCTTCGGGTCAAAAGAGGTTGTTGTCCCCGACACCCTGGAGAAGGTCCGAGGCAGGCGACCGACCGCAGACGTCCTTGACGGCGACAAGAAGGTCATTGTCCGCGCGGGCGAAAACATCATGGACGACTCTGCAAAGCGCATAGTCAAACTGGGTCTGACCGAGATGGAAGTCTACAGGATCAGCCCATACCTGCACGCGACGCTTTGTGAAGATAACACCCACACCGCCGAAGAGGCCCTCATCGACCTCCACAAGCGCATAAGGCCAGGGGAACCGGCGACCAGAGACAGCGCTGTACAGTTGATGAACTCTTACTTCTTCGACACCCGCCGCTACGACCTGGCCAGAGTCGGAAGATACAAGATCAACAAGAAACTTGGTCTGCGACTGCCTGAGCGCGTGCGGTGCGTAACTCGCGAAGACATCCTCAAGACAATCGAATACCTGATCGGCCTGTCCGAAAACGGCTCGATGGTCAGCAGTGTCAACTACCCCGGCCTGTTCAAGCGCCTCCCCGAGATCGAAGCGGCTTTCAAGGCAATGGTGGACGCGGCAACTGAAGAAGAGAAGATCATCGGCGGCAAACTCTACAGTCTCGGTGTTGCCCTGGACTCGATGAGAAACATAACCACCGGCGACGTGTTCACGGAAGAGAAGATCGAGTTCCTCAACGAACTCCTTGATCTTGTCCCGAACGGCAGGAGACTGCTCTCCACCGGCCCAGCTGATCTGAACTCCGATACGATTGTCAGGCTTGCGCCGTGCTCGGTCGATGACATCGACCACTTGCAGAACAAGCGCGTGCGTTCGGTCGGCGAGCTCCTGCAGGACCAGCTCCGAATGGGCTTCCTGAGGATGGAGAAGGTTGCCAAGGAGAGAATGACCAGCGTGGATCCGGAGAACGTGGTCCCGCAGCTTGTTCTTTCGGTCAAGCCGATTTCAGCCAGTATCAAGAGCTTCTTCGGCAGCAGCCAGTTGTCGCAGTTTATGGACCAGACAAACCCCCTCGCTGAGCTTACTCACAAGAGAAGGCTTTCTGCTTTGGGACCTGGTGGTCTGAGCAGGCAGAGCGCGAAGTTGGAAGTCAGAGACGTCCACTACTCGCACTATAGCCGAATATGTCCAATAGAAACTCCTGAAGGCCCGAACATCGGTCTGATCGGCTCCATGGCTGTTCACGCCAAAGTCGACCCGTATGGCTTCCTGCGAACTCCATATAGAGTAGTAAAGCAGGGCAAGGTCACCGACGAGATCTACTTCATGCCTGCAGATGAAGAGATACACGAATACATGGCTCCGGCGAGCACGCCTTACGATCCTGAGACTATGGAGATCACGCTGGACCGAGTGGTCGTTCGACACGAGAACACCTACCCGCAGGTAGACTCCAAGAAAGTCACTTTCCTTGAAGTCTCACCGATGCAGATCATGTCTGTGGCGGCGGCGCTGATCCCGTTCCTGGAGAACGACGACGCAAACCGCGCTTTGATGGGATCGAACATGCAGCGACAGGCTGTGCCTCTGCTGCGAGCGGAGGCCCCGTTGGTCGGCACTGGTCTGGAGAAGCGCGCCGCGCGAGACTCCGGAGCGATGATAATCGCGAAGAACGCCGGCACAGTAAGGTTCTCCGATGCCGGAAGAATCGTTGTCGAGCGCGAAGACGGCATGGTCGACTCCTATACCCTGATGCACATCCTGCGCTCCAACCAGGGCACCTGTATAACTCAGAGGCCCAATGTCGAGGCGGGAGACAAGGTCAGAGCCGGCGACGTCCTCGCGGAGGGTCCGTGCACGGATACCGGCGAGCTTGCGCTGGGCAAGAACATTCTCGTCGCCTTTATGCCGTGGAACGGCTACAACTATGAGGACGCGGTCCTGCTGTCCGAGAGACTCGTGAAAGATGACACATTCTCCTCTATTCACGTGGAGAAGTATGAGACCGAGGCCCGGGACACCAAGCTTGGACCTGAAGAGATAACCCGGGACATCCCCAATGTTGGTGAGGATGTTCTTCGAGACCTGGACGATACCGGCGTCATACGGATAGGCGCAGAGGTTCGCGCGGAAGACATCCTGGTCGGCAAGGTCGCACCGAAAGGCCAGAGCGAGCTGACCGCTGAGGAAAGGCTAATCATAGCCATCTTCGGCAAGAAGGCTGAAGAGACCCGCGACGTGTCGCTGCGAGTTCCGCACGGCGAGTCAGGAACCATCGTTGACGTCAAGGTGTTCTCGCGCTTCAAGTATAAGTGCGAGCGATGCGCAACCGTCTTCGACTTCAGCAAGAAGCCGGAGAGCCTGGTCTGCACCAAATGCGATGGAGATATGAAGCGCGAGCCGGGCGATGAGCTCAACGCCGGCGTGAACCAATTGGTCCGCGTCTACATCGCCCAGAAGCGAAAGATCATGGAAGGCGACAAGATGGCAGGCCGCCACGGGAACAAGGGAGTTATTTCCCGGATTCTCCCGGAAGCCGATATGCCATTCCTGCCGGACGGCACAGCGGTTGACGTTGTGCTCAACCCGCTGGGTGTGCCTAGTCGTATGAACATCGGCCAGATACTTGAGACCCACCAGGGTATCGTCGGTCACCATCTGGGCTGCCGCTTCAAGAACCCGATCTTCCAGGCTGCGACGGAATTCGAGATTCTGGCCGACATGGAAATCCTGGCCAGGAAGATAAAGATCGGCGTTCTTCGAAACTACGTAAAGGAACTGCACTTGTCGGTCGACATGCCGACCAAGAGACGCGTCGATGCTACGATCAACAAGGTCCTTACTCGTCTCCCGGATACGGGGAAGGCTGATCTGCCGGCGTTGCTCAAGCCGATACTGGATCTCTATGATGAGTGCAAGACGAACATTCTGGAAACGATCAAAAAGCTGGATGCCGCTGAGCTTGAGACACTGAGCTTCAAGCTCTCTGAGCAGCCCGCGGTTGACGACCCGGATGCGGTTCGCGAAGCCGTGTGCGAGAGGTTGCGGGTCGAAAACGAGGCCCGCATCGCCGCTTCAATGGAAGACAACACGGAAGCAGACGTTGTGGTCGAGCAGCTAGACATCCCGTTTACCGGGCAGCCTGCGCCAACCGGCTACGACTACGATGCGCTGATCACCAGGATTGAGCAGAACGCTCACTCACGCTATGGCTTCGACCACAAGACGGGCAAGTCAATCCTGTTCGACGGCAGGAGTGGCCAGAAGTTCAGCCAGGAAGTAACCGTTGGCCAGATATACATGATGAAGCTGGCCCACCTTGTGGAAGACAAAATCCACGCTCGGTCGACCGGCCCCTACTCGCTGGTAACTCAGCAGCCGTTGGGTGGCAAAGCCCAGTTCGGTGGACAGAGGTTCGGAGAGATGGAAGTGTGGGCATTGGAAGCATACGGGGCCGCCTACACACTCCAGGAGATACTGACAATCAAGTCTGACGATGTCCAGGGACGCGTCAAGACCTACGAGTCCATAGTCAAGGGCGAGAGTATTATGGAACCGGGAGTGCCGGAGTCGTTCAAGATACTCATCAACGAGCTGAGGAGTCTGTGTCTGAAGGTCATTGTCGAGGACGACAAGGATCATGCCATAGACCTCAGGGACACTGAAGAGGAGCACGGTTCCGGTAGAGAGTCTGAGCTTTTGGGCGCCAAACGGCGAAAGAAGCTCTTCGGTTTCAGGGAGGATTTTAATGACTGACGCCAGCAGATTCGACAAAATCCGCATAGGTATAGCGTCTCCGCAGGACATAAAGGACTGGTCACACGGTGAAGTAAAGAAACCGGAGACCATCAACTACCGCACGTTCAAACCTGAGCGCGACGGCCTGTTCTGCGACCGCATATTCGGACCGGTCAAGGACTGGGAGTGCCACTGCGGCCGCTACAAGAAGGTGAAGTTCAAGGGTGTCATCTGCGACCGGTGCGGTGTCGAGGTAACTCGCGCCAAGGTTCGCCGGGAGCGGATGGGACACATCGAACTCGCCGCCCCTGTGTCGCACATATGGTATCTCAAGGGAGTGCCTAGTCCTATCAGCCTGCTGTTGGACATTTCTCCTCGACCGCTTGAGAGAGTCCTGTACTTTGCGTCGTACATCGTGACCCACGTCGACCGCCAAGCTATCAACGATCACCTCGGCGACATTCGCTCAGCCGTGACTACGGAGTGCGAGGACATCGACGCTCAGCGCGACACCGCTATCGCCCAGAGCCGGGCTGATGCCGCGAAGGAACTCGAAGAGAACCCTGAGTGGGAAGAGAAGCGCAAGAAGGACTACGACAAGCGCCTCAACGACCGCATCAAGCTCGAAGAGCGAGACGCCGAAGACCGCAAGGAAGAGATGAACGCAAGTCTCACCCTGCTGGAAGCGGTAGTCAGGCAGCAGTTGATAACAGAAGACCAGTACAGGTCTCTACAGAGGCTGGCTGAAGTGATTCGCGTCAAAGCGGACATCGAGATATCCGAGATGCTTAGGGCCGGTATGGGTGGTTCCTCGATCAAGGAACTGCTCCTCGAGGTAGACCTCGAAAGCCTGAAGAGGGGCCTGAAGAAGGAGATCGCGCAGTCACAGGGACCCAAGCGCGCAAGGTCCATCAAGAGACTGGAAGTAGTAGACGCTTTCATCTCCTCCAAGAGCAGACCTGAGTGGATGGTTCTGGACGTGGTCCCGGTCATCTCGCCTGAGTTGCGCCCTATGGTTCAGCTCGACGGCGGGCGGTTCGCGACTTCCGACCTCAATGACCTCTACAGAAGGATCATCAACCGCAACAACCGTCTGAAGAAGATCACCGAAATCCGGGCGCCTGAGTCGATCATCAACCACGAAAAGCGCCTCCTGCAGGAAGCTGTAGATGCGCTGATCGATAACGGACGCCGCGCGAGACCGGTGACCGGATCGAACAACCGACCTCTGAAGTCGCTCTCCGACATGCTCAAGGGCAAGGAAGGCCGGTTCCGAAAGAACCTGCTTGGAAAGCGCGTCGACTACTCCGGTAGATCGGTCATCGTTGTTGGCCCGAACCTGAAACTGCACCAGTGCGGCCTCCCCAAGGAGATGGCGCTGGAGTTGTTCAAGCCGTTCGTTATGAAGACGCTGGTAGAAAAGCGCTTCACCTCCAACATCAAGACCGCCAAGCGGATGATCGACAGGATGAAGCCCGAGGTCTGGGACGCGTTGGAAGAGGTTATCAGCGAGCATCCGGTTATGCTGAACCGCGCCCCCACCCTGCACAGGCTGGGCATCCAGGCGTTTGAACCCATCCTGGTGGACGGCAAGGCCATCCAGATTCACCCGTTGGTGTGCCACGCGTTCAACGCGGACTTTGACGGCGACCAGATGGCTGTGCACGTGCCGCTGTCCGCTTCGGCTCAGGCCGAAGCGCGGTGTCTGATGCTGTCCATACACAACATCTTCTCACCAGCGGACGGCCGCCCCGTCGTTGCGCCGATCCAGGACATCGTTCTGGGGTCATTCTACCTTACAATGAAGCGAGGCGACTGGCCGGCGGACAAGCCGATGAGGACATTCTCCAGCGAAGAGGATGCGCTTCTGGCCTATAGATGCACCGAGCTGGACATCCATGAGCCGATCAGGGTCAGACTGCCTATCAACAACGACACCGAAGAGCGCGCGCTGAGGGAGATCACCGTTGGACGTTTGATATTCAACAACATCCTCCCGAGGAACATGCGCTACAAGGATGTCCCGATTGACAAGAAGATCATGGCCAAGCTCGTAACCGAGTGTTTCGAGAAGAACGGACACGAGCGAACCGTAATCTTGCTCGACGACCTGAAGGAACTTGGCTTCCGGTATTCCACGTTCGCGGGCATCACCATCTCGATGACCGACATGGACATCCCATCGAAGCGAGATGAGATCGTTGCGAAGACCCAGAAGGACGTCGAAGACGCCAACAAGATGTACACCAGAGGCCGCATGACCGCCGGCGAGCGCAAGGGCGAAGTCCTCAGACTCTGGACAGACGCGGCGAACAAGGTTGGAGACGCGATCACTAACTCAATCGACGACTTCAACCCGATCTCGATCATCACGACATCGGGAGCGAGAGGGTCCAAGAGACAGATCACCCAGTTGGCCGGTATGAGAGGACTCATGAGCGACCCGTTTGGGAACCTCATTGAAGACCTACCCATTAAGTCGAACTTCCACGAAGGCTTGACTGTGCTTGAGTACTTCATCTCGACACACGGAGCCAGGAAGGGTCTTGCCGATACCGCTCTGCGAACCGCTGACGCCGGTTACCTGACAAGGAGACTGGTCGACGTAGCCCAGGACGTGATTGTCCGCGCCGTGGATTGCGGGACGACCAAAGGCGTGGAAGTCGCGGCCATAAGGGAAGACGGAGAGATCATCGAGAACCTCGGCGACAGGATGAGAGGCCGGACGGCCCTGACCGACATCAAGCTCAAGCCGAAGGACAAAGAACCCTACGTGCGGGCCGGCGAGATCATCACCGACGCGCAGGCCAAAGTCATTGACGCATCAGGTATTCAGCGAGTGCTGCTGCGCTCAGCGGTCGCCTGCGAACTGAAGTTGGGAATCTGCAGCAAGTGCTACGGACAGGACTTGTCCTGGAGGAAACCGGTTGAGGTCGGAACCGCAGTAGGCGTCATCGCCGCACAGTCAATCGGTGAGCCTGGAACCCAGCTTACCATGAGAACATTCCACACCGGTGGAATCGCCGGACAGTACCTGACCGGCGTTGCCAACACTGCAAGACACACACAGGACCGCCTGCGTGCTCTGTGGTCGGACGTTCTTGAGCACAAGATCATTGGTACTCGGGAAGCGGCAGCAGGCGACGAGAATACCCGCCGCCGATATGACCGCGACCTCAGCGAGTTCCTTTTCGCCGACGAAGAAGAAGGACGGCAGGCGAGCAAGAGCCGTGTGAGATCGGTAAACGCGGTTGTGAAGGTCCTTGAGGACCAGCAGCGGGGTCTGCTGCGAGTTGTCGAGCTCTTCGAGGCCAGAAAGCCCAAAGGTCAGGCGATTACCACGGACTACGATGGAGAAGTAGTAGACATCGACAGGAAGAACCTCCGATACGTTCTCATTGCAGGCAGAGTGCAAGTCAAGAACCCGATGTCCAACAAGAGCCTGCTTAACGAGGAATACGGCAAGGAACTGATGGGCGATGTTATCGATCCGGCCACCGGAGAGCCGATAGCCCTCAAGGGTGTGAAGCTCGATGAGAAGCTGGCAAAGCGCATTGAAGAAGCTCAGGTGACGGAGATACTGGTGCGGCAGTCATATCTGGTCCCGCACAGAGGAGACCTTCGCGTAGAGAAGGGCGATGTCGTTCGCCGAGGAGACCGCCTTACCGACGGACCTCGCGACCCGCACAAAGTCCTCGAACTCGAGGGACCTGGCTTCAAGGACATCACTGCGTTTGACGAGCCTGTATACGTCCCATCGGACGACAAGAGCGGAGACCACAGTTGGCACGGGGTCACCGACTACTTGGCGCGAGAGATCCAGTTGGTCTACAAGTCCCAGGGAGTCGACATTGCCGACAAGCACGTTGAGGTCATAGTTCGACAGATGCTGCGCAAGCGCAGAATCGAAAAGAGCAACGACACCAAGTTCCTCCCCGGCCAGGTAGTTGACCGGTTCGAGGTCGATGGCGAGAACGCGAGGGTCATAAAGGCTGGTGGTGAGCCGGCTGAGTCTCAATGGATACTCCTGGGTATCACCGAAGCTTCCCTGGCTACCGACAGCTTCCTATCCGCAGCGTCGTTCCAGAAGACGACCCGCGTTCTTACCGAAGCTGCCGTTCGTGGCAAGCGAGACTACCTCGTTGGTCTGAAAGAGAACGTCATCATCGGTCGCCTGGTACCCGCCGGAACCGGTCTGCCTGAGTACAGGGAGAACGATGTAGCGGACAAGGAAGGCGAAGTCATAAAGGCGTCCTCCTCGCTCTTCAGCACAGCGCACGATGATGAAGACGACATGGGCCTTGCAGCGGGTCTGGATATGCTGCACGGCGTGGATGATCTGGACGAGATTGCCGACCTCGAGGCGGATGACGAGCTCGATCTCATCGAGACTGAGGAAGATCTGCTGGGCAAAGAGATCGATGACTCAGACCTCGGCGACCTCGACGTCGCTGAGATCGATGGCGTGCTTGGCGAAGTGCTGAAAGCCATGGCAAGCGAAGAAGACACGGAAACTGAAGAGACCGCCGAAGCCGCAACTCCTGAAGAGACGGAATAAGCGCTCTCCACACTAACGGCCCGCAGTCCGACTCGACCGGACTGCGGGCTATTGCAGCCATATCAGGGAGCGCCTGAAGAACACTTGCAGGAAACCCCAGCATTGCAGGCAGTGACGACCTTTCTCGGGCTTGGCTCAAACATGGGCGACTCTCGCGCCACGTTTCGCGGCGCGCTCGAGATGCTCAGTGAGCGAGAAGCGGTGAAGGTCATCCGAGCCTCTTCACTCTATGGGAGCAAGGCCTTTGGGGTTACCGACCAGCCGGACTTCACAAATGCCGTGGTGGAAGCTGAGACCTGTCTGTCCGCACACGACCTGCTGCGGGAGTGCAAGGCTGTGGAGCAGGAGTTGGGCAGGCAAGTCAGCTACAGATGGGGACCACGCCTGATTGACATTGACCTGCTCTTGTACGATAATAAACGCATTGATGATCCCGATCTGAGAGTGCCCCACGCCGGGCTTATGGTGCGGCCTTTTGTTCTTACTCCTCTGGCAGAGATCGCGCCAGACCTGAAGCTGCCGAACGGAGCATGCGCTTCGGAAGCGGCCGCATCCTTGGGATCAACTGACCTGTGGGTTGTGGAAGACCAAAAATGGCATCAATGATGTCGATGTTCAGGTATGAGGCGGCGGACAAGTCGGGCAAGGTCCTCCGTGGAGCGATGGAAGCTCGGACCGAGGACGAAGTCAGGCAGCGCCTCGACCGAATGGGCTATTCTGTTCGGGCCATCACCTCCACTGCCCCACCCCGCCCTGCAAGGCAACCCAGAACCGCTCCCGACTCCACCGCGCCCGGGATCGCGCGAGTGACCCTGCCAAACGGCACTCCGGTCTCCGTAGCATCTGTTGTCCCTCCATCTGTGCTCGCTTTGTTCTTCAGGCAACTCGCGACCCTTGTCCGCTCCGCTGTGCCGCTGAGCCAGTCTATCTCGGGTCTGGCTGCCACAGTCCCCAATAACGCGCTCAGACAGGCCGTGAGACATATAGAAGAGAACATACTCGCCGGGGAATCGATCTCCAAAGCGATGTCGGAGTACCCGTTTGTCTTTCCGGTCCACACTATCGCAGCCGTCTGGTGCGGAGAACTCTCAGGCCGACTCGATGTCTCCCTGGATGAGATAGCCACCGACTGTGAACGCGAGAGGGCTGAGAATCGAGTAGCGAGGACGGGGTGGATCGTGTTCAAAGCGCAGCTCCTGTCTACTGCTTTCGCCGCGCCATTCACGAACCTAGCGACACTGCTCCAGCCGGTCATATCGGATGCATCCACGAACCGTTCAATGTCCGAGAACTTGATGGCGATTGCAATGGGAGCCATCAAGACTTCGCTGCCCAAGGGCCTTACTTATTGTGCGGTACTCATCGCAATCTGGATCGCGTGGGGTTGGATCAAGCGCATTCCCGTGGTGCGAAACACGCTGGATGGCATCCTGATCAACATCCCGGTCTGGGGCAAGCTGCACCGGTACCGTGGGCTCGCTCGATTCTATCAGTATATATCGTGGATGGTAAACGCGGGCCTGCCCGCGGGGACATCCTGGGACGCCGCCAGCCTCACGCCTCGCGTGAGTTCCATAGCCGCCGACCTTCGCGCTGCCAAAGCCAAGATCGGGGCTGGAGGCAACCTGCCGACCTGGTCGTCGGCGTCTCAGATGATTGCGCTCGAGGATCAGGGAGCCATCGCGACCGGCGATTCTGCGGGCAGTCTGCCCGCCATGTTGGAAAATCTGGCGCAATCGTATAAAATTATGGCTGAAGCACAAAGAGGAGTAGGTCTCGCGACCTCCAATACCATATTCTGGACGTCACTCATCATCCTCTCGGGATACCTGATAATACAGATGGTCGCTTCGTATGGGCCAATCCTAGAACAAATGGGGCTTTTCTAGATATGCCATACTACACCTATGCTGCAAGGGACGGGGAAGGCAACACTGTCAGTGGCTGCCTTGAGGCCATCGATGAACGGGACGCCGCGGGGCAGATACGAGGTCTGGGCATGTTTCCCAGCCGCATCCAGAAGTCAAAACCTCCAGTCGAGGTGATAACGGGCGTGGGGTTCTGGCGTCGCCTGATCTCGCCGCTGTATACGGGCATCAACATCCGCACGCTCCTGTACACGTTCCGGCAACTGGCCACGATGATCAAGGCGGGTATGAGCTTGCGGGAGGCGCTGGCGACTCTTGCAGGGCGCTCTCGCGGGATGATGGCGATCATTCTGAAAGACTGTATGCATTCGGTGGAGTCCGGCAGGACAATGTCCAGTGTATTGGCAAAATACCCAAGGGTGTTTCCACCTTTGGCCATCAGTCTGGTCCGCGCGGGAGAGCGGGGCGGTCTCCTCGACGACATGTTTGAACAGATTGCCAACCACCTGGAGTATGAACTGGAGGTGCGCAGAGAGATACTGGGAGCGATGCTGTATCCCAGTCTGGTCCTGCTGGTGGCTGTGGCGACACTCTACGTACTCAAGAACCTTATGCCCGCGATGTTGGTAATGTGGAACTCGGTGAAGAACTACCTGCCTCTGATTGTCGCGATGCCTGTCTTGCTCAAGTTGCTTGCCAACTTCCAGTGGTATAGGAAAGCCTGGGACCGAGTCAAGCTTTGGCCGCCCATTCTGGGAACTACCGCCCGGAAGATTGCGTTGTCGCGATTCAGCCGTTCGATGGCCGCGCTGTTTCGAGCGGGAGTGCCGATTGCCGAGACTATCGAGGTCGCGGGCGACTCATCCGGCAACACTTTCCTCGCGGAAAGGATCAAGTTTGCACTTCCCGGGATCAGAAGTGGCGCCAGCATGACTGAGACGTTGGCCCGCACCGGCGTGCTTAACCGAGAGGTGCAGGACATGCTCCACACCGGTGAAGTCACCGGAAGTCTGGACAACACACTGGAAAAAGTGTCCGAATATATGGACAAAGAGACCAAAGTCACCCTCCAGCGGCTTGCTATAGTACTTCTGGTGTTTATGCTGTTGCTGGCTGGGGTCGTGGTACTGTTCATTCTAGTCTCGGCGTATACCGGCTATTTCGATGAACTACTAAAGGTGGGGGAATGAGATCCGATAGTAAGAACCTCTATGACATACTGGACGTTTCCAGCGTGGCCAGCGAGTCACAGATAAAGCGTCGCTATAGGCAGCTTGCGCGCAAGTACCATCCGGATGTGGCCACCAACAAGGCGTCGGCGCACAGGGCGTTCATCCAGATCACTGAAGCGTACGAGATCCTCAGCGATCCTACCAAACGAAGCGCATACGATGCGGAACTGAGGCGAGAGCTGGAAGCCGTGGGTGCGGCATCCGCCAGGCCGGTTCCAACGAACGCTCCCCGGAGCAAAACAGCGGACAGAAACAGGACCAAGGAACGCGCCGCGATGTACGACGTGCCGAGGTCGCTGTCCGATGTCATAGACGAGGCCCAGAAGGCTATATACCAGAAGAGGTACGGAGATGCGGAGGCGGTCCTCCGCGACGCCCTGCGGCACTTTCCAAAGGCCGCTCGGCTGCACTCTCTGCTTGGAGATGCCTACAAGGCAGAGAAGATGCTCAATGCCGCGATCAAGTCCTACAGCTACGCAGTGCAGTTCGATCCATATGATGCCTCCACCGAGAGAAAGCTCAACGCTCTGATCGGTGAGAAGATCGATGACATGAAAGACCAGGAAGAAGTGAAAAGTCCATTTGGCCTGGGCTTCATCATCGTGAATGTCGTCAGTTGGTTTGTGGCATTGTTCCTGCTGTTTCTGATCAGGAGCAACTGGGGAACTACTTTCCAGGATGCTCTTGGGCGGGAACTGCCGTTTGCCGGGGGCCTCAGCATAAATGTCATAATGCTCACCGCCGGAGCATCCGCGGCCGTAGGCTTCGTCGTTGCCGCAAATGGCTGGCTGGGGAGAACAAGCGAAGAGATATTGCTTGAGTCCGGGGCCGGCAAATGGGCGATATTCCCAACAGGGATCCTGGCTCCGATTATCTCGGTGTTCTGGTTCCCGATTGCGTTCATTTTCTATTGCGTCTTCGGCCTGATGCAGGGCAGCTTGTCACGTTCCGTGCTTGTAGTGTTTGTGCTTGTTATGGCCGTAATCGGCATAGGCGCGCTGCTTTACGACCCCCAGTACAAGGATCAGGTATTGATGTTCTGTGGAAACCTCGCGTTTCCATCGATGATTGTTGGGTGGGTGCTCGGGTCATCAATTTCCCCGACATCCGACGAAGTCTAAGGCAGGCCATTTGTGAAACGCAGGACTACAGTCTGGGAACTGAGAGCCAAGAAGGAGCGCGGCGAACGCATCACCGTGCTCACTGCATACGATTACCTCTGGGGCACGCTGGTCGATGAGGCGGGCATAGATGTCGCTCTGGTCGGAGACAGCCTTGGGATGGTCGTACTGGGCTACGAGACGACGTTGCAGGTCACCATGGCAGATATGATCAGCCACACCGCCGCAGTTGCAAGAGGCGCAACCAAAGCGCTTATCTTGGCAGATATGCCGTTCCTGTCATTCCAGTTGAGCGAGGATGAGGCGGTCCGCAACGCGGGAATGCTGGTGCGGGACGGCGGCGCGGAGGCCGTGAAGCTGGAGGGCGGAACCAGGGTATGCAGGTTGGTTCGGCGGCTGGTGGATACCGGGATACCGGTAGTCGGCCATCTGGGGCTGACTCCGCAATCCATCCACCAACTCGGCGGGTACAAGACCCAGGGCACCACGGAGATGGAAGCAGAGCGGATTCTGCAAGAGTCACTGTCTCTTCAGGAGGCCGGAGTCTGCGCGCTTGTGCTGGAGAAGATACCGTCGGAACTGGCCCAGAGGGTCACGGAGTCGCTGGATATACCCACAATAGGCATAGGAGCCGGCCCACACTGTGATGGGCAGGTTCTGGTGGTTCACGACATTCTGGGATTGTATGATAAGTTCGTTCCCCCGTTTGCCAAGCAATATGCGAAGCTGCGAGAGACCATGGTTGGCGCGATGAAGCAGTATGCCGACGAGGTGCGTTCCGGCGAGTTTCCGCCATCCACCACTCCATAACTCCACAATCGCAGGTATAGATAGAGATGTCCAGACTAATCCACTCCATCCCCGGAATGATTGATGTATCCGTGTGCGCCCGAGGCTCCGGCAAGCGCATCGGCCTGGTGCCCACTATGGGCGCGCTGCACGAAGGCCACATCACCCTTGCCCGAAAGGCTCTTGACCAGTGTGACTGGGTGGTTGTGAGCGTGTTCGTGAACCCGACGCAGTTCGGCGCAAACGAAGACTTCGGCAAGTATCCCAGAACGCTCGACTCGGACCTGGCCAAGTGCGAAGAGGCAGGAGTAGACGCGGTCTTCGCGCCTTCGGCCGCAGATATGTACCCGGAAGGCTTTGACGCGTGGGTGGATGTCGGCGGAGTCACCGAGATGCTCGAGGGGGCCAGACGCCCCGGGCATTTCAGGGGAGTGACAACGGTCTGCGCCAAGTTCTTCAACATCGTCCGGCCCGACAGAGCTTACTTCGGGATGAAGGACTACCAGCAGTTGCAGGTCATACGGAAGATGGTTCGAGACCTCAATATGCCGCTGGAAATAGTGGGGGTAGAGACTGTTCGCGAAGCTGATGGCCTGGCGATGTCTTCGCGCAACGTGTATCTGAGCCCCGAGGAAAGACGATCGGCGCTTGTGTTGAGCGGGTCGCTGAACTTGGCGAAGTCACTGCACGAAGCCGGCGAGACGGACCCTGAGATCATTGCGGACAAGGTCACGGCAGCTATACACTCAGAGCCATCGGTGGTAATCGACTACGTGGCAGTGGTCAACAAAGACACACTGGAGCCGATGGAGAGCACACAGCAAGGCGCGGTGGTGCTGCTGGCGGCCAAAGTGGGTTCCACGAGGCTGATAGACAACACAGTGCTGAGCTAATCAGGCTTCAGGTTCCTTTGCCGGTAGAACGCCACAGCGGGACGCGACCATCAGTTGTATGCCCTTGCTCGTTACAATCGATCCCACTATCGACATCAGAAACAACAGCGCGATCCGGAAGAACAGCATGAGGGCAGACACGCCAAGAGCGTTGAGCGCAGTCGCCGCTTCTTTCTTGCCCTCGGGCATCTGAATGCCCATTGTATCCGATGTGAATAGACTCAGAGCATGCTGAAAAACGTAGAACAGTATCACCACGCCCGCTATTGTTATCAGCAAGCCGAGGATACGGCCAAGTATGTCATTATTCCGCATTGACGCCTCCGATACTCAATGGCGACTTCACACAAACATGTTAGACCCGGATGCAGCGTAATCCTTCACAGCTTACCCAAGTTAGCTCTCTTTGAGTTTGCAGGCAAGTAGCGCAGCGCCAAGCGCCCCGGTGAACTGCGGCATCGGCGAAACCCTCACTGGGTGGCCCAGAACAGAGGCAAGCCAGTCGTCCATCCCCGGCACCAGAGCTACCCCGCCCGAGAACAGCACAGGAGGCACCACTCGCCCGCCCGCCATCGCCGCGATCCGACTGGCTATGGACTTCTGTACGCCCGCCACTATATTCGCCGGCGTCTCGCCTTGCGCCAGAAGGCTCACAATCTCAGTGTCCGCAAATACCACGCAGGTGCTGCTTATCGAAGCAGGAGCAGTTGCGCTTGCAGCCAACTCCCCCAACCTGCTGACTTCGGTCGAGAACCGTCTCGCCACGACTTCAAGAAAACAGCCTGTTCCGGCGGCGCATCTGTCGTTCATGGAGAAATCGTGCAAGGCGCCGTCCTCGTCCAGGCGCAGAAGTTTGCTGTCCTGGCCACCTATCTCCACAACCGTGCGAGCCTCCGGCGCCAGTTCTCTCACCCCCACTGCGTGGCAGGTGATCTCGGTAACGGTCTTATCGGCAAAGCGTATGGAGTTGCGCCCGTAGCCGGTTGCGACTATTCGGGCGACATCCTGCCTTATGACACCCGCCTCAGCGAGCGCCGCATCGAGGATGTCCGAGGCGGAAGAGACAATGTCCGTGCCCTGGTCAGCGACCGCCGAGCCCACGATGCGCCTGGTCAGGAAATCCAGCAACACAACCTTCACTGCCCGGGACCCGGCGTCCAGTCCAACGCAGATCATCGCTTCACCGACCTAGACGCTGTCTCAAACAGGGCCTCCACTCTGGTCGCGATGCGCTCGCGGTCGGAGTCACCGTAGTCGGATTCTATGCGCAGGTAGGGCAGCCCCAGTTCATCGGCCAGCCGTCTGACTTGATACGATTCCACATCGTAGGTCAGGCAGGCCTGCCAGACCAGTTCGATCACGCACTCCGGCCTATACTGCTCGACTATAGCCCTGAGCATCTCGAAGCGTTTCCTGTTGGGGGTCATCACAGAGCAGCCGGTCTGGTAGTATTTGCGGGCGAGGGCGATCATTGGGTCGGGTTCGCTCTCATCAACGTCGTCCCAGATGGGTTTGAGGCCGGTGCAGTTCTCCTGCGCGACCACCACCCCACCCCGCTCCTCTATGATTTCGACAACCTTCTCGGCACCGTAGACCGTGGGCACGCCGGTGAAGAGAACCCGAACACGATTCGTGACCTCTTCCCCAGAGGCGGGAGTTGGCGGAGGCAGAGTAAGCGCTCGCTCGTACATCTCCAAGTCTTCCGGAATGCAGGAGATGCTGCTCTTCATGTCCAGAAGTTCGCAGCCCGAGATGGGAGGATTGTCGGACTTCATCATCTGCGCCAGCGATCTTCTAAGGCTTCGCTCGCCGTTCATCTGCTTGATGGCATCCCAGATCGCGTCGTCGGTGATTGTCACGCCAAGTGTCTCTTCCAGCACTTGCCGGAACTTCCGCAGTTCATCCAACCAACGCTGGAAAGCGTCGCTGTCGTCGGACTTCTGGGGAAGCTCCAGCACATGGACCGGCTTGCTCTCCGCCATAAGCTCGAGCATCTTCTTCTTGCCGTCGCAGGTTGTCTCGGCAACTATCAGGTCCGCCATTTCCAGGAACGGGTTCTTGTGCGTGAGCAGATAGCCATAGGTCGACTTGATCAGCGGACAAAGGTTCGATGGCAGGCGCTCCTCCGCGGCGGGAATGGTCTTGGCCGAGCCGCCGCAGAGGCACACAGGAACCGCGCCAGCCGCCATGATCAGCTCGCGAGGGGTAAACTCGCACATGATGCCGACCACCGGCTTTCCAGCCGCTTTCTGCTGCTCGGCGTACTCAAGGCAGTGGTCGATCATATCGGCAAAGTACGACGTGATCTCTCCTTTGCTCGCTTCCTCACTATGCGCCAAACCGCATACCCTCCTCGACCATCGCGAAGTAGTTGGAGATCGGTATGTAGTTGCAGACTGTATTGCCGGAACCCAAGGCAAACCGCCCACCGGGGTTGCAGGCTTCGATAACTCTGCGAACGTGACGCCGAAGGTCTTCCTCCGGCAGGCGCGCCAGCTTGTCTACGTCGATCCCACCCAGAGTAGCTGTCCTGCCGCCATACCTAGCCTTGAAGTCGAGCACGGAGTTGCTGTTGTCCTCGAATGAGTGGCGGCCATCTATGCCCACGTCGTCGATGAGGTCGTCCATTATGTCGTCAAGTTTGCCGCATGAGTGCAGAAGGTACGCGAGGCCGTTCTCGTGAGCCAGCGCGGACAACTTCTTATGCCAGGGCAGAACGTATTTGCGCAGATCATCAGGGCCGATCATTGTTCCGTGGTTGTAGCCCATGTCATCTCCCTGGAACACCGCCCGAAGGTTCGGCAGGCCAATGAGCCTCTTGTAGAATTTGAGAATCAGCTCGCTTGCCTTCTCGCAGACCGCCGCGACCAGTTCCGGATTGTCCACGAGCATGTAGCAGGCGTTCTCGTAGCCAAGCAGTTCGGCAATTCCCAGCTCGAAGAATCCGGAATACGGGCAGATGAACAGTCCCATTCCATCCGGCAGGTTGTTCGCCACAAACTCATAAGCCCACAGGTCGGCTTTGTCCACGTCAGGCCACGGGTACTTCTCGAAGTCTTCCCACGACGCGATAGGCCCGGTGCCTTCGTCCATCCAGTTGCGGTTGTCCCTGGGAAGCTCGGCGGTGTCGGGAGCCTGGATCCACTTGCTCTCAAACCAGATTCCCCCGCCCATATTGACGTAATCACACCCCATCCGCCAATAGACTTCGATCCAGTTGCGGTAGTAGGCGGCCTGCGACTCCCGGTCGGAACCGGGCAGCACCCAGTTGCGGCCAAGATACTTCGTCGATATCTCCTGGATCACTTCTCCATCAAGGAACAGTTCCACCAGCGGCGGAGCCGAAGGAATCTCTTCCCCGCGTATCACCCGCAGGAATCGGGCAACATCGGGTTTCGGGTCTATCAATGGCAGTTGAATGTTCTTCAATTGACGTCCTTTCATAATTGATCAGTGTCAATAATTAGCTATCTCCCACTGCGGTGGGCGAGGGTTCTGACTCCCTCTCCCCGGTCCCGCGGGGAGAGGGTTGGGGTGAGGGGAAGAGATGATCTACCGATTCATTGCAGGCCCTTCCTAGCCGCTGCGGCGTGGCGCTATCCGCAAACATTGTGCAGGCTTGGCAGGCGGTAAGTCCCTCACCCCAGCCCTCTCCCACTGCGGTGGGCGAGGGAGCTACAATCTACTTCAATCGAAACACGCCGTAGGACGCTCCGGCCATTTGCAGGCGGAATCCGGCATCGGTCTTCTTCAGGGTTGCTCCCTTGCCTATGAGGCACTCTTCGACGCTCTTGGCGTCCGCGATGTCCAGTTTGCGGGACACGGGCCTGTCTGCCGGGTTGACCGCTATCAGAAGTCGCTCACCCTTGGCCTGCCTCTCGAACACAAACGGATACTTCTTGCTTTCCGCGTAGACCACCGAGAACTTCGCGTTGGGCTGCAGCGCGGGGTGCTCGCCTCTGAGCGCTATGAGCGCCTTGAGGGTTTCAAGAAGCGATCCCTCTTTGCCCAACTGGTCAGATACCGCAGGCGCGTCCGCGGACGTGTCCACCGGCAGATACAGGCTCGCCGGATCGCCGGTTGAGAATCCCGCGTTCGCGTCTTTGGTCCACTGCATTGGAGTCCGGCTGCCCGTGCGCTCGTAGCCCCCCTCCTTGGATGGCACGCCGTCCAGGAACCGCATGCCGATCTCGTCCCCATTGTATATGAACGGCAGCCCCGGCATCGTCAGCAAGAAAGCGAACGCTACCGCAAGATCGTCCGCATCCTTGCCATTGGACATGCGGATGAAGTCGTGGTTGCCGCTCACCAGCGCGATATAGCCCTTGTTCCTGGTTATGGCGGTGTGCCTGGCCAACTCCTCCAGAAAAGGCATAATATCGCCTTTGCCGGCCTTGTTGAAGTAGCTGTTCTTCCCCTCACACTCAGGCAGCCATCGGTAAGGTCTTTCACAGCGGAACAGAGTGTAGTAGCCCTCGGTGAAGATCAGGAAGTCTGTGTGGAATCCGGCAGGGATTGCCTTCGACGGGTCGGACCACTCGGAGATCAGCACGGCCTCCGGGTACTCTTCCCCAAGCATCGCGCGTATCTCTTTCCAGAAAGCGCTGGTGGCCTTGGAATCGGTGTCATGCTTGACCAACGACGGCGCCATGTCAACGCGAAAACCCGCGCACCCCATCTCAAGCCAGAACCGCATAACATTCTTGATCTCTTCTCTCATGGCCAACACGTCGGGGTGGTTCGTCGCCAGTTGCCACGGTCGCTTGGGATCGGGCTTGGCGAAACCATAGTTCAGAGCCGGCTGAGAGTAGAAGAAGTTGGGCATGAACCCGCCATATCTCTCGCCGTAGCCTGCAATGAAGTAGTCCTGACCGTCAGTGCGGGTGTATGCGCAATCGTTCCAGATGTACCAGTTGGAGTACTTGTTCTTCTCCTCCTTGCAGGATTCCTGGAACCAGGGATGATCTATGGACGTGTGGCCGATAACCAGGTCCAGAACCACCCGGATGCCCTTTTTGGCCGCTTCATCGAAGAGGCGTTTGGCGTCCTCGTTGGTGCCGTAGCGCGGCGCGACTTTGCAGTAGTCCGATATGTCGTAACCGGCGTCGCGGAACGGAGAATCAAACCAGGGGCTAAGCCAGATGGTGTTCGCGCCTAGATACTTTATATAGTCGAGCTTCTCAATGATACCCGGGATGTCACCAATTCCATCGCCATTGGTATCGCAGAAACTCTGCGGATATATCTGATAGAAGACCGCGCTATCAAGCCACTTTGGAGACGCTTTAGCCATTAACTTACCTCAATATCGTTTCGCTGACACAAGAGTGTACCGCGAAAGCCCCCACTCGTGCAAGCACCCGCACCTGCGACCGGCGCAAGGGACGATTCCGCCCCGGGGCCGAATTGCAGATGCGGGCTTCTTTCACTGTCCTTGACGCCGTATACTGCCCGGCGTCAACGAACCAACCAGTTCAGGCTAGTTGTTCAGGTTCCAGATGGAGCCGCCACCCTCAGCAACAGCGATCTCCTTAGTCCACTTGGCATGGCCGTCACAGTAGATGATATTCATGCCATCGCTGTGGACCTCTCCGGGCGGACGGCCATTCCACCAGTAGACCGGGGCAATTCGAATGTACATGTAGTTGGCGTAGTCCCACGCAACATCCTTATTGGAGGCACTATCGGCGTTGTAGCCATCCATGCCGAAGAACGTGCTCGCGGGGGTCTTGATTGCCGCAAGCGTGGCCGGCTTGTTCCACCAGTAGGTTCCCCAAGCCCCGAAGTTGCCAACGAGATACCCGGTCACGTACATATTCAAGCGAACATGGCATGGGTACTTGCCCATAGATGTGACATTGACACCCGGCTTCGGCTGGCTCGGGCACCACCATACCTGGTCAGCTTTGGTGTAGGGATTCAGAGCGTCGACAATCGTCGCAATATAGGTGGCGCTGTCGTCAGCCGTGCGTACCGCGTACGGGAACTGCTCGTCATAGTCCTGCACGTACTGCATTGTGCCCATACCAATCTGCTTCATATTGCTCAGACAAGTGGTTTGCCTGGCCTTCTCACGTGCCTTGGCGAAAACCGGGAACAGGATTGCTGCCAGAATCGCGATAATCGCTATCACGACAAGCAGCTCGATCAAAGTGAAACCCCTTCTCTTCATTGTCTTTCCTCCGTAATGTTTTGCCTACAGATAATTCCCGGGCGACGCCCGCAGGCCAGACGCAGCCCGTTTGTTGACACCAACGCAGTGCCGACCAACCAGCAGGTCACAGAACAAAGTGCATAGGCACTCTACCTCAACAAATGAGAATCGTGACCACTCGTATCAATGCGCGCCAAGCTTCGACAGCGCGCGGAGAACAGCTTCCTTTGCCGCATCCACCGGACCTGAATCGTCCGGCCTGGCGATGAGCTTGGCAGGCAACTTCTCCAACAGTTCCCTGCCCGACCTTTCGGCGCTTGAGCTTGCCCCAGGCGATTCCACAGCCCGCCGAAGCATTTCCAGATATGCTATGTCTTCCACTCCCTCACGGGTAGCTTCCCATCTCTTGCCTGTCACCACGCGCTCTTTCCTGGTCATCCCCTGGGGAGCGTCCGGCAGGCTGGAATCATACACCACCGGGAAGTTCGGCTCGATAGCATCGACCTTGTAGGAGTTCCATCGCCCGCTGTAGCTGTATATCCAGTAGCCGAACCCGCCCATTCCCTCGTTCCAAGCCCGCCACGCAGCCAGCCTGTAGAACGAGTAGGGAGAGGATTCCTCCGGCTGCCAGTCGGGATTGTTGGCATAGGTCCAGAAGAACTCCCGATTCTTGTTGAGAGTCTTCGCTGCAAGCTCTCGGGCTGCCCAGGTCTCCTCGAAATTGGCCCATCCCAAGTGGCTGTATAGCATCGGACAGTAGATATCCACGTAGGGAGCTATGGCGGTTGGCTCCTCGGTCTTGAAGCCGGGGCAGTTCACGAAGAACTTGATATTGGGATCAATCCGCTTGATGAGCCGGGCCATATTGTAGACCTTTGCAGTGAGGATCTCATCGTACGGGTAGACAGCAAATCGATCGTAGCCATAGCCACGCTGTTTGAGGTGCGCAACCCATTGGGTAAGCCAGTCCGCAAAGACCTCTTTCCATTCCGGTGTCATAAACTTGGGGTTCTCTATGTTCTCCAGATAGCCTTGGGCAACCCAGTGAAAGACGACCATCTTCACGTTCATTCCGTCGTAGACATCCAGGGTCTTGTCGAGAAGCTCGAAGTCCAGAGGCTGAAGCTTGCCGTTGGCATCCGTGGCCAACTTGGGCATTATGTAGGGATGCGCTATGCCGGTGTTCACGTAGTGAGCCTTGAGATCATCAGCCCACGCCTTGGTAAGCTCGGGCCCGCTCCAAGTCGGCACAATGAAGTCCCAGTAGTAGACGTGAAGTGGGAGCGGGTCTGGCAAAGTCACTGGGTATACCTTGACACTTACCGGTATGCTCTGAACCGCCCCACCATCGGGCTGGACTTCTATGCGGCCCTTGTATACTCCGGGCGCCTGGTCCTGCGTTCTAAGCGTAATCCAAACCTCGCGACTCTCGCCGCTGGGTATGCTTAGCTTGCCATCCAGCAGCGGCAGCGCGTCGTTGACCTTGTTCCCGCTGTAGGCATCCACCCACACAGCTTCCCTAAGAGTTACACCTATTGAAGGCGAAACAGCGCGCACGTCGAACGCCATGTCCTTGCCGGAGAAGTTGGTCACCACAAAACTCGCCGACTCATACTCGCTCTTTCCCATCGCAGCGCCGATTCCGCTACATTCCTTCACCCGGTCAGGCGGCCACTGGACCTGCTTGAGGGTGTTGTCCCAGGGCGACTTCTGCCAGCAGATGTATGACCTGCCCGGGAAGGCGTTTTCCCATTGAGACTGAACCGTACGAACAGACTGGTCGACCTCTCTTATTGAGACATCGTCAAGGTAGAACTCGGTCTTCTCGCCGACCGCCATGATGTCCAGATAGGTTGTGTTGGAAGTCGCGCGTTCGGTGTAGTAGGTGGTGTACTCTCGCCAGGACGGGGAAGTGAAAGAGGCCGAAGGCTGGTAGAAGTAGTGCCACCCGGCGACATCGTTCATCCAGACCGCTTTGGCGGCGCCGTGCGTCGCCTTCATCCACATACTGACTTTGTAGGTCTTGCCGGCCTCGGTCTTGAACGCTGTGCTGCGCAGGCGGGGGTATTCATAGAGAGTGCGCTCGATAACTACGTGGGTCGACCATCTGCCGCCGTGCTTCTCTCGATCGGTTCGCTCCGTGAGTTTGGGCGCAGTGGCCGACCCCAGAGCTATCCCCTGCCAGGCGCCATCCTGCTCCATCGACCCGTTTATGATGATCTCAGGCCCAAGCTTCTCGTCTGCTGAGGCAGTGCTCGCGTGGAGAAGACACAAAAGGCACGCAGAGATAGCGGCAGCGGTGACTAACCGTCGATTGAAACACATCAAAGCACAAATCCTCCGGGATCAGTCTAGTGGGTGTTACGAAGAGCCTTTGCGCACAAACTCAGCTTGAACGCGCTCGTGCATCGGCGGTGAATCCGGGTTTTCGAGCCGGTTCTTCAACACTTGGCAAGCTAGTGAGATCATCTGCTCCACAGGCTGCACGATGGTGCTCAGTGGAGGATCCATGAGGTCCCCGTCTTCAATCCCGTCACACCCGATCAGGGCCACATCCTCGGGGATCCGGCGTCCTGTCTTCCTGATGGCTGCGTGGGCCGCGATGGCGTAGTAATCGCTGAGGCAGAACATGCCGTCTACTTCGGGATTCTCAGTGAGATGCTTCAATACAGCCTTGTAGACAGTGAGCTTGTCGTAGTGATCAGCCACGATCACCTGCGGCTGGATCCCGGCTTCACGCACGGTCTCCAGGTATATCGCCTGTCGCAGCTCGGTATCCGCAGCTTCCACCGAACTTGTAACGAAACAGATGCGCTTTCTTCCGGATTCCAGGATCGAGCACATGGCGCTCCTCACGGCTGATTCGGGGTCAACTAGTGAAGAGTCCACCAGTTCGGACTCCTCCGAAGCAAAGCCTATCCGCACAGCCGGAATTGCATACTCACTGACCAGGGCGGCAAGTGGTCCTTGGTCCCACTCACTTGTCCATCCCAGGACGGCATCAACCGGGGAACCGACGGGATATGTGGGCCTCGGCGCCTGCTCGTGCCACACGCCTACCTGCAATATCACTTCAAAGCCCATCTGGCGGAGTTGCACACACGCAGTATCGGCGATCCAGGAGAAGAACGGACTCTTCAATTCGGGCAGGGCCAACGCAATGACGTCCGTCCGTCCCTTGCTCAGAGCTCTGGCGTGGAGGTTGGGCGTATAGCCCATCTCCTTGGCAGTCTTCTTCACCAAAGCTCGTGTTTGGTCTGAGATAAAGGCATTCTCGGCGTTGTTGAGAATCCGAGAGACCGTCGCCTTGGACACCTTGGTTTGCGCCGCGATATCGGCAATTCTGACACGCGCCATAGCTTCACCAACTCCTATATTCTCAGCAGTAACCGAGTACCGGTAACCGGTTACTGCATGAGAGTATACTTCAGGGCGATACGCGTGTCAAGGGGTAATCGGAGAAAAACTGCAGGTTTTCTCTCGGGGATCATGTGGCAGATAGCGGATGTGGGGCGTGGCGCAGCATCGGTATGCCTGGATGCCGAATATGCCCCGTGGCAGCTCGGCAAGATTGCGCCGCGAGAAGATGATCTAGATGGCTACTTGTTGGCACTCGGTACCGAAGCCTGGTAAGTACCCACCAAGGTCCAACCGCTGGACAAGAAGCCGCTGTCAATAATGAACTGGTGTGCGTAGAGAGTCGTGCCAGGAAACGCCCCCCTGGGCTGAATCCGCCACTTCACAACCAGGTTCTTCCCCGACCTTGCTATGGTAGTATTCTTGACGTCGAGGTAGACCTGGCTATTGCTGAGCGTCACGTCGCTTCCCGGCGCGTAGCCTGTGCCCCAACTCGTGTTGGCATTGTTCTTCAGATATAGCTTGTTGAGTGACTGATCGTACATCATGTACGCTGCGTCCATTTGGCTGGAAGAGCGACTCAGCAGCATATAGACTTTCAGGATATCGGTTGCGCCGTTGTAGTCGTCATACGCACTGGAGAGCGTCTTCCACACTCCCGTGGTAAGCGCGCCGCTTGCGGGCGATATGTAGAGAATCCTGGGCTTGGTATTCCAAGTTACGCTGTTGTCCGCGCTCGAAGAAGCTTGGCTCGGGAACCCGCCCGCGTCGTGCGCGGCGCCCGCTGGTATGGTCGCTGTCACGGTCCCGTGCAAAGTCATCCCCGTAACTCTCACAGTGTAGTCCCGCCCTGATCCCGCGGCAATAACGACTGTAGTCGGCAAGGCAGTGCCTCCAATCACCACATCAGTCGCTGTGAAATCACTGACCGACTCGCTGAAGTTGACTGTGAAGTTGACCGTCCCTTGGCACGGATCCGGCTGACTGGACCTCTGGTTTATTGCGACCGTCAGGTTCGCGTATATCGTAAATGCATTGGTCACGACCAGTGGGAATCCGTTGGGATTGGTGAGCACGAGTGTCCAGAGGCCTTTCGTCTTACCGGAGACGGGAAGTCTGCACGTCACCGTGGTCGGATCGCTGACATTGACATCCGTAGCAACGATGTCCGGTTCCCCGCTTCTGGTAAGCTTGATGCTGATCCCCTTCTCGAACCCTGATCCCACGATGTCGACCCTTACATCAGCAGTATTGCGGGCCTTTGTCGGTGAGATCTTGCCGAATGTCGGAGCAGGGCTCAGGACAGAGAAACCGTTGGTTAGCGTCGACTGCTGGCCGTCGGGATTGGTCAACATCACATTCCAGAGGCCCGGCGTGGCGCCGTTCAGCCTGAACAAGCAGTTCATTTCCTTGGCATTGACAGTTTCCACGGAAGTGCCGACAATGGTGTTCGCGCCGCTAGTCAGCTTTATTGATGCGCCCTTCTCGAACGCCTGCCCGAACAGGCTCACTTTGACTGAAGCATCGTTCACGCCTGAGCCAGGCGAGACTGATGACAGGATCGGCGGGGGGCCATATACAATGAAGCTTCCAGCCAGCTTTGCCGACTGGCCGTCGGCGTTGGTCACAACCAGGTCATAGGTTCCCGGAGGGGCGCCACTCAAGTTGAAAGCGCAGGTGATCTTGATGGAAGAGGCGGGCACAACCGAGGTCCCCGCGATGACGTGGGTTCCCCTCACCAACTTGACCGTCGCTCCGCTCCGGAAGCCGGTCCCGACTATACCCGTGATATTGACCGTGCCTGAGTTCCATCCGACGTTTGGGGTGATGGAGGCAAGGGTGGGCGCGGGGTATTTCACAGTGAATCCCTGCCGCATCCTGGCGTAAGAGCCGTCCGTGTTGCTGACAACGACGTCCCACTTGCCGACAGCCGCGTTCTTCAGGTTGAACGTGCATACCAACAAAGTATCACCTGAACGAGTTACCCCAGTCGCGACGATATCCGTCTGGCCTTTCTGGGTGAGGCGGACCCCGCAGCCAGCCTTGAAACCTGCGCCAGTCAGCGACTTGATAGTCAGGTTTCCGTTGTTTGAGCCGATGTTGGGGCTTATATTATCAATGCGTACAGCGGGCGGAAAAGTGATGTCATCGAGCCAACAATACTGATTGTCCGTCTCCCATCTGTAGGTATGTGTTCCTGCCGCCACGTAGAATGTGTCAGGCTCCGAACTCCAATCAACACGGGACTTGAGGCTGGATCGCTCAACTCCGTCCACAAAGAACTTCAGAGTCGTCACGCTGCCGCTCTGGCCCTGCTTCTTGTAGTAGGTGACATATCCCGCAGTGCGACCGGGCACGGTGACCTGAAGCCAGTTGGCCCCTGACTGCGAGGCAGCAGCGTATGAGCCGGAGCGCTTACTAGCTGACTGAACTACCCAGCCAGCCGATCCGCCGGTAGTCCATGGCAGCTTGCTCAGGTTGCCGGTCTCAAAGTCTTCTTCTACCGGAAGCTCCACAAGGAAAGCATTGTATGCCCAATCCATTTGCCCGTCGGGATTTGTGACTATGAGGTCCCAATAGCCAGGACTCTTGCCGGTGAGGTCAAAGTTGCAGGTGATCTTTCCGGGGTTCACCACGGCAACCGAAGACGCCGGGATATCCGGTTGCCCGGTCTTACGCAGTCTCGCCGTCGCCCCGCTGACGAACCCACTCCCGCAGAGGTAGTCTATTCCCACCACCCCGGAGTTGACGCCTCTTCTGGGCCGCAGGCTGCTGACTGTTATGTTTGCCGGAGCGGGCGGAAAACCGATGTCATCCACATACGCGGTCACGTTGCTGAAATCTCCGCTCTTGACCAGTTCCCACCTGTATGTGTGCGTTCCAGCCGACACGTCGAAGATGTCGGGGACGGAAGCCCAGGTCTCATTTCCCCAGATGGCCATCTCGACACCATCGATCAGGAATCTCAAGCGACTGGCCGTATATCCGGTGTATGCATACTTGAAGAATGAGACGGCCCCGGCTTCTCTATCGAGCGTAATCTCGAAATAGCTGGGGTGTGACTGACCTAAGAACGTGAGGGATCGTGACCCCGTGTGGTACTGATGCGTAGTAGTCTGCCAGTCGTTAACGCCAAATGTGAACCACGGCAGTCTGCTCAGGTCGCCGGACTCAAAGCCCTCCTCAGGCACAGAGATAACTCTGAACGCGCCGGAGAGTTGCGCGACCTGACCAGATGGGCTGCTCACCACGACATCCCGTGTCCCGGGCGCCTTGCCGGAGAGATCGAAGGAGCACGTGATCTTGGTTGAACTGACTATGGTCACCCCGGTGGCGGGAATATCCGGCTGCCCCGCCATCGTGAGTTTCACGGTGGAGCCTGCTGTAGAGCCGGTTCCCGCGAGATTGGTTATAGCAGTCGATCCTGTATTGTAGCCGAATGACGGGGTCACGCCCGTCACACTCGCCAGCGTAACCATAAACCAGCCGGGCATCTGCACTTCCTGCCCGTCGGGATTCTTGACATAGACCTGCCAGTCTCCGGTAACCTTTCCGGCCAGGTCGAATGTGCAGGTGATCTTCTCTGTGCTAACCACGTTGACACTTGTGGCCGTGACTGCGGTCTGACTGCGTTTGCGCAGGGTCACCACAGCGCCAGTCTGGAACCCGTTTCCCGCCAGATCGGTTATGTTCACCGGCCCGGTGTTGGCCGCAGTCGCAGGAGTGATGCTTCTTGCGTACAAGGCCGAAGACTTCTCGGCGAGCTTTGTGGCCGGATCGCCGTACAAGTTGAAGACGCAGTGGTTCATCCAGAAGTCCAGAGGGACGCTGGTTCTCATGAAATACGTCGCGTCACCCAGGCTCTTGTGGTCCTGGATCATTCGCTTGGCAAACTGCCAGGACATGCCTGCGTTGGACGCTGAGTAGTTGTAGCTGGTTTCCCCCACCCAGTACCAAGACACTCGGCTTGCGCTTACGGTTGCTACCGCGCCGTGGTTGAGCAACTGGTATCCAAGGTTGTTATTGCTCTCGGGCTTACCGTTCAGGCATGAGACCTGGAACACGACTGACGGAGACGTGTCGTCGAGTTTCGGACAGTTGGGTGAGCTGAAGACGTCTGCGGCCCCCCAGTCCCATCCGTGACTCCACCAGAACACCATTCCCGCCCGCTTCTTCCACTCCGCAAGCACGGTAGCCTCCTTGCACGGAGAGAACTCCGCGGGCGGATCGGTGTAGTTTCTGTCCTCATATATTCTGGTGTAGGTCTTCCCCCAGGGAACCAGAAAGTCGTTCTTGATGGCCTCTCCAAGATGGTATCCGGGAGTGGAGTCGTCGCTGGGCTTCATAGGCAGCAGGGCCCTGTTGACCCACTCGCCCTGCGGCAAGGTCTCATAGTCATAGATCTTCTGCACGATGCTATTGAGATTGTCCGCGTTGCCGTAGTAGGGGATACGTCCAACCATAACCTCTATGAATCGGTCAACCCCGCCCAGAACCTTGTCATCATCCGATTCCCCGTAGCAACCATCACCGTCGTAGTCCCAGTCTCCGGTCAGATCGGCATAGTAGTAGTCGGAGGGCGCATCGCGCATACTTGTATCCGTGGTTTCGTTATTGCGCGGCCAGAGCATTTTCATCGGAACGTCGCCGGAAGTCGGGTTGGGGTCGCCGATCAGCAGGACGTACTGAATGTTCATCGACACGTAGTTGTTCTTGAGCCAGGTCCGTATGTTCTCTGCTGCGGTATCGCCTGTTCCGCCTCCCCACTGAGTCTCATCAATCACCTGCGTGTTGAACCCCTGTCCGTTGCGCAGCGTAGCGATGAACGGCAGCTTCCAGCAGGCTGTCTTGATTGCGGATGTTGTGATGATAACGTACCCTGGAAGCGTATCGAGGGCGAGTCTGTTAGCCGAATACCACCCTTTCGCCTGGTCGTAGTTATCGACGACGTCCGAGACTCCATACGGGGTGAACGGTCTCTGGCCGGTACCCTGCAGGCGGGCAAGTGTGCCGAAGCTTATTACAAGATCGCCCTTCACCAACTTTACCAGACTTTTGGTGATGGGGTTGTAGCGATATGGCCAGAACTCCACGGGGAGCATGTTCCAGTCACCCATTTTGCCTGGAATCCCCGCGATGACGTGCGAACCGGGGTAGAGCGCGTTAGCTCCGTACACAAGCAGGTTCTTGCCGTTGGAGATATTCTTATCCGGCCCCCAGTCCAGTAGCTTCCCGTCCGAGGTGTTGGCGGCCATTGGCGGGCACGGCGCGACCGCCTCAGCGCATTGCGACTCTTCGTATACGCCGTTACAAACCTCAACCCTGATGGTTTCCGGGTCAGCGTCCGGCGGCAGCGCGAGGGTTATCCCTCTGAACGGCAGCGCGGGATTCCCGGGTGAGCTGAAACTGCCAAATCCCGTGGCCTCCAGCCGATATCCAGTGGGCTTGCCGTCCATCCCAACGCCAGGCACAAATGACGCCGACGGGCCAGCCAGAGGATAGGAGATAGTCCGGCAATCAGATCCGCCAGCCTGCGCGGATGATGCAGCGCTTGTCACGACACACAGCATGGCCACGAATGCGCAAGTCAACACAACCAAGACAGCCCTGAACATGGCAACACAGTGCGCGCGAGTGCAGATCGATGGCATCTACATCACCTCTGAATGACAATCGACTCAGGAGATTCGCTAAGGTCTGCCGGTCGTAATCAGGTATGGTGGAAATTATACCACTTTGCGAATGCTGCGTGGAACCGCGATCCGTCTGAGGATCAAGAGAAAGACGTTACAGGTCCGCTGGGCCAAAGTTGGCAGTGAGGACTAGACTAACCGTGGTGGAAGAAAGTAATACCTGAGGGGGTGATGGTAGGTCGGGCGGGGCTCGAACCCGCGACTCTCGCCTTAAAAGGGCGATACTCTACCACTGAGTTACCGACCCATCACTTATGAAAGCATAGCTTCCACTGGCTTCGATTATACCATCCGAGGCTGAGTGTGGTCAAACTCAGGCTGGGTTATGGGTGCTGGGTGTTAGGTGTTAGGTGTTAGTTCTGGGTGGTTGCCTTCGGAGGACTCTTCTGTCGTCGTCGCGTCGGGTTATACCTTTGGCGTCCATGTATTCAAGAAATGGAACAGCGTACTTGCGCGATACTCCAAGGGCGTCTTTCAGGTCACCGACGGTGGCGGAGCCGTGGGACTGGAGGAACTCAACCAGCAGGTCCTTTGCCTTGTCGAAGCTCTCGCGGTGCCAGATGATGCGTTCATCCAGCCTCACTAGTTCGCCCTGGTCTATCAGCACGCGCATAATCCTGTCGAACCAGGGCTTGGGGATGTTCAGTTGCTTCATCAGGTCGAACTCGGACGGGCTCACATAACCGGCGCTCCGATATGCTTCCACAACCCTTGCCGCGACCGCTTCCTCTCCCGGCTTCCACTCGATGCTCCGGCCGGGCAGCGATATCCTGTCGCCCTTCCTCACAAGCTTTCCCTGAGTGACCAGGTTCCAGATCATCGCTTCCAGAACAGGCCGCTCCGCAAGCTTCGCCAGCTTGGAGTAGAGATCAGCCAGCGGCAACTGGAGTTTGTACTGGTCCTTGCCAAAAGCTTCCTGCACCACTCTCAACGCGTCGGAAGACAGGCTCTTGGCTTTGCTCGAATGTAGATATGTTGGTTCAGCACCGGGGCCACCGATGGCCGAAAGCTCGCCGGCGGTTTTCAGAGCCTCCACAATCTCGGCAACCAATCCGTGGCTCTCGCCGGCAGCCATTGCAAGCTGACTCACCGAAACCGGCACATAACCAGACATCTCGGCGAGAATAAACACCACCTGCGGAAGCTCTCCTGACTCCAGAACGCCTAACCGTTCCGCGGCGGACTTGTCGGACTTCCTGCGGACCGTAGCGTTGGCGTTGAGAACGACACCGCCGCCGATGGTCTGGGCATTGTCGAATGTGCGGATAACGTAGCGGTCGCCGCGCACGGCCACGGTAGGCTCCTCCAGCACCAACTGGGCGTAGGTAGAGCTTCCCGCCGCCATCTCCTCGCACTCAAATAACATCACCCGTCCAATCAGTTCGTCCGTCCCAATGTGAACCTTCACCCTTGCGCGGTTGGCGAGTGGACGAGTGTAGTCGGTGAGGACGAGAAGCCGGACATCTAGCCTGGAGGTTACGCGCAGCGAACCCGGCTTACACGCGCACTGGCCTCGGCGAACATCCTCTTTCTTCACATCGGGGACATTCAGAGCGGTGCGGCTGCCAATCCCGGCGACTTCGACACTTTCGCCGTGGACCTGTATGCCCCTGATCCGGGCTGATAGACCCTCCGGCATAATGTGGACCCGATCCCCTACCCTTACTTCGCCCGAGAGTGTGGTCCCGGCGATCACTGTCCCGAAGCCACGCATCGTGAACACACGGTCAACAGGCATTCGGAAGACCCCGGTATCCTTGCGGTCACGCGCCCGGGCAGCAAGCTCGCCCAACGCGACCTTGAGATCGTCAATGCCATCGCCGGAAACGGCAGATACCGACAGAATCGGAGCTTGCGCAAGGAAAGTGTCGGAAACGAACTCGCGAACCTCGGCAGTCAGAGACTCGAGCCTGGCCTCGTCAACTAGGTCACACTTTGTCAGGGCAATCAGACCATCGGGGATGGCGAGGAGCTTCACTATATCGAAGTGTTCGAGTGTCTGGCGGGATATGCCCTCATCGGCGGCTATCACAAGCATCACTGCGTCTATGTTGCCTGCTCCGGCGATCATGGTGCGAATGAGCTTTTCGTGGCCGGGGACGTCTATAAAGACTATCTGGCGGTCGGACGCCTGATGGGTGGCCAACTGATGGGTGGCGATCTCCGAATCGCCACCCTCCGGGAGCATAGGGGCAGGGATTCGGAGATCCCTACCCATCGTAGATTGGGAAATATCCAGAAAGGCGAATCCCAACTCGATGGTGATCCCTCGGCGCTTTTCTTCCGCCAGGGTGTCGGTGTCGTGGCCAGTCAGGGCCTTTACCAGCGCCGTTTTGCCGTGATCTATGTGGCCTGCCGTGCCAACGATTACCTGCCGCATACGCGTATACTAACCTTTCACCGAGTCGTAGAACATCATCGCCGGCGCGCCGCCAAACATCACCGCCAACGCCACCGCCTCAGCTATCTCAGCCTCGGAGACCCCCATCGCCCGCGCCTTGCCCAGGTGGATTCTGACGCACGGTTCGCACTTGGAGACAATCGACAGCGCGATCATCATCAGTTCCTTGGTCCGAAGTGGAATGGCGCTGTCCGCCGTGGCAGCTCTGGTGAAGTCACTGAATCTGGCCATTGCGTCCGACGCATCGCCTGCGGCGCCAGGCGTGCAGCACTCCGGTTGGGTCTGCGAGCAGCAGCAGTCACTGAATTCCTGGGTCATATCACTTACCTCCGACAATTGCTTCGATGCAGAACAACGGAACTCGCCCGGCCTCAGCACAATCCGACCGGACGACTGTTCGATTACATTGCCAACAATGGCTCCAAAAACACCGCGAGACTCTAGATCAGTCATCAGACTATCCAGCTTGCCGCGTGGCACTGCCATTAACAGCCCGCCGGATGTCTGGGGATCGCACAAGGCCTGCAAGAGAGGTTCCTCTATGTCCGTGGCCCCATCCAGAATGGCGCTCACGGACTCCCAGTTGCGCTCTACGGCCCCCGAAACCATTCCGGCGCGCAGATACTCCAACGCTTCGGGAATGACCGGAACGGAAGAAGCGAATACCTCCGCAGTCACACCGCTCTGCCGAACCATCTCCGAAAGGTGCCCCAACAGGCCAAATCCTGTGACGTCGGTGGCGGCGTGAACTCCTGCTTCCTGCATCGCTTCAGCGGCGGCGCGGTTGAGCGTTGCCATCTGAGCGCCTGCCTTTGCCAGAGCTTCATCGGACGCCCTGCCGAGTTGCGCGGCGAATGATATGGCTCCGACCCCCAGCGGCTTGGTCAGAACCAGAACGTCCCCAACCTGCGCCCCTGAGTTTGTCACGATCCGCTTGGGATCGATCACCCCGGTGACTGCATAGCCGAACTTGGGTTCGGGGTCGTTGATGCTGTGACCGCCTACCACTGCAACCCCGGCCTCGGTCATCTTGTCCTGCCCACCCTTGAGCATCTGGGTCATCGCGGACGGGGTCACCGTCTCAATCGGAAAACCGATAACCGTGAGCGCGGTGATGGGTTTGCCGCCCATCGCGTAGACATCGCTCAGGGAATTCGCAGCGGCTATTTGGCCAAACGTGTATGGGTCGTCTACGTTGGGGCTGAAAACGTCTACTGTCTGCACCAGCGCAGTGTTCTCATCGAGCAGATACACGCCCGCGTCGTCGCAGGTGTTTGTGCCCACCAGCACCCTGGGGTTGTCTATATGCGGCAGACCGGCAAGGACCAGCTTGAGGTCTGTCTGGTTGATCTTGGAGGCACAGCCTGACTTCTCCACCAGAGCGGTGAGCTTCACATCCGCCGACGGCAACTCCGGCCGCTCACCCGCGCACGAGCACACGTCCGTCTCTTTGAATGCCGGGCACGGGCAGGGTATCTTCGGGTTGCAGATGCAGTGACCTAGAGCTATCGACCGCTGCATTATCTTCTTACGCTTCTCAAGGTCTCTCATCGGCCGCCACCTAGTAGCTCTATCAGCGTTGAAGCAACAAGCGCGTCTTCGCGAGCCTGGATAGTCCGAAAATCAAAGAGCACGCGGTCCTGGTGAATTCTGGCCACTATTGCCGGCTTGCGCTTGCGAAGCGTTCTTGCCAGATCGTCCGCGGAACAGCCGCTGGGCTTCACTGAAAGCGCTACGCTGGGCATCGTTTGGCCCGGGGCAGAGCCGCTGCCTACCTGAGACTCACTTGATACAATATCCAGCACCGCACCGACCTCAGCCTTGGTGAGAGCATTCGCCACAACCTCAGCCCGTGTTCTCAACTCGTCCAGAGGAGCCGCGAGCATTCTGTAGGTGGGATGGGTCTTCTCCAGATTCGAGGGGTCGAGAAACAGCCTCAACGTAGCCTGCATAGCGGCGACTGTCATCTTGCCGACCCTCAGAGCGCGGGCCAGCGGATTCTTCTTGATACGAGCGATGGTCTCTTTCCTGCCAACTATGATCCCGGACTGCGGGCCGCCGATGAGCTTGTCTCCGCTGAAACAGACCACATCCGCGCCCGCATTCACGCTGTCCACCACCATCGGCTCAGGCTCAAGACCATACTTGGTCATGTCGATAAGCGCGCCACTTCCGAGGTCATCTATAACTGGTATCCCACGCTCGCGGCCAAGCCGAGCCAGTTCCTCTATGCCGGGCTCCTGGGTGAAACCCACTATCTTGTAGTTGCTCTGGTGGACTTTCAGTATTGCGCCGGTGTTTTCGTTGATGGCAGAGACGTAGTCCCTGAGGTGGGTCTTGTTGGTCGTGCCGACCTCTCGCAGCTTCGCCCCGCTCATCTCCATCACATCAGGCATTCGGAACGACCCGCCGATCTCCACCAACTGCCCCCGCGACACGATCACTTCCTTGCCCGCCGCGAGAGTATTGAGAATAAGCATTGTGGCTGCGGCGTTGTTGTTGACTATGGTCGCTGCTTCGGCGCCTGTAAGTTCACACAGCAGGTCGCTCAGATACACGTCCCGGCTCCCCCGCTGGCCGGTCTCAACGTCGACAGCAAGCATGCTGTAACCGGAGATGGCGTTGGCTACCGATTCAACAGCCCGCTCCGCCAACATCGCTCTTCCAAGGCCTGTGTGCAGGATAACGCCGGTGGCGTTTACGGCGCGCATGTCCACGAACTCCAGTTTCGCCGACACCAGGCGCTTGACCTCCGCTGCCAGATGTTCCGACGAGACTTCGGCGGCCTCGGCAGTGTTGCTCCTAATGGCTTTGCGCGCAGACTCCAGCGCTTCACGCGCCGTGTCTACAACCAGCGAGCGGTCGTGGGTCTCAAGAAGCCCCTGTAAGGGCTGGGTTCGCAGCAGTTCATCGACTGACGGCAGCGAACGCAGCGGATTATCACTCAAAATGTCATCTCCAAAAGAAACGGCGCTCCAAGCCCAGAGACCGGAGCGCCGCTCGATGCACTGTAATACCAACGCGGCTACTTTGACTTCACCTCGAACTGCTTCCGTGAAGTCAGCACCCCGGCCAGCGGCCCGGTATCTACCATTGATGTTAGTGTGTATTTGCCTTCAGGTATTCGCACGGAATACGAGCAGTCGCCGCCTCACCCAAAACCGAATTTCTGAAGGTCGCCTGTTCCACTCTCGATTACGCCTCCGTTATCATCCTTGATGGCATAACTGGCGTTGGATTGGTCCTGAGACTGGTTTGCAGGCCCACCTGTATAGGCTAGATCGAAATCTCCGCACTTGAGGGCCATTGCGAAACCCACCGCCCCGTCCAGCGACTGGACTTGCACACTCAGGCTTGGTGCAGCCAGAGTGTACACTTTCGCTCCTGCCAGCGAACGATTCAACTTTAGGTTGGAAGTGAGATAGTAGCTGGTAGCGGTGGATTCGGTAACCTTCTTGGGAAGATTGATGCTTGCGTATAAGTTCAGAGTCTTCTCACGTACGCCGTAGTAGTTGGCTGTCATACCGTTGCTCAACGGGACTCTTAGAACGCCTGACAGTGGCAGCTTGACTCCGTTCCAGTAGATTGAGGGCCTACTCTGACTCGGGTACTTCTTGGACTTGATACCCTCTGCCTTTTCAAAGCGCTTATTGCCATTGCTGTCGACGTAGAGGATATCGTAGCCCTTGCCTGTGCCTTTGGACTCGTCGAGCGCAAGGCTGACAATCCGCACCGACTTGCCGCTGACCGCAATCTTGGCATACAGCGGCTGCTTCGACTTGAACGCCACAGTGCCGGCTGCATGTGCGTTTGAAAGCAAAGCGCACACCACTGCCAGCACTATGGAAACAAAAGATGCCCTTTTGACCATTTATACCACCTCCACGTCACAGTGACCAGCACACTCGTTCTAAGAACCAGCGCCCACGGAAATGGCTGTGAGCCCCTACTTCTTGATAGTCGTTGCTTTGGCCTTGACCTTGAACGGCCCGCCTACGACGGGTTTGATGGTGATGACGCCTGACATGTTTTCTGGTACTCGCCCGGAGTACGTGCAGGTGCCGCCTCACCCATATTTGAAGCTGCCGCTCCAAGACCCACCAGTTTTGGCCGTTGCAAGGAAACCCGGAGGTTTGGGGCCGTAGATGCTGACGCTCTCCCCAGATGCTCCAAAGGTTTTGAAGTTCATGCTGATATTCGACGCGTCTTGCGAAGAAACCTTCACAGATGCCACAAATGGTTCAGCAAGTTTCACCGGCGTGGTCTTTCCGTCTTTGACAGTTACGCTGACGGGTTTTACAGCAGTGGCAAACACCGACCACGACTCCCCCGTCTTCGTCTTCGCCGCGGATGAGTAACCGGTGATGCTGTAGTTGCCCGCGGGAAGGCTGAATACACCATCCGCGGACGTGAGAGACTTCGCGGACCCATCCGCAGCCCTGACTGCCAATCGAGACTGGCCGGGCAGGGACAACTTGAGCTTACCGTCGGCGCTGGCGGCGACAGCAACAAACAGCGCCAGCCCAATCACCACGGCAGTGCGCGAGAATAACCTGGTCATACGCGCCTCCTTGAAGGTCTGAGTCGTGCTCATTTGATTCCCATTTTCAAATGACAGGTTGTCGTGCAATCCAGACACCGCACACACTCTCCAGAGTTGATGTCGGCGACCGGATCGATGTCGGTAGGGCAAACTGTGGCACAAACCCCGCAGTTGTTACAATTGTCAGTAGTAAGACGGATCCGACCAAGGGATATCCGGTTGAATGCCGCAAATATGGCTCCCAGCGGGCACAGCGCCTGGCAGAATCCCCTTGAGACGAACACTGCAAATGCCAACACAGCAGCAAGTATTCCCAGTCTCATAAAGTAACTCGCGCCAAGTCCTTTGGATACTCCCATAAAGGACCAGGGAATCGCGGACTCCAGCGTGCCTGAAGGGCAGAAGTTGCAGAATGTGTAGGGCTTGCCCGGCAAGAAGAAAGGAACCGCCAGTACCAACACAACCAACACCGCGTACTTCGTCCAGCGAGCCACACGGGGAAGCTTGAACTTCCTGGATGGTATCTTGTGCAGCCAATCCTGCAGCATGCCAAACGGGCACATCCACCCACACACAAACCGCCCGCCTATCATTCCAACCGTCCCAAGAATACCGATCGTGATAAACGGCCAGATCTTGAGTGCGGCGAAGTTGGTCAAGACCCCGAGAGGGCAAGCCATGGAGGCGCTGGGGCAGGAGTGGCAGAAGAATACAGGGCAGGCGACAGACTGCATACCCAGTTGCACTCCTAACAACGGCAAGTTCAGGACGACCAGAGTCGCAAGCTGGGTTGAAAGGCGCTGGAATTTCAGGTTTCTGATTTTTCTGACTATGGACCCCATAATCGCCTGCTCCCTAAAGTCATGTGGGGCAGGCTTTGCCTGCTTGTTCAACCGTCGTCAGCTTGCCATCCTTCGCGCGAACAATGGCGTGCGTGAGGCTTTGCTTGGTAACGAAGAGCTCGGTCTTGGAGAGGCCCTTGACGGGGTACCGGAGGAACAAAAGAGAAACCACTATCATTCCGATGAACAACATGATGCCCAGAATGATGATTACGGTTCTGCTTCTCGAATGATTACTGAGTTCTGTCAATGCCATCCCCCAATTCCATTCTAGTCTGAAGCGAGAGGCAAGTCAAGGGAAAGCGAAGCTACTCGGCTCCCTGCGCTGTCTCTGTGTCAACGGCAGGCTGAGGGGCTGCCAGTTTCTTGGGGGCAGGTTTCGGCCCGACAGCAATGACCTTCGGCTGCGGAGGATAGATGTCTCGAGACACGACTTCGGTAGTGGTCTGACCGTTCGATGTTATGCTTCGCCGCACTATGGCTGATACCCCGCGAGAACCCTTGTCTGTGACCTTGCGGCGTCCGGGCGCGAGCTTCGGGTCGGTGACTGTAACTGCGGCCCTGGCAGTTCCATAGCCCGAAGCCGAACTCCACACTTTCACGGACAGCCGATCACTCAGCGACCCATACAGCGCGACACGCAGTTGAGACCCCTGAACGTGAGAGCCTATGTAGATGGGGTTCTTGAGGGTGTTTGTGAATCTGAAGTCCCTGGAGCCGTAGGCCACGGTCGCGTCCCGGCCTGCCGGGGTATATACAACCGTTCGCGAATGGTGGTAGCGTTCGTTCACTTTCAGCCCGGCCAGAAGGACCGAGTTATAGAGAGTGCTGGAAACCTGGCATATTCCGCCCCCAAGACCCGGCTCCACCTTGCCCTTGACGAATATCGGAGCGTTGCGGTAGCCTCTCTCGGCGACCCTGGGGCCGACCACCGTGTTGTATGAAAACGTCTCGCCCGGCTTCACAATCACGCCGTTCAATACCTTGGCCGCGAGTTTGAGGTTGTAGGTGCGATCTCGCTGGTAGCTTTTGAACCTCGTGGTATACTCGGCCAGCAGACCGTTGACCGAGCGCAGATCGGCGGCGGTGATGGCGGCTTCGTCAACTGTCACTGGAAGCTCTACCTGGGGGGTAGCAGTCCGGACAGCCTCCTGCACGACCGCGTATGCGGCTTTCTTGTCGACGGCAAGACCGTCCTGTTCGGGCTTTACACTGAAGGACCCGGACACCATCCGAATGGAAGCATCGACATGCGGACGGTCGATTGCTCGTGTGGCTTTGTTGAGGGTCAGATCCAGGATGGCGGGGTTCACGGCGACCGCGATTTCGAACCGCCCTCTGTTGTTAAGCCCAAGAATGTCGCGGGAGCGCTGAACGATACCCCCGCCCCGACCCACCAGCCACGCCTTGTGCGCGGCATCTTGCCACTTCAGGCTTACTCCAAGATCGCCCAACCTGCCGGACCAACTCTTCTGGCCGTAGCGCAAGGTGAGAATCTCGCCGCTTCTGGACTTTGCCAGTGCGCGCAAGGAGGCTTCTGAGTCCGCACTGGTCATCCCCGACAAGTCTACGCCGGACACCACGACTCCACGGCATATTCTGTCGCTCTGGGCAAAAACCCTGGTGCCAATTAATACCCCGACCACCAAGGCAGCCAGAGTAACACCGAACACAGCCAGAATTGTTGTAACCCGAAAGCGCACTACAAATCCCTTATCCGTCAGCCTTACGCCAGAGCGTCCCCGAAGATGAATCCGTGAGAGTGATTCCTTCGTCTGCCAGAAGTTTCCTTATCTCGTCAGCCCTGGCCCAATTCTTGCTTGCCCGGGCTTCTTCTCTTTCCTTGATGAGCGCTTGAACTCTGTCATCCACCGTCGTATTCGCCGCTGCCGATTCCCTGAGCCTGAGGCCCATAACACGGTCGAAGTCATAGATTGCATCCAGAACCCCGTAGTCCTGGCGGTGGTCCGATTCTCTTACCAAGTCGGCCAGACAAGCCATCGCCTGCGGCATGTTGAGATCGTCGGCGATTGCAGCCCCAAACCTCTCCCTGTATTCCTTTACCCATTCACCCTCGGTTCCGCCCAGCAAAGTTGCCCTTGCGATAAACTCTTTCAGAGACGCGAACCCGGATCGCGCCGCGTCCAGAGATTCCCAGGTGAACTTCAGCTTCGCCCGATAGTGGGCCATCAGGCACAGATACCGGTAGCACAGCGGGTCATATCCATTGTCGATCAGGGTCTGCAAGCGAAGGAAGTTACCCTCCGACTTACCCATCCGGGCCTCGCCGGTATCATCATCGCTCTTCCCCACAACCAGGAAAGCGCCGTGCAGCCAATAACGCACGAACTGCTTGCCGGTCGCGCACTCGCTCTGCGCTATCTCGTTGGGGTGATGGACCCAGATATGGTCTTCCCCGCCGGTGTGGATGTCGATGGTCTCTCCAAGATACTTCATCGACATAGCGGAGCACTCGATGTGCCAGCCGGGGAAGCCAACTCCCCAAGGCGACTCCCATCGCATTGTGTGGTTCGCAAACCGACCAATTGCCTTGAACCACAGCGCAAAATCCGCCGGGTTGCGCTTCGATGAATCTTCCACCACTTCGTCTCGCGCGCCGACTGTCTTGTCATCGAGAGACTGGCGAGAGAGCTGCGTGTATTTGGGGAACGTGGCCACATCGAAGTAGACTGCATCGTCGGTCTCGTAGGCGTGCCCGTTGGCAATCAGCTTGGCAACAATATCGATCATTTCCTGGATATGGTCGGTAGCCCGGCATCGGACCGTCGGCTGCTCGATATTGAGCTGTTCCAGGTCGTCGAAGAAGACTTTCTCAAAGTCCCGGGCGATCTCCCAGATGTCCTTGCCCAGCTTCCTGGCTTCCTTGTCGAGTTTGTCCTCGCCTGCGTCCTCGTCTGAGGTCAGGTGCCCCACATCGGTCACGTTCATCACCGACGGCACTTCATACCCGAAATACTCTAGTGTTCTGCGAAGAATGTCCGCAAACACGTACGAGCGAAGGTTGCCTATGTGAGCGTAGTTGTATACCGTGGGGCCGCAGCTATACATCCTGACCTTGCCCGGTTCTATGGGCGCAAAGTCCTGTTTGCATCGGCTCAGAGTGTTATAGAGGCGCACTGTCATCCGTTTCCCGATCTTCCATATAGCGTAGTCTTTTCTCGAGTTCCTCGATCTTGTGGAGCATGCAGCGGATCATCTCGCCTTCTGGGTCGAGGTCGCGGCCGTGAGTCAGCCGCTGCTCCGGTTCGACCTTGCGGCCGTCCTGCATGATCACTCTGCCCGGGTTGCCGACGACGGTCGAATTGGCCGGAACGTCCTTCAAGACGACCGCGTTGGCTCCGACCTTCACATTATCTCCAAGGGTGATCGCGCCCAGAATCTTTGCTCCCGCGCCGATGACCACACCATTTCCGAGCGTTGGGTGCCGCTTCTTCTTCTCAAGGCTGACTCCCCCGAGAGTAACCTGATGGTACAGCAGGCAGTTGTCCCCAATCTCGGCCGTCTCCCCAATTACCACTCCCATTCCGTGGTCTATGAAGAAACCTCTGCCAATAGTCGCCCCGGGATGGATCTCGATACCCGTAAAGAACCTGGCTGACTGCGATATCAGGCGGCCAAGGAACTTGAAGCCGTGATTGTGGAAGAAGTGCGCGACTCTGTGCCAGACCAACGCATGCAGTCCGGCATAGGTCAGTACTTCCAGACCGCTCCGGGCTGCCGGGTCGTTGCGGAAAACGGCTCGCCAGTCTTCCCGAAAGGTATTGAACATTCGCCGTCACACCATGAAAAAGGCCTCTCGCCAAGGCGAAAGGCCATGTTTGAGTTAACTAAAGTATAACACGCGGAGGCTGACACGGGCAAGAAAAGGATTATCTCTTACCCTCTCCCCGGAGGCCGGGGAGAGGGTGCATTCCGACGGCTCAGGGATTGCGAGCTTCCATACCGTCCATATCTACCGTCAAACCGCAGTTCGCCTTGTTCCAACCGGTCACGCGCAGTTGAAGCGGACCTGCCGGCAGCGGCGGCTTGGGATTATTGTACTGGAGTTTAACTATGCCGGAGGTAAACAGGCCATCACCCTTGGTCTGGTCACCATTCTCCGCATTGTCGTTCAGCTTCGGCCAGAGGTGGAACTGGATGTCCCCAGTATCCCCAATGAAGGTGAACCCATCGCGGAAGAGAGCGTGTGCAACCGTGATCTCCTCTCCACCGGTGGGACGGGTGGTGAGAACTGAAACCGATGTGCTGTCGTTGAGCACGAAATGCGGGACAACGCGAATGTCCGCCAACGCAGGCGCGCCATTGAGCGTTGCAGGCTTCAGTTCGTAAGTTACGACCTCCGACTGCGCGGTCGGTCCCTCTATCACGAAGCAACCCCGTTTGCCGTCTGCCGTGCAGGACGCCCGCTGCATCCGAGGAAGTGGGTCCAACCCGGCCGGCGTCGCAAACGGATCGTAATAGCGCCCGTCAGCGCCGAAGTAACGCACGCCCCAGCTCGCAAGAGCCTGCGAACCATCCCGCGTCATCTCGAACCAGTTAATGTCCGACACGTGCCTGCCTTTGTGGATCACTCGGCCGGTTCCATCCCAGTTCTCGATAATCAGTTCGTTGCCGCTGCTTGCGTTGCACAGGTATGCCAGCTTCTGACCGTTGCCGCTGACGCGAGTGGAATGGAGTCTCCGATCATCACCCACCAACTGGGTCACGTTGCGTATGCCTGTGCCGTCGCCATTCACCGCAATGGCATTCCACAGATACTGGAATACGATATGCGATCCATCATCTGAGATGTCGATGCCGGAGAAGTCGCTGCCTCTGCCACCTCCGCGCCAGTGGTTGCCGTTCTCGTCGGCGCCTGATGCCTTCGCAGCTTCCGCGATGCCGACGATTCGTCGGATTCCGCTGCCGTCCGCCATCACCTCCAGGAGACCTCGGTCCGGCGAGAGAACTATGACCTTGCGACCATCCGCAGTAATGCGCAGCGAGATGACATTGAAGCCGCCCGGCAACTGGAAGATATCCGTGCCATCACCGTTGGCAACAAACAGACCCTTCCCTTCAAGCCAGTAAGCCACGCGCTTACCATCGGCGGAGATGTCCAAAATCGGCACTCGCCCCTCGACTACTTTCACGAACGCAGTGCCGTCGGACTTCATCGTGAACAGGCCCTTCCAACTGGACAGCGCGATGCGTGAGCCGTCTGCGCTCATGCGCACCCCCCAGACTTGAGGGTTGGCGTCCGAACTGGGCCAGTGGGTGATCTGGCGCCAGGTTGCCCACTTCCGGATATTGAGCGGCGCAATTGCACTGACACCGGGAGGAATCGCCCCGGAAGCCGCAGCCAACTGTCCGAATATCAGCATCGAGCATTCGGCGCGCTGGTAGGTCGCCAGTCCGGCGTCGGTGCGGAAGACCACGGACTTGCCGTCAAACTCGACAGCCTTGCCGCTGAGTGCGCGGCCATCCAGAAGCCGCAGTTCATCAGGTGGGACTGTCTGCGCGAACACGGAGGTAGAGATGAGGAGTACGACGGATACTGCCAATACACGAAGCATAGTCTATTCTCCTTTCGGATACAGCTTACTGCGCATTGACCCGGAACACGGTCGTTGCCGTGAATATACCACAGGGGTTTCGTCGTGTCAAATTGCTCCCAGAATCGGGTGGTGTACCCTATCAGTGTGTAAATTGATTTTGGGGAGTATCCTTGTTGT